>CBDTUD010000023.1:0-35653 GCA_965363545.1 uncultured Flavobacteriaceae bacterium | reverse complement strand
TCGGGCAAGTAAAATCTTGGGTCGATGATGGTTTAAAACCAAGAGCTGTAACCCGTGATTTGGACTGGGGAATACCGGTTCCGGTAAAAGGTGCAGAAGGAAAAGTTTTATATGTATGGTTTGATGCACCAATTGGATATATTTCTTCTACCAAAGAATGGGCAGCAAGAGTTGGAAAAGATTGGGAGCCGTATTGGAAAGATGAAAATACCAAAATGTTGCATTTTATTGGAAAAGATAATATCGTATTTCATTGTATTATTTTTCCGGCGATGTTAAAAGCAGAAGGAAGTTATATTTTTCCCGAAAATGTTCCGGCTAATGAATTTTTAAATTTAGAAGGAAACAAAATTTCCACCTCTAAAAACTGGGCAGTTTGGTTGCATGAATATTTGCAAGAGTTTCCAAATCAGCAAGATGTGTTACGTTATGTTTTAACAGCAAATGCACCTGAAACTAAAGATAATGACTTTACTTGGAAAGATTTTCAAGCGAGAAATAATAATGAATTGGTTGCCATATTTGGTAATTTTATCAACCGTGTTGTTGTTTTAACCAACAAATATTATGATGGAATAATCCCTCCAATGGGGAAATTAACTGAAATTGATAAGACTACTTTAGAGGAAGTTAAAAAATATCCTGCCATAATTTCGAGTTCTATTGAACGCTTTCGATTTCGGGAAGCATTATCCGAATTAATGAATTTAGCCCGATTGGGAAATAAATATTTAGCAGATGAAGAGCCTTGGAAACAGATAAAAACAGATCCAACTCGCGTAGAAACTATTCTATTTGTCGCTTTGCAAATTTCTTCCGCTTTAGCGATATTAAGTGAGCCATTTTTACCGTTTACCAGCCGTAAATTGAAGAATATTTTAAATTATAAAGATCTTGAACACCAAGCTACTTGGGAAACTGTAAATTCGGAAGCAGTTTTAATAGCCTCAGGGCACAAAATAAATCAAGCAGAATTGCTGTTTTCAAAAATTGAAGATGCCGAAATTGATGTGCAACTTGCAAAATTGGAAGCCACCAAAGAATCGAATAAAGTGGTGGTGGTTGAACCAATAAAAGAAACCATTTCATTTGATGATTTCACCAAATTAGACATACGGATTGGGACTATTTTAGAGGCAGAAAAAATTCCGAAAACTAAAAAATTACTAAAATTAAAAGTCGATGTTGGTTTGGATATTCGAACTATCGTTAGCGGAATTGCCGAAAGTTTTAAACCTGAAGATATTATCGGACAACGAGTTTCTGTTTTGGTCAATCTTGCCCCAAGAAATTTAAAAGGTGTTGAAAGTCAGGGTATGATTTTAATGACCGACACACCAGACGGAAAACTAGCCTTTATCGAACCGGAAAAAGATTCGGTAAAGAATGGAGAGCAAGTAAGTTAACTCGGCTTTATTTGTACTTTTAGAGTTCCATATTAATTTGTAACTCCATGAAAATTATTCTTGCGCCAGATAAATTCAAAGGTTCTTTAACCGGAATAGAGTTTTGTGATGCTGTTGCGGAAGGAATTAACCGTGTTAATTCGGCTGTCGAGATTGTCAAAATTCCTCTAGCCGATGGTGGCGATGGAACATTTGCTGTTTTAGATTTTCACTTACAAAGCGAAACTATATCCACGAAAGTGAGAGATCCTCTTTTTAGAAAAATTGATGCTTGCTACCTTTTTGCAAAAGATTCTAAAACTGCCTATGTTGAAATGGCAAAAGCTTCGGGGCTGAATTTACTTGCTAAAGAAGAACAAAATTGCTTTTTCACGACTACTCTTGGCACCGGTGAATTAATTCGACATGCGATTGAAAAAGGAGCAACAACCATTATTTTAGGTATTGGTGGAAGTGCAACAAACGATTGCGGTATTGGTATGGCGACTGCTTTGGGTTTTCGATTTTTAGATGAATTTGATAAAGAAATTGTCCCGATTGGGAAAAATTTGATTCATATAAAAAAAATTGACACTTCTAATGTACTTGAACAAATAGATAGAATTAAGTTTAAAATTGCTTGTGATGTTACCAATCCGTTATACGGTAAAAACGGAGCTGCTTTTGTCTATGCACCTCAAAAAGGAGCTTATCAAGAAGAAATAATTATACTAGACAAAGGTTTGCAAAACATGTCTGCGTTATTTTTAGAACAATTTCATATCGATGTGCAAAAAATAAAAGGTGTTGGAGCTGCAGGAGGTTTGGGCGCAGGAGCTGTTGCTTTTTTACATGCTGAACTCGTTTCCGGAATTGAATTGGTAAAAGAATTGGTAAATTTTGAAACCCAAATTCAAAATGCCGATTGGATAATTACCGGAGAAGGAAAGTTAGACGAACAAACCCTTTCTGGTAAAACCATTAATGGAGTAATCAATTCCGCTAAAAAATATAAAATTCCCGTTGCCGCATTTTGCGGGAAAATTGATTTGAGCCCAAAAGAACTAAAATCTTTAGGAATTTCTTATGCAACTTCTACGATTGAAAAAGCACCAAACTTGGAGGATTCTATGCAAAATGTCAAAAAATATCTTGCCGATTTTGGGGAAGAATTCATGAAAAAAATAGGGGATTGACTTTAAAAGTCAATCCCCTAACAAAAACCTATTGTCCTTTCGATCCCAAAAGCAATAATTCACTACAAACTATTTCAGTAATATATTTTTTATTGCCTTGTTCATCATCCCATGAACGAGTGGTTAATTTGCCTTCAATAGCAACTTCTTTACCTTTATCTAAAAACATTTCGGCAATTTCAGCAGTTTTGTTCCATGCAATTACATTGTGCCATTGCGTGTCCGTAATTTTTTCGCCTTTAGCATTTTTATACGTTTCATTTGTGGCGATTGAAAATTTTGCCAATTTTTTACCGGACTCTAATGTTTTAATTTCAGGTTTCATTCCTAAGTTTCCAATTAACTGTACTCTGTTTCTTAAGTTATTCATAATAAAAAGTTTTACGCCTGATTGAACAGACTGGTTTATAAAATGTTTTTGATTAACACTGCAAATATGCGATGAGTCGAAACCTGAACTCGGTTTGTAAGTAGTTACTTTCGTATGTAATTGAATGTAACCGTTTGTAAACGGATATTTTTACCTATATTTACCTGAATATTAACAAAATAGTCATGAGCGACAAACAGTGCCTTGAATGTAAAGAAATTATAAAAGGGCGAAGCGATAAGAAATTTTGCAGCGATTATTGTCGGAATGCCTATAATAATAAGGTTAACACAGGTAGTAAAAACTTGATTCGAAATACAAACAATCGATTACGTAAAAATTACAAAATCTTAACAGAATTAAATACTACAGGTAAATCAAAAGTTACCCGAACCAAACTGCTCAATACTAACTTTGACTTTAATTTATTTACCTCAATTTATACCACAAAAGCAGGTACTATATATTATTACGTTTATGATCAAGGTTATCTTCCGTTAGAGAATGATTATTTTCTATTGGTGAAAAATGACTGATTTTAATAGCAAATAATTCATCAAGGCTCTAGATTAAAATAGTGTTGTTAAAAACTTCAGACTGAGCGCAGCTAAGATTCCCTATACGCAGAATAGTGTCAGAAAGCTCCAAGAACAAGAGCGAAGGCACGGAGCGACGCGGAGTTTCTGACATGATTTTTCGACCTTGTTGTCGAAAAACTCCTCGGATAAGCGCCTTTTTCTTTGTTTCGTTTCTTTTGGGCGTGCAAAAGAAATAAAAAAAATGAAAGGCAAACAATCGTTAATACTTAAAATTATCTTTAGGTTGAAAAAATCAACACCAATCTAAACTAGAGCCTTTGCCAATAAATTTGTTTCTTAGTTGTAACAATTTCGGTACTAATTCGTCGAACAACAAAACGTTTTATGCAGTTCAAATTATTAAGATTATTTTTTCTTTTCGCATTAATTAGTACCTCCCTTTTTTCTCAAAGTAAAAGCCTTGTTAGCGGAACCGTAACCAACAAAGAAACTAACGAACCTCTGCCCTTTGCTTCCATTACCTTAAAAAATTACCCTATTGGTGTGATTTCAAATGAAGATGGTGAATTTGATTTTTACATTCCCGAGTTAAAACAAAACGATACACTTTCGATAAGTTTTATTGGTTTTAATCCATACGAAATTGCTTTGCAAATTGTAAATAATCCAATTAAAATTGAATTAGAACCTGCAAATAATGTTTTAGATGAAGTTGTTCTTAGTCAGTTAACACCATTAGATTATATCAAAAGAGCATTGGATAATTTAAAAGATAATTATCCGCAGAACCCTTATCAATCTATTGCCTATTATAGGGAAAAATTTATTGAAAATAATCAAATTATTAAGCAGGAAGAGGCTGTTTTTAAAACCTATTATCCTGAACCAAAAGACACTACAAAAAATCAGCATCAACTCTTATTGTATAAACCAGCTGAAAATGTGCAACAATTTCAATTCATGAAGGAATGGATAGAAAAAAAGTCTGCGAAAGCGAAAAAAAAAGCGGATAGAAAAGGGGAAGAATACGATGAAGATGAATACGACGGTAATTTAAAAGTAGATTTTGGCGGACCCCAATCTGTAATTCACCTTGATATTAATCATGATAAGGGAA
This sequence comes from uncultured Flavobacteriaceae bacterium, assembly GCA_965363545.1. Lineage (GTDB taxonomy): Bacteria > Bacteroidota > Bacteroidia > Flavobacteriales > Flavobacteriaceae > Lutimonas. The sequence continues at coordinate 31,046 of CBDTUD010000023.1, read as the reverse complement.
ATTACCTGAATGAAAAAGATTTTAAAAAATATGAATATACTTTTGGCGAAGAAACTTCATTGAATGGTGAGCCTTTGGTTGCCATTTTATTCAAAGCCAAACGAACAATTGACCATATTAAAGATTCGGGTAAAATTTTAATCAGTCGCGAAACTTATGCCATAGTTTCGGTTGAGTCTACCGGTAGATTTAGTATTCCTTTTTTGGTTAAACCAATATTATTTGCCATGGGGTTAAGCATTTCGAGACCTCAATTCAGTACTACAATCAATTACCAAAAATTCAAAGAAAAATGGTACCCGAATTTATTTCGATGGGATGCCCAAGTAAATCTTATAAAAAAACACCTGTTTGACCCCAATGAAAATTCTACTGTTAATATCGGGCAAGTATTCTTGATTAATAAAATTGATTCTGTTGGGATTCCCATTCCAAAAGAAAAACTCTTCGACAGTGGTAAAGATTTGGAAAAACAAATTTTTAACGATACCAATATGCAATGGAATGAGTTGAATGTTATCAAAAATTAACATCCTAAATTCAATATTGCGATCAAATAAGAATATTTTTTACATAGCCCATATTTTCGTTATATTAGTCACTGTCAATTAATTAGTGTTTTATGCCTAATTTATTGTGCCTTTTTGAACAATTACATCTAACTAAAAAATCATCCTTATGAAAAAAATCATTCTATTTGCTGTGCTAATTTCTTTCTTATCGTGTAAAAATACTTCCGATAAGGAAATAAAAGAAACTCCCAAAGAAATTACCCAATACAGTATTGAGCAATTTTATAAAAATATTAATGTTTCCGGTGGTACTTTCAATAATGACGAAACAAAATTATTAATAAGTAGCAACGAAACCGGTATTTTTAACGCTTTTGAAATTACCATTGCAAATGGTGAAAAAAAACAACTTACTTTTTCAGAAAAGGAATCATTTTACGTGATTGATGAAGTACCCGGCACCAATCAAATTTTATATTCTGCCGATAAAGGAGGCGATGAAAATAATCATATTTTTATACTAAAAGATGATCGAACTTCCACAGATCTTACTCCGGGAGAAAATGTAAAAACGAATTTTGAAGGTTGGAGTGAAGATAAAAAATCAATGTATTATCTTTCTAATATCCGTGATTCACGATTTTTTGACTTTTATAAAATGAATATAAGCAATTGGACTTCTAAAATGCTGTACAAAAATGAGAAAGGATTGAATGTAGAAAACATTTCAAACGATGAGAATTTTTTCAGTATTTCAGAATCGATTACAACAAGTGAAGACAAGTTATTTTTAAATAATAGAAAAACCAATAAAACGGTTGAAATTTCTACCGAACCCGGTGCTTATTCTGGTTCAGGTTTTAGTATTGACAACGCCTATTTTTATTATATTACCGATAACGGCAAAGAATTTAAATACCTCGTACAGTATGAAATTGCAACGGGTACCAAAGAAGTTGTTTTTGAAACCAATTGGGATGTCATGTATAGTAATTTGAGTGAAAATGGCAAATATCGTGTGATTGGAATTAATGAAGATGGCCAAACAAACCTAATCATCAAAGACAATATAACCGGAAAAAATATCGATTTTCCTGCAATACCGGATGCCGATATCAAGGGCGTTTCAATTTCTGACAGTGAAAATTGGATGCGTTTAACCGTTGGAACTTCTAAATCTTCGAATGATATTTATGTATATAATTTTGAGACAAAAGAACTCAAACAATTGACCAACACGATGAGTCCCGAGTTAGATGCCTCTAATTTGGTTTCAGCTGAAGTAGTTCGCTTCAAGTCGTTTGACGGATTAGAAATTCCGGCAATTTATTACAAACCCCTTACCGCAACTGCCGATACTAAAGTGCCGGCATTAGTTTGGGTTCATGGTGGACCCGGAGGGCAAACACGAGTGGGTTATTTCTCACTAATTCAGTTTTTGGTAAATCATGGTTATGCCATTTTAGCCGTAAACAACAGAGGTAGTAGTGGTTATGGTAAAACTTTTTTCAAAATGGACGATTTGAATCATGGCGATAAAGATTTAAAAGATTGTATTTGGGGTAAAAAATGGTTACAAGAACAAAATTATATCGACGGCGAAAAAATTGGAATTATCGGTGGAAGTTATGGTGGATATATGACTATGGCTGCTATGGCATTTGCACCGGATGAATTTCAAGTAGGTGTAAATATTTTCGGAGTAACAAACTGGTTACGTACTTTAAAATCGATTCCTCCTCATTGGGAATCTTTTAAAAAAGCATTATATACCGAATTAGGAGACCCAAACACCAAAGATTCAGTTCGATTGTATGAGATTTCTCCATTATTTCATGCCGATAAAATTAAAAGTCCGGTAATGGTTTTACAAGGAGCAAATGATCCAAGAGTGTTGCAAGTAGAGTCAGATGAAATGGTTGCCGAAATGAAAAAGAATAATATTCCGGTTGAATATGTTCTCTTTCCGGATGAAGGTCACGGTTTTAGAAAAAAAGAAAATGAAATCAAAGGTTACGGACAAATTCTTACTTTTTTAGATCAATATTTAAAACAATCAAAACCAGTTACTCCTTTAATAGAATAGAAATATTCTTATTAAAAAAGTTAATACTAATGAGATTCCCGCTTTCGCGGGAATTTCTATTGGTTTGAATAACTTCAATAGAATCCTTACATTTAAAGTCTATTGAAAACCAAAGCTAAACATGTCAGCTAGAAAAAACTTTACATCAGCCATTTCTTTTATTTTGCTTATTGCAGCAATTTATTGGAGTTTTACTTCTTTAATGCCAAGCCAAATCAGTGGATTAGAAACTCCCAAATTAAAATTTTCAACCGAAAGGGCTTTAATGCAATTAAAAGAAATCACAAAAGAACCGCACTATGTTGGAAGTAAAAACCATACAGAGGTGCGCAACTATATCTCCTCTGAACTACAAAAATTAGGTCTCACCGTAGAAGTCCAATATCAAATTGCATTCAACAAAAAATGGCGTGCTGGTACCGATACCCAAAATATTCTTGCAAAAATACCGGGCACTCAAAAGGGCAATTCTTTACTCTTGTTGACACATTACGATTCCGCACCACATTCTTCTTTTGGCGCAAGTGATGCCGGCAGCGGTATTGTGACCATTTTAGAAAGTCTTCGTGCTTATTTAGGTAACAATCCAAGACCAAAAAATGATATTATTATTTTGATTTCCGATGCAGAAGAACTTGGATTGTTAGGTGCAAATGCCTTTGTAAATCATCATCCTTGGGCAAAAAATGTAGGCGTTGTACTTAATTTTGAGGCAAGAGGAAGCGGTGGTCCGAGTCTTTTATTAATGGAAACTAATGGCGGAAATAAAAATTTAATACATGCTTTTAATCAAGCAAATGTGAAATATCCGGTGGGAAATTCGTTGTTTTACAGCCTTTATAAAATGTTACCAAACGACACCGATTTAACCGTTTTTCGCGAAGAAGGAAATATTAATGGCTACAATTTTGCCTTTATCGACGATCATTATGATTACCACACACAGCAAGATAATTTGGAGCGTTTGGATAAAAATACGCTCGAGCATCAAGCAACCTACTTAATGCCTTTACTAACTTATTTCGCTGATGCGGATTTGAACAATTTAACGTCAAATAAAGATTATGTTTTCTTTAATTTTCCAGGATTTTCATTGGTAAATTACCCGTTTTCTTGGGTAAATTACATGTTGATTTTTGCATTTTTTGCATTTATTGTACTTCTTTTTTTCGGCTTTAAAAAACAAAAACTATCAGTTAAAGTAATCTTTAAAGGGTTTATTCCTTTGTTGAGTTCATTGGTTTTGGCTGGCTTAATTACATTTTTTGGTTGGAAACTTCTGCTTAAAATTTATCCGCAATACCAAGATATTTTACACGGTTTTACCTATAACGGTAATTTTTATATCGCTGCTTTTGTCTCTTTTGCAATCGCAATTAATTTTTGGTTGTATTCCCGTTATTTTAAAAAATACGACACCCCCGATTTATTCATTGCACCAATTTTTATTTGGCTACTTATCAATACTGCAGTTGCCTTATATTTACCAGGCGCAGGATTTTTTATTATTCCGGTACTTCTAGCTCTAGTAATTCTCGCTGCTTTATTGTTTTATAAAGCATATAATTCGAATAAAATATTGCTGTTTACTTTTTTAGCCATACCGACAATTTTGATTTTTGTGCCTTTGATTCAAATGTTTCCTGTGGGTCTCGGACTTAAAATGACGGTGGCAAGTGCTGTTTTTACTATTTTACTTATCGGAATAGTTTTACCCATATTCGCCTCTTATAAAAACATAAAAAAACTGGCAAAACTGGCTTTTTTAATAGGTATTTTGGCATTGGTATCCGCTTCGTTTTCATCTGATTACAATCAAGAAAGAAAACAACCGAACAGCATATTATATGTTTTAGACGCAGATAAAAAAGAAGCATATTGGGCAAGTTATAATACCGAAACGGATGCTTTTACCAACCAATTTTTTAAAGAAAATCCGAGTCCAAACAATGTTTTTTCTACTCCTGCTTCTACCAAATACGGCACGAATTTCAACATACTTCAGCCAACAAAACTTATTAACCTTACACAACCCACAATAGAAATTTTAAAAGATACGGTTGCAAATACATCACGAACAATTTCTTTACGAATAACACCACAACGAAAAGTTAATCGACTTGAATTAAAAAGTAAAAATGCATTGCATTTTACCTCATTCATCTTAAACGAAGAGTCGCTTTCGTTGGAAAACGGACAAGAATATATTTTCACCACCGAAAAAAACAGACATATTTTGAGTTATTATTTTACGCATGAAAATGAATCTGTTTTATTAACGTTTTCTATCCCTGAAAAGGAAATTCCGCAATTAGAATTTTTTGAAGCTTCATATGATTTATTTACCAATTCGGAAATTCAAAAAATACACAAAAATTTGATTCCTCGAAATGAAATGATGATTCCAATGCCTTTTGTTTTAAATGATGCGATTTTAATCAAAAAAGACATTAATTTTTAAGACAATTTTTGCAATATTAGCGTAGTAATTCTGTGAACAAATGGTAAGTAATTTGTATATTTGCATTCCATTTTTTAAATAGATTATGAAAACAGTAAACGACATTAATTTTAAGGATAAAAAAGCATTAATCAGAGTAGATTTTAATGTGCCATTAGATGAAAATTTTAAGGTTACCGACGCGACACGTATTGAAGCAGCCAAACCAACCATCGTAAAAATTTTAGAAGACGGCGGTAGCGCTATTTTAATGACGCATTTAGGAAGACCTAAAGGTGTAGAAGAAAAATATTCATTGAAGCATATTGTAAATGCTATAAGTGATATTATTGGTGTAAAAGTGAAATTCGTTTCTAACTGTGTAGGTGAAGCTGCAGAAAAAGCTGCTGCCGAATTAAAAAAAGGTGAAGTTTTATTATTAGAAAATTTACGTTTTCATAAAGAAGAAACTGCTGGTGATGTTGAATTTTCAAAACAACTTGCAAAACTCGGTGATGTATATGTAAACGATGCTTTTGGTACGGCTCACAGAGCACATGCTTCAACAACAATTATCGCACAATTTTTTCCTAAAAATAAATGTTTCGGCTTGTTATTAGCTCGTGAAATCGAGAGTATTAACAAGGTGTTTAAAGATAGTAAAAAACCTGTTACCGCTATTTTAGGAGGCTCAAAAGTGTCTTCAAAAATCACTGTAATCGAAAATATTTTAGACAAAGTTGACCATTTAATTATTGGTGGCGGAATGGCTTTTACCTTTATCAAAGCGCAAGGCGGAAAGATCGGCAATTCCATTTGCGAAGATGATAAGCAAGAACTTGCCTTAGAAATTTTGGCAAAAGCAAAAGCAAAAAATGTAAAAGTACATTTACCGGTTGATGTAATTGCTGCCGATGCTTTTAGCAATGATGCGAAAACACAAGTGGTTGATATTTATAATATTCCTGACGGATGGGAAGGAGTTGATTCCGGACCAAAAACCAATGTAGCTTTCTCGTTTATTATTGCGCAATCAAAAACAATTTTATGGAATGGACCAGTTGGGGTTTTCGAAATTCCTAAATTCTCTAAAGGAACTATAGAATTGGGTAACGCTATTGCGGATGCTACTGAAGAAGGAGCTTTTTCACTTGTTGGTGGTGGTGATTCGGTTGCCGCAGTAAAACAATTTGGTTTTGAAAATAAAGTGAGTTATGTTTCTACCGGTGGAGGTGCCATGCTAGAAATGTTAGAAGGGAAATCTTTACCAGGAATTGAAGCAATTTTAAATTAAGAAAAAACCTTATTTTTATATTATAGAAACTATTCCCGCTTAGGCGGGAATTTTTTTGACTTTAAATCTTTTAAAATGAAATACACCTTACTTCCGAATACCGATATAAAAGTGAGTAAAATTTGCTTGGGAACCATGACTTTTGGAGAGCAAAACACCGAACCTGAAGCACATGAACAATTGACTTTTGCCCTAGAAAATGGAGTGAATTTTATTGATACGGCCGAAATATATTCTGTTCCCGGTCGCAAAGAAACTCAAGGGACTACCGAACGATTTATCGGAAGTTGGTTAAAAGATCAAAAAAGAGAAAACATCGTTTTAGCCACTAAAATTGCTGGTCCGAGTGCCGGATTAACTCATGTTCGTGAAAATATGGGTTTTTCAAATGCTGCCATCGACGATGCCATTGAAAAAAGCTTTACACGATTACAAACCGATTATATTGATGTGTACCAATTGCATTGGCCAGAAAGAAATACTAATTTTTTTGGTAGACGAAATTATGTGCATAATGCACACGAAAAATGGGAAGATAATTTCTTTCAAGTTGTTGAAAAATTAGATTCCTTGGTAAAACAAGGTAAAATTCGCCATTATGGTGTTTCCAACGAAACTCCTTGGGGTTTGATGCGCCATCTCGAAGAAAGTAAAAACAACAACCTAACTCGTTGTAAATCTGTGCAAAACGCCTATTCTTTATTGAACCGAACCTTTGAAATCGGTATGGCAGAAATCGCGATGCGTGAAAATATCGGACTTCTAGCCTATTCTCCTTTGGCTTTTGGCGCTTTAAGCGGAAAATATCTTGGTAATGCTGATAAAAATGGTAGAATGGAACTCTATCCGCAACTGCGAAAAATGAGACAATATTTAGGCGAACAAGCCATTTTTGCGACTCAAAAATATGTAGAGCTAGCCAATAAAAATAATCTGACACCAACACAATTGGCTTTGGCATTTGTCAACCAACAACCTTTTGTTACAAGTAACATCATTGGAGCAACGAATTTGAAGCAGTTAAAAGAGAATGTAGAAAGTATTCAAATCGAACTTTCCAAAGAAGTTTTGAATGAAATCAACGTCATTCAAGAGTTGCAACCAAATCCGGCACCATAATTTTTATGGTAAAAATTTATCTATGTAATTCTTAATTTTTAGGATACTCTAAAACCATTGAGGTTACAAATTTTTTAGAGTCTTCACCATCAATTAACACATATCGTATCTGACGAATATATCCTGTTGGATTTGCCGATGAATCGCCTTTAAACAATTGAAAACTCCGGTTTAAATTAGCTTCAACAATCGCGAAATTATCATGCCCCATATATCCTTTATTAATTCTCGGGTTTTGAGAGATTTCAGGAAAATAAATGGGACTTATTGATTCTTCATTAGTAACAGAATATCCAATGACGTTTCCATAGCTTTCATTTCCAGAAGAAACTGTATAAATTAAAATTTCGGGATAACCATCTGAATTTAAATCTCCTACTTCCGCATTAATAACCATACCCCCTATTTCTATGTCAATTTTTTGGTCATTTTTCTCTAAACCTTCTATTTGAATGGTTAATGTTTGTATGGTATCCATCCATAAAGTATTTATATCAAAAGAAATATTTTGGAAGGTTAATTCTTTATGAAAAACATTTGAAGTCTTCGATACCGGAAATTCATTTATTAATTCATTCGAATCTTCAAATTTAATTTGGTTATCAACAGTTTCTGATTTATTTCTGCATCCCATTATAAAAAGGGAGATTAAAGCGATTAGGATACCATATTTTAGCATGTACATTTAATCCATATTTTAAATATTCTTAAGCCCATTTCAATATTTGGGGTTTTTCGAAAAACACAACTAATTTATGGGTTTTTTTTGTCTTTTATCCAAATTTCATAGGTCAACTACTTAAAATTTTCTTCATTTTCTATTTCTTTTAAATCCTTTAAAAAAGTAACAGATTCTTGTACACTTTTTAGGGTGTATTTTGTTTTTAGAATTTTCTTTTCTTACATAAGAAATACAAACATTTAAAGCAATTCTATACGTCTAGGTTGACAGCGAAAATTCCGGATTGTATTTTGGATAAGCTTTCCATAATTGGATAGAAATTTCTTGAACTAGGTCTTTTCTTATCTCCAAATCAGAACAATACATTCGTGCTACCTTAATGACTAATTTCTTGTAACTTTCAAGGTATTCTATAAATTGCTGTCTCTGTAGTTCGGTATTTTTCAACTTGCCAAATAATTTTTCGTTCGTTTACTAGTATATTCGCAAGAGAATTAAAAATGTCACATTTTTTTTAAAATTTTTTCATATCAAAATGAAACTTTAAGCAAAAACTCAACTTTCCCGTCGAACGGCATAAATCAATTCGTCTAAAAATTCTCCATTTTTATATAATGTTTTCTCCAATCGCGCCTCTAAAATAAATCCTGCTTTTTCCAATACTTTTTGTGAACCGATATTGGTGCCAAAAGGTCGAGCAAAAATTCTCGTTATTTCAAAAGTTTTGAAACCATATTCTACTATTTGCAAAACAGCTTTCGTCATGATTCCTTTTCCCCAAAAGGGTTCGGCAATCCAATAGCCGAGTTCCATATTTTTTCGATGAATATCCTGTTGAAAATGCAAGCCGATACCTCCTACCGATTCTCCGTTAATGGAAATAGCAAAAATTGTTAATGGATCATTCTTAGTTGCCATGGCAATAAAAGCTTCAGCATTTTCTCTTTTATAAGGATGTGGAAATTGATCAGTCAAATTGGCTGCAATTTTCGGATTATCAGCATATTTCATCAAAGTCTCAGCATCTTCAGGTTTCCATTTTCTTAAGATAAATTCTATGGGTTTCATCGCATATTCTTTTTAAATCTGTTTTGCGTAATGCAATTTCGTTCGGATTTTGATTTGAAAAACCAAGTTAACAATTATTTTCAATTGTATAAGTTTTAACAACAGAACAACATTAAAAATAGAACCTTTTTAGTAGTTTTGCCCCTTCAAAAAAATAGGTATGATTTCAGTTGATAATTTAGCAGTAGAATTTAGTGGTACAACCTTATTCAGCGATATTTCCTTTGTGATAAATCCGAATGACAAAATCGCTTTAATGGGAAAAAATGGAGCAGGAAAATCTACTTTAATGAAGATTATTGCCGGAGAACAAACTCCAACTCGTGGAAATGTTCGAGCTGCGAAAGATGCTATTATTGCTTATTTGCCACAACATCTGTTAACCGAAGATAATTGTACTGTTTTTGAAGAAGCTGCAAAAGCTTTCGGACATGTTTTCGCCATGAAGGATGAAATGGATCGTCTTAATAAAGCATTAGAAACCAGAACCGATTATGAATCGGATGATTATATGGCAATCATTGAAAAAGTATCCGATTTAGGCGAGAAATTCTATGCTTTAGAAGATGTGAATTACGATGCCGAAGTTGAAAAAGCCCTAAAAGGTTTAGGCTTTAAGCAAACGGATTTTACAAGACAAACAAAAGAATTTAGTGGTGGATGGCGTATGAGAATTGAGCTTGCAAAAATTTTATTGCAAAAACCAGACTTAATTCTTCTTGATGAGCCTACTAATCATATTGATATTGAATCGGTAATTTGGCTCGAAGATTTTTTAATAAATAAAGCCAATGCTGTAATGGTAATTTCGCATGACAGAGCGTTTATTGATAATATTACCAACCGAACAATTGAAGTAACGATGGGTCGGATTTACGATTATAAAGCAAATTATTCTCATTATTTACAATTGCGCGAAGAGCGAAGAGCACATCAAGTAAAAGCCTACCAAGAGCAGCAAAAATTAATTGCCGATAATGTAGCATTTATAGAGCGTTTTAAAGGAACCTATTCAAAAACCAATCAAGTGACTTCACGAGAGCGGATGTTGGAAAAATTAGAAATCATTGAAATTGATGAAATCGACAATTCATCCTTGAAATTAAGCTTCCCTCCAGCGCCACGCTCCGGAGATTATCCGGTAACGGTAGAAAACTTGACTAAAAAATATGATGAAAATGTTGTGTTTCGTGATGCCAACATGTCTATTTCAAGAGGTGAAAAAGTGTCTTTTGTTGGTAGAAATGGCGAAGGAAAATCAACCATGCTAAAATCAATTCTGGGTGAAATTGATTTTGACGGAAAATGTCATTTGGGGCATAATGTGAAAGTAGGTTACTTTGCTCAAAATCAAGCTTCACTATTAGATCCTGAACTTACTATTTTTCAAACTGTAGATGAGGTTGCCGAAGGCGATATAAGAACTCAAATTAAAAATATTTTAGGTCGTTTCATGTTTAGCGGGCAAGATATCGACAAAAAAGTAAAAATGCTTTCGGGTGGTGAAAAAACCAGATTGGCGATGGTAAAATTGCTACTCGAACCTGTAAACCTTTTAATTCTCGATGAGCCGACCAATCATCTTGATTTAAAATCTAAAGATGTTTTAAAAGAAGCTTTACGCGATTTTGATGGTACATTAATTTTAGTATCGCACGATCGAGATTTTTTACAAGGTTTATCTCAAAAAGTATTCGAATTCAAAGACCAACGTGTCATCGAACACTTCGAAACAATTGATGATTTTCTAAAAAGAAACCGAATCGAAAATTTGAAAGAAATTGATTTGAAAAAGTAGGGTTTGGTTGTTTGTTTTTTGTTGCTGGTTTTTCGTTGTTCGCTGTTGGGATGAATTGTCATTTTCGCGAAAGTGGCAATCTTTTGATTCTTTGAAAATGTTCATGAGATTTCTCCATTTCGCTATCACTACAGTCGAAATGACATAGATGCTGGTTGTTGACTTGTCATTCCCATGAAAATGAGAATCTTTTGAACGTAACTAAATATAACTCTCCAACTCCTATTTTTATTAGAATGATATCGATTTCAAATTAATACCCCAATTTCGCACGAACTCTTTTTAAAACTTTATCGGCTACTCCATGAGCTTTTTTTGCACCAATTTCTAAGGCTTTGTCGATCTCGGGTAAATTACTCATGTAATAATTGTATAACTCTCGCTCTTTTTCAAATCTTTTTAAAAGCAGCTCATAAAAAGCTTGTTTTGCATGTCCGTAACCATAATTTCCAGCCAAATATTTCGAACGCATTTCTTCGATTTCTTCGGCAGAAGCAACTAATTTATACAACGCGAACAAATTACAAGTATCCGGATTTTTAGGATCTTCTAAGGGAGTTGAATCAGTTTGAATTTTCATGATTTGCTTACGTAACTGCTTGTCATTTAAGAAAATATCAATAATATTTCCTTTGGACTTACTCATTTTTTCACCATCAGTTCCAGGTACATACATCGTACCTTCTTGAATTTTCGCTTGTGGTGCAATTAAAGTTTCTCCCATTTGATGGTTAAACCGATTCGCAACATCTCTTGCCATTTCCAAGTGCTGCAATTGATCTTTCCCTACCGGAACAATATCTGCATCATACAATAATATATCGGCCGCCATTAGCATTGGATATGAAAATAAACCCGAATTTATATCTTCCAATCGATCTGCTTTATCTTTAAAACTATGCGCCAAAGTCAACCGTTGAAACGGATAAAAACAGCTCAAATACCACGATAATTCGGTTACTTGAGGCACATCACTCTGACGATAAAATACAGTTTTTTCCACATCTAAACCACATGCTAACCAAGTTGCTGCAGTACTATATGTATTTTGTTTTAAGGTGTTTGCATCTTTTATTTGGGTAAGCGAATGTAAATTTGCAATAAACAAAAAAGATTCCTCTTTCGATATTTTTGACATTGCAATCGCCGGGATAATAGCTCCCAATAAATTACCTAAATGTGGTGTTCCGGTACTTTGTACTCCTGTTAGAATTCTTGACATAATCTTGTATAAAAAAATAGCATTTTAAAGAGGTTTGCTAATCTAAAATCAAAACCTCACCCTCATTAAAATTATTAAATTCGAGTGCAAAAATACATATTTCTTGACTTCTACCTCTTACATTTTAACAAAAATAGCGGTTTTCGAATGCTTTCTTTTTTACAAACATTACTCTTTTTCTTTGGTCAAAATGTGTAATTTTGAAAGTTATGCAGATTTTTAAATCTTTCTTGATTTTACTTTGGAGAATTTGGTTCTACGCTTGGATGTTAGGAACGATTCTACTGTTGCTTCCAGTCTTGGTCATTATTATCTCCAAAGAAAAATGGTATCCTATTTTCTTTAAAATTGCCAGAATATGGGCAAAAACTTTACTTTTCGTTATGGGTTTTTATACAGAAGTTACCGCTGAACAACAACCCGAAAGAGATAAGAGCTATCTATTTTGCCCCAATCATACTTCGATTATCGATATCATGCTGATGCTTTCTATTACAGATAATCCCTTTGTTTTTGTGGGTAAAAAAGAGCTTGGTGATATTCCTATTTTCGGATATATTTATAAACGAACCTGTATTTTGGTAGACCGAAACAATACTAAAAGTAAAATTGCGGTGTATGAAGCTGCCGAAAATCGACTTAAAAATAACCTTAGCGTTTGCATATTCCCAGAAGGAAAAGTTCCTGATGACGAGAGTGTTATTTTAGATATGTTTCAAAATGGTGCTTTTCGATTGGCAATCGATCATGAAATCCCGATTGTTCCAATTTCTTTTTTCGATAGCAAAAAGCGATTTTCTTATACTTTTTTTAGCGGTTCTCCCGGAAAACTTCGCGTTAAAATCCATAAATTTATACCCACTAATAATTTGGATGCTAAACATCGGGCAACGATAAAAAATGAGGCATTCAATACAATTTATAATTCGCTAATTGCGGATGAAAGTTATCTCAAAAGCTGTGAAAAATAAAACAAAGAAACCGATAAAATTTTACGATCCAAAAGAAGAAAAACTAAATATAATCACTCATGGGCTCGGCGTAGTTTTAAGTGTGGTTGCTTTAGTTTTGCTCGTAGTTTATGCGGCAAAAACAGGAACGGTTTGGCATGTCGTAAGCTTTAGTATTTTTGGTTCTAGTTTGATTTTATTATACTCTGCATCAACTATTTACCATTCTTCGAAAAATCCGAAATGGAGAGAAAAATTAAATATAATCGACCATTCTGCTATCTATGTTCTCATTGCTGGAACCTACACACCATTTTGCTTAGTTACTCTTAATGGAACTATCGGTTGGGTTATTTTCGGAATTTCTTGGGGTATTGCTTTAGTCGGTATTGTACTGAAACTTTTCTTTACCGGAAAATATGAAAGAGCTTCTACGATTGCCTATGTTTTAATGGGATGGATTATCATTTTTGCGATAAAACCTTTAGTAGAAAACCTGCCTCAAAACGGACTCATTTGGTTACTTATTGGAGGTTTGTCTTATACCATCGGCGCAGTTTTATACAGCATTAAAAGTCTGAAATACAACCATGCCATTTTTCATGTTTTTGTATTATTAGGCAGTTTCAGCCATTTTATGGCCATCTTTTTTTATGTATTGCCCCATAATTCGTAAGTACTGAACTTAATGGAGTTATAGTGTTTTATTTCAGAATTATAAATATAGTCAAAAGTAAATTCGATAAGTTTATTAATTAGTTTCAACTTCTGGAAAATAGCTTCCCTTTTGTGCCATTTTTGACATTAACATTTTTTTTTCAAATATTTTCCCTACTTCTGTGTTTTTTATATTAGGCGAAAGATATGCATACGCATTTTCAATTTCAATATTGTACCCCATATTAAATTGCAGTGAAACAAGAAACCAGAAAGAAACATATGACTCTGGATAATCCTTTGAAAAATCTTTCAAAATCGATAATGTTTGCTCATCATATTTGCCTCGTGCGATAAATGCAATTTTTTGAATTGAATCATTAGAATAATTTGAGCTATACATTTTCTTAAATGTAGAATCTTTTTCTTCTTTAGATGGTCTCCTTCTTTCATCTAAAATAAGATATTCACTATTTATTACAGAATTTTCAGATAGTATTCTTGGTCTTGTTGAAGAATTTATACTATCAATTTTTATGGATTGGTTTTGTGGTTCCAAAATAAAACTTGCCGTTATTGAGTTTTCTGTTCTTATACGAAAAGGTAAAGGTGTTTTACATTTTGTACTCAATCTAAATTTGAATTTCCCATCCCGTACTGTAGCAGTATCTCGTCTAAAATTATTCGAATAGTATATAGTATCCTCAGCTGGGATTAAATAAATCTCCCCCTCAAAGTTTTTAATTTCCCCATTTATAACATAGAATTCGGAAGACTCAACCTTATTACATGACATTAGTAATGCTAAACCTATAATACATAATAATACTGCTTTTTTCATATTGTGAATTTTTGTAATTTTTTTGGGTTATGATTCGTTGTGATTTGAACTGATTTGCACCAACAGCTGTGTTGGGGTGGCGAGCAAAACTGTTATGTTCAAATAGTTCTATTTACGTTTATAATTCTTTTTTATCTTAATCCTTCCCTTGACTCAAATCTAACAATGAGTTATACCCAGAAAATGCTATTTATTCAAAAAATTCTTTGCAATCTCCCAAACCTGATGTTTACTATGCTAACCTAAAAAATAGAAATATTGTCCATTAGGTTTTATTAATATATAATTTCCATATCTAGTTTCATAAGGAAAAAATAGATTTTTAAAGACATCATCCTTATCAGTGAGCCAATTTATTTGTTTAATATGATAATATTTTAAATTGTCACATCTAGGAGAATTAATCCAATAATGCGATATACTAGATATATCATTTAATTTTATTACATAATCTTTGTCTAAAACATTCCATTTTGATTTAGGTTTATTGTTTTGTTCTTTTTTAGGGAATTCCGTAAGATAATTTATTACTATATTTTGTGTTGAGTCTATTTTGATTCCACTAAGCTCATCAAGATAATTTTTTAATTCTGTAAATGTTTCTTTATCAAGTTTTCCATATTTTTGTCTTGTTATTAAAAGTCCATATTGAACCGAATCATTTTCAAAATATAAATCCAAATTTTTACTATAATCTTTGGTATTAAAAAATATTTCTTTTGTTATTTCTTCTTCATTTTCATTATAGAATACTAATTTCTTTTTTTGACTAAACCCTTTAAATGAAAGTAAAATAATTAAAATATATATTAAGATTTTCATTCTTTTTTTGTTCCTTTTAATTTGTGTCAATCGACTTTATCACATACTCAAAACTTAAATCTTCTGCTTTTATTTGGTATTTTTCCATTGGCATGGCACCCCAACTGTTATTTCCGGCAACCCCCATTTGCTTGTAATCAATATTTATATGTACCAAGTCTCTTTTAGGTACGTCGATCGTGTGTCGTTGTTGCTTTTTCATTCCGGCATCGAAATCTGAATTATATTGATGATGCGCACTAAAATCAAAAAGGTTATTTCGGCTTATAATTTCAATTCCCTTTCCAGATGCATTTAAAAAAGAAAGCGACCGAATATCACAGCGATTTCCATTTTCTTGCGGACGAATATAAGCAAAGTATAAATCTTCTACTTTGGCATTATAACTTCCTACTAAGGCGGAAGTTTTTCTATCTTGGTAATTTTCATGTGGGCCACGACCAATCCAATTCACATTTTGATAGTCGTTTGAAACAGTAAAATTTGTACCAAACTTTGGTAGAATTGGTAAATCTTTTTTAGCGATTTTTAGGTTGTTTTGCACCAATATTTCTCCTTCTGAATTAATCGTATATAAAAGTACTACTTGACCCATTTGCTGTGGTAATTCATAAGTCGCTTCAACTTGAATCGGACTTTCAACAAAAACAGATTTCTTTTTTAAGTTAATTGTTTTATCCTTTAATGTTTGCATTGAAAATTCAACTAATTTCTGATTTTCGGTAACATTTTTCCAAACACCAAGTTTGTTTGGCATGTTAAATCCAAAATCATTATCTGTTGGTGCACGCCAAAAGTTAGAGCTAATTCCTTGTACTAAAATATTCCCATCTCCATAATCTAAAGAAGTTAGAAGTCCGGTAGAAGTATCGTATTTCACCTCAAAATTTGCTCCTTTTACACTCAAATTATTTTCTGATGACGAAATTGTCAAGGCCTTTTTAACTCTTGCTGTATTAAATTCTATCGGTTGATATTTCGTTAAAGCAATTTGTTCATAAGCAACTAAAAAATCTTTTGGCACCAGTTTTGTTTCCTTTTTAGAAGTCGCATAAAAATTCAAAAAATACTCTGCATTTTGATCAACCAATTCAGGTAAATCTATAGTTACTTTTTTCGATGCTAACGGAGCAATATCTAGTTCAGGTAAAATTCCGTTCGCAACTTCTAGTCCGTTTTTAATCAATTTCCAAGAAATTTGATATTCATTTAAGTTGGTAAAATCGTAGTTATTAGAAATTGAAATTTCACCGGTTTTTAAATCTTCTGCTTTGAACTTTATATATTGATACACTTTCTTAACCTCTAACAAAGAAGGATGCGCAGTACGATCTGGATTCACCAATCCGTTTAGGCAAAAATTGTCATCATTTTGCAAATCCTCTCCTCCCAAATCTCCACCATAAGCCCAATATTCCGTTCCATCTTCTGTCTTGGTAACCAAACCCTGATCTACCCAATCCCAAATAAAACCGCCTTGTAATACATCGTATTTTTCAAAAAGATCCCAATATTCTTGAAAATTTCCGACACTATTTCCCATAGCATGAGCATATTCACATTGTATATAAGGTCGCTTCGGGTTTCCTTTGGCATACTCCTCCATTTTGGCTACATTATCATACATAGGTGCAAAAATATCTGTATTTGCATAATTTTTGGCTCCCTCGTATTGCACAGGTCTAGTAGCATCATGTTTTTTCACCCAATCATACGTTGTGAAAAAATTCTTGCCGTTACCAGCTTCGTTACCTAACGACCATATTACAATGCTCGTGAAATTTTTATCTCGCTCGAACATTCGCTTGGTTCGATCGATATGCATCGCTTCCCATTCGGGAAGATAAGCTGGATGCTTTTTTTGGCGCTCCAAATCGTTATCCAAACCTTGATTTGTGGCTCCCATTCCGTGGGTTTCAATATTTGCTTCATCGACAACATAAAAACCATAGGTGTCGCACATTCTGTAAAAATGCGGATTCTTCGGATAATGGCTACATCGAATTGCATTGAGATTATTTTGTTTCATAACCTGCAAATCCTGCAATGTAAGCTCTTCTGTAACCACATGACCTTTTCTATCATCATGATCATGCAAGTTTACTCCTTTAATCAAAACGGCTTTTCCGTTGACCAAAAACTGGTTGTTTTTTATTTCAATTTTTCGAAAACCTATTCGAAAACTAACCGCTTCTGTGGTTTCTCCTTTTGTGTTTTTAACAGTAAATAATAAGGTGTATAAATTTGGTTTTTCGGCATTCCATTTTTTTATGTTCGGGAATCGTTGCGCAAAATCAATCGTACTTTTTTCTTTTTTAGGATCTATTGATTTAATTTGAGCATAAATTTCGGTATTGCCGTCGAAAAGCTTGGTTTCTACCGTATATTTTTCTTTAGCAGAAGTTTTGTTTTCCATTGCAATGGAAACTTGTAAAACTCCATCTTTATAATCGTTCTCTAGATCGGCAATCGCTCTAAAATCTTTAATCGTTACCGGATTGGTGGCGTACATATACACATCTCGATCGATGCCAGATAAGCGCCAAAAATCTTGATCTTCCATATAACTCGCATCTGACCAGCGCAATACTTGAACAATTAGTGAATTTTTACCCTTTTTTAAATAGTTGGTAATATCAAACTCTGCGGGAGTTTTACTGCCTTCATTATAGCCAACTTTTTCGCCATTTACCCAAACAAACATAGCGCCACTTACGCCTTCAAAATGTAAAAAAACGCTTTTATTATTCCAGTCTGACGGAATTTCAAAATCTCTTTTATAAGTCCCAACCGGATTATCGTCATGCGGAATAAATGGTGGATTCGCTGGAAATGGATAAACAATATTCGTGTAAATCGGAATGCCATACCCTTTAATTTCCCAGTTAGAAGGCACTTCTATGGTTTCCCAAGCGAAAAAATCAAAATTTGGATTGTTAAAATCGGTTGGTCTTTTTGTTGGATTATCCGCATAATAAAATTTCCAGATCCCATTTAAAGATTGATACAGTGAAGAATTCTCCCAACTCTGATTTTTCAAAGCATCGGTTTCACTTTTATATCGATAAAAAGATGCTGTTGGCTCTTCTCTATTGATCTGAAATATTTCAGGGTTTTCCCATTCCGGATTTTCCCAAGTATCGGATTGATATGTTGGTCGATCTACTACTATCTGACCAAAAGAAAAACTACTTAAAAAGAACAAGAATAGAGCGCTGAATTTGTACATGAAGAAGAAAATTTAGAATAATATAAATCGAAAACTAAGTTACGAATATTGCATAAATTTATACACGTATAAAGTACATTTATATTTTTGTTTTAGAATCTATTATTTCCAAACGGAGAAACTCTCAAAAGTACTCGTTTCATTCTGACCTTTCCAAGTCAAAAACGAAATTTTGTATTTAGATTCCCATTTTCATGGGAATGACAATTTAAACACAAATTTAGGCTCGAAGAATTCTTTTTGATTAAAGATTACATATCTTTTTGATGCAAATATCGCGTTAATTGCATGGAGAGATCGAGTAAAATAATTTTTGCATTCCCGTTTCTTTCAATATGATAAATTGCATCTTCCAAAGCAGCGTTAATATCTTCAATATTTCCTCCGTGAACAAACGGAGCGAATTTTTTAATATCGAAATTTTCTGTCTTTGATTGAAAAAATACTAAAGAACCGGCTTGATAATTTAACAATAAAGCTTGGCGAAAAAATTGAGAACAATAATTGAGAAAACGCTTTTGGGTTTCTCTACCTGTTTTGGCAATTTCTTCACTCCAGGTAATCAAATCTTGAATAACGGTTGCATTGCCTTTCGCCTTAAAAGCAGATCGAACCCAAGTAATAAACCATTTTTCAAAAATTTGTTCATTATCGTCATTGAGCAATAAATGCAATGCTTTATTCCAATTTCCATTGGCTTGGTGAGCGATATTGGCAGCAAAATTCTCATCCAAATCATTGCTTTTTACAAGGGCTTCTTTTATTTGATTTTCGCTGAGTGCTTTAAAGTGCAGTATCTGGCAACGAGACAAAATGGTTTTAATAATTTGCTCTTCATTTTCTGCAATCAATAAAAACAAGGTCTTTTTAGGAGGCTCCTCAATCAGTTTTAATAATTTATTAGCTGCGGAGGCATTTAACTTTTCTGCCATCCAAATAATCATTACTTTATAACCTCCTTCGTAAGATTTTAACACTAATTTTTTTACAATTTCTTCAGCTTCATCGACACCGATCTGACCTTGTTTATTTTCGATACCTAGTTTTTGATACCAATTAAACAAGCTTCCATAAGGTGTTTTATCAACAAAACTTCGCCATTCCTCTAAAAATAAATTACTTACAGGGTGCTTTTTTACTTTGTCGTTTGTGGCAACAGGAAAAGCAAAATGCAAATCAGGATGCCCCAATTTTTCAAATTTTAAATTACACGAGGCATTTCCGGTATTGTTTTCACCGTTCGTATTATGACATAAAATATATTGCGCATAGGCAATTGCAATAGCTAAGGCGCCACTTCCGGTCGGAGCGACAAAAAGCTGGGCATGTGGAATTCTCCCATTAGCAACCGTTTGAAATAGGTGGTTCTTAATATTTTCTTGTCCGATAATATCTTTAAAAAGCATGTTACAAAGAAAATAAAAAGTTCACAGTTTTAAGGAATATCCCATACTATTTTATAAAAATGAGGATTGCCACTTAAAATCTAAATCTTGCAGTCAATTATTTTATTAATTTTAACTGGTATTTAGCGTAACTCCTAGTAAGTAATTCGAATTTTTTGTAGTTTGAAATTCGAACTCTCGAATTTTTTATTTCGCTTGCCGGAATTTTATCTAATTTTTTAAGTAACTGCTTGTAATAGCGATAGGCTGTAAAAACACCAAATTTTGCTTCAACCGGTAATTTTTTGATGCCTTCGTAACCTGCTTTGAAATCCTCTTCAATTTCTTTGATAATACAATCTTTTGAAGTTTTATCTAGACATTTTAAATTTGCATTCGGAAAATAAGTTCTTCCCAGTTCTTCAAAATCTTGTTTTAAATCGCGTAAAAAATTCACTTTTTGAAATGCCGAACCTAATCTCATTGCCGAATCTTTTAAATCTTCATACATTTGTTTGTCTCCTTTTACAAAAACTTGCAGGCACATCAAACCAACCACATCCGCAGAACCATAAATATAATCGTGGTATTCTTTTTCTGTTGTATATTCAATTTTTTGAAGATCTAATCGCATACTTTTCATAAAATCTTCAACATTTTTTCTGTCAATATTATAGGTATGCACAGTTTCTTGAAACGAATTTAAAATCGGATTTAAACTAATTTTATGATCTAAAGCTTCATAAAGTTGCCGTTCAAAATCATGGAACAAATAATCTTGATCATATCCGTGAAAACTATCTACTATTTCATCCGCAAAACGAACAAATCCGTAAATATTGTATATATCCTGACGAATAGAGCTGCCTAACATTCTTGTTGCCAAAGAAAATGAGGTGCTGTATTTTTTGGTAACCATTTTACTGGTTTCGTAAGATATTGTGTCAAAAAAGTCTTTCATTGGAAATTAGTTATAAATAATACTCTGTCAATTTTTTTTTACGAATCGTACTTTTTAATCAATTCGGCAGTTAGTTTTCCTGAAATCAAAGCCGGAGGAACTCCCGGACCAGGAACAGTCAACTGACCAGTAAAATATAAATTCTTAACTTTTTTACTTTTTAATTTCGGGCGTAAAAAAGCAGTTTGAAACAAAGTATTCGCCAAACCATAAGCATTTCCTTTATAAGAATTATATCTATCGACAAAATCATTCACGCAAAAACTCTCTTTAAAAAGAATGTTTTCTCTAACTCTTTGATTGGTTAGCGTTTCGAATCGATCGATAATTTTATTAAAATAAGTCTCTCTCAATTCTGGTGTATCTTGAATTCCAGGTGCAATCGGAATTAAAAAAATACCTGCTTCTTTTCCTTTAGGAGCTGCAATAGCATCGGTTTTACTTGGAAAACTAGCATAAAACAGTGGATTTTCGGGCCATGCCGGATGGTCATAAATTGCATTGGCATGTGCATCAAAATCTACATCAAAGAATAAAGTATGATGATTTACATTTTCAATTTTTTTATCAAATCCAACATAAAATAATAAGGAAGAAGGTGCGAACGTCTTTTTCTGCCAATATTTTTCAGAATATTGTCGGTAAGGTTTTAATAATAAGGTTTCAGTATGATGGTAATCTGCACCCGACAAAACGATATCAGAAGGAAAGTTTTTTCCATTCACTTTTATTCCGGTTGCTTCTCCATTTTCAACAAGAATGGCTTCTACATCGGCATTGGTTTGAATTTTTACACCTAAAGATTCTGCCAAATCTACCATTGCCTGAATAACCTCGTACATACCACCTTTCGGATGCCAAGTTCCTAAACCGAAGTCAGCATAATTCATAAAACTATAAAATGAAGGCGTGTCACTTGGTTTTGCACCTAAAAATAATACCGGAAACTCCAAAACATTCACCAATTTTTTATGATCAAATGCCTTACGTACATCAGAAGATATGTTACTCACAAACTGATTTAGCTTGCCAATAGTTTTCATTGTAATTAGTTCTAATGGAGATTCTCCCGGACGATAAACCAAATCTTTTATGGCAATATCATAGTTGTTTTTGGCAGTAGTAATAAACTTTTCAAGCTTTACAGAACTTCCTGGTTCTACTTTGTCAAAAGCTTTGTAAATTTTATCTAAAGAATCTTCCACCGTAAATTGATCTTCTTGATCAAAATAGATAGAATAAGCTGGAGATAATTTCTCTAATGAATAATAATCGGAAGGTTTTTTATCGAAATCATTAAAAAAACGTTCAAAAACATCTGGCATCCAATACCATGTTGGACCCATATCAAATACAAATCCGTCTTTTTTCAATTGACTTGCACGACCGCCTAAACGATCGTTTTTTTCGTAAATGGTCACATCATAACCATCTTGCGCCAAGTAGCAAGAAGCTGCTAGCGAAGAAAATCCTGATCCTATAATTTGTATTGTCTTTTTCAATTTTGTTTAATCTTTTGATTGCAAAGATAAACAAAAAGTAATACAAAACACATTTTTATTTTATCATTTTTAAAACTTGTCCTATTTCAGGAAAAGTTTTAATATTTAATGGTAATTCTTTTTGTTCAATATTTTTTGTATTGCAACCCAATATCCATAATTCTGATGCGCAGTGATCTAAAATTTTATTTTTAAAATCGTGCAAATACGATGTAACATTCTCCATTGCTGGCGCTACTGTAAAGTACGAAACAAAAATCACTTTTTCGCTGTTAGTTGTAAAAAGTTCTAATGAATCTAATGGTACAGATTCTCCCAAATATACGGTGTGATATCCTTTAGATAAAATCTCATAATTAAGAAAAGCGAGACCTAAATCATGTATTTCATTATCTGGTAAAAAGAGCACAAAACTTGGCTCTGATTTTTTTGGGGTTTGCCCTATAAGTGCTTCTGTATTTATTAAAACCTTTTGTTTTATTAAATTGGTAATAAAATGTTCATGTGCCGGATTTATAGAATTAGTTTGCCACAGAAAGCCCAATTCTTCTAAAAATGGAATGAAATAATGCATGAAAATTTCATTAAAAGGCAAAACTCGTTTCATCTTTTGATAGCGTTCCTCAAAAAGGCTGTGATCAAAATTTAACATGGCCAGTTTCATTTCATTTATAAACTGATTCTTTAAAGCTTTTTCTGAAACCAATTTACTCGCTTCCTCGGTAATTTCGTTAGGAGATAAAGAAGCTATCTTAGAAATTTTTAAACCATTATTGTATAAAAATGTGACATTCAACAGCTTTTTAAAACTGTCTAAAGAATAATTTCGAATATTGGTATCGGTTCTGTCAGGTTTTAAAAGATTGTATCTTTTTTCCCAAATTCGAATGGTATGTGCTTTTATTCCGGATAAATTTTCTAAATCCTTGATACTGAATGTTGTTTTAATATTATTCATTAAGAGGATGGTTTGATTTAAATAAATGTTATTATTTTATTGTCACTATAGTATTGTTTCCATTTAATTGATATCCATAGGCAAAATCTACTTGCATACTTATATCACAAAAATATCAATTGTTTATTCCTTCTTTATAGGTCATTAAGCATCGTTCTCGTGCCATTTTATGATCAACAATTGGTAAAGAATAGCTTAACTCTTGAAATTCAGGAACCCATTTTTTTATATATTCCAATTGCTTGTCAAATTTTTTTACTTGTTCTGAAGGATTAAAAATCCGAAAGTAAGGCGCTGAATCACAACCTGTTCCTGCTGACCATTGCCAGTTTCCAACATTTTGAGCCATATCATAATCTAATAATTTCTCTGCAAAATAAGTCTCTCCCCATCGCCAATCGATAAGTAAATGCTTGCATAAAAAGCTTGCCGTAATCATTCTAACTCGATTATGCATAATACCAGTTTCATTTAGTTCTCGCATTCCGGCATCTACAATCGGATACCCGGTTTTACCTTCACACCACGCTTGAAATTCTTTTTCATTATTGCGCCATAAAATTCTATCGTATTTGCTTTTAAAATTATTATTTCGTGTTTGCGGATAATGCCATAAAATTTGCATAAAAAACTCTCTCCAAATCAACTCTTTTAAAAAAGTTTTATTATCAAATTGGAGCGCCCGTTGTACACATTTACGAATACTAATTGTGCCAAAACGTAGATGAGGCGCCAAATTTGAAGTTCCCTTTTTAGCAGGAAAATTTCTTCTTTTCTCATAGTTAAAAATAAGGTCATCCGAAATATCGAAATCCGGAACTTTTATTGTAGACTTCTCGAAACCAATTGCTTTTAACGTAGGGAAATCAAACTCTTTTTTTATCAAATTTTGCAATAACGATTCCGAAGCCGCCGAATCATAATGTTGATGTTGCAAGGTATCTAACCATTTATTTGCATATGGCGTGTAAATAGAATATGGAGTCCCATCCGCTTTTACAATTTCATTTTCTTCAAAGATTACTTGATCTTTACATACATGAAGTGCCATATTTTTTTGTTTCAAAAAACCGGCTATTTCAGAATCTCTTTGCCCAGCGTAAGGCTCATAATCTTTATTGGTATATACAGCAGAAACAGTATATTTCGAAACAAGTTCTTCAAAAACTGTTAGCGGTTTTCCAATTTTAACCAACAAACTAGAATCAAACTTATTCAGTTTTTGATGAATTTCAGCCAATGAATCATATATAAAATTTACCCTTGCATCATTTTTCGGCAATTTATCTAAAATTTCCGTGTCAAAGATGAATATCGGCAAAACAGGTGTCCCCGAATTTAAAGCTTCATACAAGGCTTTATTATCTTCCAAACGCAAGTCTCTGCGAAACCAAAAAATAACCAAATTTGAAGGAGTAGGCATAAGTTAGAATATATAATTCGAATTATTGTTTATATTAATTCAAACAAAGTTAAACAATAATCTGATTCCAATGAATAAAAAATTAAAATATCTTTTTTCTTCTGTTAAAAATCCTATTAATTTTTGCTGTTTCTATCAACTCGTTTGCGAATAAAAAGTCGGTTAAATTTTAAAAATATACCGTTATAATAATTACACTACTTTTGCAAAAATTAATTTCCCGGCTTAATTATTAACTAAAATAGGAAATGGTAATCATTACATTACAAAGAAAAAAATGCATTGGATGCAATTATTGTGTTGAATTTGCACCAAAACAATTTCAAATGTCTAAAAAAGACGGTAAATCTGTTTTGTTGCACTCTACCGATAAAAAGGGATTTTTTACACTAAAATCTCCTGATGTTTCTATCTTAGAAAACGCCACTAAAGCCAAAGAGGCTTGTCCGGTTAAAATCATAAGTGTAAAGTTAAAATAGCAATCAACTTCTTAATTTGGCAATATTGAGTATATTTACCCATTAAATTATTTATTATTCCGAATAAATAATTTACTTTTTCATACAAAAACAAAAAATAAATTATGAGCTGTAACTCTTGCTCTACTTCTATAAATGGTCTACCATTGGGCTGCAAAAACAATGGCGCTTGTGCTTCCGGAAGCTGTGATAAACTCACCGTTTTCGACTGGCTTTCGAATATGACCTTGCCTGGCAATCAAGAACCTTTCAATATTGTTGAAGTCCGCTATAAAAATGGTCGAAAATGCTTCTGTAAAAATGAGAAAAACCTATCACTTTCTATTGGTGATGTAGTCGCTACAGAAACATCTCCAGGTCATGACATTGGTGTTGTTTCCCTTATCGGGGAATTGGTCAAGGTACAAATGAGAAAAAAGAATGTCTCTATAAAAAGCCCTGATATTACCCAGGTTTATCGAAAAGCTTCTCAAAGAGATATTGATATTTGGACAACAGCTAGAGAGAGAGAACCAGAAGTTCAGCGCAAAGGACGATTAATTATCAGTCGTTTAGGTTTGCAAATGAAACTTTCAGATATCGAATTTCAAGGTGATGGTAACAAGGCTACTTTTTATTACACCGCAGATGACCGTGTAGATTTTCGTTTGCTTATTCGTGAATTAGCCGGCACATTTAATATTCGTGTCGAAATGAAACAAGTCGGGTTACGACAAGAAGCTGCTCGCTTAGGCGGAATTGGATCATGTGGTCGAGAACTTTGCTGTTCTACTTGGTTAACCGATTTTAGATCGGTAAGTACCTCAGCAGCGCGTTACCAACAATTATCTTTAAATCCGCAAAAATTAGCTGGACAATGCGGAAAATTAAAATGCTGTTTGAATTACGAATTGGATTCTTACATGGATGCATTAAAAGATTTTCCGAAACCAGATCTTTATTTACAAACCCAAAAGGGAGCCGCTGTTTTTCAAAAAATGGACATTTTTCAAGGCTGGTTGTGGTATGCTTATAAAGACAGCGCGATGAATTGGTTTAAATTAACAGTAGAACAAACCAACCAAATAATTGCTTTGAACAAGCAAAACAAAAAGCCGGAAAGCCTAGAAGATTATGCAGAAGTTTTAGAATTAGAAGCCCCTGTAGAATCTAATTTTAGCGATGTTGTTGGCCAAGACAGTCTGACTCGTTTTGATAAACCAAAACCTAAAAAGAAACGTCGAAAAGGCAAAAATAATTCCAACAAAAATCCAAAAAATAACAATCGTAAACCACAAAATAAAAACAAATAACAAAGGTTATGCAGTTGAAAAAAATAAAAGCTTTTTTAGGTAATTTTTTCCTATTATTTGTTTTAATTGTTAGTGTTGGAGCATGTTCTAGAGGAATGGTTTTTGACGAATTTAAAAACATGACAGACAACAAGTGGCATAAAGATTCCGTTCTTAATTTCACCGTTAATTCGACCGACACTTTGAGTAAAAACAATATTTATATCAATTTGAGAAATAATAAAGATTACGAATTCAGCAATTTGTTTTTAATTGTTGGAATCAAATTTCCTAATAATTACCAAATTATAGATACCTTAGAATATGAAATGACCACGCCTGAAGGTCGTTTTTTAGGCGCAGGTATTACTGATATAAAAGAAAATAAATTAGAATATAAAACCAATGTAAATTTTCCGGAGGTTGGAAATTACGATTTCCAAATTCAGCATGCCATGCGTAAATCAAGAACAGTAGATGGTATTGAATATCTCAACGGAATAACAGACGTTGGATTACGAATTGAAAAAGCAAATTAATAATGGCCAATAAAAAAATAAAAAAGACTCCTACGTCAAAAATTACAAAATGGATTTGGAGAGTATTTTTAGGCGGTATTGCCTTTACTTTTCTTATCTTTTTTCTAGCCTCTTTAGGTTTCTTTGGTAAACTACCAAGTTTCGAAGAATTGGAAAATCCGGAAAGTAATTTAGCTACAGAAGTAATTTCCATCGATGGAAAAACTTTAGGAAAATACTATCGCGAAAATCGTACACCGGTAAAATTTTCTGATCTACCAGATAATCTCACAAAAGCTTTGGTAGCTACCGAAGATGAACGTTTTTATGAACATTCAGGCATTGATATGAAAGGTACTGCGCGTGCCTTTGCCAAATTAGGAAAAGATGGAGGTGCAAGTACAATTACCCAACAGCTCGCAAAAATGTTGTTTACCAAAGCGGCCTCACGAAATATCGTTTACCGAATTATTCAAAAAGCAAAAGAATGGGTTATAGCCATCCGATTAGAAAGGCAATATACTAAAAATGAGATTATTACCATGTATTTTAATAAATACGATTTTGGTCATAACGCAGTTGGAATTCGTTCTGCGGCAAGAATTCATTTCGGAAAAGAACCTTCTGAACTAACTATGGAAGAATCGGCTATGTTAGTGGGCATGTTAAAAAATTCTTCTTTGTACAACCCAATGCGACGTCCTGAATTGGTGCAACAACGAAGAAATGTTGTTTTCAAACAAATGAACCGTAATGATTTCATTACAGAAATTGAAAAAGATTCTCTTCAAAAATTACCCTTGCATTTAGATATTAACTTAGAAGGTCACAGCGATGGTTCGGCCACCTATTTTAGAGAATATGTAAGAGATTTTATGAAAGAATGGATTGGAAAAAATCCGAAACCAGACGGAGAAAATTACAATATTTATCGCGATGGTTTAAAAATATATGTAACTATTGATTCTCGAATGCAAAAATATGCAGAAGAAGCAATGAAAGAGCATATGACTAATCTTCAACATATTTTTTTCAAACAACAAAAGAAAAATAAAAATGCTCCTTTTTACGATTTAGACAAAAAGCAAATTGAAAGTACCATGTTATCGGCGATGAAAAGAAGCGATAGATGGCGTAAAATGAAAGAAGCTGGAAGCAATGAAAAAGAAATCTTAGCCGCTTTTGATGAAAAAAGTGATATGCGCATTTTTTCTTGGAACGATGATATTGACACGATTATGTCGCCAAAAGATTCTATTCGTTATTACAAATACTTCTTACAGTCAGGTATATTATCTACAGATCCACAAACTGGGCATGTTAAAGCTTGGGTTGGCGGTATTAATTACAAACATTTTCAATACGATCACGTAAAACAAGGAAAACGACAAGTAGGTTCTACTTTTAAACCATTCGTTTATGCAACCGCGATAAACCAATTAGGTTATTCGCCTTGCGATGAGTTTCCAAACACTCCATATACGATTCCAAAAGGAAAATATGGTTTATTAGAAGATTGGACACCAAGAAATTCGAGTGGAAAATATGGCGGAATGAAAACCTTAAAAAATGCACTGGCAAATTCTGTTAACGTAGTAACTGCAAATTTAATCGATCAAACCACACCGCATAACGTCGTTCGTTTTGCCAATAGTTTAGGTATTGAAACTGAAATTCCTGAAGTTCCTTCTATTGCCTTAGGCACCATTGATTTGAGTTTGTACGAAATGATTGGTGCACTAAATACTTTTGCCAATAAAGGAATGTACGTAAAACCAATGATGGTGTTGCGCATCGAAGATAAAAATGGTACTGTTTTACAGGAATTTAATCCGCAAACAAAAGAGGTTATTAGTGAAAATGTGGCTTATGCTACCATTAATTTGATGGAAGGCGTTACTGAGCATGGTTCTGGGGTTCGATTACGGACTTCAGGCGGAAAATACCCGGATGACGTCGCCACAGGATATCCTTATAAATTCAAAAATCCAATTGCTGGAAAAACCGGTACAACTCAAAATCAATCGGATGGTTGGTTCATGGGATTAGTACCAAATTTATCTACCGGCGTTTGGGTTGGCGCAGAAGATCGATCGGTTCATTTTACTGATTTAGGTCGCGGACAAGGGGCTTCAATGGCTTTACCAATTTGGGGGCTCTACATGCAAAAATGTTATGCTAATAAAGATTTGGAAATCAGTATCGAGGATTTTGAAAAACCAGCTAACTTTTCCATAAACATAAATTGTATTACGAAAACTGGAGAAAATGAAGAAGTAGAGGAAGGCGGACCGGTGAAACCTACAGATGAAATAGATTTTTAAAATGACTTTAAAAGTTTCTTGGAAACCATCGGATAATATCCTGAAAAACAGCAACATTTATAAAATGATGCTCGAAAATGGTTTTGAAGATTACCCAAGCTTTTGGCAATGGTCAGTGACTCAAAAAGAAGACTTTTGGTCGCAAACCCTAGCAAATTTAGAAATCAATCTTAAAAAAAAATACACTACCATTCTCGATACTTCCGAGGGTGTTGAACAAGCTGAATGGCTTAAAAATGCCCAACTCAATATTGTCGATTCTTGCTTTCAGAATGCGGAAAATGCAACAGCAATAATCCTTCAAAAAGAAGGTGGAAAAATTCAAAATATTTCTCAAAAAGAACTCGAAGAGCTCGTAAATAAAATAGCTAATGGCCTTGTTGCAATTGGGTTAAAAAAAGGAGATGCAATTGCTATAGATATGCCAATGACTTTAGAAGCCGTTGCCATTTACCTTGCGGGAATAAAAGCTGGAAATCCGGTAGTTACTATTGCCGATAGCTTTACACCAAATGAAATTGCCATCCGATTAGAAATTACAAAACCAAAGCTATTATTTACGCAAGATGTAATTCTTAGAGCCGGAAAAAGCTTACCATTATACGAAAAAATTTTACAGGCAAATGCTCCAAAAACAGTCGTAATTCCTGTAGAAATAGAAGCCGCCTCTTTGCGAAAAGGGGATGTATTTTTTACCGATTTCTTAAGTGAAAATCCAGTTTTTGAGAGCGTAATTCAAAAACCCGAAGATATCATCACTATTTTGTTTTCATCGGGTACAACCGGCGAACCAAAAGCAATTCCGTGGAAACATACCACTCCAATAAAAAGTGCTTCTGATGGTTATTACCATCAAAATATTCAAAAAAATGATGTGGTTTGCTGGCCCACAAATCTCGGTTGGATGATGGGGCCTTGGTTAGTTTTTGCTTCTTTAATCAATAAGGCAAGTATCGCTTTGTACTATGGGGCTCCACTTGATGCTGGTTTCGGCAATTTCGTGCAAGATGCAAAAGTTACCATGTTAGGTGTTGTACCGAGCATTGTTCGTCACTGGAAAAAAAGTAGGTGCATGGAAAATTTAGACTGGAGTTCTATCGATTGTTTTAGCTCTACCGGTGAGGTTTCGAATCCTGAAGAAATGGAATATCTGATGGCATTAGGGCAAAATAAACCGGTTATTGAATATTGTGGCGGAACGGAAATTGGTGGTGGTTATGTCACTAGCACCATGGTGCAGCCGAATATCGCCAGCACGTTTTCTACGCAAGCTTTGGGAGGTGAATTTGTTTTATTAAATGAACAAAATAAATTGACAAAACAGGGTGAAGTATTTTTAGTTCCTCCAATTATGGGCTTATCAAATACCTTATTAAATAAAGATCATCACGAAGTTTATTTTCAAGATACGCCGACGTTTGATGGAAAAATTTTACGCCGACATGGTGATGAATTAGAGCAATTGGAAAATGGTTATTATAAAGCACATGGCAGAGTCGATGATG
>CBDTUD010000022.1:0-36243 GCA_965363545.1 uncultured Flavobacteriaceae bacterium | reverse complement strand
TTTCTTATCGCGATTTGTTGCAAGGCTATTCGTATGATGAACAACTTTTTGAAGTTTACTACTTAGATGCAGAAACTGCACAAAAAGTGTTACAACACTTTTGTGTTCTAGAAAAACCATCTATAAATAAACTAAACCTAAACAAAGCTACTTTTAAAGAAATACTTCATTTGCCGTATATTGATTATGCACTTACTCAACGCATTTTTAATTATAAGAGAGAGGTGAATAAAATAGAAAAATTAGAAGAATTAAAAAAAATAGACTCCTTTCCTTTGGAAAAATTTGACAGAATAGCATTATATTTGACAATTGAATAAACCCTAAAAATTATAGGATTGAAAAATTCCGATTTACTTACTTTTCAACCCTTAGAATTAGTCATATCTTATGAATTTTGAAACTTCCGAAACGCAGAAAATGATTGCTAAATCTGTTAAAGATTTTGCAAAAAAACACATTACACCTCATATTATGGAATGGGATGAAGCACAGACTTTTCCTATTGATTTATTTCACAAATTAGGCGAAATGGGCTATATGGGTATTCTAGTACCTGAAAAATACGGAGGATCCGGATTAGGATATCACGAGTATATTACCATTCTTGATGAAATTTCTAAAGTTGATGGATCAATAGGTTTATCCGTTGCTGCACATAACTCTTTATGCACCAACCATATTTTTGAAAATGCCAACGAAGAACAAAAACAAAAATGGCTGCCAAAACTGGCACGTGGAGAATGGATCGGTGCTTGGGGACTTACCGAACACAATACCGGTAGTGATGCCGGTGGTATGAGTACGACGGCGGTTGAAGATGGTGATTCGTTTGTTTTAAACGGTGCAAAAAACTTTATAACCCACGGAATTAGCGGAAATATTGCCGTTGTAATTGCCAGAACTGGTGAAAAAGGAGATTCAAGAGGTATGACTGCTTTTGTGATCGAGAAAGGAACTAAAGGTTTTACCTCGGGTAAGAAAGAGAATAAATTAGGTATGCGTGCTTCAGAAACTGCAGAGTTGATTTTTGATAATTGCCGCGTGCCTAAGGAAAATATTTTAGGTAATGTCGGTGACGGATTTGTACAAGCTTTAAAAGTATTAGACGGTGGAAGAATATCTATCGGTGCTTTATCTTTGGGTATTGCGCGAGGTGCTTATGAAGCTTCTTTGAAATATTCAAAAGAACGAGTACAATTTGGAAAACCAATAAGCTCGTTTCAGGCAATTGCTTTCAAACTTGCGGATATGGCAACCGAAATTGAAGCTTCTGAATTATTACTTCATAAAGCTGCTTATTTAAAGAACAAAGGCCAAAGAATAACCAAAATTGGTGCTA
Source organism: uncultured Flavobacteriaceae bacterium (assembly GCA_965363545.1). Lineage (GTDB taxonomy): Bacteria > Bacteroidota > Bacteroidia > Flavobacteriales > Flavobacteriaceae > Lutimonas. The sequence goes on along the minus strand of CBDTUD010000022.1, from coordinate 34,901 downwards.
TGGCAAAAATGTTTGCCTCTGTTGCTTGTGTACGAATTGCAAATGAAGCCGTTCAAATACACGGTGGTTATGGCTATACCAAAGATTATCCTGTTGAAAAATTTTATCGCGATTCTAAATTATGTGAAATCGGTGAAGGTACAACTGAAATTCAAAAATTGGTTATCTCAAGAAAACTATTAGAGTAGGACTATTTTTTTACTTTTTGTAAACCTAATTGCGTCGCTTTTTCTAACATAAATTGGTATGCCTCATCATAATCATTGGCAATCTTACCATCAAGAATAGCTTCTTTAATGGCTTCTTTAAGAGTACCTATTTCCCTACATGGCTTTAAATTAAAGGTTTTCATAATGATTTCTCCGGTTACAGGCGGTTGAAAATTACGCACTCTGTCGCGCTCTTCTACTTCTTTGATTTTTTGGCGAACTAATTTGAAATTGTTCCGATATTGAACCTCTTTAGCCTTATTTTTAGTAGTAATATCTGCCTCACAATGAGTCATTAAATCATCTATATCTTCACCTGCATCAAATATTAATCGGCGAACGGCAGAATCGGTAACATTCTCTGCTAAAATTACCGGACGAGAACTCATCATGACAATTTTTTGCACATATTTCATTTTTTCATGCAAAGGCATTTTCAAACGAGTGAATATTTTTTTCACCATTTTCGATCCCAAAAATTCATGTCCGTGAAACGTCCATCCAACAGATTTGTCAAATTTCTTGGTTGGCGCTTTGCCAATATCATGCAATAAAGCTGCCCAACGCAACCACAAATTATCGGTATGCTTTGCAATATTATCTACGACTTGCAAAGTATGGTAAAAATTATCCTTATGTTTCTGTCCTCTCAGCTCTTCCACTCCTTTTAGAGCTGATAATTCCGGCAAGATATAAGGCATTAAATTAGTTTCCTGTAACAATCGTAATCCAACAGAAGGCTTTTTTGAAAGTAAAATCTTATGCAACTCGTCAACAATTCTTTCTTTGGTGATTATTTGTATTCTATCGGCATTTTTTGAAATTGCTGCCAATGAATTTTTTTCTATGGTAAAATGTAATTGGCTAGCAAAACGAATTGCACGTAGCATACGTAACGGATCATCAGAATAGGTAATGTCAGGATCTAAAGGAGTTCTTATAATTTTATTCTTCAAATCAAGCATCCCGTTAAAAGGATCGAGCAATTCACCATAAGAGCTATCATTCAAACTAATTGCCATAGCATTTATCGTAAAATCGCGACGGTTTTGGTCATCTTGTAAAGTTCCAATTTGTACGGCTGGATTTCTGCTTTCTTCTGTATAAGATTCTGTACGTGCACCAACAAATTCAACCTCAACATCTTTATAACGCAGCATTGCTGTACCATAAGTTTTAAAGGTTTGCACTTTAGTCTTTTTCGGCAAAAGAGAAGCTACTTTTTCCGCCAATTCAATACCACTACCAACTACCACAATATCTATATCTTTGGCATTATCTCTTTGCAGAATAAAATCACGCACAAATCCACCAATAACATAACTTTTTACGTCTTGCTCTTCAGAGGCACGAGTAATCGTTTCAAATATCGGATGATGAAGGGCATTTTTAAATAGAGCTGGCTGCATGAATTTTCTTTACTTTCTTATATAAACAATAGCCCCAAATTGATCTATTTTAATAATTTGAGATGATTGCTCGTTTATTTTTTCGCGGTGCAAATTTACTATATAATCTGCCGTATCCAAAATGGATGGAGCTATTTCTTTGAATGCCCCTGGAGTTAGCATTCCGCTTATATTTGCAGAGGTTGAAACAATAGGTTTACCAAATTGTTGGATTAAATTATTACAAAATTCCTCATGCACAATTCGAATAGCAACCGTATTATCTGCCGCAATGACATTTTTTGCCAAGTTTTTCGGATTTTTATAAATAACGGTAGTCGGTCTCTGCGGATTTTTGAGTATCGATTTCACCTTTTCAGGAATTTTTTCGACGTATTTTTCAAGCATTTCGATAGAATCAACCAGAATAATTAAACTCTTACTCTCAGCCCGTTGTTTTATTCTAAATATTCTAGCTACTGCATTTTCATCCGATGCATCGCAACCAAGACCCCAAACAGTGTCTGTTGGATATAAAAGAATTTGACCATTATTTAAAATGGACAGTGAATTATTAATTTCTGATTGCAATTCTGACATGCAGTTTAATCTTTTATAAATTCGCTAAGTTTTATAAAAACCTAAATTCTTTTTAGCATTTTTAAAAGTGAAATTCCAGTCGGAAGATAATTTATTGAAAAAACTCTCGCTCTTCCATTTATCTTGTGGAATATTTAGTTTCTCTAAAGTTACTTTTATTTTGGAGCTTAAATGGAATTGTTCAAAAAACTCATTCAAATTCACTTTACCATATCCAAAAAATTCATTGACTTTGTTTTCCTGATGAATTACTGAAGCCCAAATTCGAACATTACGAACTTGTAAAATATTCTTTTCTCGTTTCCAATGAGAATGCCTAGCTGTCCAAACTGTTTTTGGAGAATTATTCTTTTCAATCAAACTAATAAACGGATTGTATTGATCTAATCTGAAACCAATTTTCACATCTGGAGATGTTTGAATGGTATAGCCATCTATAAAATCTATGGCCATAAAATCTTGCTTTGCAAACCTTTTTTGAATTTCTTCAATATAATTTTCACTAATACAATCGTCATTATCAATTCTGCTGGTAATGATATAATCTTTGTTGCACTTTTCTATTTCCTCATGAATGGAAGGTAAAAAAAGAGGCATTCCATCAATAAAAACCGGAGAAAAATTAGACATCTTTGTTTGTAAAGTGGCAATAACATCTTTATATTTTTGAGGAGTGGTGGTGTCAAAAAAGACAATCCATTCAAAATTTTTGTTTTTTTGCGAAGCAACACTCGGAAAACAATAATCTGTAAAAAGTTGAAAACGGTTTTCATGCCATTCTTCCGTCAGAACAGGTTTCTTATTTTTATTCGTTGTCCAATCCGTTTGCCTAAGATTAAAACGAGTAATTAAAAAATGTTTAAACATTGATTTATTTGGTATTAAAACTCATTTATTTAGTAAATGCTTTGTTGTAACTCTTCCATGTAAAATAGTGCAATTTTTTTCTTTCTTTGAATTTACGCACTAAATTAATTGGTTTTGATTTTAGGTAACTTTTATCTTTATGCAAAAAGTTGATGGTTGCATCGATAACTCTTTCACTTGATTTGCCATCAAAATATGGGTGTAAATCTAATCTATAGGCTTCTATCTTTGCTTTGAGATTATCAGGAAACTGTAAAGCCAATGCAAAAGCATTTTCAATTTCGTTGGCTTCTTCGATTTGAATGAGATAGTCTTTCTTTGTAAAATGTCGAAAGGCAACTACAGGTTTTCTTTGCAACAAAAATTCTTGTATTGCAGATGTGGTATCTGCAAAAAGTAAATCAGCTTGTTTAAAGAGAGGAATGAGTTCTGTAGTATCAAAAAATGTAAAACTTTTATTTTCAAGTGCTTTCCATTTCGCAACAATTTCTTTTGGTATTTTAGGATGCAGAACCATTAAAAATTTAAACTTGCCACTTTTTGACAAATTTTCAATCTCTTCATAAACTGCTTCATTATGGGCTAAACTTAATCGCTCTGTAAAAGTTGAAGCTATTAAAATTGTAGGCTTGTTAGCAGCTTTCATTTCTTCATTTGGAAATAACGGATCCATTTTAGACCAACCTGTTTCTATAACCTCAAAATGCGGGTGCTTTTTTTGAATCTCTTTAAAAACGGAAGTGGTTGAAGGCCCTTGGGTACAATACAAATCGAAAAAGCCTCTTATGCGAAAATGCCCTCTTTCTGAATTTCGCTTCTCAGCATTAAATCCGTGAAATATCTGTACTTTAAGTGCATTTAAAAAATCAGGAACATCATTTGTTGCCGCTAAAATAATATCTGGTTGGTATTGTATTACTTCTTGTATATTTAATAAAACCTCTGTTTTGCTTTCTACTAATTGATTTTTTGTTTCTTCCAAATCACTAAACCATCTAACCTTATACCCTCTTTTCAATATTTCTTGTTCCAAAGGTTTTCCAATTGGAATGGCATAAGAGTAAGAGATATAAATTAAAAACTTATACATGCAAATAAGGTTAAATCGTAAATAATATCAAAGAACAAATTTATTCTTTTTTTATGAAATTTACCGATTTATACGGCAACATCGTTATCTCGCAAAGCATCGTTGAGAGATGTCTTTTTATCGGTACTTTCTTTTCTTTTTCCGATGATTAAAGCGCATGGCACATTAAAAGTACCCGCTTTGAATTCTTTAGCATAACTACCTGGAATAACAACTGAACGAGCCGGAATTAACCCCTTTGTGATGACAGGTTCATCACCGGTAACATCGATTATTTTTGTACTCATGGTTAACACCACATTTGCGCCTAAAACAGCTTCTTTTTCTACTCGAACCCCTTCTACTACAATACAACGAGAACCTACAAATACATTATCTTCAATAATTACAGGTGCTGCTTGTAACGGTTCTAAAACTCCTCCAATTCCAACCCCTCCACTTAGATGAACATTTTTTCCAATTTGTGCACAACTACCAACAGTTGCCCAAGTATCAACCATAGTTCCTTCATCAACATAGGCACCAATATTCACATAACTCGGCATTAAAATAGTGCCTTTAGAAATATAAGATCCATGACGCGCAACGGCATGAGGCACAACTCGAATCCCTTTCTCTGCATATCCTCTTTTAAGCGGAATTTTATCATGATACTCAAAAATACCAGCCTCTAAGGTTTCCATTTTTTGAATTGGAAAATATAAAACAACAGCTTTTTTTACCCATTCATTTACTAGCCAACCTTTAGAAAGCGGTTCAGCAACGCGAAGAACGCCACTATCTAATAAATCAATAACTTTTCTTATAGTATCCTGAACTTCAGTGTCTTGTAATAATTCTCGATTATCCCATGCTTTTTCAATGGTTTGCTGTAAATGTTTCATCTATTATCGTTTAAGTGGCAAATATAAAAAGGCTACTTAAAAAAATGACTTTTAATGTGGTTTCTTTTCTAACAAAAAAAGGTAAATTTGCTAAAAATTCAACATAACGATGGCGCGAATTCTTGCAATGGATTATGGAACAAAACGAACTGGAATTGCGGTAACCGATGATTTTCAAATCATTGCATCTGGGCTTACGACTATTGCAACATCAGAAATTTTTACTTTTTTAAAAGATTATTTATCATCAGAAAATGTCGAATTATTTTTAGTTGGTGAGCCAAAACAGATGAACAATACAGCTTCTGAAAGCGAGCAATATATTATTCTGTTTATCGAAAAATTAAAAACCAATTTTCCTAAAATACCAATAAAACGAGTTGATGAACGATTTACTTCGAAAATGGCGTTTCAAAGTATGATCGATAGCGGTTTGAAAAAAAAACAACGACAAAATAAAGCTTTGGTAGATGAAATTAGTGCCACCATTATTTTGCAGAGCTATTTATATTCAAAATAAAATTTTTATAAATCCGCTTTTCAGTATCCATTTTTAACAAAGCATTGACAAAAATCAATTCAAAGTTAAATTTTTATTTGATTTCAACTCCAAATTAATTAACAACCTTATCTTTGCACTTTTAAAAACAAAAAATAGAGATTGATGATTTTACCTATTATTGCTTATGGTGATCCTGTACTTAGAAAGGTAGGAAAAGAAATAAAGCAAAATTATACCGATTTGGATATTCTTATCGAGAATATGCAAGAAACCATGCATAATGCAAATGGTGTTGGTTTAGCAGCTCCTCAAATTGGGAAAGCAATTCGATTGTTTATTATTGATGCTTCCCCATTCTCAGAAAATGAAGAGTTAGAAGAAGAGGAAAGAGTCTTTTTGAAAGACTTTAGTCGCACTTTTATAAATGCAAAAATCATTGAAGAAGAAGGTGAAGAATGGGTTTTTAACGAAGGTTGCTTGAGTATTCCAAATATTAACGAAGATGTTTTTAGAAAAGAAACCATTCATATTGAATATGTCGATGAGAATTTTGAATTTCACAATGAGACGTTAAGCGGATTAGCTGCCCGGATTTTTCAGCATGAATATGATCATATTGAAGGAATTTTATTTACAGATAAATTATCTACTTTAAAAAAACGCTTGTTGAAAAAGAAATTGGACAATATTTCAAAAGGAAAAGTCGAAGTAGATTACCGAATGAAGTTTCCAAATCTTAAAAAATAAATATAACAACCTACTATATTACAGAAAAAAATATAACCTATGAATATTGATAAAATAGTATCTATCGCAGGAAAACCTGGAATTTTTGAAATAAAATCACAAACAAAAGGCGGCATCATTGTAGAGTCTTTACAAGACAAAAAAAGATTTCCGGTAAATTCTTTACAAAGCATTAGTGCTTTAAGTGATATTGCCATTTACACCCATGAAGAAGAAATTCCATTAAGGGAAGTTCTACATTCCATGTTTAAAAAAGAAAATGGTGCAGCGGCATTAGATCATACATCAGATGCTAAAAAATTGAAAGAGTATTTTGCTGAAGTATTGCCTAATTATGATGAAGAAAGAGTGTATACATCGAATATTAAAAAGGTTGTGCAATGGTATAATATCTTAGTTTCTGCCGGTTTCGATTTTACTACTTTAGAAGAAAAAGAAGAAGACGAAACAAAAGAATCTTAAGCATATCATACGACTAGTGTGTTTAAAATGAGTTATGTACAATAGAAAAGAGCAATTAAAAGCCTTTAATGACTTACTGGATATCATGGATGAAATCCGTGAGAAATGCCCTTGGGATCAAAAGCAAACCCTGCAATCTCTTCGTCATCTAACCATTGAAGAAACATACGAACTAGGAGATGCTATTTTAGAAAATGACCTAACTGAAATTAGAAAAGAGTTAGGCGATTTGTTATTGCACATTGTATTTTATGCCAAAATTGCTTCAGAAACAAAGGCTTTCGATATTTCGGAAGTGATCAAAGGTATCAATGAAAAGTTGATTCATAGACATCCACATGTTTTTGGAGATTTTAAAGCAGAAACCGAAGAAGAAGTTGCCAAAAACTGGGAAAAACTCAAACTTAAAGAAGGCAAAAAATCCATTTTAGAGGGTGTTCCTAAATCACTTCCTGCCTTGGTAAAAGCGAGCCGTATTCAAGACAAGGCAGCTTCAGCAGGATTTGACTGGGAAAAACCCGAACAAGTTTTTGAAAAAGTACAAGAAGAAATAGAAGAACTGCATCAAGAAGTGCAAAATTCGAAACAAGAGAAAATTGAAGCTGAATTTGGTGATGTCTTGTTCTCATTGATAAATTACGCTCGTTTTATAAAAGTGGATCCCGAAAGTGCTTTAGAAAGAACCAATAAAAAATTTATACAACGTTTTCAATTTCTTGAAAAAGAAGCCGCCAAAGAAGGTAAGAAATTACATGAAATGACCCTTGGTCAAATGGATGTGCATTGGGAAAAATCGAAAGAATTTTTCAAATAGTAATAATGGAAAAATCGAAAACCTTTTTCAAAAGTATTCCTTCAATCAGAACATACTAAATTTTTATACATCTTATAAAATTAAAAATTCTTCTCCATACCACATCAAATTCGATACTATAAAGAGAAGAAATAAAAAAATTCTTAAACCCAATTATCATCAAGTCAAAACTATAGAGATATTTGGCTAGTTTCATTTTACTTTTGAGTTAAAAATCGAAATTTACTAATTAGATTTCCGTTTTAACGGAAATGACAATTTCAAGCCTCAAAGAATTCTTTATAATTAAATACATTTTTTAAAACACTAAATAACAATCGACTACTTGACCTTTACGAACTGTAAATAATCACTATTTTTTGCCGCAATAATATAATTTTGAGATCCAATTTTTATCAGGCCTAAATCTTTTACATCGCCCGGAATGTACAATCCACTGTTTTTACCTTTAATAGGTGCAAAGTTTCCTTTTCCGTCTCCTTTCAAAAATAAGCCGTTACTAGCATCATTTCTTGGTGTTTCAACTTCTGAGCCATATAAATTACCAGCCGTTACCAAATCTAAATTAGAGTCTCCATCAAAATCTTTCACTAAAATTTGATTGATACTTGAAATTTGAGCCAAATTTGGCAAGTTATGCAAGACAAAATTTCCATCTATATTTTCTAAAAACACACTTGCAAAAATTTTTGCTTGATAATGCAATGATTTGGAAAGATCTTTTTCGGTATACACATCTTCTAAAGTTGCTTTGGAAAAGGCGTCATAATTCTCAAATTTTTTCTTGATTGCAGGAATTTGCTGCGAAGAACAAGATCTTCCCCTTACTGGAAATTTCTCACCGTCGTTATAATAACTTAAAACAATATCGTTTTTTTGATTTTGATCAAAGTCATTAAAATAAATATCAAAAGTTTCGTCATTATTTGCTTGGTATTTATAATTTAAACCAAGATTTCCAACCACATAATCCATATCACCATCTTTATCAAAATCACCTTCATTGATGCTAAACCACCAACCCGTTGAATTATCCAAATTCATTTTAGAACTCACATTTCGAAAAGTTCCGTTGGTATTTCTAAAAACGGTAATCGGCATCCATTCACCAACCACAATTAAATCTGTTGCACCATCTTTATCAAAATCTGTCCAAATAGCACTGGTTACCATTCCCAATTTCTCTAATTCAGGAGCTATATCTTTTGTAACATTTTCAAATTTCGGAACCCCTTTTGAACTAACATTTCTCAAAATATAACTATTTGCAGGCAAAGGGTAATTTCCTGGCACCAATCTACCACCAACAAATAAATCTAAATCTCCATCGTTATCAAAGTCATTACTATAAACACGAGAACCACTTGTTATCATTTCCGGCAAAGCCATTTCAGATTTAGTGAAGTTTCCTTTACCGTCGTTTACGTACAACCGATCTTGTAGTTCTTTGGAATCATAGGCAAATTCATTACCACCACTTACCATATAAATATCGTTGTCTCCATCGTTATCAGCATCAAAAATCAAAGCGCCCAAATCTTCCGATTGACTATCATTTGAAATAGCATCTATCTGCTGTTTTCTAAATCCTTTTTTTTCTTGAAAAAATATTGCCGTTTGATTTTGATTAGAACCTCCAACAATAAAATCTTCTAAGCCATCGCCATTTAAATCTCCCACGGCAAGAGCTGGTCCGAACGTAGAGGTTTTATGCGGTAATAATACTTCCTGCTCGAAATCATCAAAATAATTTTCCACATGTTTGTGATACGCAATGACTGAAGTGTCTTTTTCTGTACTAAAAATAGGGTCTAATTCTTTTTTCTCTATCGGAACAGTAAATGCATCGGCATAGTTAATTTCTAAAAATTGATTTTTAGCTACATCCAATAATGTTTGCGATTTTCCATCTGGCCAAACTATTTTTATTTTATCTGCCTTTTCTGCTTGTCCGATTCCGAAATGTAATTCCGGCGCCACCGAAGACTGAAAACCACGTGTTAAGGTCATTTCTTCAAATTGATCGAAACCATTAGAAGTAAGGGTAACTTTTACACCAAGTCCCGATTTATTTTTATCTGGTCCTTTAAATCGCAAGCTTATAAAATTAGCATAATCGGAGCTGAAATTTTCAAAAATTACAGCATGATCATCTAAATTATTCAATACAATTTCTAAATCACCATCATTATCTAAATCCGCATAAGCAGATCCGTTGGAAAAACCTTCAAAGACCAAACCCCAATCTTTATTAACCATAGAAAAGGTTAAATCTCCATTATTTTTAAAAACGAAATTATCTATTTTTTCAGATGGAATTGCTAAACTTTTTTGCAACAAACTGTCTCTCGGGTTTTTATCTTTACCTAAAGCATTAAAATAATCTTGATTATTGATTTCTCGTCTCGCGCCGTTGGCTACAAAAATATCTTTCCACCCATCATTATCTAAATCGGCGAATAATGGGCCCCAACTCCAATCGGTTGTCGCAACTCCTGCTATTCGAGAAACATTGCTGAAATCTGGAATAGAATCATTGATGACATTTCCGTTATTCATTTGCAATTCATTTTGCATATATTGATAATGAAATCCGGCGTTTACAGTATTCCAGAATAAGCTAGGATTCATACTTGCCATATTTGCTTTTTGACGACGATTATCTCGAGCCATCATATCCATTTGCAAAATATCTAATAATCCATCATTATTAAAATCGGCAATATCGACTCCCATCCCGTAAAAAGCGGTTTGCTTTGTTGTCTCTTTTAAATGTTCAGAAAATGTACCATTTTTATTGTTGAGATACATATAATCAGGAGTGCTAAAATCGTTTGAGACATAAATATCTGGCCAACCATCGTTGTTCAAATCACCAACGGTTGCACTCAAGCTTAAGTCAAAGGTTCGTAATCCGGCTTCATCGGTTACATTGGTGAAATGATCACCATCATTTCTAAACAAATGATTGGTTTCATCATCCGGAGTATTCTGCATTTTATATTGATAAAAGCTATGAATTGCGTTAAATCGTGTTGGCGGATAATTGGCAACATACAAATCTAAATCTCCATCTAGATCATAATCGAAAAAAGTAGATTGCACACTATTTCCTACATCATCAATTCCATATTTTTGAGCACTTTCTGTGAAAGTAAGATCGCCATTATTAAGGTATAAAACATTATTTTTAGGTCCGAATTTTCCACCGACAGAACAATAAATATCCAAAAAGCCATCGTTGTTTACATCTGCCATGGTAGTACCTGTAAACCATCTATCATCCCCGGCAACTCCAGCATTATCAGAAATATCTTCAAATTTTAAGTTTCCTTTATTCAAATACAATTTATTTGAAACCATATTTCCTGTAAAGTAAATATCTGTCAAACCGTCATTATTGATATCGCCAACGGAAACACCACCACCCATATAAATATAGCCATAGCTAAAATAGTTTAAGGAATCATTTTCAGTTAAGATATTGGCAAAATCAACTCCGGTATTGCTTTTATCTAGTTTACTAAATAATGGCGTATTTGATACTTCTTTTTTTTGTGAATCTTTTGTGCAAGAAACTGCAAGAATTAGTACCCCTAACACTATTAAAATATTTTTCATTTATTTAAAAATTTTGTATTAATCTGAAAAATAAACTTAATAAAAATTTTCTGCACAAATCAACCGCTTCGCTTTCGCATAAAAAATTTAATTATTTAGGTTGATAAGCAAAAAATTAATTTTGTTTATGCTCATTTCATTGTTGTTGTTTTTTTACTCGCTCAAATGTAACAATTATGAATTTATGAACAAAAAAAAAGAGAGCACTAAATTTAGTGCTCTCTCTTGTATAAAATCAATTACAAAAAATACTAGTATCCAGTATTTTGTGTAATTACATTTTGACTTCTATCAATTGCTTCCAAAGGAATTGGACATAAATCATGTTTTGCTTGATAAGCATTTGCAGCAGTTCCGAAAGGTGGAATAGTACGCGCCTCATTGGCGATATACGTATTGATTACACTTACCGAATTACCCCATCTTCTCAAGTCAAACAAACGATGACCTTCAACACCTAATTCTAAACGACGTTCAAAACGTACCGCTTTTACAGCGAAAGCTGCATCAGGGAAAGAAGCATAAGGCTCAACTACATAATTTGCAGCATTAGATCCATTAGCAGCTTTAACATAGGTCATGTTTTTTGCTCTGTTTCTAACTCTGTTCACATAATTTAAAGCTGTGTCTGTATCTCCTGTTTCAGCAGCAGCTTCAGCAGCCATTAATAAAACATCTGCAAAACGCATCAAATGATAGTTAATACCTGAGCGTTGCTCACCCCAAGCACCAGTACCAAGATTGGCATCATCACCATTATTATATACATTTTTCTTAGTCATATAAGGACCAGAAATATCCGCAAAAGAAGCACGAATCCATTCTTTACCTGGATGAACACCGTAACCATTATACTCAATTCCTCTTCTACCAACAGTATAATCTAATCTTGGATCTAAAGGACCTGTATGTAAAGTAAATGCTTGATCAGAATTAATACCATAATCATTTTTTACATCAGAATTATTGTAAGTATCTAATAATGGAAGACCTGAAGTTGTTTGATATGCATTTACCAAATCTTGTGATGCTTGGTAAAAACCACAACACCAACCATTAGGACCTGTAAAGTTTAAAGTACCACCTCTATTTCCATTAAAAGAAGTTGTTGCATCTGCAGTAAATTGAATCGCTAAAATAGACTCAACACTGTTATCACCAGCCAATTTAAAATTGTCTGCAAATTCATCAAGCAACGCATATGGTCCGTTTGTAACCACATCATTTAAAGATGTGAACGCAGCAGCCCATTCGGATTGGTATAAGTGTGCTTTTCCTAAGAATGCTTTTGCAGCCCAAGAATTTGCTCTACCAACATCTCCTTGTGAAGGAGGTAAATTGGTTACTGCATATTCGAAATCAGCTTCAATCTGATCCCAAATAGGACCTGAATTTGGTTGATTAAACTCGAAGGTAGAAAAATTTTCTTCAGAAATGTAAGAAACATTTCCCCAAATTTTTTGCAATTCCAAGTTAAAGAATCCTCTTAAGAAACGAGCTTCTGCCAATTGTTGGCTAAAATCACCATCAGTAACTAAAGAAATTTGATTAATTACAGCATTTGCTCGGTTAACACCAGCATACATTGATTTCCATTTTCCACCGATATAAGGATTTGCAGAACCCCATTCATAGGTTTCTAATAAGAATAAATCCGGTTGATCCCCATCAGTACTTCCTTTATGAGCATCATCAGACATTACATCAAACCACCAGTTGTCACCAGCTTTTTCCCAGTCAGAATTTCCTGTATTGCTAAAACCATCTAACATGGAATAAGCTCCTATCAATAATAAATCAACTCCCTGAGCATTCTTTAATGATTCATCACTTAAGGCACCAAATGTTTTTTGGTCAGTGAATTCATCACTACATGCGAACACTACGGTAAGCATAATAAATAAATAAACTATTTTGTTTTTCATGTTTTTTAGAATTTTAAGTTAACACCAAAAGTATAAATTTGCGAAAATGGATACTGTTGATCATCCACACCTAACGTTAAGTTATCACCACTATTAACTTCAGGATCGATACCGTCATAACCGGTAATAGTAAATAAGTTGGTAGCCTGTACATATACTCTTAAAGAAGACATGTGCATTTTTTCAACAATACCTGTCGGTAATGAATATCCAAGTTGAATATTTTTCAAACGAAAATACGAACCATCTTCTATAAAGTAAGAGTTTGGATTGGTTTCAGCGTTTGTAATAGACTGACTTAATGCAGGAACACTTGTATTTGTGTTTGTTGGTGTCCAAGAATTTAGTACTCTTGTGCTTCGGTTACCATCAAAGAACGAAGGGAAATCGGTATATATCTTGTTATAGTTATATATCTCATTTCCTTGAGATCCGGTAAAGAATGCCGACATATCAAATCCTTTATAAGCAACTCTTGCATTGATACCATAAACAAAATCAGGGTGTGGTGATCCAATGTATTCTCTATCGGAATCATTAATACCTGCAACACCATCAATTTCTTTATAAACAAATCTACCGTTATCATCTAGGCCTTCTACAACTCTACCATAGAATTCAGAAACGGAATGTCCAACTTCTGTTCTAGTAATTGCTCCACCTCTATAATTGGTACTACCAATTTTGGTTCCTGTTTCTAAAGCAGTAACTTCATTTTTATAAGCAGAAAGTGTAAAATCAACACCATAGCTCCAACCTGAATCTGTATCATTTGAATACCCAGCACTTAAATCAAAACCTGTGTTTTCAACTTCACCAAGGTTAACGAATGGTGCAGCCGCATCAGGACCAGTTGTTGGAATAATCGTATTATCTTGGTTAATTAAACCGTCGGTAATAATTTTATAAAATTCTGCAGATAAGTATAATTTATCTTGCAAAAAGCCCAATTCAACACCGAAGTTTGTACTTACCGAAGTTTCCCATTTTAAATTTGGATTTCCAATATTAGATACTTTTGCACCTGTCGCAATAGCCGATCCATTTATTCCATAAAAAGAATATTCTTTGTCTAATGCCGACAGATTAAGTGTTGGATTTGGCACTTCTTGGTTACCTAACTCTCCATATGAAGCTTTCACTTTTAATCTGCTAATTGCGAAATCTGTAGGCCAGAAATCTTCTCTACTAGTTACCCAACCCAAACTAAACGATGGAAATAATCCACTTTTATTATCTCCTAAGAATCTAGAAGAAGTATCATTACGTAAAGTTGCTGTAAGATAATATTTGTCAGCATAGCTATAGTTAAGAGATCCAAAAACAGAGAATAATGAACTTTCATATTCGTATGCATAATTAACATTAGAAGGGCCTCCGTTTTGTAGCGTATAAAAATCAGGTGTTTCGAATAAATAACCTGAAGCTTGTACTTGTTTTCCAACACCGGAACTTTTAACGGCTTCCACCCCTAAAAGTCCATTAAAACTATGTTCTCCAAAATTTTTGTTATACGTAACTGTATTAGTCCAAGTCCAATCAAAACTACTTACATCTTGAACTTGTAAAGTATTTGTACCTAGAGGCTCAGAATGCTCAGGGTCTAAAGGTTGAAATTGTCTTTGGTCAAAATGATTGGTACTTACACCAAAACTGGTTTTAGCTTTTAAACCATCAATAATTTCTAATTCGGCATAGATGTCTCCAAAAACACGCATCGATTTATTGTAATTATCTTTAGCTCTGTTTAGTTGTGCCACAGGATTTCTTGCGTTTCCTAAACCAGCAGAGTTAGCATAGGTACCTGCAAATTCTCCGTTATCATCATAAACAGGAATCAATGGGCTACTACGTAAGGTATTTTGAAAAGCCTCACTAACACCAGCATTACCATCAGACCAAGCAACATTCAAATGCTCACCCACAACAAGTTTATCTAAAATTTTAAACTCTGAGTTCAAACGAGTTGTATAACGCTCGAAACCAGTATGAATTATAACACCATCTCTGTTTAAATAACCAACAGACATAAAATATTTACCGGAATCTGTTCCGTTTGACAAAGACATACTTACGTTAGTTGTCGGTGCCGTTTGGGTTAAAGCATCTGGCCAATAATTTCCACCGCTTGGAACAGTAACAGGTTGACTTACTCCTAGTAATTGAGAAGGAATTGTAAAATTACCTGTACCGTTTGGATCATATTGAGGGTGTGTCAATGCAGCACCATCATTTACCAAACTTTGACGAATCATATTCATATGCTCTTCGGTATTCAACAAATCAGGTAAGTTTGTTGCTTGTGAAAAACCAGAATACATATCAACAGAAAGGGTTGCTTTTTGTTGGTTATAGCCACCACTTTTTGTAGTAACAATAATTACCCCGTTTGATGCTCGCGAACCATAAATAGCAGCAGCACCATCTTTTAAAACGTTCATTTGTGAAATATCACTTGGGTCAATACTATTTAAGATGTTAGCATCTGTGGTTTGCACCCCATCAATAATATACAAAGGATCTGTGTTATTTGTTGTACCAAAACCACGAATAGTAATTTTTGGAGCAGCACCTGGAGCACCAGAACTAACAACGTTCACACCACTAACACGACCTTGTAAGGCTTCGGCAGCGTTTGCTACAGGAACTTTCATAGCTTCCCCCATATCAACAGAAGCAACAGAACCGGTAATATCGCCTCTTGTTTGGGTGGTATATCCCACAACGACAACCTCATCCAATTGATTAGCTTCTTCCGCTAAAGTTACATTAATAATTGACTGACCGCCAACATTTACTTCTTGACTGACGTAACCAACAAAACTAAAGGCTAAAACCGCATTGGCTTCAACATTGTCGATTGTATAATTACCATCAAAATCGGTAGTTACACCGTTTGTAGTACCTTTAACAATAACGTTTGCACCTGGCAATGGGCCATTTGCATCGGTGATTGTTCCAGAAACACTTTGGGCATACATTGAGCCGCAAAGCATAAAAACACCTAGAAATAATAAATTTCTAATTTCATAAAATTTTCTCATAGATAATGTTTCATGATTAATAAAAAGTTAATTGAATTGTAAGTTTTGATTAAAATGTTATATTTTTAACCCAAGATTTATAAAGTCTATTCAAAGTATTACTATTAATATGCGTAATAAACCCTACCTCATCCTTTTGAAAGTATTTTCAATAATTTAAAGGTAAAATCTACGTTTATTAATTTAAGCAGCAATATTTTGCAAAATACTCAATAAGTTAAGATTTAATTATATAATTTCTAATCGCTTTACAAATCTAACAGTGTTGTTAATATTATGTTAATACAATTTTGTCATTTTTTGATATTTTTTCACCCTAATGTTTAAAATAGCTCTCCCTATGCACAAGAATATTCACCGAGAAATTACCCAATTAAAACCCATGGATAGTTTTTTAGTTTTCGATAGAGTCAAGGATGATTTTGATTTTCCGATTCATTTTCACCCTGAATATGAATTGAATTTCATTCATAACGGAAAGGGTGTTCGAAGAGTTGTTGGTGACCACATGGAAGAAATTGATACTGTTGAGCTTGTTTTAGTGGGACCAAATTTGGTTCATGGATGGGAATTGCACCATTGTAAGAATGATAAAATTCATGAGATTACGGTTCATATTCATGAAGATCTCTATGGAAAAAAATTATTGAGCAGAACAATTTTTAAACCGATTTGTGATATGTTTGAAAGATCAATTCATGGTATTTTATTCTCTAAAAAAGCCGCACTCGAGATTAAATCAAGATTAGTGAATTTATCAAAATTCGATAGTATTGATTACTATTTAGAATTAACCTCAATTTTTCATTTTTTAGCAAATTCACAAGGGCAAAGATTACTTTCTACCTCTGCCAGTAAAAAAGAAAACTTTGAAAACAGCGATCGATTAAAAATTGTTCATGAATATGTACAAGAAAATTTTCACCGAAAAATATCATTAGATGAAATCTCTCAATTGGTTAACATGACACCTGTCTCCTTTAATCGCTACATTAAGAAAAGGGTTGGAAGAACATTTATTACTTACATAAATGATGTACGCCTCAGTAACGCAACGCGTTTGCTCATTCAAACCGATCTAAGTATTGGTGATATCGGATTCAAATGTGGTTTCAATAATATAGCCAATTTCAATCGAATTTTTAAAAAATTCAAACTTTGTACACCAAGTGACTTTCGAAAACAATTTTCTGGTATTCAAGGCGTGCAGCGCGTACTATAAGGTTCCATAACATTTTGCTCGTTTTATTCATTGTTGAATTATACGATTTAAGTTTATATTCGATTTTAAGCTTACTTTTATTCGTGAAAAATCTTTAACACAATAGGAAACTTCAATATTAACCGAAGAAATAATTAAATTTCTATAATTTAAATCATAAAAAAACCACCAATTTCTTGGTGGTTTTTCGATTTATATAAGCCTTTTCACTTTGTTGAAAAAGTGATACAAAATTAGTCTTCTTTTACTTCTTCGAAATCTACATCTTGCACATCATCTTCTGCTTTTGCACTTCCTCCTCCAGCATCAGCGCCAGGTTGAGGTCCTGCCTCACCTCCTGCTTGTCCTTCTTGTTGCGCTTTGTACATTTCTTCAGATGCAGCTTTCCATGCTTCATTGATTTTTTCCATTGCAGCATCAATTTGAGCAATATCTTTCGATTCGTGTGCTTTTTTCAGTTCTTCTAAAGAAGATTCAATCGGAGCTTTTTTATCTGCAGATAATTTATCTCCAAACTCTTTCAACTGACTTTCTGTTTGGAAAATCATCGAATCAGCACCATTGATTTTTTCAGCTATTTCTTTTGCTTTTTTATCCGCATCAGCGTTAGCCTCAGCATCAGCTTTCATTTTTTTGATATCCTCTTCTGATAAACCTGAAGAAGCTTCAATTCGAATGTTGTGCTCTTTGCCGGTACCTTTATCTTTTGCAGATACGTTGATAATACCATTTGCATCAATATCAAAAGTCACTTCAATTTGAGGAACTCCTCTTCGTGCTGGTGGAATACCGTCTAAATGGAATCTACCAATGGTTTTATTATCGGCTGCCATTGCACGCTCACCTTGCAACACATGAATTTCTACAGAAGGCTGATTATCAGCAGCAGTAGAGAAAACTTGTGATTTTTTGGTTGGAATTGTAGTATTTGACTCAATTAACTTGGTCATCACGTTACCCATTGTTTCAATACCTAAAGAAAGTGGTGTAACATCTAATAACAATACATCTTTTACATCACCGGTTAAAACACCTCCTTGAATTGCAGCTCCAATCGCCACAACCTCATCTGGGTTTACACCTTTCGAAGGTTTTTTACCAAAGAACTTTTCAACTTCTTCTTGAATTCTTGGCATACGAGTTGATCCACCAACCAAAATAACTTCATCAATATCAGAAGTACTTAAATCAGCATCTTTCAAAGCAGCACTCACAGGCGCCATAGATCGTTTAATTAAAGAATCTGCTAATTTTTCAAAACTTGCTCTTGTCAAAGTTTTCACCAAGTGTTTCGGACCAGAAGCAGTTGCAGTAACATACGGTAAATTGATTTCCGTTTGTGAACTTGAAGACAATTCGATTTTTGCTTTTTCAGAAGCTTCTTTTAGTCTTTGTAAAGCCATTGGGTCTTTACGTAAGTCAATACCTTCCTCTTTTTTAAATTCCTCTGCCAACCAGTCAATAATAACTTGGTCAAAATCATCACCCCCTAAATGGGTATCACCATTTGTTGAAAGCACTTCAAAAACACCATCACCAATTTCTAAGATAGAAATATCAAAAGTACCACCACCTAAGTCATATACAGCAATTTTTTTATCGTGACCAGATTTATCTAAACCATAAGCTAAAGCTGCCGCCGTTGGCTCATTAATAATTCGGCTAACTTTAAGTCCGGCAATCTCACCAGCTTCTTTTGTGGCTTGACGTTGCGCATCATTAAAGTAAGCAGGTACAGTAACCACGGCTTCTTTAACTTCATGACCTAAATAGTCTTCGGCAGTTTTTTTCATTTTTTGCAAAATCATTGCCGAAATTTCTTGAGGTGTATATAATCTGCCATCGATATCAACTCTTGGCGTATCATTATCTCCTTTTACCACTTTATAAGGTACTCTTTCTGCTTCCATTTTAGATTCAGAATATTTGTTACCCATAAAACGTTTGATCGAATATACCGTATTAATAGGATTGGTTACTGCCTGACGTTTTGCAGGATCACCAACTTTTCTTTCGCCGCCTTCGATAAAAGCAACAATAGATGGTGTAGTTCTTTTTCCTTCTGCATTAGGGATTACAACCGGCTCACTACCTTCCATTACAGATACACATGAGTTAGTTGTACCTAAATCTATTCCAATTATTTTACTCATAATAAATATATTTTAAATTTTACGATTATTAATTTCTAATTTTGTTTTGTAATAGTCAATCATTATGCCATTGCTATTTTTCAATTTATTGTCAGGAATTAATTCTTTTTTAGTGACATCCTGTCACCTAAAAACCACATTTACTCGATAAAATATGCCGAAATAGCTCTTGTTTTACCTTTTATTGTTTGAGTTTATCCTAATTACAAATAACAAATAGTATTCTAAATCTGTTTGCAATAAAATCACATCTACTTTGTTATAAATAGTGAAGTAAATAATTTTGTCACAACACAACATCAAAAGAAAGCATTGATCTTTTCAAAAAAGAGATTAAAAAAATTGAAATTTACCATGAAAAAAAGCACCTTTATTTATTGTTTTTTGATTCTAATTCTAACCAGTTTATCCGTCAAGGCCCAAAAAAATATAGAGCGGGAATTTCGTGGTGTTTGGGTTGCTACAATCGAAAATATTGATTGGCCAAGTTCAAAAAACTTGAGTTCACAGCAACAAAAGGAGGAAATTGTTCAATTACTTGATTTTTTTAAAAACCTCAATTTCAATGCGGTTATCTTTCAAATTCGTCCGGCGGCAGATGCTTTTTACAATTCCAAATTTGAGCCTTGGTCTTCATGGCTGACCGGAGAAAATGGTAAAGCTCCAACCCCATATTACGATCCTTTGGCTTTTGCTATTGCGGAAACTCATAAACGAGGAATGGAGTTTCATGCTTGGTTGAATCCTTATCGTGCTTTGGTGAATTATAAAGAGTTTCAATCGAATCCTTTTAAGCTAACCTATGAAAGACCGGAATGGTTTATAAACTATGGTAAGAACAAATATTTTAATCCCGGAATACCGGAAGTCAGAGAATATACGAATACTATTGTAGCCGATATTGTACATAATTACGATGTAGATGCGATTCATTTTGATGATTATTTTTATCCGTATAAAATAGCCAATGAAGCTTTTCCCGATGAGGATAGTTTTAAAGAATATGGCGCAGGATTTTATCCGAATAAAATCGATGATTGGCGAAGAAACAATGTAAATACTATTATTAAAGAACTGCAAACAACGATTAAAACTATTAAACCATGGGTTCAATTTGGTATAAGTCCGTTTGGTGTTTGGCGCAATAAAGATGTCGATCCGTTAGGCTCAGATACCGAAGCCGGACAAACTAATTACGACGACTTATATGCAGATATTTTACTTTGGGTAAAAAATGGCTGGTTAGATTATGTTTTACCCCAAGCTTATTGGAATATAGGTTTTAAAAAAGCTGACTACATTGCAGTTACCAATTGGTGGGCTGCTAATAGTTACAATACAAATTTATATATGGGTCAAGCGATGTATCGGATGGTAGATCCCAAAAACAAAGCTTGGAAAAAGAAAAATAAAACGGAAATCGAAAAGCAATTAGATTTTAATCGTTCCATTTCCACGATTGGAGGAAGTGTTTATTTTAGTGCAAAAAGCTTTTATAAAAACCCTCTCGAAATTAACGATATCTTAAAAAAATCCTATTATACGAATCCTATTTTACCTCCAAGTATCATCAAAAAAAGATTGTTTATCCCTGAACCTGTTTACAATGTAAAATTCGATAGAATTAAAAACAAAAAATACACTCTATCTTGGCAATCCATTCCTGAAAATACTGAAAAAGAAGCTGTGAAATTTGTGGTACATCAATTTGATAAAAATGATGTGATTGATATCAAAAATTCTAATAAAATTATTGCACTTACAGGGGAAAAAGAAATAGAATTGAATAAAAAAGATTTAAAAAACGGTAATATTTTCGTTATTCAAGCAGTTAGCCGAAATAATGATGTGAGCAACCCGGTGCATTTTGTAAGATAATTTTAAACCCTTTGTTTATCTTGTAAAAACCAGCTCATTTTCTTTCGATAATTTAGAATCAAAAGCATAGCCTTCGTAATTAAAGCCTTTTAAATCTTCTGTCTTTTCAATATTGTTGTCGATAATATATCGCATCATTAATCCGCGAGCCTTTTTTGCAAAAAAACTGATCATTTTTAATTTTCCATTTTTATAATCTTTGAAAACAGGCGTAATTACAGGAACTTTTAATGCTTTGGCTTGCAAAACTTTAAAATATTCTTGACTGGCCAAATTGACAAAGACTTCTTTTTCATCGAGTTCGGTATTCAATTTTTTGGTTAAGGTATCGCCCCAAAATTGATACAAGTTTTCTTTTCTACCTACTTTTAATTTGGTTCCCATTTCTAAACGATAAGGTTGCATCAAATCCAAAGGTTTCAAAATACCGTATTGGCCCGAAAGTATCCTCAATTTATCTTGTAGCTGCTCTAATTTTTCTTTTGGAATAGTATAGGCATCAATGCCTGTATACACGTCGCCATTAAAAGCATAAATCGCAGGTCGAGAATTTTCGGGTGTAAATGGTGTTTCCCATTCTTGGTTTCGTTGCCAGTTCAATTCGCCCAATTTATCAGAAATGGCCATTAATTTTGACAACTGTTTTGGACTCTTTTTTTGAAGAACACTATTCAATTTTATGGATTGCTCTAAAAAATCAGGCTGCGTATATTTTTTCGTTGGTAACTTAGATTCGAAATCTAATGACTTTGCCGGAGAAACTACAATTTTCATTTTATTTTACTACTTATAATTGTATTACAAATTTACGGAATTTATAGTGCATTCAAATTATATTGAAACTTTTCTAAAAACTTTCCTACATGAAAACCATCCATTAAAGCATGATGCACTTCAATAGAAAAAGACATCTTTTTTGCACTATTTTCATCCACAAATTTTCCAAAAACAAATTTTGGAATCCCATAGGCATCCATTTCATTTTTTCTGGCATGTTTAAAGCTTGTGAAATTTACCCAAGGAATAAAGGAGCAATGTATTAAATCGAACACTTGCTTATTCTCTTCAAAATCTAAATTGCTTTTATCCAATCCAAGAACAGCCTTTCCGGAAGTGTTAAATTCAAAAACAGAATTTTTTCTTTCAAAATAAGCAAAAGAAAAAGTATTATCCGCATTCAAAACTGCAGAACCAATATTAATACTCTCGAATTCAACTAATTTGTTCTTAAAAAATCGAAGCCGAAATTCTAAAAACTCATTTGCAGTTTCTAAGGCAACAAACAACGTTGTTAAAAAAAAGGATAGCTTATTTTTCTTCATGAAATCGTATAAATTAGTTACATCTAATTGCGTAGTAAGATTAAAATATGGGTCATCATAAGTCTTGAACAATTCAAATTGTTTTTTTCTATTCCACTTATCGGTCCTAAATTCCTTCATGGAAAACAAATTCTAGTTTATATTTCCTTTTGATTCAAAGTATAATTTCGCCATTTTTCTAGAACTTGAACCATATCTTCTGGTAATTCTGAATCAAAACTCATATATTTTTTCGTAATCGGATGCGTAAACCCTAAAGTCTTGGCATGCAATGCCTGACGCGGTAAAATCTTAAAACAATTATCTACAAATTGCTTGTATTTTGTATAGGTTGTTCCTTTTAAAATCCGTTCACCACCATATCTTTCATCATTAAAAAGTGGGTGGCCAATATGCTTAAAATGTGCTCTAATTTGATGCGTTCTTCCCGTTTCGAGTTTACATTGTACTAAGGTTACGTAGCTAAATCTTTCGACTACTTTATAATGCGTGACTGCATGTTTTCCAAAATCACCTTCCGGAAAAACATCCATTTGCAATCGATTTTTAAGGCTTCGCCCAATATTTCCTTCAATCGTACCTTCCTCTTCTTCTAAATTACCCCAAACTAAGGCCAGATAGAGTCTATCTGTTGTTCTGTCGAAAAACTGACTTGCTAAATTTGCCATGGCATATTCGGTTTTCGCAACCACCAATAAACCACTTGTATCTTTATCAATTCGATGCACCAAACCTGGACGCTCATTGCTGTTAACAGGCAAATTTTCGATGTGGTAAATTAAGGCATTTACTAAGGTTCCGCTGTAATTTCCGTGACCAGGATGCACTACCATTCCGGCAGCTTTATTCACAACAATTACCTCAT
The DNA here is from genome assembly GCA_965363545.1 of uncultured Flavobacteriaceae bacterium. Lineage (GTDB taxonomy): Bacteria > Bacteroidota > Bacteroidia > Flavobacteriales > Flavobacteriaceae > Lutimonas. The sequence goes on along the minus strand of CBDTUD010000022.1, from coordinate 11,308 downwards.
TATCTTCATACATAATATCAATGGGAATATCTTCAGCTACCAATAAATTTTCATGCGGAGGATGTGCTAAAACAACCCGAACCACATCTTTTGGCTTCATTTTGTAATTGGACTTCACCACCACTTCATTCACCAAAACATTACCAGCTTTTACAGCTTGCTGAATTTTATTTCTTGTCGCATTCTCAATAAAATTCATTAAAAATTTATCGACACGCAAAGGTTCTTGTCCTTCACTTGCGGTAAATTTAAAATGCTCGTATAGCTCGTCGTTTTCGTTTTCTAACTCTTCGGGAAATTCATTCATTATTGAAGACTATCATTAAATTGTAATTGTATAGTGTCTCTAGATTCTAAACCATCCCCTAAAACCAAATCGATCAAGGTATTCTTTGGTAACTTATCACCTGGAGTTATCGGTGATTTATCAATTTCTAAACCTCGAACTACATCTTTTCCTAAATCAGGTATATAGCGTTCTTTTCCAATTCGAAATCCAATCGATTTTAGCTGAATAACTACTTGTCGCTTTGTTTGATTAAGAACATTCGGTATAGTAACTTGGCGATATCCAGAAGGGTTTAAAGTAATATAAATTTTTCTATTTTCTTTTACGAAATCACCGGCTGCCGGATTTTGATCTATAACTGATTTTGGCGGATAATCCGGGTTAAAACTAGCCGAATCGATAACTACAAAATTTAAATTTAACTTTTCTAGGGTTTCTTGAGTTTCCGTTAATGAATATTTTTCCAAACTTGGTACTACAATTTTTTCCTCATGTTGGGTATAAAAATGCATCCATTTACTCAATAAAAACAACAAAACCACTATAATTGCCAATATGGAAATTATGGTCACTAAAAATTCTTTACTCTTAAAATATGCCAGTTTACTCATGCTAAAAAATTAATTTTCAAATATACTTTAAAAAATGATATGCCTACTAATTCCATAAACCAATTCAACTTCTTTTTTGTAAGTTTGTACAACAACTGACTATTACAAATGAAAAAAAATATTGCCGTTATAATGGGAGGATACTCCTCTGAATTCGAAATTTCTTTACTTAGTGGTAATGTTGTCTCACAACATTTGAATAAAGAATTATACAATGTTTTCAAAGTTCATATTTTAAAGAACAAGTGGGTTTATGTAGCTGAGGATGAGCAGGAATACCCTATTAATAAGGAGGATTTCACAACCACAATTAACGGAAATAAGATAAATTTCGATTGTATTTTTAACGCAATTCATGGGCATCCGGGAGAGGATGGTGTTATTCTTGCCTATTTTGAATTATTAGGCTTAAAACACACCTCCGCCCCATTTTATCAAATGGCGGTAACTTTTAATAAAAGAGATACACTTAGTTTTTTAAAACCTTACGGGATAAAAACGGCTATTTCTCACTATATGAATAAAGGCGATGTAATTAAAACCGATCAAATCCTTGAAAAAGTTGGCTTGCCATGTTTTGTAAAACCAAACAAAGCAGGGTCAAGTTTCGGCATTTCTAAAGTGCATAAACCCGAAGAATTAGTACCGGCTATTGAAAAAGCATATAAAGAAGATACCGAAATTTTAATTGAAGAGTTTTTAGATGGTATCGAAGTTTCGGTTGGTGTTATTGAATACCAAGGCAAAGTAACCGTATTACCAATTACTGAAATTATAAGTGATAACGAATTCTTTGATTATGATGCGAAATATTTGGGAAAATCAAAAGAAATCACTCCTGCAAGAATTTCTATTAAACAGGAAAAAAACACAAGAAAAGCCTCAAGTAAAATTTATAAAGTAATGAATTTGAGTGGTTTTTCAAGAGCAGATTTTATAATTGTAAAAGACCAACCTTATTTTATTGAAATGAATATGGTACCTGGAATCACGTCAGAAAGTATTTTACCAAAACAAGCAAAAGCTGCCGGAATTAGTTTACAAGATTTATTTGGCAGTGCTGTTGAGGCAGCTTTATTAAAATAATTATAAGAAATGAAAAAAGCAGTTTTTCCGGGATCTTTTGACCCTTTAACCTTAGGTCATACCGACATTATCGATAGAGCTTTGCCATTATTTGACAAAATAATCATAGCTATTGGAACGAATTCTACAAAAAAATATATGTTCTCTTTAAAAGAACGTAAAAAATTTATTGAAAAAACCTTCGCCAATAATCCGAAAATTATAGTGGATACTTATGAAGGATTGACCATTGATTATTGTAAAAAGATTGGTTCTGATTTTATACTGCGTGGCTTGAGAAATCCGGCAGATTTTGAATTTGAAAAAGCCATTGCGCATACCAATCGAAGAATTTCTAAAATTGAAACCGTTTTTTTACTCACCAGTGCAAATACCTCGTTTATAAGTTCGAGCATTGTTCGAGATCTTTTACAACATCATGGCGATGTTTCTTTGTTAGTTCCTGAGGCTGTAACTGAAAACAAATAAAATGAAGAAATTCGTTTTATTACTTGTTATTGCTTGTGTTTTCAAGGCTAACGCACAGAATTTTACAACTGTCTTTGAAAAAAGTAATGGATTCGAAACCGCAACATACGAGCAAACCATTGCTTTTTACACCTTATTAGCAGCAACCTATCCGGAAATTTCTATTCAAGAAATGGGAATTACAGATTCTGGTGAACCGTTACATTTGGTGGTTTATAATTCGGGTAAAACAGTTGATTTTAACACCATTAATCAAAGTCAAAAAAATACAATTTTAATCAATAATGGCATTCATCCCGGTGAGCCGGATGGCGTTGATGCATCAATGCTTTTACTTCGTAATATCGTTCAAAATGAATCCTTAAAAAAACAGTTAAACAATGTCATTATTTGCATCATTCCGATGTATAATATTGGAGGAAGTTTGAACCGAAATTCTACAAGTCGTGTGAATCAGAATGGACCTGTATCCTACGGATTTCGAGGCAACGCCAGAAATTTCGATTTAAATCGCGATTTTATAAAAAATGACACCAAAAATGCACAAGCCTTCAGCAAAATATTTCAATTGGTGAATCCCGATATTTTTATCGATACTCATGTTAGTAATGGCGCGGATTACCAATATGTTTTGACCCATTTATTCACGCAACACAACAAATTAGGTGGTGATTTAGGTCATTATTTGGAAACAAAAATGAAACCTGAAATTGAAAAAGATTTGGCAGCAAAAAATTGGATTATCACACCATATGTAAATGTTTTCAATAACGTACCTGATAAGGGATTTTCGCAATTTTTTGATTCATCACGCTATTCTACCGGTTATTCCACTTTGTTTAATACACTTGGTTTTATGGTCGAAACACACATGCTTAAACCTTATAAAATCCGTGTCGAAGGCACTTATGAATTACTCTTGACAGCGATCGATTTTTTACAAAAAAACGGCGATGAAATTACAGCATTAAGAAACCAAGCTGTTGCTAATTTGGTGCGCAAAAAAACCTATCCCATTAAATGGGAAATAGACAGCACAAAAACAACAACGTTAAACTTTAAAGGATACGAAGGAACATTCAAGCAAAGTGAAGTAACAAAATTGCAACGATTACAGTATGACCGATCGAAACCCTTTACAAAACCAGTTACTTATTACAATAATTTTAAGCCAAAAAAAGAAATTAGCATTCCGAAATCATACATCGTTCCAAAAGGGTGGTGGAATATTATTGAATTATTCAAAAACAATAATATAGAGATGTATCCTATTAAAAATGATACCATTATTGATGTAGAATCTTACAAAATTTCTTCCTATAAATCATATAACGAACCATTCGAAGGCCATTTTATGCACTACGATACAAATGTTAGCGCTTTAGTGGAAAAGAAACAATTCCGAAAAGGAGATTTTATAATTCCAACCAATCAAAACGGATTTCGTTATTTAATCGAAACATTGGAGCCTGAAGCAACAGACTCGTTTTTTAATTGGAACTTTTTCGATATCGAATTACAAACAAAAGAAGGTTTTTCTCCTTATGTTTTTGAAGATTTAGCCTTAAAAATTTTACAGGAAAATCCGGAATTAAAAGTTAGTTTTGAAAAACGCCAACGAGAAGATACTGCCTTTGCAAAAAATTGGTATGCCCAATTATATTACATTTATGAGAATTCAACGTATTTTGAAAAAGTTGCATTGAAATATCCGATACATCGAATATTAGAATAATTTTTCTATCTTTAGTAAAAGATTCTTATGGTACAAAAACTATTTTTTCGATTTTTCTTCTCTCTCTAACTTTAGAGGGATTTTCTCAAGAAATAAAAGAAAATGTGCATAACGATTTACCCGTAAGTATTTTTTCTTCTTCTTTTAAAAAGGACACATTTATCGATATTTCGCATAATATCAATGATACAATGAATCTATCATCTTTTCATTTTGTCGTTTTAGACATGAATGATATTCGAGATGGTTTTTTTACGTTGAGTCCGCAAAATTTTAATCGAACACCTACTAATTTAATTTACGAAGAATACAGAGATATTATTTTTAACGATGTCTATTTTACTGGATTTGCTTTGGGTCAATATTATATTCGTTAAATCTCTATTACAAATGGTATTCTGAAATACTTTTTGGGAACTTCTCTGGATTTGCCGCCAAATGGTATCTCGGGTCATCAATAGCATCAACAATAACTTCATGAAATTTTGGATCGGATTTATATAGCAATTCTTTACATTCAGCACTCAAATGTTTTAAGTGAATTGTTTTTCCTTCAGCCTCATATTTTTTCACTAAACTAAGAATAGCTTCCAAAGCAGAATGGTCGCTGATTCTTGACTCTACAAAATCAATTTCTACATTTTCAGGATCAGTTTTAACATCAAACTTATCATTAAAAGCTTGAATCGAACCAAAAAATAAAGGACCCCAGATTTCATATATTTTAGTACCATCTTCACGCATTCTTTTTCTTGCTCTAATACGTTTAGCATTCTCCCAAGAAAACACCAAAGCACTTACAATTACTCCGGCAAAAACAGCTATTGCCAAATCAAAAATAACGGTCAAGGCAGAAACTAAAACCAAGACAAAAACATCGGTTTTAGGTATTTTATTTAAAATTCGAAAACTACTCCATGCAAATGTACCTATGACCACCATAAACATTACACCAACCAAAGCAGAGATTGGTACACGTTCAATATAACTAGACGCAAAAACGATAAATAACAATAACATCACTGCAGCGGTTATGCCAGATAATCGACCTCGACCACCTGATTTAATATTGATAATGGACTGACCGATCATGGCACAGCCACCCATTCCACCAAATAATCCTGTGACAACATTCGCACTTCCTTGAGCGATACATTCTCGGTTACTATCACCGCGTGTTTCGGTTAATTCATCAATTAAATTTAGGGTCATTAAAGACTCTATCAACCCTATTGCCGCCAAAATCAAGGCGTAAGGAAATATAAACTTTATCGTTTCCAAATTAAACGGTATTTTACTAAATGTTTCTAAATGCAATGCCGGCAGACCTCCTTTTAACCCTTCTCCCCCTCCATCACGAATAAAAGAACCGACTGTTGCCACATCTAAATTGAAAAAGATTACAATTCCGGAAACGATTAATATTGCGATTAAGGCTTCAGGCAATTTTGAGGTGATTTTTATTTTTGGTAAACCCAACATAATTATCATGGTTAAAGCAACCAAACCTCCCATAAGGTATAAATCAACACCTTGCAACCAAACATTTTCTTCGTTGACTTTTTCTTTGAACATCCCTAATTGCGATAAAAATATCACAATTGCCAAACCGTTTACAAAGCCCATCATAACAGGATGAGGAATTAAACGAACAAATTTTCCAAGCTTTAAAACACCTGCAAGTACTTGAATTACTCCCATTAAAATAACAGTTGCAAAAAGATAATATAATCCCAAATTTTCATCGGGTAAACCCATGGCATTACCTCTCGCAACCAAGCTTACCATTACTACTGCCAAAGCACCGGTTGCTCCGGATATCATTCCAGGACGACCACCAAAAATGGACGTAATCAGCCCTACCATAAAAGCGGCATACAAACCTACCAACGGATCAACACCTGCAACAAAGGCAAATGCAACAGCCTCTGGTACTAAGGCCAAAGCCACTGTTATACCTGATAAAATATCACTTTTAACATTGGGTAATCTCTTGCTGATAAATTCTGTCATGTCCTCCTAATTTTAAAAAGCGGCAAAGATAGGTAATCACAAAGGAAATGGGTGTGTAAAACCCTTTTTTATACTTTAAGTCAATGATTTAATATTGTTTACAAGCAATAATTTTATATTCGGAAAAGTGTTTTGAAGTGCTGTTTTCACTTCTTTCTTGTCTTTCCAAACAACTATTGAAATGCCTTCTTCTTGCTGTGGAACTAGTACTTTTTCATTGGATCGCATCAAAAACCAATGTGAAATTTTTAAAATCTCCGTATTGTTTTCTGTATAAATATGATAGGTTTTTTCTAGAAAAGAATCTATTACAACCTGTTGCAATCCACATTCTTCTTGCACCTCTCGAATTGCGGCAATTTCTATGCTTTCGTTTTTTTCTATTTTCCCTTTTGGCAAATCCCATTTTTCATGACGGAATATAAAAAGGATTTCTTTATTAGAATTTTGGACAACTCCTCCGGCAGCTTCAATGACTTTAAACTTATTTTGAAAATGTGACCAGACCTTTTCTAAATCAGTGTGGTATAAAAAAAGTTCTGTTTTACCTTGCAATCGTAAGGCTTGAAAAGTGGTTTCAAAATCAAATTTATCCCAATAATAAAAATCAGAATGATTTGCATATTTTAAATTATCTATTATAAAAATTGCTACGTCATTCTTAAAAATTGTATACATTTGCGGCATGATTTTCGACAAAAATACTGCAAAAAAAACAGCTGAACTGCTTTTATCGATAAAAGCAATTAAATTACAGCCGACCAAGCCATTTACATGGGCTTCGGGGTGGTCATCACCAATTTATTGTGACAATAGAGTGACACTTTCTTATGTTCCAATCCGGAATTTTATCCGTGAAAACTTGACTAAAATAATTTTAGAAAAACACGGTAAACCTGATGTAATTGCGGGCGTTGCAACCGGTGCTATTGCCATAGGAGTTTTGGTTGCACAAGATTTAGGAGTTCCTTTTATTTATATTCGTCCGGAAGCAAAAAAACACGGTCGTCAAAATCAAATTGAAGGGTTTTTAGATAGTGGTCAAAATGTTGTAGTAGTTGAAGATTTAATCAGCACCGGAAACAGCAGTTTAAATGCTGTTAAAGCTTTAAAAGAAACCGATGCTAATGTAAAAGGTATGGTCGCCATTTTTAATTATGGGTTTGCCATTGCAGATGATAATTTCAAAAAAGCTGATATTGAATTAACAACTTTGAGTAATTATGACAATCTGCTGGAACAGGCTTTAGATACCAATTATATTAGTGAAGATGAGATGGAGGCTCTTAAAGGTTGGCGAAAAAACCCAAGCGAATGGAGTGCGAAATAAAACGCACTTACTTGTTAGTCGCTAGTGATCGAGATAAAATTAGATAGATTAAAAATTATACCATGAATTTAGAAAGTCCGAAAGTAACGGTAAAAAAAACAAAGCAAGAAATATTTGATTACTTGTCAAAAATTGAAAACTTTGAACATATCATGCCCGAAAACATTGATAAATTTGAAGCCGGTGATAATTCGTTTTTATTTGCCTTAAAAGGAATGCCCGAAATTAAACTAAAACTGCAAGAACAAGAAGCTCCAAATAAAATTGTTTTAGGCTCGGCAAGTGAAAAATTTCCGTTTACATTAACTGCAAATATTCAAGAAAATACGTCAGATTCAAGTGATGTACAATTAGTATTCGATGGTAATTTTAATCCAATGATTGCCATGATGGTTAAGAGTCCGTTGCAAAAATTTATCAATACTTTAAGCAGTAATATCGAGAAAAAATAAATAATTATTTACGTAAAAATACCCTAAAAACTTTCACTTTTACGGAAGTTTTTTTAGTATACAAATACTATTTCTTTAAAATCATACTTTTTGACAACATCATTTTCTTGTTCTACAAGCAATCTTCCTTTTTTTGTAACGCCTAATATTTTACCCATGAATTTCTCTTTCTCGACGTTTTCATAAACTCGAACTTCTTCTTTTTGAAATAAAACATTTTCATAATTATTATGTAGCAAATCAAAATTCTTTTGATGTAACAGTTCGATTTGTTCTTGTAAACTAAAAATAAGATTTTCTAAAATTTCATCTCGATCAAAAGTGACTCCTAAAATTTGTTTCATTGAAATTGCTTTTGGTAATTCTTTCGAAAATCTCTCTTGATTTACATTCAACCCAATTCCAATAATTGTATTGGCAATCCTATTACTTATCAAAGAATTTTCAATTAAGATACCACATACTTTTTTTGAACCTGACATTATGTCGTTAGGCCATTTTATAGTCAAATTTGGTATGGCAAACTTTTTTAAAGTATGATAAATCCCAAGTGAAACGGCACAATTCAAATAAAACTGATCTTGTGATTTGAATGTGTCAAAACGCACTAAAATACTACATACGAGATTTTTACCTTTATCAGATTCCCATATTGTATTCATTTGCCCCCTGCCTAGAGTTTGATGTTCGGCGGTCACAATAGTCCAGTCGACGGTTTCATCCTCTTTTGATAGCTTTTTTAAATAATTGTTGGTTGAATTTATGGCATCAAGTTTGACTATGTTCATGTGTAATATTGCAAATAAGGAACGTCTAAAATGATAAAAATGTAATACATTTGCAAGAAATATTGATAAAATTTAATGACGAAGAAAACAGTAAACCCAGATATCTTAATAGCAGAAATAATTAAAGGTATTGAAGATGTAAAAGGAGAGCATATAACAATTCTAGATTTAAGAGAAATTGGAAACACCGTTTGCGACTATTTTATTATATGTGACGGTACTTCTAATACGCAAGTAAATGCAATTTCAGGCTCCATTCAAAAAAGAGTTAGTAAAGAATTGAAAGAAAAACCATGGCATGTTGAAGGAGAAGCTAATGCCGAATGGATATTATTAGATTATGTAAATGTTGTCGTACATGTTTTTCAAAAACGCACTCGAGAATTTTACAATTTGGAAGGATTATGGGGCGATGCCAAAATTACAAATATTGAAAATGCTTATTAGGCATTAATTTTTTAAAGTAAAGGATGAAAAAAGATAAAAATACGAAAGGGAAAGAGAACAATAATAATCCGATGAAGCAATTCAATTTTAAATTCAATTTCTATTGGATTTATGGAATTATATTCGTTTTATTGATCGGATACCAGCTGTTAAACAGTTCTGAAATATCAAGTAACAAACTCACACAAAATGAGTTCAAAACGATACTAAACGATAACGATATTCAAAAAATATTGATCGTCAATGGCGATGTTGCGCAGTTAACAATTAAAAAAGAAGCGCTTGATAAAGAAATTTTCAAGAAAAATCAAACACCAACTCTGTTCAATCAGACTTCTGCAATTTATATGTATGATTTTGGTGATCTGCAAAATTTCGAAAACGAATTAAAAGAAGCAAGAGTAAAAAACGACTTAGATTTCGATAAAGACAATACCACAAGAACCAGCTTTTTAGATTCTTTTCTAGTTTGGTTACCTTTTATTTTCTTAATAGGATTATGGATTTTTTTTATGCGAAGAATGTCGGGTGGCGGAGCCGGTGGCGGCGGAGGCGGACAGATTTTCAATATTGGAAAATCGAAAGCAAAAATATTCGATCAAAACACAAAAGTAAAAACATCATTTAAAGATGTTGCTGGTTTAGAAGGTGCTAAGGAAGAAGTACAAGAGATTGTTGATTTTTTAAAAAACCCAGGTAAATATACCAACCTTGGTGGAAAAATTCCAAAAGGCGCATTACTCGTAGGACCTCCAGGAACAGGTAAAACTTTGCTTGCAAAAGCTGTTGCCGGTGAAGCCGAAGTACCTTTCTTTTCTTTATCAGGATCTGATTTTGTTGAAATGTTCGTTGGTGTTGGTGCTTCCAGAGTTCGCGATTTATTTAAACAAGCCGCTCAAAAATCACCATCTATTATATTTATTGATGAAATTGATGCCATTGGTAGAGCTAGAGGAAAAAATAGCTTAACAGGCGGTAATGATGAAAGAGAAAATACATTAAATCAATTACTTACCGAAATGGATGGTTTTGGCACAGATGTGAATGTTATTGTGATAGCAGCTACAAACCGTGCAGATGTTTTGGATAAAGCTTTGATGCGTGCCGGTAGATTTGATCGTCAGATTTATGTTGATTTACCAGACAGAAATGAGCGTAAAGCAATTTTTCAAGTGCATATAAAACCATTAAAATTGGCTGATGATGTTGATTTGGAGTTCCTATCAAAACAAACTCCTGGATTTTCAGGTGCTGACATAGCCAATGTTTGTAATGAAGCAGCTTTAGTTGCTGCAAGAGAAAGTAAAAAGAAAGTTTTTCATGTTGATTTCTTAGCTGCCATTGATAGAATTGTTGGTGGTTTAGAAAAGAAAAATAAGATCATCACTACAAAAGAGAAAAAAACAATAGCTTTCCATGAAGCTGGTCATGCCACTGTAAGTTGGATGTTAGAGCATGCTGCTCCATTAGTGAAAGTTACCATTGTGCCAAGAGGTAAATCTTTGGGTGCAGCTTGGTATCTTCCTGAAGAACGCCAAATTGTAGAAACCGATCAAATGCTTGATGAAATGTGTGCTACTCTAGGTGGTAGAGCTGCAGAAAAAGTAATGTTTGACCGAATTTCAACTGGTGCTTTAAATGACTTAGAAAAAGTGACCCGCCAGGCAAGAGCCATTGTAAGTATTTACGGTTTGAATGATAAAATCGGTAATTTAACTTATTACGATTCAAGTGGTCAATCCGATTATAATTTCACAAAACCATATAGTGAAAGAACAGCCCAGATTATTGATGAAGAGATTTCAAATATTATTGAAAAACAATATGAAAGGGCAGTTGCTCTTTTGGAAAATCACAAAGAAAAACTTACACAATTAGCAGAAATTTTAATTGAAAAAGAAGTTATTTTCGAAGATGATTTGAAAAAAATATTTGGCGACAGACCGTTTAAAAAAGAAATTGAATTTAATAATTTAGAATCCGTAAATAAAAATAAGACAGAAGAAAAAGAAGTTTCAACCGATAAAATTTCAAAAGAAAAAGAAGTTTCAACCGATGAAATTTCAAAAGAAAAAGAAATTCCAACCGA
>CBDTUD010000021.1:0-39938 GCA_965363545.1 uncultured Flavobacteriaceae bacterium | reverse complement strand
TATTATACGATATTGATTTTTCAAAGAAAAACTTGAAGTCGCCTAGATTTTTCTAGGTGTGAAATGACATAAAAAAAGGGGAATTTATGAAAAATTACATTTTAGTTATACTCTTATTTTACATAGGAGTCATAACTGCACAAACAAAAGGATCAGGAAAATATACTATTAATACGATCGATCTAAATACCAAAAACTCTGATTTTGGTACCGCATTCTACGGCGAGAATAAATTGGTTTTTGCAACTCCAAAAAAAAGTTTAACCTTAGTTAATGATGTCTGGGCTGATAATGGCCAACGATTTTTAGACTTATTTGTTGCTGATATTGTTTCAAACGGAGAAATAGTAAATCCGCAACCTTTAAAAGGAGACGTAAATACCAGATACCATGAAGCCGATGTAATCTTTACAAAAGATTTAAAAACGGTTTACTTCACTAGAAATAACTATTACAATAAAAAGTTAGCTAAAGATGGCAAAGAAATCACAAACTTGGCCATGTTCAAAGCAACAGTAAATGATAAAAATGAGTGGGTAAATATTATTCCAATGCCTTTCAATGATGTACAATATTCTGTGGGTCATCCAGCTTTGAGCAAAGATGAAAAAACATTGTATTTTGTTTCTGATATGCCAGGCTCATTAGGTCAGACAGATTTATTTAAAGTGCAAATTAATGAAAGTGGTTTTGGTAATCCGGTAAATTTAGGACCAAAAGTAAACTCATCATCGAAAGAGTTTTCTCCGTTTGTTGATGGCGATGTACTTTATTTTTCTTCAGATAGATCTGGAGGAATGGGAGGTTTAGATGTTTATGGTTCAAAGATAACGGAATATACTCCTGAACCTGTATTATTAAACGCTCCAATAAATTCAAGTGGAGATGACTTTGTTTTTATTATAAATGAAGTTACCCGTGAAGGATATGTTTCTTCTAACAGACAAGGAGGAGTGGGTGATGACGACTTATATTCATTTATAGAAGAAGAGCCTATCGAATTCAAGTGCCAACAAATAATTGAGGGTGAAGTTAGAGATAAAAATACAACTGAAATTATTGAAGGAGCAACCGTTGTAATAAAAGATTCAGAAAATAATGTTATTGAAAATGTTACTGTTAATGAAGAAGGAACTTTTTCGTTTCCAGTTACTTGTGAAACTTCCTACGTTTTGGAAGGTAGTAAAACAGGGTATACTTCTCAAAGTAAATCTATTACAACTACAAATGAAGCAGATAAAAAATTAAAATTGTTAGTTCTTTTAGGAACTGGTGGAATATCTGAGTTAGAGGAGACTCCTATCGCAATTGAAGAAGAAATAAAACCTGAAGGTATGCCTGATGTCATTCCTGAAGAAATTGTAAAAGTTCGTCCAAGTACGTATATAGTAAATATTGAACCAATTTATTTTGAATTAAATTCATCGTTTTTAAATAAAGATGCAAAAAGAGAATTAGACAAAGTAGTTGAGTTAATGAATAAATATCCTGAAATGATAATTGAATCAGGGTCACATACCGATTCACGTGGTCTCGTAGGATATAATGTATGGTTGTCAACTCGTAGAGCTCGATCAACAGTTAGTTATATTATTGATAATGGAATCGATGCCAACAGAATAACTGGTAAAGGTTATGGCGAAACCCAATTAATTAATGAGTGTTCTGATGGTGTAGATTGTACCGAAGCACAACATGCCAAGAACCGAAGAACAGAGTTCGTTATTATAAAAATGTAAATTCATAATAAAAAAAGCCTCCGATTTTCCGAGGGCTTTTTTTATTCTTAATCTTTGATATATTTCATGAATAAAATACTTCTTTTATTCCTTCTGTTATTTTCAAGTGTCATAACCGCCCAATTAACTGCGGCCAGCTATAGTATAAAAAACTTAGATGCCAACTCTGAAAATGGCGATTTCGGAACAACGTTTTACGGTCCGAATAAAATTATTTTTTCCTCTTCAAGGAAAGCTCCAGGAGTTTCTAATAAAAAATGGGATGGAAATGATCAGCCTTTTTTAGATCTTTATATTGGTAATGTTACCGAAAAAGGAGAGATTATTAACGTTAAACCTTTTTCTAAAGAGGTAAATTCAAAATACCATGATGCCATGGTTGCTTTTTCTCCTGATTTAAAAGATGTATATTTTACTTCCAATAATTACATGCATGGAGAGTTGAAATCGAGTAATCTGAAAATTTTTCGCGCAACGATAACTTCTAATGGCCATTGGCAAAATATTGTTACATTACCATTTAATAGCGATGATTATGATACCGGACAACCATTTTTGAGTTTAGACGGTAAACAATTATATTTTGTTTCTAATATGCCAGGAGGCTATGGAGATACCGATGTATATGTTGTCACTGTTAATGAAGGCCATTATGGAAAACCGGTAAATTTAGGGCCAACTGTAAATTCAAAATTCAAAGAATATACACCATATGTTGATGGTAATATTTTATATTATTCTTCCAATCGACCGGGCGGACAGGGAGGTTTTGATATTTATATGACAAAATTAGATGAAACCATTGAAAAACCTATAAATCTAGGAAAGCCAATGAATAGTCGTGGTGATGACATCTCTTTTATCATTGATAATATAAAGCAAAAAGGATATTTTTCTTCGAACAGAAGAGGTGGTGTCGGAGATGATGATATTTATTCTTTTGTTCAAGAAACAATTAATCCTATTTGTGATCAAACGGTTGCGGGTATTATAAAAGATAAAATTACGGGATTATCGATTGGTAATGCTTTTGCAACGATTTATGACAGTAAGGGTGAAAAAGGAAGAAGAGTGGAAACACTTGCAGATGGTACTTTTTATTTCAGTTTGAAATGTGGTGAAACATATCGAATCACAGCAGATAAAAACAATTTCTTTGATAATGAAGTTACTATAAACACAAGTAAAATTAATGGTTTAGAAAATAAAATTGTTATTAATTTGGATGAAAAGGAATTCATAACAAAGAATGGCAAAGAACAGTTAAATATCAAACCAATTCAATTTGAGTTGAATAAGGCTGCTTTATTGGAAAACTCAAAAACTGAATTGGCAAAAGTAGTGCGTTTAATGAATAAATTTCCGAATGTAGTAGTAGAGTTCGGTGCACACACAGATGCTCGTGGAGGAGATGCTTACAACTTAAATTTATCAGAAGAAAGAGCCGTAGAAACTGTAAATTATTTGATTTCTATTGGAGCAGATCCAAAAAGACTTTCCGGTAAAGGGTATGGAGAAACTCAATTGGTAAATAAATGCTCTAACGGTGTAATTTGTACTGAAATTGAACATCAACAAAATCGAAGAACGGAATTTGTAGTGATAAAAAAATAATTTCGATAACAATCGCAAAAAATAACAAAGCACACTTTAAAATAGTGTGCTTTTTTTGTGCTAAAAAGTGTAAGTAAGTAGAAAATATGTAATTTTGCAAACTTAATTGAATTTGCGAGAAAAAATGAGTCAGAATTTTAGAGAATATAAAGGATTAGACCTTACTGGAGTAGCCGAAAAAACACTACAATTTTGGGAAGAAAATGATGTTTTCCAAAAAAGTATTTCCACTAGAGAAGGAAAGGAGCCATTTATATTTTTTGAAGGCCCGCCATCTGCTAATGGTTTACCTGGTATTCATCATGTTATGGGTAGAGCCATTAAAGATATTTTTTGCCGATATAAAACATTACAAGGTTTTCAAGTTCAAAGAAAAGCTGGTTGGGATACACACGGTTTACCTATAGAATTGGGTGTTGAAAAAGAGTTGGGTATTACAAAGGAAGATATTGGCACAAAAATAAGCGTTGAAGAATACAATCAAGCTTGTAAAAAAGCGGTAATGCGATATACCGATATTTGGGAAGATTTAACACGTAAAATGGGTCATTGGGTTGATATGAATGATCCTTACGTTACCTATCAACCAAAATATATGGAAACTTTATGGTGGTTGTTAAAAAACATGTACAATAAAAAGTTGTTGTATAAAGGATATACCATTCAACCGTATTCTCCAAAAGCAGGTACAGGTTTGAGCTCGCACGAATTGAACCAACCAGGAACTTATCAGGATATTACAGATACCACCGCAGTAGCTCAATTCAAAACAATAAAAAATTCATTACCCGATTTTTTACAAAAAATAAACGGTGATCTTTTTTTATTAGCTTGGACAACCACACCATGGACACTTCCTTCAAATACTGCCTTAACAGTTGGGAAAAAGATTGATTATGTCGTGGTTAGAACGTTCAACCAATACACCTTTGAGCCAATGCACGTTATTTTGGCGAAATCTTTGGTAAAAAGTCAATTTGATAAAAAATTTATCGAAGTCTCGGATGAAGTATCATTTGAGAGCTATAAAAAGGAAGATAAAAAAATACCCTATAAAATTATTTCTGAATGTAAAGGGAATGATTTGTTAGAGATTCGCTACGAACAGTTATTGCCATATGTCTTGCCATACCAAAATGCCGAAAATGCTTTTCGGGTAATTTCTGGTGATTTTGTTACCACAGAAGATGGTACCGGTATTGTGCATACAGCTCCTACTTTTGGTGCTGATGATGCTCTTGTTGCGAAACTTGCGCAACCTGAAGTTCCGCCGATGTTGGTGTTGGATGAAAACGGTAATCCAATTCCGTTAGTAAATTTACAGGGAAAATTTACAAAGCACATGAAAGAATACGCTGGTAAATATGTAAAAAATGAATATTATGAAGACGGTGAAGCTCCTGAAAAATCTGTTGATGTAGAAATTGCAATTCAGCTGAAAGAAGAAAATAAAGCCTTTAAAGTTGAAAAATACAAGCATAGTTATCCAAATTGTTGGAGAACAGATAAGCCAATTTTATATTATCCGTTAGATTCTTGGTTTATAAAGGTTACAGATGTGCGTGATAGAATGCACGAGCTCAATGAAACTATTAATTGGAAACCAAAATC
This sequence comes from uncultured Flavobacteriaceae bacterium, assembly GCA_965363545.1. Lineage (GTDB taxonomy): Bacteria > Bacteroidota > Bacteroidia > Flavobacteriales > Flavobacteriaceae > Lutimonas. The sequence goes on along the minus strand of CBDTUD010000021.1, from coordinate 34,974 downwards.
AACTGGAGAAGGAAGATTTGGCAACTGGTTGAAAAATGCAAATGATTGGAATTTGTCGCGCTCAAGATATTGGGGAACGCCCTTGCCAATTTGGCGAAGCGAAGATGGTTTAGAAGAAATCATTATTGGCTCGGTAGAAGAATTGAAATCTGAAATGCAAAAATCGGTTTCAAAAGGTTTCATGAAAAAAGATATTTTTGATGACTTTGTGGTAGGCGATAATAGTGATGAGAATTATGCGAAGATAGATTTACACAAAAATATTGTCGATCAAATTGTATTGGTTTCTCCTTCCGGTAAACGAATGCAAAGAGAATCTGATTTGATTGATGTTTGGTTTGATTCTGGCGCAATGCCTTATGCACAGTGGCATTATCCTTTTGAAAATAAAGAAAAAATTGATGAAAATAAATTTTTTCCGGCTGATTTTATTGCAGAAGGCGTAGATCAAACAAGAGGTTGGTTTTATACCATGCATGCCTTGGCAACAATGAATTTTGATTCGGTTGCTTTTAAAAACGTTGTGTCTAATGGTTTGGTTTTGGATAAGGAAGGTAAAAAGATGTCAAAGCGATTGGGAAATGCTATTGATCCTTTTGAGACGATGTTGAAATATGGTCCTGATGCAACACGTTGGTATATGATTTCAAATGCAAATCCATGGGATAATTTAAAATTTGATTTAGAGGGAATTGACGAAGTAAAAAGAAAATTTTTTGGAACACTTTATAATACCTATTCCTTCTTTTCATTATATGCAAATATTGATCATTTTAATTATTCTGAAGAGGAAATAGCGATAAAGCAAAGACCTGAAATTGATCAATGGATATTATCAGAATTAAACTCCTTGATAAAAAATGTTGAATTATTTTACGATGATTATGAGCCTACTAAAGTTGCTCGTGCCATTCAATATTTTGTTACAGAAAACTTAAGTAATTGGTATGTTAGACTTAGCAGAAGACGCTTTTGGAAAGGAGATTACCAGCATGATAAAATTTCTGCATACCAAACCTTATATACTTGTTTGGTAACTATTGCAAAATTAAGTTCGCCAATTGCGCCATTCTTTATGGATAATCTGTATCGAGATTTAACAAAGAATATCGGTAAGACTAATCTTAGTTCTGTACATTTGGTTGATTTCCCAAAAGCGGACATTTCTTTGATAGATCCTGCATTAGAGCGTAAAATGCAAAAAGCACAAACCATTTCTTCTATGGTATTATCCTTAAGAAAGAAAGAAATGATAAAAGTGCGTCAACCGTTACAGCGAATTATGATTCCGGTTATCGATTCGCAAGACAGAGAAGATATTGAAGCTGTTGCACATTTGATTACCTCAGAAGTGAATGTAAAAGAAATAGAGCTATTAGATGATGCGTCTGGAATATTGATAAAAAACGTAAAACCTAATTTTAAAGCTTTAGGACCGAAATTTGGCAAAAATATGCGTTTTGTTGCTCAGGCTATTCAAAACTTTAGCAGTGAAGATTTGGCTAAAATCGAAAAAGAAGGTAAATTAGTAGTGGAGATTAATGGAAAGAAAGAAATTATTTCTTTAGATGAAGTAGAAATTTCTACCCAAGATATTGAAGGTTGGTTAGTTGCAAATCAAGGCAATTTAACAGTAGCTTTAGACGTTACCATATCAAAAGAGCTTAAAGAGGAAGGTATTGCACGTGAATTGGTAAATAGAATTCAAAATTTAAGGAAAGAAAAGGGTCTTGAAGTTACAGATAAAATAAGACTCTTTATAAAAAGAGATGGAATTGTAGATCAGGCTGTTACAGTAAATGAGGCCTATATTAAAAATGAAACTTTAACAAACGAATTACTATTAAAAGACGAAATTATTAACGGAAATAGTATTGTATTTGATGATGTAAATACAAAATTATTACTTGAAAAAATATAAAAAGATGGGCGAAAACATAATTAGATATTCCGATAAGGATTTAGAGGAATTCAGAGCAATTATTAAAGGTAAGATTGAAAGAGCTGAAGAAGATTTGGCCTTAATCGAAAGTTCTTATAAAAACGACAGCAATAACGGTGTTGAAGATACTTCACCAACGTTTAAAGCTTTCGAAGAAGGATCAGAAACGATGTCGAAAGAATCAAATGTGCAGTTAGCAATCCGTCAAGAGAAGTTTATTCGTGACTTGAAAAATGCCTTATTGCGCATCGAAAATAAAACTTACGGAGTTTGTAGAGTTACCGGAAAATTAATTCAAAAAGAGCGTTTGAAATTAGTGCCACATGCGACTTTGAGTATTGAAGCAAAAAGGCTACAAAATTAAAATTGAAAAAAATAAACCAAAAGTAGAAGGATTAATTTTTTTAATCCTTTTATTTTTTGGTTGGAATTGTTTTGCCCAAAAAATTATAAAAAAATCGATTAAAACCAATGTATCAACTATAATCATTGAGTTTAATATGATCGATCAACTTGATTTAGTTTGCTCAAATTCAGCGAATGAAGTTGTTGTAATTTCTCAAAATGATAAGAATCTATCGCCCTCAGTTATTTTACAAGAAAAAAATGGGGTGCTTTTTATAGCGAGTTTTGAAAATGCAACGTTAAAAGAAGAATCAGAAATTGATAAATTATGTGCTATTCAACCCATTTATACTTCCTTTAAAATAAGTATTCCAAAAAATAAAAATATTCAAGTTATTTATGGTCAAGGAAATTTTTTAACAGAAAATTTCTCTGGAAATTTGAAGTTGAAATTACAGGAAGGAATAGTGAAAATTGGTAAATACACCGGTGAAATTGAGGTGACTTTATATAATGGACAAGTGAATTGTGATGCTATTGAAGATGCAGAATTGATTGTTAATTCAAATATAGGAAAGGTTATGGCGAATTTTGAGTTGAATAATGCAGTGCAAAATAATCATGAATTAAGAGGTGTTTTCGGAGAAAAATTAAACAGTTTAATGATTGAATCAATCATGGCAAATATTGAATTAACGGCTTATAAAAACTAAATAATTAGTATTATTGTAAAAAATTAAAAAAAGCACCATTGAAAAAGGCAGTACTCCTTATAATTGCGGTATTATTGATTGATCAGATTTCAAAAATTTACATCAAAACCCATTTTGTTTTAAGTGAAGAAATTAAAGTTTTTGGCTTGGATTGGTTTCGTATTCATTTTCTTGAAAATAACGGAATGGCTTGGGGAAAAGAATTTGGAGGTAAATCTGGAAAACTTTTTTTAACCGTTTTTAGACTTTTTGCAATTTTTGGAATTGGATATTGGTTATGGGATTCGGTGCGAAATAAAGCAAACAAAATATTAATTACTGCGATTGCTTTAATTTTTGCGGGTGCATTAGGCAATATAATTGACTCTGTTTTTTATGGGATTTTCTTTACAGATAGTTATCGCAGAGTTGCTGAATTTTTACCACCTGAAGGTGGTTATAATTCGTTATTTCACGGCAAAGTTGTAGATATGCTATATTTTCCAGTTGTTGATACTATGTTGCCAGATTGGATTCCGAACTTAAGTTTTGACATGCCGAGCTGGGTTCCTTTTGTAGGAGGAAAGCATTATTCCATTTTTGAAAATAGAAACTTTACTTTTTTTGATCCCGTTTTTAATATTGCAGATACTGCAATAAGTACTGGTGTTGGTTTGTTAATCGTTTTCAATAAAAAAGTATTTCCTAAAAAGAGAAAATAAAACGATTTTAGTGTTCTAATTTTAAGTCACTGATCAGTTCCATTAAATGATCAATTTGCACGTGATCCATAATAACTACTTTATACCATTTATTATCTCCGTTGTGTTGTTCAGGTACAAGGTCAAATTTTAAGACCAATTCTTTCGGAATATATTCCGCATGAATGGTTACAATATTCATGTGAGGTTCTCTGTAGTATTCGATTTTTAAGGCATCTAATTGCTCACAAAACCATTGAGTTCGCATTTGCAAAATACTTATTTTTTCATCCCAACCATAAGGTCCATAAGTGAATAAAATCATATAAACGGCAACAGCATTTGCTCCCGATCGACTTCCGCAAAGCGTTAAATCCATTCCTTCAACATATTCGGCTTCTTTGGTTAATACATTTTCAATAAGCCCTTTTCTACATAAATAAACACCGGTTCCGTATGGAGATTGAAGCATTTTATGAGCATCAATTGTTATAGAACTAATTTTAGGATTTGAAAAATTTATTGTAGAATTTTTATTACTGAACGGATACACGAAACCGCCGTATGCTCCATCAATATGTAATTTGTATTCTAAATTATGTTTTTCTAAAATATCTGTATACACATCTGGATTGTCAACAGACCCAAACATGGTAGTTGCCATATTTGAAATAACGATAAAATATTTTTTACCATTAGATACAGCATTTAGAACCGTTTTTTCCAAAGCGATTTCATCAATTACACGGGTCTTAAAATCTACTGAAATCTGTAATAAATCAATGTTTAAAACATTAGATCCTTTAGGTATGGAATAATGCGTGTCTTGAGAGGCAAGAATTGCGATTTCACTATTTTTAGCCTGAAAAGTCTTGTTAAAATAATTTCGAAAAACCCACATAGCTTGAATATTTGCTTCGGTTCCGCCTGGAGCAATATAGCCATCGTATTGATCTATTTCACTTTTAAAAACATCAACTGCCAAGACCTCTAAGACTTCTCGTTCAATTTCTTGCGTCCCTTTAAAAGCTTTTTCTGATGTTCCAAAAGTGTGGCATCCGATATGATTCGGGTTCGCAACATACGTTTTTAAAGTTGGAGCATCTTTTAAAAAAGGTGCGTCACTATAGAACACTTTATTGTCTAATTTCGAAGCCGGATATCCTAAAGAAGTGTCTTTTGAAAAATCGACATTTTCAGCTAAAGCTTGTTCTATTCTATTTTGAAGTTGTTCGTGGGTGAGTTTTTTCCAAAATTTCATAAGAAATATATATTTTAAATAACGTATTTTTACCTTTTGATCAAAGGATGCAAATCTACAAATAGTTAGTTGCAAAAGGGTTGTTTTTTAAGCAGATAATCTCATTACATGTTATTTTTATGAAAAAGTATGTCGTTTATATTGTAGTTTGTTTAATCACTTTTTTTATCGCCAAAAGAATATATAAAAGTGAAGAAAAAACTAATCTTCATGAAGATATTCAAATCGTTATGCAAAGTATTGATAACGTAAGTAAGCTGGTTGTTTCAGAAGGTTATTTTTCTGAAATTTACAACTTTAAGGATGCTAGAAAATATTTTTACGATACATTTGAATTTGAGAAAAGTGCTATCGTAACCGTAAATGCTAAGGTTCAAGTACTTTTTGATTTAAAAAAAATGAATGTGGAAATTGATACCATCCATAAAAAAATTAAAATAAAATATATTCCTAAAGAAGAAATTGTTATTATTCCTGATGTTAAATATTTCGATTTACAACAAAGCACTTTTAATTCCTTTACAAAAGAAGAATTAAATGCGATTAATAAAAAAAGTATCCAAAAGATTAAAGAAACGGTTGATGTTTCGAAATTAAGAAATACTGCCAAAGAAAGATTATTTGAAGAATTGACCAAAATATACCAACTTTCTGCAATTTTAGGATGGGAAGTTATCGATGAAACTCAAGATCAATTCCTAGATAATTTTTATACTGAAAAACCTAAATTTTGAAATTAGAAGTACAGATTCAAACTTTGCCGACTTCTCCTGGTGTTTATCAATATTACGATAAAGACGATAAACTGTTGTATATAGGTAAGGCGAAAAATCTAAAAAAGAGAGTGTCTTCTTATTTTACAAAAACACATGAAAACGGAAAAACAAGGGTTCTAGTAAAAAAAATTGTAACCATTAAGCACATTCTGGTCGAAACGGAAACTGATGCGTTGTTATTGGAAAACAATCTTATTAAAAAATACCAACCAAAATACAATGTGCTCTTAAAAGATGACAAAACCTACCCATGGATTTGTATTAAAAATGAGCCTTTTCCGAGAGTTTTTTTAACAAGAAATGTCATTAAGGACGGCTCTGAATATTACGGACCCTATACTTCTATAAAAACGGCAAGATCCCTTTTATCTTTGATTAAAGAATTGTATCCGTTGCGAACTTGCGCCTACCAACTTTCAAGAGAAAATATTGAAGCTGCCAAATATAAAATTTGTTTAGAATATCATATTAAAAACTGTAAAGGGCCTTGTGAAGATTTACAAACAGAAGCTGATTATGTAGAAGATATCAAAGAAATAAGAAATATTATTAAGGGAAATTTCAAAACTTCATTGCAGCGATTTGAATCTTTAATGTATGGTTTTGCTGAAAAAATGGAGTTTGAAGAAGCGCAAAAAATAAAGAATAAACTCGACCATTTAGCCAATTATCAAGCGAAGTCAACGGTTGTAAATCCATCGATAAGTAATGTCGATGTTTTTAGCATTATTTCAGATGAAAGTTTTGCTTATGTCAATTTTTTTAAAATCATGAATGGGGCTATTATTCAGTCACATACAATTGAAATTAAAAAGAAATTAGACGAAAAAGATAAAGATTTGTTAGAATTAGCAATTGTAGAAATCCGTCAACGATTTCATTCGGTTTCCAAAGAGATTTATGTTCCATTTACAGTTTCTTTGGGTAAAGATATTAAAGTTACAGTTCCTAAATTAGGCGATAAAAAGAGAATTGTTGAACTCTCTCAACGAAATGCGAAATATTATAGGCAAGAAAGATTCAAACAAATTCAGATTGTTGATCCCGATAGGCATACCAACCGAATTATGAAACAAATGCAAAAAGATTTGCGACTGAAAGACGAGCCTCGACATATCGAATGTTTTGACAACTCAAATATTCAAGGAACGAATCCGGTTGCCGCTTGTGTTGTTTTTAGAAATGGAAAACCTTTCAAAAAAGAGTATCGGCATTTTAATATAAAAACGGTGATTGGTCCAGATGATTTTGCATCAATGGAAGAGGTGGTGCATAGAAGATACAAGCGCTTGTTAGAAGAAGATAAAGAATTGCCACAACTCATTATTATTGATGGTGGAAAAGGGCAGTTATCATCGGCATTAAAAAGTTTAGATTTATTGGGTTTACGGGGTAAAATTGCCATAATTGGAATTGCAAAAAGATTGGAAGAAATTTATTATCCCGGTGATCCGGTGCCAATGTATTTAGATAAAAAATCAGAATCTTTAAAAATAATCCAACAACTTCGGAATGAAGCGCATCGATTTGGTATTAATCATCATCGAAATAAAAGAAGTAAAGCTGCCATAAAATCTGAGCTTGAAAATATTCCCGGAATCGGTGAAAAAACAAGAATTCAATTACTTCATAAATTTAAATCTGTAAAAAGAGTTACCGAAGCAAGTCTAGAAGATCTCGAAAATACTGTCGGTAGCGATAAATCAAAAAAAATATATAACTATTTTCATCCGGACAAGTAAGAGATTTTTCAGTAAATTTGTGCCATGAAAAAAATTGCATTTTTAAGCTTCTTTTTTTTACTGCCAATTTTTATTTATGCACAATATCAGGCGACACCTAACGAGGATTTAAAGGTAGGTTTGGTCTTAAGTGGTGGTGGTGCCAAGGGTTTTGCTCACGTTGGCGTATTAAAAGTTTTAGAAGAAGCAGGGGTTCGTATAGATTATATTGCCGGTACGAGTATGGGCTCAATCGTTGGCGCATTATACGCCTCTGGTTATAATGCCAATGAATTGGATTCAATTTTAAGAGTTCATGATTTTAACGCTTTGATTCAAAACGAATTACCTCGATCTTCCTTTTCTTTTTATCAAAAGGAGAATATGGGTAAATATGCCATTTCTCTTCCTGTAAAAGATTGGAAAATCGGACTTCCTTCTGCAATTTCGAGCGGACAAAATGTTTTTAATTTGTTATCACAATTAACCGAACATGTGCATACTATTAATGATTTTAGCAAATTACCCATCCCGTTTTTTTGTGTTGCAACAAACCTAGAAACCGGGCAAGAAGTTGTTTTAGATCACGGCTTTTTACCAGAAGCAATTCGTGCAAGTGGTTCCTTCCCATCTTTATTGGCACCAATAGAAATAGATGGAAATATTTTGGTTGACGGTGGTATTGTAGATAATTATCCCGTTGAAAAATTGAAGGCAAAAGGAGTTGATGTTATTATTGGTGTTGACGTTCAAGGAAAATTATTAAAAAATATAGATCTTAATTCTGCACCGAAAATATTAATGCAAATCGCACACTTTCAAATGCTTGAAGACTTGGATGCCAAAATTAAAATGACAGATATTTATTTAAGTCCGGATATTAGCAATTTCAACGATTTTTCTTTTGATAAACAAATGGAAATCATGAAAGTGGGAGAAGATGCTGCTAGAGATAGACTATATGAACTAAAAAAAATCGCAGCACGTCAAACCAATAAAGTACATCATTATGTCAATACTAAGTTCGATATGAATGATGAGATATTGATAAAAGAAATCGTTTTAGAGGGTAATAAGAATTTTACAGATAATTATTGTTTGGACAAACTCAAGATAGTTAAAGGAGAGTCTATAAGTCAAAATGCATTTCAACAAGGTATTAATTCACTATCTGCTACCGGAAATTTCAAAAGTATTAATTACAGGTTCTTGCCAGTTGAAGGAGGTACTAAAGTTGTATTTAAATTGATTGAAAATGAAGCTTCCTCATTTATTCAGTTAGGAGCACATTATGACGATTTATATAAAACGGGAATTTTGATAAATTTTACTAAAAGCCACGCTTTATTTGATGATGATTTTTTATCAGCCGATTTCGTGATTGGGGATAATTTGCGATATAATATTGATTATTTTTTAGATAATGGCTTTAATTGGAGTTTTGGAGTAAACACAAGCTATAATTCGTTTAAAGAGAATATTGCAAATATTTCAATAGGAGATTTAAGTGCCGATGAAATTGGTATTAAAATTCCAATAGAATACAATGATTTTACAACGCAACTTTATATTCAAAGATCCTTTAAAAATACGTTGGCTTTGAGAATAGGAGCAGAAGATAAATTTTTGAAAGTATTTACAGATGAGATTATTAATGATGTAAATAAGAAAATATTTTTTGAAAACAGCAACTTTATTAATGTTTTTGCAAAAGCTACGTATGATTCCTATGACACGAAATATTTTCCTAAAAAAGGCTTGTACTTTGATGCAAATTATAGGGTTTATTTACTGTCTGCAAATTTGAATCCTGATTTTAAATCATTTTCTCATTTAAATGGTCAATTGTCATTTGCCTTTACTTTTTTTGATCGATTAACGGTTCATTATATTTCTGAGGCGGGAATAACCATAGGAACTAACGGAAACGAAGTGCTTGATTATCATTTAGGTGGAAACAATGAAAATTTTATAAATACTTTTGTTCCTTTTTACGGTTATGATATTGGTGGTTTGAACAGTACAGAATTTTTAAAATCTTCATTCACAATTCGTTATCAATTATTTGAAGATAATTTTGTTTCTGCTACCGGAAACTATGCTCGTGTTAGTGAAGATTTATGGAATGCAGGTGAAATTTTTGAAGATACAAAATCAGGGTATGCTGTAGGCTACGGTCTTAATTCATTCATTGGCCCTATTGAATTAAAATACTCTTGGTCTCCAGATGGAAGAGACCAAGATTATTGGTATTTTAATTTAGGGTTTTGGTTTTAAATCGCAGCTAGATAATTATTTTACGCGTCTATTTCTTCTAATTCTTTTATCCCGGATGACATTTTTGATCGAATCCACATTTTCAATTGCATGATCAAATAAAATAGTACAGGAACTACAATAAGTGTCAAAAAAGTTGCTATCATTAAACCGTAAATTACGGTCCAGGCTAATGGGCCCCAAAACACAACATTATCACCCCCCATATAAATATTAGCATCGAATTCACTAAATAAGGTAAAGAAATTAATGTTCAATCCAATCGCAAGAGGGATAAGCCCTAAAATGGTTGTGATCGCGGTCAAAATTACGGGTCTTAAACGTGCTTTTCCTGCTTTTACAATCGTTTCATATAAGGTTTCCTTATCTAAATAATCATTATCATCAATATCTATTTCAATCTTTTTACGATCAATTAATAATTGTGCATAATCTAACAGTACAACCCCATTATTCACAACAATTCCTGCAAGTGCTATAATTCCAACCATGGTCATCATAATAACGAAAGCTGCACCTGTAATTACTAAGCCACCAAAAACTCCAATAAAACTCAAAAAAATTGCCAGCATAATAATTGCTGGTTTCGATAAGGAGTTAAATTGAAAGATCAGAATAAAAAATATCAAACCCAAACCGGTAAAAAAGGCACCCATTAAAAAGGCCATTTGCTTGTTTTGTTCTTCAATTTGACCGGTATAGTCAATTTTGATATCCGCAGGCAAATTATTATAGGTTTTCATTTCATCTTGAACCTGCTTTACAATAGCAGCGGCATCTGTATAGCCTGGAGCTAAAGCCGAATAAACTGTAACAACACGTTTGACATCTTTATGCTTAATCGCGCTAAAACCTGAACTATTACTTTGTTTAGCTACGGCAGAAACCGGAATTTCTTTTATTTTTCCTGAGGCTTGATCTCTGAAGGTTATTTTCTGGTTAAAAATAGCACTGGTATTATATCGGTTGTCTTGATCAAAACGCACATAAATATCATAATCATCACCACCTTCTTTATAAGTACCTGCCTTACTTCCAAAAATAGCATTTCGCAATTGTTGGCCGACTTGACCTGTATTTACACCTAATTCACCTGCTTTTTTTCTATCTACTAAAACCTGCATTGAAGGTTTATCTTTATTCACATCAATTTTTAGTTCATCAATACCTGCAATATTTTTACTATTGATAAAGTCACGCATTTTTTCAGCAGTGTTAATCAATTGCGTGTAATCACTACCTTGAATTTCAATGTTTATTGGTGCTCCTGCAGGTGGTCCGTTTGCATCTTTTTCAACAGAAATCAATACTCCGGGATATATTCCAACTAGTGCTTTTTGTACTTTTTGTCGCAACAATTCACTATCAGCACCACGTCGGTATTTAAATTCACGCATCGATGCTGTAATTTTTGCTTTATGTGGCATTTCGGCAGTAGAACCACCATCGGTTTGAGGGTTTCCGGCACCTTCACCAACTTGTGATACACCACTTTCTACCAAGAAATTATACTCACCATCTCTATACATTGGGTCGTTAACTACATCGAATACTTTTTTCTCAATTTCTTTTGTAATTGCATTGGTTTTTTCAATATCGGTACCTTGCGGATATTCGATATAAACAATAATTTGATTTGGCTTATTATCTGGGAAAAACTCCACTTTTGTTCTCTGTGATGCAAGGGAAGCTCCGAACGCCATAAACGCGCCAATTAATAATAAAAACGTAATGGCTGTTATAATGTAGGGTCTTTTCCCTTTAAGGGAACTTCTCAATTGCTTTTCATACCAATTTTCAAACTTGATAAGTATTTTAGTTTGAAACTGATAGGCTAATTTTCGGATGACTAATCTATAAACCCAAAGCATAATTGCACTAAAAATCATCAATATTCCAATACCTTTATAGTCGCCTCCGATAAAATAAATCAATAAACCTAAAACTGCCATAATACCAGTAATAGTTATGATATTTTTTAATGGCATATCATTATCTTCAATCGTCATAAATTGCGATACCAAAACCGAATTGAAAAAGATAGCAACGATTAATGAAGAACCTAATACGACAGAAAGCGTGATTGGTAATATCATCATAAACTGACCCATAACGCCTGGCCATAAGCCTAATGGAATAAATGCAGCTACTGTTGTTGCGGTAGAAATAATGATAGGAAAAGCAATTTCACCAATTCCTTTTTTTGCTGCTTCAATGCGAGTCATGCCTTCTTCATCCATCAATCGGTAGACATTTTCAACCACAACAATACCATTATCCACCAGCATTCCAAGTCCCATAATTAATCCGAATAAGATCATGGTATTTAAAGTGTAGCCAAGCATGTTTAAAATCATCAGGGATAAAAACATGGACATCGGAATTGCAAATCCCACAAAAATGGCATTTTTAAATCCTAAAAAGAACATTAAAACGGTTACCACTAAAATTACTCCAAAAAGAATATTATTTACCAAATCATCTACTTGACCAATAGTTACAGAAGATTGATCGTTAGAAATTGTTATGGTTAAATCTTTAGGAAATACATTTTCTATGGCATTATTAACAATTTCTTCAATTTGTATTGATGCTTCCACCATATTTTTCCCGGCACGTTTTTTAACATCTAACATCACAACACGATGTCCGAATTCTCTGGCGTAGGTTGTGATATCTTTTTCCTTAAAGGATACTTTTGCGATATCTTTTAAATAAATGGGGTTGTTATTTTCAGATTTGATAACGAAACTATTCAAATCAGTGGGTTGGTCAATTTCGCCTAATATTCGAATAGTTCGTCTTTGTCCGCTCGATATCAAGTTACCCGCCGACATGGTAACGTTACCTCTGTTAATCGCATTAATAACATCGTCGAAACTTACCTGAGCCGCCATCATTTTATAAATATCTACAGCAACTTCAACTTCTTTTTCTTGAGCGCCTCGAATATCTACTTTTTTAATCTCTTGTAAATCTTCAATTTCATCTTGTAAATATTCGCCAAACTCTTTTAATTTTTCAACCGGATAATCACCGTAAATGTCAATATTTAAAATCGGCATTTCTTCCGACAAGCTTAAATCAAAAACATTAGGCTCGACTTTTGCACCGTTGAAAGTAGGCCAATCTTCGCTAGAAGTCTCTGTTTCAATTTCATCTTTTACCTTTTGTTTTGCTTGATCTACAGTAATGTTTTCATCAAATTCAACAATTATCAACGAGTTGTCTTCTTGTGAAGTGGAGGTTATTTCAACAACATTACTCACCGTTTTCAATTTATCTTCTAACGGATCTGTAATAAGTTTTTCAATATCTTCTGCGGTGTTCCCCGGATAAATAGAACTAACATATATTTTAGTTTCCTTAATTTCAGGAAAACTTTCTCTAGGCATACTAAAATAGGCCGAAATACCCAGAAATAATATCACCACCATCAATACATAAATAGTAGTTTTATTATTTATCGCCCAAGAGGAAAGTGCAAATTCTTTATCAATAATTTTGTGTTTCTTCGTCATAATTGCAACTTATTGATTGATGATTTTAACGGTTTGCCCTTCACGAACACTTCGAGCACCTTCTTTAATAATTTCACTACCATTTTCTAGTCCGCTTAACACCTCAATAACATCACCTTGTGTTTTTCCAGTTTGTATTATAACCCGTTTTACATGTGCTTCATTTTCTGAATTTTGGTCGGTAACCACATACACATACTGTTCTCCGTTAGCATTTTCTGAAATAATACTTTGTGGAATTAATAGTGCTTTTTTATTGGTGTAATCGTTGATTTTTAATTTTGCCGTTAAGTTTGGCTTGATAGATTTATCTTTATTTGGCACAGCAACTTCAATTTTAAATGATCGGTTTGCCGGATTAATGAAATTCCCAGCTTGACGGATTTTTGCATTTAATACTTTATCTAAAACAGGAAATTCAACAATTACATTTTTATTTTTAGTGACATCATTGATGTAATTTTCGGGCACATCAACTTCAATATACATATTGTTTAAACTTACAATTCGCATTAGTTGAGATTGGCCAGGAGCCACAACACTACCTTGTTGCGTAATAATATCATCAATAACACCAGAAAAAGGCGCTTTAACAGCAGTTTTTCCGAGTTGTATTTTCATTTGATTAACTGCTCTTGATTGTGCCTCGTAATTTGATTTGGCTTGTAGATATTGAATCTCACTACCGATTTTTTGATTCCACAATCTTTCTTGACGTTCAAAAGTTGTTTTTGCCAAATCGGCTTGAATTTGAAGTTGTGCAACTTGCTGACTTAAACCGCCATCATCAATAGTTGCCAGAACTTGACCTTTACTAACGTTTTGTCCTTCTTTGACATAAATTTGTTGTAAGATTCCTGACATTTCAGGATAAATTACAATATTTTCTTTTGTTTTGACATTTCCTTGCAGCTCAAGAAAATGATCAAATATTTCTTCATGAGCTTTTATGGTAGTCACCAATGGTAATTTTTTAGAATCATCTAATGCTGAAATAGCTTCATCCAGTTGCTTTAGTTTTTCTGAGATTTCAACTTCTTGTTTTTCAATTTCAGATCGTCTTTCTCTCAAGGTAGAAAGATTTCCTTCAGCGATGATATCTTCAATAGACTTTTTATTTTCACCTCCGCAAGAAGATAAAATAACTAAGGATATAAGGAGTAAAAAAATATTTTTCATGAGTTTAATTTTGGTAGTTAACAGTATTTAATATAGTTTCTAAAGCAGCTTTTTTATTGATGATATCTAGCATTGCTTGTAAATAGTCTTGTTGGGCTGAAAACAATTGTGTTTGGGCTTGTCTCAAATCAAAACTAGAGGCAATTCCTTCAAAGTATTTGGTTTGATTTTTTTGTTCAATTCTTTCCGATAAGTTTAAGTTTTGCTTTTTATTTCTATAATCTTCAATGGCAAATTGATAATCACTTTTGGCAGTTGCAACCTGTAATTTTAATTTTTGCTCAACCTCGGTTAAATCTTCATTTGCTTTTTCTAAATTTATTTTTGCCCTTTGTGTTGCAGCAGATCTGCCAAAAGAACTAAAAATGGGTATATTCATGTTTACACCGAATAATGAAGAACCAAACCATTTTTGATTGTTATTTAAAAATCCAAAATCTTGATTGTATCCAGCATAGCCACCATTCACAAAGGCACTTAAATTTGGTAAAAATTTGCTTTTCTCTAACTTTAGCAATAATTCTTTCGAGGTTTTATCATTAAATGCGATTCTATAATCGATAATATTTTCAATATTTTCATCGGTATTTAAAAGATCTAAAACAATATTTTCACCTGTTAGAGTTTCTAAATTATCCTTTAATATAGTTTTAGAATTCAAATCTATTCCCAAAGTAATATTAAGCATTTGATAGGCGACTTTTTTGAGTCGGGTAACATTATTCAAACTACTTTTAAGGCTCGACAACGTAATTTCAAGCTGTTCGACACTTTCTTCTTCTGCTAAACCATTTATAAAAATTTTATTTGTTTCATCTAAATTTTTTCGAACAACAGTGATATTATTCTCTAGTATTCTTACGGTTTCTTCAGAAAGTAATACATTGCCATATGCATTAATTACTGCTTGACGAACTTCTAAGTCAGTTTTAATTTTTGCATTTTCCGAAATTTCTAAAAAGACTTTAGCTGACTGTAAACCAACAAGGTAAGAGCCATCAAAAATTAACTGTCGTAATGTTGCGGTGGTTGTAAGCGTATGTTTTGTACCGAAAGCGATTTCCACAAAATCACCTTGATTTCCACCTACCAATTCAGCTGGTAACAAAGAAACTTGCTGTTTGATCCAATTTTGATAATCAACGGTTGCATCTATTTGTGGTAAACCTGTTGCGGTTGTTTCCCATTTTTGTTTTTTTGCCGCTTCAATATCAAGTGCAGCATTTTTGGCTGTCCGGTTGTTTTCTAAAGCGAAATCAATAGCTTCTTGTAAAGTAAAAGATTTCGGATTTTCTTGCGAAAAACTAATCGATACAATAGTTAAGCTAAAAACAAGTGCTAATTTTTTTATCATTTTTAAATATTCTTCGTTGTTATAATTTTGGTTAAAACGTCTAAACCTTTTTCGGTGCAAATACCTCTTAGGTGGTACTCATGGAAGTTTTCCATAAGCATATTACTAGAAAAACTTTCTTGTGGAAACAACTCTTCATCTTTTAAAGCCATCATTGTATTGAAATAAACTCTTGAAATAAAATCAATATTTATACTGTTTCTATATAAACCTTGTTCAATACCTCGCGTTAAATTACTTGTGACGCAGGTTTGCATCAAATTGAATTGCTTAATCTTTAGTGATTTAAAGATTTTTGGATAATACTTTTTAAGTTGGTATTGTGGTGAAGATTTTTCATCTTTTAAATGCGCCATGATAAATAGTTTTATATCATGAAACTCTCCGATCGGATTGTGATCTTGCTTGCAAATACAATCAATTCCATGAGCAATTCTGTTAAAAACATATAAGCTTGTTGCTTCAACAAGTTTCGTTTTATTATCAAAATTTTGATAAATGGTTTTTTTTGATATGCCTAAAGAATTGGCGATATCATCCATGGTGACGCTTTTAAATCCGTAACTTAAAAACAAATCAGAAGCCTTATGAATTAATTTTTCTCTCATTGGGGCGCAAATATACTAAATAGGAAACTATAAAAACAAAAAAAGTTTCCAAAGTTTACAATTTAATAATATATGGTTTTACGATTGTTTCATTTATTTTTACAAAAAAAATCAAGAGTTTGGAAATTCAAGACTACAAATCTATATTTTTAGATTATTTATCGGAAAAGACCATTAGGGGGAATTCACTTAATGAGCCAAAAAATTTATACGATCCTATTCATTATATTTTACAGATTGGTGGAAAAAGAATTCGACCAATTTTAACTTTGATGAGTTGTGAGCTATTTGGCGGGAAATTACAAGATGCTTTACCTGCAGCCTTGACTGTTGAAATGTTTCATAATTTCACCTTAATTCATGATGATATCATGGATAAAGCTTCTTTGAGAAGGGGAAAAGAAACGGTTCATATCAAGTGGAATGAAAATATAGGAATTCTTTCTGGCGATGCACTTATGATTTTGTCCTATCAAATGTTCGAGTCATTTCCGGCTCCTATTTTTAAAAATCTTCACATACTGTTTAATAAAACGGCTTTGCAAATCTGTGAAGGGCAGCAGTACGATATAGATTTTGAAACTAGAAATGATGTGACTTTGCAAGAATATATCAAAATGATAAGTTTTAAAACTGCTGTTTTATTGGGTTGCGCCTTGCAAATGGGCGCTATGATAGCAAATGCCAAAGAGAAAGACACTCAAGAAATGTATGAGTTTGGATTAAATTTAGGAATAGCTTTTCAATTGCAAGATGATTATTTGGATGCGTTTGGAACGGATGCTTTTGGTAAGAAAGTTGGAGGTGATATTTTAGAAAATAAGAAAACCTTTTTATATTTAAAAACCTTGGAAATGGCTTCGCCAAAAGATGCGGATCGTTTGTTAGACTGGTACTGTAAAACTGAAAATACCGACCAAAAAATTAGTGAAGTGAAAGTTTTATTTTCAAAATATAAAGTTCCAGAATTACTTCTTCAAGAAATTAAAAATTATTCAAATATCGCATTTAAAAATATTGAGCGATTGTCGTTATCAGATAAAAAGAAAGCTGTATTTATTAATTTTGGTAAAAGTTTAATGGTTAGACAAACATAATGATATCCGATAATCAAAATGGATTGCAGTTAGTAACCGAAATTCAACAAAAAGAATTATTGGTTGATTTAATTCTGCAATTAAACAAAGATTTCAAATTGGTGGGACTCGATTTTTATATATCGAAAGATAGCTTACCCGGCGTTGTTGTAAATTATTTGGAGACTTATCTTTTAGAATTAATCAAAAAAGATTTTAATTCTTATATCAATTTGTTATATCGAATTGATATTCCTGAAAAGCAAGTGAAAGAAATAAATGATGTGGACATTGAAATTATTTCAAGAAAAATTGCCATTCTTATCTTAAGAAAAGAATGGCAAAAAGTATTTTTTAAAAGTAAATCCCTATAAAAGGTGTCCAAGCTGAACCATAAGCACTTCTTTCAGAATCGTAAAGAACATCATATCTAAACCCAAAAGAAAAATTGCCTGATATAAAAGAAGCTCCCAAGTAAATCGCATTACTAAAATAGGAATCATCGTATAAACCTCTCCATTCTGTTTGTAACCCCTCATATTCTGCAGATAACTGCAAAAAAGGAATTGGTCTATAAAGAGCAGATACACTTCCTCCAAATGAGTTGGAGTGATAGTTGTAATATCGGTTTGGCCCACCATAGCTAATTCCATAATATTCACCGTCAGAGTACATATACGTTACACCAATACCAGTAATAAATTGCGGTGTTAGATGATAATAAGCTTTTGGAGCAATCATAAGATCTGTTCCACCATTCCAAAAAGAAAGTCCAAGATTACCACCAAAACTCCAATATTGCTGAAAAGTAGGGGCAGTTCTTTTAATTACAGTTTGTGAAGTCGTTTCGTTACCAGATTGGTATTTGTAATTTGGGTTATTTTGAATAACTGTTTTTTGTGCACTCATTATACCAAAGGAAAGTGAAAATACCAATAAAAAAGTAATTTTTTTAAACATGCTTCTAGATTTTTAGAAATGATCTAAATCAAAAATAAGAAATAATAAAATATTATTGTACATAAAGTAAAAAAATAGTAATATTGCAGTCCAAAATTTTGGTCCCATAGCTCAGTTGGTTAGAGCACCTGACTCATAATCAGGTGGTCCTTGGTTCGAGCCCAAGTGGGACCACAGATTGAAATTAGAGTATTGTTGGGCTAGAAGTTATTCCCGCTTGTTTCGTCAAATAGGGAAGCGCTTCTGTTTTAATAATAAAATTATTTTTTTTGCAACAAAGAAACTTTGTTAAAAGGTTTTTATATATTTGCAATAATATTTTTTAAAATACGTTTATAGAAGTTAATAAAATGTTTATGAAAAGAAAATACTTGAAAGCAATTGTATTAGTAGCTTTTTTTCTTGTGGTTACCAACTCTTTCGCAGGGGGACCACCGCCTCCACCACCACTTCCGATTGACGGAGGTCTAATTGGTTTGTTTGGGGCTGCAATTTTCTATGCTGTTAAAAAGATAAAGGATAATAGAAAATAATCCTTTACTTATTTAATAATCTTGCCACATATTTGCCAATAACATCAAATTCTAAGTTAACCTTATCATTAATTTTAATTTTATGAAAATTTGTATTTTCATAAGTGTAAGGTATTATTGCAACGCTAAACGTGTTGGTTTTTGAATTTACAACTGTTAAACTAACTCCATTTACTGTTATAGATCCTTTTTCAATAGTGATATTGTTAAAGTCATGATCGTATTCGAAAGTAAAAACCCAGCTTCCTTCTTCTTCTTTAATTGCAATACATTTTGCTGTTTGATCAACATGTCCTTGCACTATATGCCCGTCTAGTCGAGCATTAAGTTTCATTGCTCGTTCCAAATTAATTTCGTCTTCAATCTTTAGTTGTCCGAAATTTGATTTGTCAATGGTTTCTTTAATTGCAGTTACGGTATGTGCATTTTCTTTTTGAGCTACAACAGTTAGACAAACCCCATTGTGCGCCAAACTTTGGTCAATTTTCAATTTCGAAGATATTGCGCTTTCCACCGTTAAGTTAATATTTTCCTTATCCGACTCGATCGCAATAACTTTTCCTATACCCTCAATAATTCCTGTAAACATTTTCTAATTTTATTTGATTAAATTTGTCAAATGGTTTTTATTATTTATATGAACCATAATTCTTTATAGAGCAAGAAAAATAAAAGAAATTATCTATTTTTCAGCTCTTCAAAATTAATAAATATAAGTAGTTTAAATGAAGAAATCTGAAAAAATAATTGTTGGAATTTCAGTTGGTGATATTAACGGAATTGGAATTGAAATCATTTTAAAGACATTTGAAGATATTCGAATGCTGGACTTTTGTACGCCGATTATTTTTGCATCTACCAAGGTTTTAAGTTATCATAAAAAAGCATTGAACATAAACACTCAAGTACACGGTATAGAAAGTCTTGAAAATGCAATATCTAACAAGGTTAATGTTTTAAATATTTGGAAAGAAATTGTTGATATTGATTTAGGAAATCCAACCGAAACCTCTGGTAAATATGCATTTGAGTCTTTGCAAAGTGCTACGAATGCATTAAGAGATAAAAAGATTGACGTACTAGTTACCGCGCCAATAAACAAAAATAATATTCAGTCTGAAAAATTTAATTTTAGAGGTCATACAGAATATTTGGAAAGTATGTTAGATGGAGAAAGTTTGATGATTTTAATGACAGATGAGCTGAGAATTGGTTTAATTACGGGTCATTTACCAATTAAAGAAGTTGCTCAAGCTATCACACCGGAATTAATAAAAAAGAAGGTGTCGATTCTATACCAAACTTTAGTGGGAGATTTTAAAATATCTCGTCCGAAAATTGCAGTTTTAGGTTTGAATCCACATTGTGGTGACCACGGTGTGATTGGAACCGAAGATGATGAAATAGTAACTCCAACTTTGAATGAAATTCAACAAACCGGCAAATTAGTTTACGGGCCATTTGCTGCCGATAGTTTTTTCGGAACACAAAATTACAAAAGATTTGACGCGGTTTTAGCGATGTATCACGATCAAGGGTTGGCGCCATTTAAGGCTCTTTCTTTTGGTAGCGGTGTTAATTTTACCGCAGGTTTAAGTGAAATACGAACTTCTCCCGACCATGGAACGGCTTATGAAATTGCAGGAAAAGGCAGTGCAAATCACAGTTCTTTTAAAGAAGCTTTGTTCAATGCTATTTCAATTTTTAATACGCGAGGAGAATATAAGCTATTAATGGAGAATAAATTAAAAACAAAAAAAGAGAAATAATTTAGAATTTTTATTCAAACTATTTTTTAATAAAGTATAATTTATTACCTTTGCGCGCTCAAATTTATATTTTGATGAAATCGTTGAATGTATATGAAATATCTTTTTTTGGTTTAAAAGAAGGGGTTCATCATTTTAAATATGAAATTGGAAATCAGTTCTTTGAAGCTTTTAATTACGATGAATTTTTTGATGCGAACATTTTAGTAAACTTAGAGTTTGATAAAAAAAGCAATATGTTAGAATTGCATTTTACCGCTAATGGTAATGTGAATGTAGCATGTGACGTATCTAATGAACGTTATGACCAACCTATCTCTGGAGACTTAAACATTGTTGTGAAATTTGGAGATGAGTTTAATGATGATAATGAAGAAATTTTGATAATTCCTCATGGTGAACATCAGATAAATGTAGCTCAATTTATATATGAGATGCTAGTTTTGGCTGTACCCAATAAAAGAATTCACCCCGGAATTGAAGATGGATCATTACAATCGGATATCATCGAAAAGCTTAAAGAATTGCGACCAAGTAAAAAAAAGAAATCAAATGAAATTGATCCCCGTTGGGAGGATTTAAAAAAGTTATTAACTGATAAAAATACATAGAGATGGCACATCCTAAAAGGAAAATATCGAAACAAAGAGGACGTAAAAGAAGAACACATTACAAAGCAACAGTTCCTCAAATAGCAAAAGATCCAACAACAGGTGAAGCTCACCTTTATCATAGAGCACACTGGCACGAAGGAAAACTGTATTACAGAGGTCAAGTTTTAATTGACGCAAAAGAGAATGCAGCCTAAGTAAAGTTGTAAAATGAAGTAAAAACCCTCATATTTGAGGGTTTTTTTGTTGATTTGGGTTAAATTTCGCTAAAAAATCTAATTTTTTGATCAAAAGCCAAAATATATTTTCATACTTTTGGTTGCTCTTTCTTAACAAATTGAGCAGTTACACTTATAGTTTTTATGTAAATATATAAAGTAAAAGTTTAATTATGACTAAAATTACTGCTGCAATAACAGCTGTTGGAAAATATCTTCCTGATTATATTCTTACGAATAAGGAATTGGAAACCATGGTAGATACGAATGATGAATGGATTACTACAAGAACTGGAATAAAAGAAAGACATATATTAAAAGAAAAGAATAAAGGAACTTCCTTCTTGGCTATTCATGCGGCAAATGATTTAATTGCTAAAAACAATATTAATCCCGAAGAAATAGAATTGGTTATTGTTGCAACTGCAACACCCGATATGCAAGCAGCATCAACAGCTGCTTACACTGCAACGCAAATAGGTGCAGTTAATGCTTTTTCATTCGATTTAGAAGCTGCTTGTTCTAGTTTTTTATATGGCATGTCTGTAGCAGCTCGTTACATCGAATCTTCCAAATACAAAAAAGTTTTATTGATTGGAGCAGATAAAAATTCCTCCATGATAGACTATACCGATAGATCGACTTGCATTATTTTTGGCGATGGGGCCGGGGCTATATTACTAGAGCCAAATGAAGAAGGACTCGGAGTTTTAGATGAATACCTTCGAACAGACGGAGCTGGAAGAGAGTTTTTAAAAGTGGAAGCAGGGGGTTCTGTAATGCCGGCAACGAAAGAAACTGTTGAAAATAAATTGCATTTTGTACAACAAGATGGAAAAACTGTTTTTAAAAATGCAGTTTTTAGTATGGCAGATGTTTGTGAAAAAATACTCAAAAGAAACGATTTAAAAAAAGCAGATATTTCTTGGCTAGCCGCACACCAGGCAAATAAAAGAATTATCGAAGCTACTGCAAATCGAATGAACTTAGATTGGTCTAAAGTAATGATGAATATTCAAAATTATGGTAATACTACCTCAGCAACTTTACCTTTGTTGTTAGCAGATTATGAAGATAATTTAAAAAAGGGAGATACCATATTATTTACAGCCTTTGGAGGAGGATTTTCCTGGGGAGCAATTTATTTAAAGTGGGCATATTCAAAAAATTAACATACCTTAAAAATATATTATGGACTTAAAAGAAATTCAAAATCTGATAAAATTCGTTGCGAAATCTGGAGCAAGTGAAGTGAAATTAGAAATGGAAGATATTAAAATCACCATTAGGACCGGTTCAGAAAAAACAGAGACTACTGTTATACAGCAACCAACTCATCAACATGGTCATGTCATGCAAAGCGCTCCTCAAAGTGCACCAATTGCAGCAGTTGCAGCTAGTTCTGAGGTAGAAGAAGAAAGCGAAGAATCAAAATACTTGATAATTAAGTCTCCTATTATTGGTACTTTTTATAGAAAACCATCGCCTGATAAACCAATGTTTGTCAATGTTGGAGATACAATTAGTGCTGGTGATACGGTTTGTATCATAGAAGCAATGAAATTATTTAATGAAGTTGAATCAGAGATTTCTGGTAAAATTGTTAAAATTTTAGTAGAAGAATCTTCTCCGGTAGAATTTGATCAACCCTTATTCTTAGTTGATCCATCCTAAAAATTACTTTTAGAAAGTTTTATTTAGAAAGAGTTTCATTTTTTTAATTGCTAAATTATGTTTAAAAAAATATTAATTGCTAATAGAGGAGAAATTGCACTCCGAATTATAAGAACCTGTCGAGAAATGGGTATTAAATCGGTTGCTGTTTACTCTACTGCTGATGCTGAAAGTTTGCATGTTAGATTTGCAGATGAAGCGGTATGCATAGGACCTCCTTCGAGCAGTGAATCTTATCTCAAAATATCAAATATTATAGCTGCTGCTGAAATAACTAATGCAGATGCGATTCATCCCGGTTACGGATTCCTATCCGAAAATGCCCGATTCTCGAAGATTTGTGAAGAGCACGGAATTAAGTTTATCGGTGCCACAGCGGAAATGATAAATTTGATGGGGGATAAAGCTTCGGCTAAAGAAACCATGAAAAAAGCGGGAGTTCCAACTATACCTGGTTCTGAAGGACTTCTAGCTTCTTTTGCTGACGCCGAAAAAACGGCTAAAAAGATTGGTTATCCAATCATGTTAAAAGCTACAGCAGGCGGTGGAGGTAAAGGTATGAGAGCAGTATGGAAACCTGAAAATTTGCAAAATGCATGGGATTCGGCGAGACAAGAAGCGAAAGCTTCTTTTGATAATGATGCCATGTACATGGAAAAGTTAATTGAAGAGCCACGTCATATTGAAATTCAAATTGTTGGAGATTCAACGGGGAAAGCGTGTCATTTGTCAGAACGCGATTGCTCTGTTCAAAGAAGACATCAAAAATTGACTGAAGAAACTCCTTCTCCATTTATGACCGATGCACTTCGCGAAAAAATGGGAAATGCAGCGGTAAAAGCAGCAGAATTTATTAAATATGAAGGTGCAGGAACAGTTGAATTTTTAGTGGATAAGCATCGAAAGTTTTACTTTATGGAAATGAATACACGTATTCAGGTAGAACATCCTATCACAGAGCAGGTTATTGCAAATTTTGACTTAATTAGAGAACAAATTAAAGTTGCATTCGGGGTGCCTATTTTGGGAATAAATTATTTCCCGAATATGCATGCAATTGAATGCCGAATAAATGCGGAAGATCCATATAATAATTTCAGACCTTCTCCAGGGAAAATAACTATTTTTCATGCTCCTGGCGGACATGGGGTTCGATTAGATACGCATGTTTACGCAGGTTATGTAATTCCACCGAATTACGATTCTATGATTGCAAAATTAATTGTTACAGCGCAGTCTCGTGAAGAAGCAATTAGTAAAATGAAAAGAGCTTTGGATGAATTCGTAATTGAAGGTGTAAAGACAACTATTCCGTTTCATCGTCAATTAATGGAAGACCCAAACTACATTGCAGGAAATTATACTACCAAATTCATGGAAGATTTCGTTTTGAAACCACAATAAGAATATTTGGTTACATATAATAAGTAAAATAAAAGGATATGATTTTCATATCCTTTTATTTTTTTACTTTTACTTGTAAATTTAAACATATGAAATGCCCATTTACAAAACTCAAATCAAATGAAAAATGTTAATTCAGGCATTCCATCTGACCATTAGAAAACAATAAATATTAACAGATGAAAGACTCCACGATTAAAATTGACGGAATTGATAAAATAATTCTCAATCATTTGATGGCAGATGCTCGAACACCCATTTTGAGCATTGCCCGAGAAATTGGTATATCAGGTGCAGCAATTCATCAAAGATTGAGAAAATTAGAGTCGTCCGGTTTGATTTCAGGATCTAAATTTGTCATCAACCCAAAAGTTATTGGATATAAAACGGTGGCTTTTGTCGGTATTTTTTTAGACAGCTCAAGTAAATATAAAGATGCCATCAAACGAATGGAAGAAATAGATGAAGTGATTGAAAGTCATTATACTACAGGTAATTATGCCATATTTGTGAAAATAATCTGTAAAGATAATGAGCATTTAATGCAGGTATTGAACCATCAAATCCAGCATATAAAAGGTGTTGCGAGAACAGAAACTTTTATATCACTGGATCAGCAAATCGACAGACAAATTAAAATCTAACTTCTACTATTATAAATATTTAAATAGTAAATTAAAGTGGCAATAGAGCTAATTGCAGCAACTAAATAGGTTCTTGCAGCCCATTTTAAAGCATCTTTTGCGCCATCATGTTCTTCTTTTGTAACCATTTGCTTATTTTCTAACCAAACCAAAGCGCGATTACTGGCATCATATTCCACGGGGAGAGTCACAATGCTAAAAACTACGGTTGCGGCAAAAAATAGAATTCCGATAAGTAAAAGTGACGGAAAAATATTTACCGTGAAAATTCCGGCAATCAACAAAAACGATGCAAGTTTCGAAGAAATTCCTACCATCGGTACCAATTTAGAACGTAAATTTAACCATCTATAACCAACAGCATGTTGTACGGCGTGACCACATTCATGCGCCGCAACAGCTGCTGATGCTGCATTTCTCTGACTGTAAACTGATTCGCTTAAATTGACCGTTTTATTTAATGGATTGTAATGATCGGTTAATTGCCCCGGAGTTGATATGACTTTTACATCGCGAATACCATTATCTGCAAGCATTTTTTCGGCTATTTCTTTGCCACTCAATCCATTCTGAAGCTGCATTTTAGAATAATATTTGAATTTACTTTTCAATTTCCATTGAACAAGCATTCCGCCAAGACCAATTAAAATAATAAGAATATATGAACCAGACATATTTATAATTTATTTTTAGATTTAATTAATAC
This sequence comes from uncultured Flavobacteriaceae bacterium, assembly GCA_965363545.1. Lineage (GTDB taxonomy): Bacteria > Bacteroidota > Bacteroidia > Flavobacteriales > Flavobacteriaceae > Lutimonas. The sequence continues at coordinate 9,002 of CBDTUD010000021.1, read as the reverse complement.
TTTTACAACATCAAAAACAAAATTGTTCAAGATGCATGCAAAAATACCAAATATTTTATTGATTTATACCGGTGGAACTATTGGAATGGTAAAAGATTATAAAACAAATTCATTAAAGGCGTTTAATTTTAATGAAATTCGCGATAGAATACCGGAATTACATTTATTAGATTGTACCATTCAAACCATTTCATTTGATAATCCAATAGATTCTTCTAATATGGATCCCGAACATTGGGTTAGAATTGCAAATATTATTGAACAAAATTATGAAACAATTGATGGTTTTGTTGTTTTAAGTGGAACAGATACGATGTCGTATACGGCTTCAGCGATCAGTTTTATGTTTGAAAATTTGAGTAAACCTGTTATTTTCACTGGGTCACAATTGCCTATTGGAGATTTAAGAACAGATGCCAAAGAAAATTTAATAACAGCCATTCAAATAGCAGCAACTAGAGAGAAAAATGCACCAAAAATAGGTGAAGTTTGTTTGTATTTTGAGTATAAACTTTATCGTGCAAACCGGACTACAAAGACCAGTGCGGAGCAGTTTGAAGCTTTTCAGTCGCCAAATTTTCCACCTTTAGGTGAAAGCGGTGTTCATTTATATTTTAACGACAAGGTTTTGCCAAAAATAAAAACAAATAAAAAGTTAATCGTTCGAAAAAATTTTGATGCAAATATTGTAATCTTAAAATTATTTCCAGGCATTACAGAACATGTAGTTAAAAGTATTTTAGAGATATCCGACTTAAAAGGAGTTGTTTTAGAAACATATGGAGCTGGAAATGGACCAACATCAGAATGGTTTTTGACATTATTAGAAAAAGCCATTCTAAAAAAGATTCCTATAATAAACGTAAGTCAATGTATAAGTGGGAGTGTTATATTAGGGCATTATGAAACAAGTAACCAATTAAAAAATATAGGCGTCATTAGCGGAAAAGATATTACAACTGAATCTGCTGTTGCTAAATTGAAGTACTTATTGGGAGAGAAAATTTCTTTCAAAAAATTCAAAAATGTGTTTGAAAAACCTTTAAGAGGAGAAATGAGTTAGTTTTTTAAGAAAAATTTTTACATATAAAATTTTTTTTGTTACTTGCCAGTCATATAAAATTATGACATTTTGGAGAGGTGGCCGAGTGGCTGAAGGCGCACGCTTGGAAAGCGTGTTTATGAGAAATCGTAACAAGGGTTCGAATCCCTTTCTCTCCGCGTGAAGTATTTTATATCATAAAAATTTTATATCTTTAACCCGTTAACTAATTTTAATAACTAAGATTTACAAAAAAAGATTTACAAAATGAAAAAAGTATTTTCTACCCTTGCATTAGCAGGACTAGTGTTTTTAAGCTCAGCTCAAAACATTTATGCACAAGCAGCAGAAGCAGCTGCTGAAGACAAAACATTTCACCAAGTATTAAAACAACGTTTTATTGAAGGAGGTCCTTTCTTTATGGGGATTGTACTCGTAACACTTATTTTAGGTTTGGCAATTGCAATTGAGAGAATTATTTATCTCAATATGGCAACAACTAATACTGAGAAATTAGTGAACAACGTGGAAGAAGCTATGAAATCTGGTGGTGTTGAAGCTGCAAAAGAATTATGTAGAAACACAAAAGGCCCTGTTGCTTCCATTTTTTATCAAGGTTTAGATAGAATGGATGAAGGTGTTGATGCTGCTGAGAAAGCTGTAGTAGCTTACGGTGGTGTTCAAATGGGATTATTAGAAAAAAATGTTTCTTGGTTATCTTTATTTATAGCCTTGGCTCCAATGCTTGGGTTCATGGGTACGGTAATCGGTATGATTAGTGCTTTTGACTCGATTGAAGCAGCAGGTGATATCTCTCCAGCGGTAGTTGCGGGTGGTATTAAAGTGGCTTTATTAACAACAGTATTTGGTTTGGTAGTAGCAATTATTCTTCAAATTTTTTATAATTATATTATCTCTAAAATTGATAGTATTGTAAATAGTATGGAAGACGCTTCAATCAAATTAGTCGATCTTTTGATCAGAAACAAATAATAAAATAAATTATGAATAATAATGTATCTAAAATATTATCCATTGTAGCAGGAGTAATTGGTGTTGTTGCCATTTTCTTTCTCGCAAGGATAATTATGGAAGGAGATGAACCTGTAAAAAGTAGTCTTGAACTACAAAACAGTATAGTTTCTCCGTTTATACAATTTGCTAAAATTATTTTAATCATTACCGCAATTTTAGCCATTGGATTCTCCTTATTTAATTTGATAAGACAGCCTAAAATGCTTAAAAAAGCCTTAATTTCTATAGGAGCACTTGGTTTGGTGCTTGTTATATCATATGTTTTGGCAGATGATGCAGCAGTTTATGATGTTTCTGGCAATGTTTTAAAAGATGGAGAAGCAGGAAGTATCTCGAAATGGGTAAGCACTGGTATAATTTATTCGCTCTTTTTAGGAGGAATTGGATTAGTGTTCTTTTTATGGGACTTTGTTAAATCGTTAGTATCAAAATAAAATTATGGCAAAAAGAGAATCACCCGAAATTAATGCAGGATCGATGGCAGATATTGCTTTCTTGCTACTCATATTCTTCTTAGTTACAACTACGATGGATGTGGATACAGGGATTTCGCAAAAATTGCCTGCAAAACAAGATTCAGACATACCACCACCAAAATTAAAAGAAAAGAATGTTTTCGTTGTTACCGTTAATCGTAATAATGATATATTGGTTGAAGGAGATACATACCTAACCGTTGATAAATTAAGAGCAGAAGCTGTTAAGTTTATTGATAATGGAGCAGGTTTAGGAAATCCGATCGACGGAGCAGAACCGGCTGAATGTGATTGGTGTGAAGGAGCAAAAGATCCTTTATCTTCTGATCATCCAAATAAAGCAGTTATTTCTTTAGAAAGTGATAGAGGAACATCTTATGGTACTTATATTTCTGTTCAAAATGAATTGGTTGGTGCCTATTCAGATTTGAGAAACAGATTGTCTAAAAAATTGTATGGCGTTTCTTACGATCAGTTATTGAAAGATTCGAATAACAATCCGTCAAACGAGAGTTTTAAGACTAAGATAGAGAATATCAAAACTAAATATCCTCAGATTATATCTGAAGCTGAACCATCAAAGTAAGTTTATATGTCAAAATTTAGAAAGAAGAAAAAAGGAATGCCAGGTATTTCAACAGCATCTTTACCAGATATTGTTTTTATGCTACTGTTCTTTTTTATGGTAACCACGGTAATGCGTGAGACAGAATTGAAAATTAAAAAACCAAATCTTCCGAAAGCTACAGAAGTTAAAAAACTAGAACGCAAAAGTTTAGTTAGCTATATTTATGTAGGTAAAGTAGAAGGTCAAGGTGGAGATAAGATTCAATTGAACGATAGAATTTCTGATGTGAAAGATGTTAAATTTTTTATTTTTTCAGAAAGAGATACACACTCTGAAGATGAAATACCTCTTTTAACAACATCAATTAAAGCAGATATTAAATGCAGTGTTGGTACTATTACAGATATAAAAGAAGAATTGAGAAATATTGATGCCCTTAAAATCAATTATTCTACCCTAACAGGTAATGTTATGGATAATATGAAAAAGTAAAAAACACATTTTAATGTTAAAAAAAACTCCCATTTTTGGGAGTTTTTTAGTTTATAACCATAGATAAATTTATTAGAATAAAAATAAATCTAGTTGCAGTTTTTTAAAACAAACCGTGTATTTGAGCGTCGATTCGATCAATAATTGAACCTAAATCTTCTTGTTTATCAACAATGTTTAAATTATCAATATCGATAATTAATAATTTTCCTTTGGTGTACGTTGTGATCCAAGCTTCATAGCGCTCATTCAAACGGCTTAAATACTCTATACTAATACTATTTTCAAATTCTCTCCCTCTTTTATGAATTTGACCTACTAAAGTAGGTATACTCGCCCGTAAATATATCAATAAATCTGGCGGTTCAACAAGGCGTTCCATCAAATCAAAAAGAGATTCGTAATTGCTAAAATCTCTGTTTGTCATCAAACCCATCGCATGTAAGTTTGGTGCAAAAATATGTGCATCTTCATAAATAGTTCTATCCTGAATGATGTTTTTCCCACTTTCTCTGATTTCTAATATTTGTCTAAATCGACTATTTAAGAAAAAAATCTGCAAATTAAAAGACCAACGTTCCATAGAACTATAAAAATCATCCAAATAAGGATTTTCAGCAACCGATTCAAAATGAGGCTCCCATTTGTAATGTTTTGCCAATAAATTAGTTAATGTGGTTTTTCCGGCACCTATATTGCCTGCAATTGCTACATGCATAGTATTTTGTTTAGTAATATGAATAGTAAATTTTGTTTAACTATCATCGAAAGCGAATTTATAAAAAATATGCCTTATATCTATGTTTTCGATTGGTTTAAGTTATAATAGTTGATAAATATAAACGGCTAATCCATCATTAATTGTAATAAAGCCATTATTTAATTTAAAATCTTTAATGTTACCATCAAAGTTTAATACAACAGGGATGGTTTTTTCTTTGTTTTGATAGAAAATTTTATTCTCTTTAACATATATAAAGCCTTCCTTATAAATATTTAAGGAACGTACATTTTTTGAATTAAACAAATAGATAAAATTTCCATACTGATTAAATTGAAGGATGCCTGAATTCCCAGCAACATAGACCTCTTTATAACTACTAATTAATTGCGAACAAACGAAATTGGGTTCGTAAAAGGTTATAGGCTGCGTTTGCAATTTTTCAAATCTGTTTTGAAAATCGTATAAGTGTAGTTTATTATCATCAGCAAAAAGCCAAATATTATTTTCTGAAGAATGGCTTACAAATAATACGTTATGAAATAAAGTTTCATTGGTAAAATCGACCCTTGTAGAAAGTTCATTCAACTTATTGTCTAAAAAAACAACCGAGTTAAATTCTTTATAAAAAACGATTATCTTAAACGAATTATGAATATCTACTGATTCTATTTTACCTAAGGCGATATTAGCATAAGATAAAGTTTCGTTTTTCGTTTTTTTAAATAAGGTGTTATTTTTTATATAATAAAGATTTGCTAAATCATCTATGCCAATAAATTGATCGGTTTTTAATGTTTTTTTTTCAATAAATTTAGCATTAATCTCTTGTGCAAAAGATATTTGGGCAATTAAAAGAAGAAGTAAAAATATTTTTGTTTTCATCAGTTTCAAAAATAGTAATTTAATATTTTGAAAAAGAAAAAGGACTTGAAATTAATTCAAATCCTTTTGGTTTTTGTTAAAAGGTAATAAGTTTACAAACCAAATACTTGTTTGATTTGATCAACATGGTCTAATTTTTCCCAAGTAAACAATTCGACTTCTAAAGTAACTGATTCAAAATAATCGGATTCAAAAGTTTTAGTAACCGTTTTCGGAGTCCTTCCCATATGTCCATAAGCAGCGGTTTCACTGTAAATAGGATTGCGCAACTTTAACCTTTTTTCAATAGCAGCTGGACGCATGTCAAACATTTTTTCTATGACTTCTGCAATTTTACTATCCGAGACATCGATTTTGGCAGTACCATAAGTTTCAACATTAATTGATGTAGGTTTTGCAACACCAATAGCATAAGAAACTTGTACTAAAATTTCATCACAAACTCCTGCTGCAACAATGTTTTTGGCAATATGCCGAGCTGCATAAGCTGCAGAACGATCTACTTTACTAGGATCTTTTCCGCTAAAAGCACCACCTCCATGAGCACCTTTTCCACCATAAGTGTCAACAATAATTTTTCTTCCGGTTAAACCGGCATCACCATGAGGTCCACCGATAACAAACTTGCCGGTAGGATTAATATAATATTTGATTTGATCATTGAAAAGAGCTTGAATATTTTGTGGTAATTGTGCAATTACCCTAGGAACGAGTATTTCGATGATATCTTTTTCAATTTTGGCCAACATTTTTTCATCATTGTCAAACTCGTCATGTTGGGTAGAAAGAACGATTGTATCTATTCGTTGTGGCACATTGTCATCCGAATACTCAATGGTTACCTGACTTTTTGCATCTGGACGTAAATAGGTAATTTCTTTATTTTCTCTACGCAAAGCTGCCAATTCATACAATAATCGATGGCTTAAATCTAAAGCCAAAGGCATAAAGTTTTCGGTTTCACTGGTTGCGTAACCAAACATCATACCCTGATCTCCAGCGCCTTGATCTTCGGCAATAGCTCTATCGACACCTTGATTTATATCTGGCGATTGACCGTGAATTAACGATATCACACCACAACTATCGCCTTCAAATTTATAAGCGCCTTTGGTGTACCCAATTTTATTAATGGTTTCTCGAGCTATTTTCGCAGCGTCAATATATGTTTCAGTTTTTACCTCACCTGCCAAAACCACCTGACCGGTAGTTACTAAAGTTTCACAGGCAACTTTTGAATTCGGATCGAATGCTAAAAAAGCATCCAATAAACTATCTGAAATTTGATCGGCAACTTTATCAGGATGACCTTCAGAAACCGATTCTGATGTAAATAAATACGACATAACTATTTTTTATTTTAAAAAGAGTCAGATAAAAACTGATGGTATTAAGTAGCCAAAGAAGTGGAAATTACCGCTTTAGCATTTTTTTACGAGGTTGCAATCAGTTCAAATCCTTCCTCAAAGATTTTATGCGGCAAATCTATAAAAAAATAATGGCACTAAATTAAATTTTAACGAAAAATAAACTTTGTAAGAAATTTTTCATTATACGTCTACCTTATAAAATAATTATGTTATGAAAAAATTAGTTACCTTACTTTTCATCCTAACCATTTTCTCAAGTTGCAGTTCTGATAGTATGAATGCAGTTGAAGATACTATGTCAACGGTAATGACTGACAAAAAAAATTTACAAGGTAACTTTATGAATGGTGCACACCCAACTTCAGGAACTGCTATTATCAATGAAGAAAAAACAATACTAAATTTTAAAAATTTTAAAACAGACAACGGTCCGAAATTATTGGTCTACCTTACCACAGAAGTGGGTTCTTCTGATTTTGTGAATTTAGGCGATTTAAAGGGTATTTCAGGGGATTTTGAATATACAATGCCGTCAAATACCGATTTAGTAAAATACAAAATTGTCGATATTTGGTGTGTTGATTTTTCTGTTAGTTTTGGTTCAGCTGAATTAAAATAAAATCAAAATTATTTTTTTGTTAAAAAAAAGAAATTATATTTGTCGCATACATAAACAAAAAATGAACACAATTTTTAACAAGATGAATACAATGATGATGCGCAAAATGACGCAGAGGATTTGTATTGTATAATGTTAAAACAACAATATTTTAAAAGCCTCTGTATTTTACAGAGGCTTTTTTTATGCGAAAAATTAAAATTAAAAGAATTAAATATGTATCGAATGTGCTTTAAAACAATGACAAGGTATTGCCTGAATCGTTAAATAAAAATAACTTATTTTTACGTCCCTTTGGTAATACCGTATAAAAAGGGACTTTTTTTTAAATATAAATTAATAAAATATAAAAAGTAAATAATGAGCACATTAAAAAAAGCAACACAAGCATTACACGCTGGTCACGATACAAAACAAACTTCAGGAACAAGAGCTGTACCTATTTATCAAACTTCATCATATGTTTTTGATAATACAGATCATGCAGCAAATCTCTTTTCTTTAGCAGAATTAGGTTTTATTTATACCCGTTTGAACAATCCTACCAATGATATTTTACAAAAAAGATTGGCTGCCATAGAAGGCGGAATTGGAGCAGTAGTTTTTGCGTCAGGATCTGCCGCTATTTCAACAGGATTGTTAACTCTCTTAAAAGCAGGTGATCATATTGTTGCTTCAAGCAGTTTGTATGGCGGAACGTTTAATTTACTAAATGTCACATTGCCAAGATTAGGAATCACAACTACTTTTGTGGATGCCTCTAATCCTGAAAATTTTAAGAAAGCGGTACAAGATAATACAAGAGCCTTTTTTGTAGAGTCTTTGGGTAATCCGAAATTAGATGTTTTAGATTTAAAAGCCATTTCGACGGAAGCCAAAGCAGCAAAAGTTCCATTTATTGTAGATAATACAGTTGCATCTCCGGCACTTTTAAACCCGATAGAGCATGGGGCCGACCTAGTAATTCATTCGCTGACGAAATATATTGGCGGACAAGGAACTTCTTTAGGAGGAGTGATAATTGATGCCGGTAAATTTGATTGGTCAAACGGAAAATTTCCTGAGTTTACCGAGCCTTCTGCCGGCTATCACGGATTAGTGTACCATGAAGCATTAGGAGCAGCAGCTTTTACATTCAAATTAATTCTTGAAGGACTACGCGATTTCGGTGGTGCTTTGAGCCCATTTAATGCTTTTCAAATCATTCAAGGTTTAGAAACTTTATCGGTAAGAATTAAGCAACATAGCAAGAACGCCTTAGAATTAGCGCAATGGTTAGAAGGTCGTGATGAGGTAGCTTGGGTAAATTATCCTGGATTAAAAAGCAGCAAATATTATGAATTAGCGAAAACATATCTACCTAACGGTCAAAGTGGAATCGTAACTTTTGGTGTAAAAGGGGGATTTGAATCCGCTAAAAAAGTTACTGATGCTACTGAAATATTTTCGCTTTTAGCAAATATTGGCGATACCAAATCTTTGATTATTCATCCCGCAAGTACAACCCATCAACAACTTAATGATGAACAACAAGTCGGAGCGGGAGTGACAAAAGATTTGATACGTTTATCTGTTGGATTAGAGGCTATTGAAGATTTGAAAGCAGATTTGGAGAACGCATTTAAACAATTATAAGTGAAACAATAAAGGCTATTTTTTACTAGGTAGGAGATAGTCTTTTAAAGAAATTACCTTTTGAAAGTTAAAATTAATACGTTTCTTTGCACCCAAGTTCATTCATAGAATATTGTTATCAAGAAAGGCAGAGGGATTAGACCCGCTGAAGCCTTAGCA
>CBDTUD010000020.1:0-39986 GCA_965363545.1 uncultured Flavobacteriaceae bacterium | reverse complement strand
TGTCAAAACCGCGCAAGGCGTCAAGAGAAAAAAGCCTTTGGTTGCTTTTAGGTTGCTCCATAAGTAAAAAAGATTGGTTAGTAAATCAGAGATTAAATATAATAGTTTTAAATGAAGATTACCTTTGTACAGGAATTAAATCGTAGAGTATTTCTGTTATTTTTCAGACAAATATTTATATCGTTTAAAAAAATAGTTATGACATTGGGCAAACGATTGTTATATTTGATTAATTATCTTAGCTCTTTGAGCAATAAATGATATTGATGAAATCTAAAAAAATGAAGAATAAAACAACAATTTTGATGGTAATAGCGATTATCGTTATGTCTTTTAAAAGTAATGCACAAGATAAAATTGCTTCAAAAGCAGCAAGTTTTAACCTAGAAAAAGACCTATTATTAGTGCAGTTCGATTGTAAAACAGATGTAGATGACCTGCATTCAGCAGCAGCTTTAATTACCCTTCTTTCTGATTCTGAATTTTCAACAATCAATTACCATGCGGTTGCTGGTACTTACGGTATTCAAGAAGGTTTATATGTTCCGCCTAATGTCTTATTTCAACTTGCTTTTGGAGACAATTGGACAGACGCAAATGAAGATTTAAAAGCGGCAGTTGAAAAGGTTAAAAACAAAGCAAAAGCAACCTTGGCAAACCAAGGTGATATTTGGATTGCTGAAGCAGGTCAATCAGATTTTACAGCAGAACTTATAAAAGCTATTCAATGTGATTTACCCGAAATAAATATTTCACAACGTTTTCATGTAGTGCAACATAGCGATTGGAATGAAGAATCCACCTCTCCGGAGCATCTGGAATTTGTAAAGAAAAATACAGATTATCAAAAAATTCCCGATGGTAATGTGGTTGGAAACGGAACTCCGGGGTTTCGCACTCCTGAATTTACCTATTGGCAAGAAAAACTTACCAATCCCAAATTGTTCGAAATATGGCAGCTAGCTTTAGATTTATCCAATAATTATAACGGAAAAGAGGGGCGCTACAACAATGAGGCGATTGCCGCTGGTGGATTGGACTTCTCAGACCTTTCTGAAGTTTGCTGGATTCTAGGGATACAAAATATTAACGACACCAAACAATTTTTCGACCTTTATTCTAAGTAATTTGGTTAAGTCATTTTTACTGATTTCTTAATTATTCATTGTTGCTTTCTCGAGCCACTAAAACAGAGTTGAGAGGTCAAATTTTTTTATCATTTTGAAGAGAGACATATTTAAGGAACTGAAATTTGGATAACGAAAAATCCTATTTTATATGATATTTTCTTTTAATGCAAGATAGAGTTGAAGGTGTCGGGGAGAAAGCTCTTTTTTGTTGGATAAGTTCTGTAGTTCATTTGAAGAAGAAAATTAAAAACGTTAGCCGCTATCAAACAAAATTGAAAAAGGGCAAGTATGGAAAAATAATAATTATTGCACATAATTCTAAAATTCATAACATAGTTTTAAAATGAAAAAATTGATTAAAATAAGTAAGGTTCTGTTAATCGGGTTGTTAACATTGGTGGTAGTTCTAATAATTGGCTTATTAGTATATTATCATTCCATCTATAAAGAAACTCCACAACCACCAGAGGTAGCAATTAAACTTAATTTAGAAAACAATTCATTGGCTTCCGACAAACCTGTTTTATTCCCAATTCCAAAAAATGTAGAATGGACAAGCGGATATTTCAATGTGCCGATAGCACTCTCTTTTCAATCACCAGCTGAAGATGCGCAAGCGATTAAAAAAGTACTTAAAAACAGGCTGAATATTGATGGGGAAGTAAAAGCTTCTGGTGTTTTGAAATTCATGAAAAACCCAACTCTTAGGGATCAGTCTTATACCTTAAGTATTCAGCCAAGCCAAATAAAGATAGAATATAACGATTTTCAAGGTTTATTTTATGCCTTAACAACAGTAAAACAATTAATAAAACAGACCAATAATCAATTGCCTTGTGTTCAAATAGAGGATAGCCCTGACTTAAAAATAAGAGGCGCCATGTTAGATATTAGTAGAGGTAAAGTGCCTACTTTGCAAACGCTTTATGGGTTGGTTGATTTTCTTTCAGATGTAAAATACAATCATTTAGAGCTATATATTGAAGGTTTTTCGTTTGCATACCCTTCTTTTAAACACTTATGGGAAAAGACCGAAACACCAATAACGCCTGATGAAATCAAGCAACTAGATATGTATTGTCAAGAGCGATTTATAGAGCTGGTGCCTAATCAAAATTCGCTCGGACACATGAATGCCTGGTTAGCAACAGAAGATTTTAAAGATCTGGCAGAATGTCCGGATGGTTATAAGTTTCTGGGCTTGATTGATATGAAATCAACACTTTCTCCAACAAATCCTGAGAGTTTAGAGTTGGTAAAAAAGATGTCAGACGATTTATTGCCCAACTTTTCATCAAATAAATTCAATGTTAATTTAGATGAACCCTTTGAACTGGGTAAAAACAAAGATCGACCTATTGAAGATCCAAAAGAGGTTGCTAGGGTTTATCTTGATTACGCCGAACGGCTCAATACTTTTGTTAAAAGCAAAGGCAAGCAAATGTGGATGTGGGGGGATGTTATTTCAAGAAATCCGGAATTTGCAGCTGAAATCCCTAAAGATATAACGCTTTTAGAATGGCGATATGAATCTCTTCAAGATTTCGAAGATATCTGTAAAAAATATAAAGAAGCAGGTCTGAATTACATGGTTTGCCCAGGTACAAGTAGTTGGACAAGCTTCACAGGTCGTACAGATAACATGATGGGAAATATCGAAAATGCCGTTTCAAATGGCATCAAATACGACGCGGATGGCATGTTGATAACCGATTGGGGCGATACCCCGCATTTACAATATGTAACAGTAAGTTATGCTGGTTTGGCTTATGGAGGTGCATTGAGTTGGAATAATGATGTTAAAAGTAAAGCAGATTTAGGTAAGTATTTAAGCAAAATTGTATTTAAGGATACGTCAATAAAAATGGGTGAGATTGTATTAGAATTAGGGCGTTATAATCAATTTGAAGAATATCCGATGCTTGCGGGAACAATGACAGGCTGGGCATTTAGATTTGGCATGATAGAAAAAACCATGACGGATGCTATTTATAAAAGGTTTCAAAAGGGTATTTCTGAACTTTTTCCGGTAGAAGATGCTTCTGGAAAAGCATTGACAGAGATTTTTAATAATCCAAAAATTTATAATTCCAAAGCAATTATAAATTTGGTAGATGCCCTTGAAAAAGAATTATCGCAAATACAACTCAGTAGTAAGGCTGGGGCACTCACTATTGACGAATATAAAAATGCCATTCGAATGGTAAAATTAGGTGCAAAATTAAAGCAATTCAATAATTACCATCTACAACAGTCCGATGAAGAGAATAAACAAATTTTATTAGATATGAAGTCACTTTGTACAACAATTCTTCCCGAACATGAGCGTTTATGGATGATGCGAAATAAAAGAAGTGGCTATGAGCAGAGCACAGAATCGATTAAAAACCTTCAAGTGCAAATCGACAAAAATATCGAATTGCTTGATAAAAACCCTATATCCCGTTGGTTTCTTGGTAACGTTGAAAAAATAAAAACTACCATTGCCGTTTTGTATCTTAAATAGGGTTAGACAGGTGTTCGCTTTTAAATAATAAATCAATAAACAGATAAACCTTTTTGTTTTAATAGAACCAAAGGAAAAGTCTCATTTTTATTTCATAAAGAAAGGATTAGGTTACAAAAAAAGTGGTGTAATTCAATTTTTTATGAAAAAGTCAGAACTTATAACATATTATAAAACTATTTTTAAAAATTATAAATACGAATAAACAATAATTATCCCAGATGCAGGTTTGTTAAAAGAAGTTGTTCTTGAGAAATAAATAGTTATCAGCAAGCTAACAAAACAATCAAACCATGAAAAAATAAATTGCTTTATATGAAAAGAATATTTTTAGTTATTATCCTAATTCAGATTAGTTTTAACGGTTATTCTCAGATAAATTTTGAAAAAGGATATTTTTATGACAATGAAAATAATAAAAATAGTTGCCTTATAAAAAATGTCGATTGGCTAAATAATCCTACTGAAATAGAATATAAATTATCTGAGGGTAGTGAAATAAAATCCAAAACTATAGATTACATAAAAGAATTTGGAGTATCAGATTTAGTATATAAACGATTTTCAGTACAAATCGATCGATCTAGTCAACATTTAGAAAAATTAAGTTATAGTAAAAATCCTGAATATAAGAGTGAAACCCTTTTTCTAAAGCAAATCGTAAAAGGAGAATCAAACTTATACATGTATATTGATAAAAATTTCACAACCTATTTTTTTAACTCCGAAAACAAAAATATTACACAATTAGTTTACAAGAAATACCTAAAAGAAAATATTTTAGTTGCAGAAAATAATATGTTCCGGCAGCAATTATTAAACGATTTAAAATGTGAAAGTATTTCTACAAGTGAAATAAAATATCTGATTTATTCAAAAAAAAATCTAACCAAACTTTTTATTAAATACAATACTTGCAAAGGAAATTATTATGAGAGCAAGATCAAAATAGAGAAAAAAAATTTATTTAACGCTAACCTAAAGGCAGGTGTAACTATAAATTCATTTAAAATACCATCTGGAGGGATTACAAATCCTTCACCATATGAGTTTGATTTCGGAACATTTATGGGCTTTCAAATTGGTGCTGAAGCTGAATTTATTTTACCATTTAATAAAAATAAATGGGCAATTGTAATAGAGCCTACGTACAATTATTTTAAATCAGAATCTACATCGCTAAATTATTATCCAGAAACTGTCACATTTAGTTATAAAACCTTTGAATTGCCTTTTGGAATAAGGCATTATTTCTTTTTAAAAGATAAATCTAAATTATTTATAAATGCAGCTTATGTGCTAATTTTTGACTTAAATTCAGAATTCAATACAAGAAAACCTGGATTCGATTTTACAAAAGGCACAAACATGTTTTTTGGTTTAGGATATACTTATAATAGATACAGTATTGAGGCTCGTTATGATATCGATAGAAAAGAATTATTTCCGGAGAGTAGTTACACAACCAAATTTAATAGTTTTTCAATAGTATTTGGTATAAATATTTTATGACAATAAGCTGCCGACAAATATGTATTTTATTTATACAACTGACCCAAACTATAGGACTAAATTTAACTTTGTAGATAAGGCAAATGTAATTTTTATTAATTTGAATTATTGTGGAATAATGCGAGTAAGAAGAATGCCTCCACGTTAACAAAGCAAATTATCATAGCCAAGAAGACTATAATCTGCAAGCTAAAATGCAACAATGACCGAACAAGAAAACAAAACAAAAGACCTCAAATTTTATTCGCAAAAAACAATCGGAATAGCAACATTTATTGGTGGCCCATTAGCAGCAGGATATTTAATTAGAGAAAACTATCGTGCATTAGATAAACCTGACGAAGCAAAAAACTCTCTCCTAATTGGAATTATCACCACCATTATTCTATTTGGTGGAATATTTATGATTCCTGAATCGATTATGGGTAAAGTCCCAAATCAAATTATCCCACTTATTTATACGGGAATCACTTATTTGATTGTAGAAAAAATCCACGGTAAAGTACTAAAGAAGCATAAAGAGCTTAAAAATGAGTTTTTTTCTGGCTGGAAAGCCACCGGAATTGGATTGATATCTTTAATCATAATTTCAACTGTAATATTTGGATACACATATCTTTCGTCTACTGGGGCCGAATACGAAATGTATGATACCCAACTCGCTGAATTTTCTAAAAATGAAACAGAATCTTTAGTTTTTTATGATAAATTAAATACAGAAACAAGCTATTCGCTTCTTCAAGAATTAGATAATAATTGTATTCCTAAATGGAAAGAAAATATTGATATCATTAAAAAGTCTAATGCTATTGAAAATTCACCTTCTGCATTAGTACAACAAAACGAAACATTGCTAAACTATGCAGAGTTAAGATTAAAAGCATTTGAGTTATTCAGAAAAACAATTAGTGAGGATACGGATAAATATGAACAAGAATTGGAACAAATTCATTCAGAAATTGAGGTGCAACTAAAAAAAATAAATTAAAAACCAGAAGCTCACATTATATAAAAATAATTTCTTGTTTTAGGCGTTAACAGAAACATAACTGTTTTATACAAACACCTCAGAACCCATTGAATATCTAATTGTGATTACCGAATTAAAATATCGACAATCTAGTATTGCAGACTTTCAACAACTGAAGTCGCTCGGCATAGAATCGTATACGGAGTTTTCAAAAGTTTTGACCGAAGAGAATTGGGCCAAAATGAATTCTTTTCTCCAGAGCGACCAAAATCTCACCAATTTAATCAACCAGAGCAATGTATTTGTCTGTGAACACAAGGCAGAAATTGTAGGAATGATCTATTTGGTTCCCAGTGGAAATCCGACCAAATTTTTTAAAAAAGAATGGAGTTATATCCGGTTTTTAGGGGTACATACCAAATATCGTGGCTTCGGAATTGGTAAAAAACTAACCGAAATGTGTATGGCAGCGGCAAAAAAAAATAAAGAAAAACACATCGCTCTGCATTCCTCTGAATTTATGCATTCGGCTAGAGCTATCTATGAAAAAAGAGGCTTTAACATTGTAAAAGAAATCGAATATTTGGGCAAACAATACTATATTTATGTGTTGAGTTTAGAATAAAAATAGCCCGTAAAACGCAAAGAATAAAACAAAAATCGAATAAAAAAAATTGCTATGAAAAAAATTGCGCTTACCCTTATTACTTTGTTCCTTATTTCTTTTGCTTTTGCGCAAGACGACGACGAAGATTTTCAAATTCAAATTGACTCTATTGAAAAATCATTTAATTATGAATATGGTACAATACTATTGAAAAATGGTATTGGTCAAATAATCGTTCCTGACGGGTTCAAATATCTTAATATAGAGCAATCCGAAAGGGTGCTTTTTGATTTGTGGGGTAATCCTAGATACCCAAATATGACACTTGGAATGATTTTACCTGTTGATCAAGGAGTGTATGGTGAAGAAGGATATGTATTTAATATTGAGTATGATGAAATTGGTTATGTTAAAGATGATGATGCTGATAAAATTGATTATGATGAATTGATGGATCAAATTCAAGAGGATATAGAAGTAGAAAATAAAGATCGAATCAAAGAAGGGTATGAACAGATAAATGTAGTTGGCTGGGCAGCCGAGCCATACTATGATAAAAATAAGAAAATTCTTTATTGGGCTAAAGAAATAAAATTTGGAGACGCCGAAGTAAACACCTTAAATTATAATGTTAGAATTTTAGGAAGAAAAGGTGTTCTTGTTTTAAATGCCATAGCTACGATTCCCGATTTGGCCGTTGTACAAAATGATATCCCAAAAGTATTAGATATCGTACAATTTTCGGATGGTCATAAATATAGTGACTTTGACGCTGCTATTGATGACGTAGCGGCATGGACAATTGGAGGTTTAGTTGCCGGAAAAATTCTTGCCAAAGTTGGTTTTTTTGCAGTAATATTAAAATTTTGGAAAATCATTATTGTCGCTATAATTGCATTATTCAAACCTATTATGAATTTGTTTCGAAAAAAAGATAAAGACCTACCAAACGAAGATCAAAAACAATTGACAGAATAAAAAAAAGGGAACCCTTTTCGAAAATGTATAAGCAAAAAAAACTTTGATAATACTAAAAAGTTCTATGCAATAGGAATAACATTAGATAACGCAAAACACGACATAAAGTAGTCACACCACAAAAAATTTTAATTCCTACCAATTTTTATGAATAAGAAAACCGTAAATTTATTTGCATTAATACTGCTGCTTTGTCAATTTGCAAATGCACAAAGCACCTATGAATCAGGCTATATAGTAACAACAAAAAATGATACTATAAATGGTTTTATTCGTAATGAAATGGATTCTGAATTAGCCAATAAAATTAGCTTTAAAAAGAATTCGTCAGATGCACTAGTAATAGAGTATTCTACAAATGAATTATTGGCATTTGGATTTAGTTCGGGAAGAATATTTAAACGCATGAGCCTTACTTCTCCGAAAAAAACAACGCAAGACACCACATTCGTTTTTGCAAAAAGATTAGTTAAGGGCAAAATAGATTTTTATGTTTGGCGACATAAGCAAATCAATTCAAAAGATTTATTTGTAGTGAACAACGAATCACAAAGGAAGGGGCATTTAACATCTCCTAAAAAAAATAAAGTAAAAGTCGATGGTAAAACCTATAATGAATCCGATAATAAATATAAAAGGAGTTTGACTTATGTAAAAAATGATATAAGCTTAGAATCTAAAAACAACAAGAACTTAAGGTATGGTGAAAAATCGATTGGTAAAGATATTATGGCATTTAATACGAATTTTCAAGACGAATTTCCAACCGAGAAATACAAAGAACCCATCGAGTATAAGTATACTATTTTAGCTGGTATGCCGCTGAGCTTTGACTCAATTAAATTACATTTTAGGGTTGGTTTATTTAGAGATAAAACGTTTACTGAAAAATCGAATAAATTTTCTTTTTTAACCGGAATTGTATATCAACATTGGAGTGAAGATGAAACATGGGATAATCGATATCAGAACGGGACATCAAACTATAAATGGCAAATGTTAAATGTTATTCCGTTTGGAATTAAGTTTCAAACAAATACAAAACACGTCATACCCTATGCATATTTTGGTGTCGGTGTCGCTGTTTTAATGATGACGGACTATGTTATAGAAAATTATGAAAATGTTGGAAGTGAAACAGATTTCGTATTCTTTCCAACCGTAAATGTTGGGGTTGGAGCAAAAATAAAGGTAAAATCAAATTTTATTATAACAGAATTAACACCAACCATTAATGGCATATTTTTTAATGTTGGTTATTCTTTTTAAAAGCTAAAGAAAAATAAACATTTGATAAAAGCATCTCCTTTTCTGGTCGAACATGAAGTAAATAATTAACAAAAAAACGCTACAAATTAAGGTTTTGTGACAAAAGTCATTCTCTTTTTAAGAGAGGAAAACTACCTTTAGAAATTATAAATAGGATTAAAATGCGAATATCTAGTAAGGAACACGTATCAAGAGTAATTTAAGTAGAGATATTGCTAAGCACAAAGATTTAAAAAATGAAAACTGAAAACATACTTTTGATTTTAGGCTTGCTATTTTCAGTTGTTGTAATAACATTCACCTTGGAAATGGGATATGAATTTCTACACGTCCAAACCGAATTTTCTTTATTGGATGTTGCGCTGAGTAAGTCGAACGAAACACATCTGAGTTCTACTATTTTAGGCTATTTTTTCTATTTGATTTTTAGCCTGGTTATGTGGAAAAAAGCAAAGAGCACGAATAAAACGCTGCTGCTTATTTTTTTACTAGTTACTTTGCTAGCAATGTCCATTGAACTGAAAGCAATTTTTGAAGCTTTCAACGGAACATATTACGGAACGCATTTTCGAATAGGAACTTCTTTAGCATTACTTGGTTTCTTTATTGCATACCAACAGAATAAAACAGAAAAAAATAAAAAGCTTATTGCTAAAAATGGGTAAAATTACTTGTTAGAGTAGCGAAAAAAGACAGATTAAACAACAACAAATTACACTATGGAGTTTTTCCGAAGTATTAAAGTAAAAACACAAGCCAAGACGATTCAAGAAACACTGACTATTGATAATCTTGAATCGATTAGCAATGAGATTTTTGTTATCGGTGATCAAAATGAAAACGAAGCTAGTATTGGAGGTATTTGGGGAGAATTCACTTTGTCAAGAAACCTTATTAGAGGAGGTTTACGTTTTGCATTAGTAGAATGCCCAAATGCATTAGCTTGGACCATTACAACCGGAATTAACCCAGAACCGGACCTTATAATTATTCATCTAACCATAAATCGTCAAGAACAAAAAGAACAATTTATAGAAGAAATTGATGCGTTTTTAGACGATCAAAGTACGTGCCTGCAAAACTATTTCAAAAAAAATACTCCATTAAAAAAATGAACAAACTAGTATCCATATTGGTTGTACTATTAGCCTTCTCGAATGTGGTTTATAGTTTTTGGACAAACCCTGATACAGAACATTTTTTCGGGTTTGAAATCAATACCTGGGTGTATCGATTATTTTGGACTTTACTTGCTTTAGGTATTGCTTATAATGTATTTAATAATAAAAAAACAACTAAAAAATGAAGATAAAACTAATTCTTTTACTCCTTATCTCAAGTCTTTTTGGATGCAACAGTAAAAATTCAAATATTATTGACTTATCTAATCTTAAACCAAATGAAGGTTTTATTGACGTTCCTCTTTCGGTTGTTTCTACCGCAGTATCAGAAAACTATTATGAATACGATGTTAAAGCCATAGTAAATAATGATACCATTGGAATTATTATAAAATTGAAAAAGAATATTCCAGCAGGATTTGTTAACGGAGAACCTAAAAATATGTTTTTGAGCGATGGAATTGAATTTGTTTCTAAAGGGATTGAAAGTGACAAATTATTAGGTTTTTTATCTAAAAATTACGGACTTAATGAGAGTAATACTACAATTAAGGATTCTCAATTGTTTACATGTGCAAATCTTAACGAGTCAAAGACAAATTACAAAACTGGAGAAAGTAGATTTAAAATATTTTTGGAAGGAGAAGAAGATTACGCTGAGTTATTCGTGAACTTCAATTTCTCAAAAAGTATAATATCTTTAAATGAAAAAGATGAAGAGTATCGAGAACCATTAATAAAACTAATGAAAAAATAAAGCTACTAAAGAATTTTTTGACTAAAAAACAAAAGACGTGGAGGCCAGAACCCACTTGAATCAACGGGGTGAAACCGAAAAACCTAACGAGTAGGAAAACAAAATTAAAGTAAAATTATGAATTGGTATTTGAAAGTTTTAAAACAGTATGCAGATTTTGATGGTCGTGCAAGACGCAAAGAGTATTGGATGTTTGTTTTATTTAATATGATTTTTGCAATTTCAGCAATGATTTTGGATAACTTATTAGGTATTGCTATGGAAGGAATTGGTTATGGCCCCTTGTATGGTTTATATTTATTAGCCATAATTATTCCAAGTATTGCAGTTGGAGTAAGAAGACTTCATGATGTTGGGAAAAGTGGATGGATGATGTTAATTTCCTTTATCCCAATAATTGGAGGGATTTGGTTGTTGGTATTATTTGTGACTGATGGAGATCCTGGAGAAAATGAATACGGTGCAAATCCTAAGATGTCGGTTTAGAAAATGAAAACTCAGCCCTTAATATATTGTATATGTAGTGGCAAGGTAAAGGTTTGTTAAGAAATAAAGTGTATAGGTTATTTCTTAACAAACCCTAAGTGCTAAATATCAAGGTTTGTAATCTGCTAAAACTTTATCGCAATTTGATAAAAAGAAGTTGTGTAACTTGTCACTACTCCTACAATTTACAGTACTGTGCAATTTTTAAAAAAATATACAAAGCATAAAACAGTAACCCGACTTCAATTTTTTTTGCCACACATGTTAACCTTTTATTCTAAATGGCACTAAAATATAAGCCCCCTTTTCATTTCAAAAAAGGAATAAGGTTTTAAATTAAAAAACACTGTAAAATAAAGCTTTGTGACAAAAGTCATGCTCTTTTTTCGAGATGTGGGCTACCTTTAAAGATTATAAATAGGGAATATCCCTTAACAAACTCGTATAAAGAGTAGTTTTAGTTCGGATATAACTAGTTATGCAACATTAAATACAAAATATACATCAGATGAAAGTAGGAATAATAATTTGTGATAGATATAAAAATTGTGCTGGCGGAAAATGTTTTAGAGCCATGCAAAACAGAGAAGGGGCTTTTGATATTTACAGCAAAAACGAACCTTTAGAAATAGTTGGATACACCAGTTGTGGTGGATGTCCGGGTGGAAATATCGAACATGCTCCTGAAGAAATAAAAAAAAACGGAGCGGAAGTAATTCATTTTGCTACTGGATTTGTTGTTGGTTATCCTCCTTGCCCTCATATTTCATATTTTAAAAAATTTATAGAAGAAAAATTCAATATGCGTGTTGTCATCGGAACCCATCCAATTCCACAAAAGTATGTGATAACTCACGAAAAATTGGGAACATGGAATTCTAAAGAATGGAAAGAGTTAATAGGGCCGACAATGACAAATGAAGAATTAAGAAAAAAATATGATTAAAGGTATTGAAGATGTACAACTATATTTTTGGGCCTGTCCCATCAAGAAGACTTGGAATGTCATTAGGCGTTGATTTGGTTCGTAAAAAAGTATGTTCACTTAATTGTGTTTATTGTGAAGTAGGTAAACCACAAAACTTACACTTGAACGAAATGAATATGTTAAATTCGATACAATAAAAGAAGAATTAACACATTATTTTAATAATAATCCTGAGCCTGATTACATTACTTTTTCCGGCTCGGGTGAACCTACTTTAAATATTTATATAGGTGAAATCTTTCAATTTATAAAACCGTTTGTATATTTATAATTTTCACCGCAAATATCTTTTAGCATATGAAGAGGACAATAACAGAAAATGCAATTGAAAACATCCTGATTATCAACTTTATGACAAGGGAAATATTCGCATTTTATGTTTTGGAAAAATTTATAATGTGCGGGCATATTTCAACCATTCTATATTGTAATAAGTTTCTCGTCTCCTTTAATAAGACCAGTTAGCTTGCTCATGTATTTGACTTCAACTCCTAATTCCTTTAATGTTGCTGAAACTTTCATTTTATCAGCACAGGCTTTGCAAGCTTCAATAGTTACACCGTTTTGCATCAATTTTTGCAACTCCTTTTGTACTTCAACATCTTCACCCGAAAGCCTTGTAGAGCCACCCCAAATAATAATATTAATGGCATCCCACCATCCACTTTTCATTGAGTTAAGCGAATACATTGCTATCATATTATGGAAAGTATCTTTATCGCTACTTGTCCAAAGGATATTTAATTTTTCCATTTCACTTATTTTTAAGTTTCACTTTTTTGTTATATACTCGTATTCTTTCTCTTTGTAATGTATTTAAATCTTCTCTGTCAAAAATAATATTCATCCCTTTTTTAGGCATTTTTCTGCAAGCATAACTGTGTTTTTCAGCAATTTCAACAACACAAACCTTACATCCACCAAACTTTCTGTTATCACAAAACAAGGCACTGGTATGTTGATGCCCACTGATTTTGCTACATCATATATCGTAAAATCCGGATTGGTTACTTTTACCAAAATGCCATCAATAGTTATGTCAAAATCAACAGTTTTTGTTACGAACGATTCTTTCATAAATATTTAATCAGAAATAAGTTGATACTTATTAACTAATTCCTCTTTTTTAGTTTCATCCAACGATTTCATATATCTCTTCCATCCCGGACAAAAATTTATATGCCATCGCCAGAACTTTCCAACAAACGATTTTGGGTCTTTATCGTGTTTCGCACGTAGTTTGCATTCTTCACAATTATGTTTTTTCATTGTATTATTTTTTATCGTTATTGTATATCATTTCTCATTTTTTGAATTCCCAGTGATTCCTTTGCCCACTTCACAAATTCGTCCGCATCCTCAAAAATATCGAGTGGAACATTATAAAATGATAATACCGTAGCATTGTTTTTAAATGGTTTCAATGGGGTTGAACCTTGCTGTATATATTTATCTTTTGTTTTGTCATCCACTTTTAGAAAAACTGTATCGTTCGCAATCATACCAAATGCTAATCCACCTTGATAGAGAGCTGCGCCACCAAACATGCGCTTTGTTTGAACGTTTCCCCAACCCGATAATTGGTCAAGAACAAATTGAATGAAGTCATTGGATACAGCCATACATTTTTGTTGTTATAAATTAGACACTATACCGGATGATAATTTTATAAACATTGGACTTAGATAGGGAATTAGCCAAATGGTCCAAACAATCAAACTATACCGATGGAATCTTACAATTGTTAGTTCTTCATCTTTAATAAGTACAACCGCTGCCCAAATAGCATGAATAAACATAAGGATTATGGCAATTAAACCTGTGATACCATGAAAGCTAGAGGAAATTCCTTCATGAATTTGGAACATTATTCCCGTACCCCATGTATCGCATATTAATCCAAAGGCGAATAATAGCAGGTGCCACAGTGTGAGACTTCCTCTAATTTTTTCTGACCAAACACCAATAGTGTAGAAAACTAAGGCAGCTGCCATAACAATACTTGCTGTTGCATCCATCATTTATCCCTTTAACAATTATTTCTTTCTAGAATATAACTTTGAAGCAATCCAAGCCCCTATAATCATTTCAACCCAGGCTATAGGAAACAAAATAGCAGCAGTACTCCATTCACCCAAACCCGTATTTACACTGGCAATCCAAAAAATACCAATGGTTGCAAAGGCGGTTATAGTTCCGGCAATAACAATGGCTTTAAAATTGTTTCCAAATGCAACTGAACAAAGCCAAAAAATGAATACCAAAATAACTGTCAATAGCATGTCCCAGCCACCCCAAATTAAGGCATTACTTATTTCCATTGCTCCAATTGGGATTCTACCTGCAAAGAATTTTTCCATTAAAGGAAAAGCGACCAACATTGCTCTAGCTACTTCTGCAATATTTATCCAGATACTTGTAATTAATGTGATAATTACGAATGTTTTGAAATTGAATTTTGTCATTCCCATACTTTTATTTTTATGTATGGTACAAAATTACGGTCTATGAAAAGATAATTTCGTTGATATTTGCTAAGAAATTAAGATTTGTGCATTTCTTTACGAATTCGACTTAAATGCTCGGCTGAAATTCCAATAAAAGACGCTATTTGATGTTGTGGAATTCTTGAGATAATTTGCTGATTATTCTTAAGAAGGTTAAGATACCTTTCTTTAGGGTTTTTGACTATAAAGTCTAATCTTTGCGACTCAGATTTTATTAGATTCATTTTAAACATTTGAAAACTCATACGATGAAATCCGATGACTTCAGAATTTAAAAAATATAGAGCTTCCATGGATAATTCAATCGCTTCGATGTCGTCTAGAGCTTGAATATTAATTTGACTGGGTTTTTGAAGCAGATAGTTTATATGGTCGTATGTATGATCATTTTCGAAATAGAAATTGGTTGTTATCTCTTTTCCTTCATTAACCACAAAACCTCTGGCACAACCTTTGATTATGACCCTTACGATATTGCATTTACTGCCTTCTTTTTGAAGAAAATCACCTTTTTTCAATTTAACTACTTCAAAACCTGAAAGGAATAAATCAGCATCAATTTCGCTCATTTCAAGTTTTTCTATCAAATATCTTTTGTAACTTTCCATTTTGCAAAATTACATAAAAAGATTGAAGATATAGTTTTAAAAACAATTGAAGAATACCAATGCCAGTGGCTAATACGCGTTATAAAACATTGAAATTTAAGTGGTTATTTAAACATACTGCTACGCATCAAGTTTGGTGTAATTGGACAGGAAAGTAGCCCGCAATCCCCAACGATTTCATACCGCCAAACGTTAGGTAACATTTGAAAATTAATGAAATATTTAAAAGAATCATTTAATAAATTTAAAAATGATGCTCTCTCAAAAGAATTTTATGACTTTTTAAAGTATTTGGTTTTCTCTGTAATTATTGTTTTCGCTTTAAAATATGTCCCAATTATTATGAAATGGTTGAATTTTGAATTAACATTATCAATATGGCTTATAATTTTAGCCTCATTAACTCTGCTAATATTTAGTCTTTTGCTTTCAATGAATATTTTTAATAAAAAATTGAAAGAGATTCAATCTATAAATCAAATTGATGAATTAACAGGAAGGAAAAGAAATTGTTCCAACCGATATAATTTATTGCTAGTTCTAGCCTACTAAGGAAAACTATCGAGGCTTTTCTGGCTGCCGGCAGGTAAAAACTCTATTATTTAATTTCGATTTCCATAGATAAACCATTGGCCCGTGACGATGCAGCGGTTTGTAGGCTGTACATGCCTTTTTCAATTGCCCAGTTCGAATTTGCTTCATCCCAATAGCGCAATTCGGTAACCGGTATACGCAGGTTTAGGTTTGCACTTTCATCAGGTTTTAAATTTTGAGTTTTGGTAAAAGCTTTCAGTTCTTTTATCGGGCGATCAATAGTGGTGTTGGGCTTTGCAACATATACCTGTACAACTTCTTTACCAGTGTTATCGCCAATATTCTTCAGGCTAACGCTTACATTTATCGTATCATTTGCAACACTAACATCGAGATTGTTAAATTCAAAATTGGTATACGAAAGTCCGTAACCAAAAGGGTACGACACCTCTATAGTTGCTTTGTCAAAATGTCGGTATCCAACATAAATACCTTCTTCATAAAGTGTATAATCTTTATTGCGCACCTTGTCTGCTTCCGGCACTTCCTTATTTAAAATCATCTCGGGTATGTTCATAGGCTCACCATCTAAAGGAAAATTGGCATGAGAGGCATGGTCGCTAAGATATATAGGAAAAGTCATGGGTAGTTTTCCACTTGGGTTAACCGTACCTTTTAAAATATCCGCTACAGCGTTACCTCCTTCTTGTCCGCCTTGCCATGCCAATAAAATAGCATCCGGCTGCTCTTTCCAAGAACTCGTTTCTATCACACCACCAATATTGAGCACCACAATTACTTTTTTACCGGCATCATGAAAGATAGTACAGGTACTCGAAATCATGTCTTGCTCTTGCTGTGTTAAAAGAAAGTCATCTTTTTCAACCCTGTCAGCTCCTTCGCCACTATTTCTACCAATGGTTAAAATGGCGATATCGGCACTGTTGGCTACGTCACTCAATTGCGCTTCGGTAAGTTGTAATTGAGGCGGTGAATAGGGTTGAAACATGGCTTTAAAGCCTTGTGGTTTTATAAAAGCTTTTTTGTTGGCATTTTTATGGGTTTCAAAGGCGCTTTTAGCAGATTTGTTAATGGTGGACCCTGCATTTTTCAAACCTTCTTCTAATGAAACTGTGTATGCCTCATTCACGTCACCCGAACCGGTACCTCCTGCGATGAAATCGTAGGAATTAACGCCAAGTAGAGCAACATTTTTACTATTTTCTAACGGAAGCGTATGTTCATTTTTAAGCAATACCATACCTTCTGCGGCAGATTGCCGTGCAATTTGTGCATTCGCCCTCAAGTCAGGTTTGTTGTCAAAGGAATACCGCTGCATTTTTTTCGATTGCAAGAGCATTTTTAAAATGCGTTTGACAGAAGTGTCTATATCGGTTTGCGATAAATCTCCTTTTATTACGGCTTTTTTCAAGGCTTTCCATTGAAGGTTGGTACCTGGCTCAAGCAGGTCGTTGCCTGCACTAATTTGAGCAGGTGCATTTTTGCCTCCAAACCAATCCGTCATAACGACACCTTCAAAGCCCCATTGGTCTCTTAAAATATCGGTAAGTAAGGTTCTATCTTCTGAAGTATAAACGCCATTAACTTTGTTATACGAAGACATGAGCGTCCATGGTTGTGATTTTTTCACGATGATTTCAAATCCTTTAAGATATATTTCTCGAAATGCTCGGTCAGAAATAATAACATCATTGCTATTTCGTCGGGTTTCTTGATTATTGGCTACAAAATGCTTTACGGAAGTACCAACGCCATTCGATTCAATTCCGTTAACCATAGCAGCTCCTATATAGCCTGAAAGTATCGGGTCTTCTGAATAATATTCAAAATTTCGACCACATAAAGGGTGTCGCATAATATTGGCTCCGGGGGCAAGAATTACATCAATACCATAATGGAGCGCTTCATTGCCCATAGCCATTCCAACTTCTTTAGTAAGGTCAGTATTCCAGCTAGAAGCTAGCAAGGTGGCAATAGGAAAGGCGGTGCAATAGTAGGTTTTTTCATCGAATTTTCGTTTTGGCTCAATCCGCAATCCTGCCGGACCATCCGATAAATATACGGTTGGTATGCCTAATCTCGGCGTTGGTACGATGGTACCAACAGCTCCGGGAATACCTTCGCCTTTCGGAACTTTACCCAAACCAGATGCCATTCCGGATCCTTTGAGGATATGAATTTTTTCTTCCAAAGTCATTTGCGACAAGAGGTCGGTAGCGCGTTCGTCGATCGTTTTTCGGTCGTCTTCATAAATGTCGAGCTGCCCATTATCATTTCGATCTAAAAACTTGTAGCCATCTATAGTAACTTCATGCATATCAACATTCTCGGCAAAATCTTTTTCAAAATAAAGAAAACTTGATTTGACCCATATCCAACCAAACAATCCGGCGATAACGATGAAAAGGAGTAGGGAAGTAAGCGTAATTACTATAATTTTTAAAGGCTTTTTCATAAATAACAATACTTGGGTTTGAATACCCTAAAGATAAAAATATTTGGGGCTTGGTGCCACAAATTCATTCAATTCTTAGCCTTAAAATTAATCCTTTGAAAAGTGTAACTTTGCTAATAAAAAATGGCAAATAACACTTCGGCACATATCTTAGGTACATCGGCAAATTTGCTTGGTTTTTGCCTTTTTATTATTACCTCACTACATCTTACCGACAAATCTGAAAATAATTTAATCGATGAGTTTACCTCTGGTATAGCCTTATTATTGACATTTTCTACTGTTCTTTCTTTTATTTCGATACGGTCACAAAACAAAAAAATTGAATATAGATTGGAACGATTTGCCGATTATTTTTTTCTTTCTGCCTTGATAGGTATTTTTGGAATAATTGTGTTTTTAATTGTTAATTTTTGGGGTAAGTAAAAAGCGATTAATTAGCATGACAAAGAGCCTAAAAATGTATCCGGTTTTATTAGACAGATTTAAAGCAGTATTTGCAGACACTTTGATTTTAGTCATTCTCATGAAAGTTATAACCGATATCTTTTCCTTATTCGATAATGTGCCAAACTCGGCAAGATCGATTGCTTTTATTTTTTTGTTTATTTTGTATGATCCACTTTTTGTAGGTATTTTTGGTGGAACTATTGGCCATAGAATGAACGGGATTCGTGTTAAAAAAGAAGCGAATGAAACCGAGAATATTTCTTTGCCTTTGGCTTTTGTTCGATTTAGTACAAAAGCTTTATTAGGTTGGATATCTTTGCTAACTGTTACAAGCAATGAAAAACGAAAAGCGATTCATGATTCTATCGTAAATTCTGTTGTAATTTATAAAAAGGAAAGTATAAAACTGAAACCTTTATGAACTCAAAAGTCACTCTTTTTATCGGCATCTTTTTTCTAATCGCAGGAATCCTTCTAAAAAAAACGACCGAGTTGTTTTTTTTAGCCATTGCTTTGATGGTGATTGGGGTTTCGTTAAAAACTTTGTATATCATTGGTAAAGCCAAAAGTGGCGCCTATAAACCAGGGTATGAATTGGGTCTTGTAGTTGTGGGTTTACTCTTATTATTTTCCGGAATTTATTTTCGAGAAGATCTACCAAATTTTTACTCCGGTTTCTTGATTGGTTCGGGTATTTCCTTAAAAATTATTTTTGTGATTCTATTTATTATCCAAGTCAAAACTTGGGAAAAAAAGCGGAAGATGCTCTAATTTTTTGCATTAAAAAAGCCGGCTATAGTGGGATAGCCGACTTTTCTAACTTACTAACTCAAAATTAATCATACACAAAGGTAATGCAATTGTCTTTTTAGCGACGTTAAGGTTGCATTAATAAATTCTTAAAATTTTGCCAATAATGCAGTTAGCGATAAAAAACACGCTTTTTTTGTAGTAAAAACTAGAATCGCATGAATTAATTACAGGAAAAAAGCTGGTTGGGGGTAATATTTGTTTTGAGTTGGTCTACAAAGTACATTTTCATCATTCCCTTATTTTTCACATCAATTTCACCGCGATAATGACAATCGAAGGTGTTTTTTATCAGCTTGTAGGTATTTTCGGTCACATTTATTTTACCAATTTGTGAATTTGATTCCATTCTTGAGGCTATATTTACGGTATCTCCCCAAATGTCATAAGCAAACTTTTTCGTACCAACCACTCCGGCAACTACGGGTCCTGAATTTAGTCCGATACGAATATCAAAACGGGTGAGATT
Organism: uncultured Flavobacteriaceae bacterium; assembly: GCA_965363545.1. GTDB lineage: Bacteria > Bacteroidota > Bacteroidia > Flavobacteriales > Flavobacteriaceae > Lutimonas. Next base: position 19,808 of record CBDTUD010000020.1, on the reverse strand, counting down.
GTCGGTATTATTTTTTTTAGATTTTTCAACAAAATCAATCATTTCTATGGCGGCAAGAATAATATTTATGGCTTCATTTTCTTTTTGGCCATGAAGTCCGACGGCGCACATATAAGCATCGCCTACAGTCTTAATTTTTTCAATACCATACTTTTCGATAATCTCGTCAAATTTTGAAAAATAATAATCTACACTTTCTACCAACTTTTCTGGTGAAAGATGTTCTGCATAATGTGTAAATCCTTCAAAATCAGTAAATAAAACCGTTGTGGCTTTAAATTTTTTGGCACGAACTTTACCGTTTCGTTTCAATTCTTCGGCGGTATCGGCTGGCAGAATATTCAATAAAAGTTGATCTGAACGATTTTTTTCTGCCTCAATAATTTTATTGGTTTTATGAATGTATTTGTTACGTCGAAATAAGCCAAAAGCAACAATACATGCCATGAGAAGTGCTACTATAGTGACGAAATTAATAATTTTTTGACTTCTTTTTTGCTGGTTGAGAAGGTCGACTTCTATTTGTTTTTGAGCAACTTCTATATCCATTTGTTTTTGATTTTGCGCAACTTCGTAATTGGTTCGCAAATCGGCCATTTTTTGTATTACATCGAGATTTTGAATACTATCGCGATACAAAATGTGGTTTTTATAATTGGAGTTGGCTGCTTTAAAATTTCCTGCATGCTCTTCTAGATTGGAAAGCTTTAAGTAGGCAGCGCTAATTTGCTCTCTTAAATTATATTTTTTAGCTAAGTCTAAACTTTTTTGGGCATAACCAACTGCAGTTTTCCAGTTGTTCTTTCGAAAATAAATGTCAGAAATATAGGTTAAATATACCGAGATAGGGTAGTAATCTTGCACGTCTTCAAGAATCTGTATGGCTTGGTTCATATTCGCTTCTGCCAGGCTATCTTTTCCTTGCTCGGCATATACCATACCGATATTACCTACATTGTAGGCAGTGCCTTGCAAGAATTTCGTTTTTTTGAAAATAGGTCCTGCTTCTTCAAAATTCCGAAGTGCCGCATCGTATTTTTTATTGTTGAAATAGGTGTCACCTTGATTCAATAAAGCAGACCCCAGTTTTATTGAATCTCTTATTGAATTAGCCGGATCTTCTGCTGAATTAATATTCTTACGCAACAAATGGATTGCTTTATCGTAGTAAAGTTCCGCATTGCCATAATTGCCCATTCCGGCATAAATATCGGCTATGGTTATGTTAATCGAGTTCTCTTGGGAAATACTTTGTGTTATTACCGCTATTTCTGCAGCCTTTAATAAAATAGTTAAGGCGCCTTCTAATTTGCCTTGTTTTCTTAAGATACTTCCCATTGTAATGTAAGCAGATATCAAGTATTTTTCATTGCCTTCTTTTAATGTAGATAAGGCTATTGATTCTTCCGCATATTGTAATGCTAACTGAGAATCTCTCATTTCATTAAAAGCTAATGCCTCTAATAATTCTAGTTTTGCCGTTCCTGTTAATTGATTTTCCTTGTAAATAATGGCGAGACTATCTGCTATTTTCTGGTCTTGACCAAAAATTAGTGGAATAGTGAAAAATAAGAAGCCTAGTATTAAATAATTGACTTTAGCCTTAAAAATCATATGCTTTGTTATTAATTCTAACGACCACCAACACTAATTAAAGGATCAATGGAATACATTTTACCCTTACCATTTACCTTGAAAGAAATTTTATAGGTATAGTTAGGTTTGTCTTTTGTACTTTCTTTTATGGCTGCAATTACGGTAGTGTTGCCGTCGATTTCATCTTTGTCAAAAACATTGGTTCCTTTTTCATATTTTATTTTTCGAATTTCTAAGGTATCGTCTGAAAGTGTAAAGCCTTGCCATACAATGGTATCTCCCACATTGGCTTCGATGGTGAATTCGCGAGTGTCAGTGCCTTCTCCCTGATTTACGAAATAACAAACAGTATAGGGGTCGGCATGTTTTATAGATTCCGAATCGCAAACAAGAGTTACCGTATGCGTGGTTTGTGCAAAAGAAATAATGCTAAAAAAGAAAACGGTAAGTAAACATAAAATCCTAGGGTAGTGTTTTGGTTTCATAATTTTTATTTAAAAAATTAATTTATCACTTCGAAGTTAGGTCTAAGCCTAAAATAAATGAAATGAACTAGGACGAACGAGCGTAAATATTGTCCGAACAACAGCTATTTTTTATCTAATACTTTAATTATAACCGTTTTCACTGCTATTTGACCAAGTTAAATGTTGTTTTTTGGATAACTCTTTCGAGGAATTTTTTTCTTTGGATTGAAAAGTATCCCTAGAGCCTCATCCTCGAGGTTTTAATTCAAATTGTCATTTCCGTGAAAACGGGAATCGAAATAATGAATTTCTTTGGTTTATTGTCAATTCTTAAAAACATTATTAATAAATTTGTTAGCGTGTTACTTGTCGGTTGGTTTTCTAATTTTGCGGGTATCATTCAATTCTTAGGATGTTTTCTGTAACTTTTTTGAAAATTCCTTAAAAACTATATCATTACATAACCTAAATTAATTCGTATGAACAGTAAAAAATTGAGCAAAAAAATTCTATTATTTATTGGAGTTTTAGCTCTAGTTGTGCAAGGCTTTACCTTATTTAGTTTTAAGCCAAAAGATAAAGTTGTTGGCTTGCAGTTGTATTCTGTAAGAGACGCTATGAAAAATGATGTGAAAGGAACCGTTGCCAAAGTAGGTGCAATGGGCTATAGTTTTGTGGAAACCGCAGGTTTTAGTGATGGTAAATTTTATGGAATGGAACCATTGGAATTTAAAAAATTATGTGAGGATAACGGTCTGGAATTTTTAGGATCGCATACCGGACAAAATTTGCCAACTGCCGAAAATTGGGATACAACCATGGCATGGTGGGATATGTGTATCGAAGCACATAAAGCTGCTGGCGTAAAATGGATTGTTCAACCATGGATGAGCAAAGAAGGTTACGAAAGTTTGGATGGATTGAAAAAATACATTGAATATTTTAATGCTGTCGGACAAAAATGCAAAGATAATGGCATTGTTTTCGGATACCATAACCACGATAAAGAGTTTACAACAGTTTTCGATGGCAAACCTGTTTACGACTATATGTTAGAATTAACCGATCCTGACAAGGTGATGTTTGAATTGGATTTATATTGGATCACGCAAGGTGGAAAACAACCAGTTGCTTATTTCGATAAATACCCGAACCGTTTTATGCTTTGGCATATTAAAGACCATAAAGAATTAGGTGCAAGTGGTGATATGGATTTCAATGCAATTTTTGATAATTCAAAAAATTCAGGCATGCAATACGGTATCATTGAAGTTGAAGAATATGATTTCGACCCTATTGTAAGTGTAGAAAAAAGTTTAGAATTTTTACAAACAACTACGTTTTAATCGATTGAAGTTGTTATTCCCATGTAAATGGAATTCTACATAAAAAAAGCGTGGAAATCTTAAAAGATTTCCACGCTTTTTTATGCTATGAACTGAGACTTTTTTAGAGCAATACTGCTTAAACTCTATAGTAATCACCTTTCCAATTTTTGATCGCTTTTTTGATATCGTTTTCCGATAGATTGTCTTTGGCTGCTTGATCTGCTAATTCAGGAAATTCTTTATCCGATGCAAATCGTAAGCCTATAATTTGACGCACGGTTAATTCTTCAGGTAATTGGTTTTTTGTGAGTAAATAATATCTAAATTTTTCTTCTGCACAAATGGCTCTATCTTGTGCTTTTAAAGCAAATGAGCGAGCAAAAAGAGCAACAAATAAGAGTAGAACCGAAGTTAAAACCAATAAGGTTGCGGAATATAAATTGTCTTCAGAGCTCACTACCACATATCTAATAGAACCGGTGATTAAAATTAAAATGCCTAAAATGACAACAAAATGATAAAAAGGTACAAAGCGGCGATGATTCGATAAGTTTTGGGTTTTCATACGATTAGTTTTAAAGGTTAAGTTTGGTAAAAATACCTCTTTTTGATTTCGATATCAAGAGGGAGAATTAAAGATTCTCTAAATTTAAAAACGGCGCTGTAAATTTTTCAAAATTTGTTCAAATTTTTCTTAGAAGAGAGTAAAAATGTTTCGCAAAAAATTCCTAAAAAGCTTTTTGGAGAGAGAATTTGACCTAAATCAAGAAAATTACTGGTGACATTAAATTTTCAGTTTACAACTGAAGTGCGTAAAATGTTGCGTTTTTTTTAAAGAATTAACAAAACATATCTCTAAAAAAGCTTCAAATTAAGCACTAATTAGCAATAGGATACTTTTTCAAAATTGACTTATATCATGTTTTTTTCGTGGTTTTATCAGTAAATTTAAGCATCATTAAATGGTAAAAGTATGTTACCATTAAAAAAAATAGTAAAATGGCAAAAGTTCAAGGCGCAATTGTAGTGAATACAGAAACTTGCAAGGGCTGTGAAGTTTGCATCCCTGTTTGTCCAGAAAATGTTATTAGCATGTCTACTGACGTTAATCGAAAAGGATATCACTATGCCTATATGAGTCACCCCGAAGCATGTACCGGTTGTACAAATTGCGGACTTGTTTGTCCGGATAGAGCAATTACGGTATATCGTGTAAAAATTTCTGAATAAAAAATAAGCTAAAAATGGCAGAGTTAAAATTAATGAAAGGTAACGAAGCATTAGCAGAAGCTGCAATTCGTGCAGGTGTAGATGCTTATTTTGGTTATCCTATCACACCTCAATCTGAGGTAATTGAATATTTAATGACCGAGCAGCCCGAAAAAAGAACCGGAATGGTTGTCTTGCAAGCAGAGAGTGAAATTGCGGCAATCAATATGGTTTATGGCGCTGCAAGTACCGGTAAAAAGGTAATGACTTCTTCATCGAGTCCAGGTATTTCGCTTAAATTAGAAGGTATTTCTTATTTGGCTGGAGCCGAATTACCGGCGGTTATTGTAAATGTAGTTCGCGGTGGACCCGGATTGGGAACAATTCAGCCTTCTCAGGCAGATTATTTTCAGTCGGTAAAAGGTGGAGGTCATGGTGATTATAAATTATATGTACTTGCTCCGGCATCAGTACAAGAAATGTCTGATTTTGTGGCAGATGCTTTTGATATTGCATTTAAATATAGAGCTCCGGTTTTGATTTTATCGGATGGTCTTATTGGGCAAATGATGGAAAAAGTGAATTTGAGAGATACAAAACCTCGACTGAAAGACGAAGAAGTTATTGAAAAATATGGCAGCTGGGCAACAACAGGCAAAAAAGGAAGAGAACGAAATATTATAACTTCTTTGGATTTGCAATCAGAAAAAATGGAAGCTCGTGTACACCGTTTGCAAAAGAAATATCGTCAAATGGAAGAAGAAGATTTGCGATATGAAAAAATACAATGTGACGATGCCGAATATTTGATTGTTGCGTATGGTTCGAGTGCCAGAATCAGTCAAAAAGCAGTAGAACTAGCAAGAGATAAAGGTATTAAAGTTGGTTTATTACGACCAATAACCTTATTCCCATATCCTAAAAAAGAATTATTCGAATTAGCTGATCAAGTTAAAGGTATTTTAAGTGTAGAACTTAATGCCGGACAAATGGTAGAAGATGTGCGACTTTCTGTCGAACACAAAGTACCGGTAGAACATTTTGGAAGAACAGGTGGTATTATACACACTCCCGAAGAAGTATTGGAAGCTTTAGAACAAAAAATCATAAAAAATGGACGTATTAGACATCATAAAACCCGAGAATCAAGTATTCTGTAAAACAAAATTAATGACAGACACAGCGCTGTCTTATTGTCCGGGTTGTGGTCATGGTACCGCACATAATTTAACCATGGAAGTTATTGACGAAATGGGTATTGTAGAAGATACGATTGGTGTTGCACCGGTTGGTTGTTCCGTTTTGGCATACGATTTTATGAATATCGATATGACGCAAGCGGCACATGGTAGAGCACCGGCAGTAGCAACAGCAATTGCCAGATGTTGGCCAGAAAAATATGTGTTTACCTACCAAGGTGATGGTGATCTTGCGGCCATTGGTACGGCAGAAACTATTCACGCTTGTAATCGTGGAGAAAATATCGTTATTATTTTTGTGAATAATGGTATTTACGGTATGACCGGAGGGCAAATGGCACCTACAACTTTAGAAGGTATGCGTACTTCAACATCTCCTTATGGTCGCGAAATTGAGAATATGGGTAGTCCGTTAAAGATGACCGAATTAATTTCCAATCTTCCCGGAGTTTATTATGTAACGCGCCAGTCGGTTCACACACATAAACATGCCAGAAAAGCGAAAAAAGCAATTCAAAAAGCATTCGAAAATACACGATTGAAAAAGGGACTTTCTTTTATAGAGATTGTTTCCAATTGTAATTCAGGATGGAAAATGACTCCGATTGAATCTAATATTTGGATGGAAGAAAACATGTTTCCTTATTTTCCATTGGGAGATATAAAAGTGAATGGAAAACTAAAATAAATAGCGATGACAGAAGAGATTATAATTGCAGGTTTTGGTGGTCAGGGAGTGCTGTCCATGGGAAAAATTTTAGCCTATTCAGGAATTATGCAAGATCAAGAAGTGAGCTGGATGCCTTCTTACGGCCCTGAAATGCGTGGAGGTACGGCAAATGTAACCGTTATTTTAAGCGATGACAGAATTAGTTCACCTTATTTAAAAGTGTATGATACTGCTATAATATTAAACCAGCAATCGATGGATAAGTTTGAAAATTCTGTAAAACCGGGTGGTGTACTAATTTACGACCCGAACGGAATTTCGCATCATCCTGAGCGGAGTGATATTGCCATTTATCAAATTGAAGGCAACAGATTAGCTACAGAAATGGGAAATAAAAAAATCTTCAATATGATTGTTTTGGGAGGTTTTTTAAAGATCAAACCTATTGTTCAATTAGAAAATGTAATCGAAGGTCTTAAAAAATCCTTACCGGAAAGATACCATCATTTGATTCCTCTAAATAAAGAGGCAATTAGTAGTGGAATGGAAAATGTAAAGACTTTTAAAATCAAAGAGTTTATTTCGTAAGTAGTTTTAAAAACTAATAATAATCTTGCTTCGGTAAAAAAACTACTACTTTCGGACAAATATTCAAGGCATTCGTCCTAATTGGATTGTCACTTTCATTAAAATGGGTTTATTTTGTTCAACCAAAAAGAGTTAAATTTGGTATGTTAATTAATGCCCCCCTCCAATTAAAAATTGCTAAAAAATCACTGTTTGTAAATCAACAGTGATTTTTTTTTGTGGTTTTATTGCATGTAATAAATTGATATACACATTAGTGCCTATTTGATTTTGTCATATTAAATATTACCTTTATCAAACTTTAACTATAACTACCACAAAATATGAAGTCAATAGTTTTAATACTTGTCCTGGTTTTGGCATGGAATGCAGAAAGTCAAATTATGCTCAAAAATATTACTTTAAGTGAAGAATATAACGGAAGAAACACACAAAAAACTACAGTAGCCGACGTAAAAGGTGTTTTAAAAATTAGTACTCTAGAAGACATGCGGGTTTATAAACTTTCTTTTGAACCTAATGCATCGTTAACGGATTATGAATTGGAAAACTTTAAGGCTAGTGTAGAAAATAATTATAAAATTCAATTATTCAAAAAAAATACTTCACAATATTACATCTTCAAAAATAATATTACCTATGCCATTGATTTGAATCAAGATGAAAGTGATAAATCCACTTGGGATATTCAATTCTCTATTACCGATGAAAATCTAGAGAAAATAAAAAGCGAAAGAAAAGAGGTTATAATAAGTGCCGATTTTTAAAAAAAACGGGAAAGATAGTTTGCTATAAATTTGATTTATGCTCCATCTCTTTATAATCAGATCTTTTTTTGTTATTCAATTTCGTGCGATCTGCAATCTTTTTTAAAAATGTTTGAACTTGATCTGGTGTAGTCTTTTGATATTTTATCATTACTTAATTTATTTGTTTATCTCTATAGTATACAAAACAATCTAAAGAAAATTTAAAGTTTTGAAGAAGAAAAAAAAATCTATATAAATTTAGCTTGTAGAAAATAGCTAAGCTTTGAAAAAATTATTACAAAATCAAGAAATTTTGGGCAATATTGGAAGAAGTTAACACGAATGACTTATAGGTTTGGTCAGTTCGTTGGCAATAAAAATTTAAAGATAAACCTTATAAAGTAGGCGTGTACTCTTTATTTTCCCATTGCAATGGATTTCTGGTGCTATTTGATTTAACTCGTTCTTCGAGCTTTTTCAAAAATTGTGCAACCAATTCTTCTGTTGTTTGATATTTCTCAATCATGGCTTATTTTTTGATATATTAAAATTAATACAAATAAAAATAAATTAGTTGAAGCTAGCATTATTTATGTTTAACCTTTTTTCTAATTTATGAAACAAAAGTACGATTAGATTCTGAAGATATTATAAAGTTAGCGGCATTAAATTATTAAATAATTGTTAATTTTAATTTGTGGATAAGCTTTTTTTAAATCAAAAATTAGAAAAGAATAATCGCCTATCTTTGTTTTTTATTTTTAACGTTTGCATATATTTTTTATCTAAAAGTTAACAGTACGCTAAAGAGTCATTACGTAATTTTGCCAATGAGAAGTGTAAAAGATTATTCTATGAAGAAAAAATACTTATTTATTTTGATTTTCTTTTCGGTATTGAGTGGTCTTTCTGCCCAAACAACTAAAACTATTGATTTTGATGAATCTATCAAATTGTACCCTAACCCAGTGTACAATATGTTATCTGTGCAATCTAACAATACGATTTTAAAAGTGGAGATTCAATCTATTTTGGGTGACCGAGTTAAGATTGTAAAATCTAACTACAAATACATTAATTTAACCGACCTTCCAAGAGGAATTTATATGATAAAAATTCACACGGATAAAGGGTATGCCGTAAAAAAATTGATAAAGAATTAGCCTTTTCAGTTATAAATTTAAAAGCAATTTTTGTAAAAAGATCAAATTTATCTAGTCATAAATTTGATCTTTTTAGTTTAAATTTTTCACCTCTAATTTTTAATGTATCTTAGACCACAAATAATCTTTTCAACATGAATAAAATATTACTTTGGTCAATTACTGCTGCATTGGCGGGTTTTCTTTTTGGGTTTGATACTGTTGTAATTTCTGGTGCTGATAAAAAATTACAAGCACTTTGGGGTTCTTCCGATGCTTTTCACGGCTCGGTTGTTATGGCAATGGCTTTGTGGGGAACTGTTTTTGGTGCTTTATTTGGCGGAATACCAACCAATAAAATAGGAAGAAAACAAACCCTGATTTGGATTGGTATATTTTATTTTGTTTCTGCCATCGGATCAGCAATGGTAAACGACCCATATACTTTTGCTTTTTTTCGATTTTTAGGCGGTGTAGGTGTTGGTGCATCCACTATTGCTGCACCTGCATACGTGTCTGAAATTGCTCCGGCCAAAGATCGAGGTCGATTGGTTGCTCTGTACCAATTTAATATTGTCTTAGGTATTTTAATTGCCTTTGTGTCTAACTATTTACTTCGAAATGTTGGAGAAAATGCATGGCGTTGGATGATTGGTGTTGAGGCCATACCGGCATTTATTTATACGGTATTAATTTTCACGGTGCCTAAGAGTCCGAGATGGTTAATTTCAAAAAATAGAGACGAAGAAGCAAAAAAAGTGTTAGAATTGATTAATCCTGGGGATGATGTTGAGCCGTTAATGTTGCAATTAAAATCGGATAATGAAGGGCATGCAACGGGGGAAAATATTTTTATGAAGAAATACAGATTTCCGCTCATACTAGCATTCTTAATCGCATTTTTCAATCAATTATCAGGTATAAATGCCTTTCTATATTATGCTCCAAGAATTTTTGAAGAAGCCGGTTTAGGCGAAAGTACAGCGCTTTTAAGTAGCATAGGTATCGGTATTACGAATTTGATATTCACACTTTTAGGGGTATTTTTAATTGATAGGTTGGGTAGAAAAATTCTGATGTACATTGGTTCAATTGGCTACATAATTTCTTTAGGTTTGGTTTCGGCTGCTTTTTTCTTGCATTGGGAAGGAATGGCGGTTCCGATTTTTTTATTCCTATTCATAGCTTCACATGCCATTGGTCAAGGAGCGATTATTTGGGTGTTTATTTCTGAAATCTTCCCAAATCATTTACGGGCAAGCGGACAATCATTCGGAGTTTCAACACATTGGATCTTAGCGGCGATTATTCCTTCTATGGTTCCATTTTTATTCTCCACCATTGGTGCTGGGGTCGTCTTTTTAGTATTCGCCATTATGATGGTTTTTCAATTGTTGTTTGTTATATTTATGATGCCCGAAACGAAAGGTATTTCGCTAGAAGAGTTGAGTAAAAAATTAGTAAGACAAAAATAAAAGGCATGAAAATTATTAATTTAGCACAGCTTATTATAGGTCTGCTTTTAATTTCTTTAACAGGATGTAAAGAAGCACCTAAAGTAGAAAATGATCCAACTGAAATTGTACAAGATTCGATAAGCTTAGAAGAAGCATTATATCGTCCGAATTATCATTTTACACCAAAAGCAAATTGGATGAATGATCCAAACGGTATGTTTTTTCTCAATGGCACGTATCATTTATATTTTCAATACTACCCAGAAGGTAATGTATGGGGTCCGATGCATTGGGGTCATGCCACCAGTAAAGACATGGTAGTTTGGGAAGAACAACCTATTGCAATCTTTCCTGATGAAAAAGGCTATATTTTTTCGGGAAGTGCAGTTGTTGATTCTAAAAATACTTCCGGATTTGGAAATGATTCGATAAAACCGGTTGTTGCGATGTTTACCTATCATGACCCGGTTGGAGAAAAAAATGGGGAGATAACCTATCAAAGTCAAGCAATTGCCTATTCTTTAGATGAAGGACAAACTTTTACGAAGTATGCCGACAATCCTGTAATTAAAAATCATGGTATAAAAGATTTTCGAGATCCAAAAATGATGTGGGATGCCATTCATAAGCAATGGATTATGGTTCTTGCAACCGTTGAGAAAACCTTTTTTTACAAATCAGAAAATTTAAAAGACTGGAAGTTACTATCTTATTTTGGTGAGGGCATTGGCTCACATGACGGTGTATGGGAATGTCCGGATTTTTTTCCGATGACAATCGAAGGTTCAAAAGAAATTAAATGGGTTTTAATTCAAAGTTTGAATCCCGGTGGTATAAATGGAGGTTCTGGCACACAATATTTTATTGGTGATTTTGATGGAAAAACTTTTCGTCTTGATCCAATGTTTGCTAAGGATTTAAAAAAGGAAAATTCATTATGGATTGATTATGGAATGGATAATTATGCCGGAGTTACCTGGTCGAATATTCCGGATTCTGATGGTAGAAAATTATTTTTAGGCTGGATGTCGAATTGGGAATATGCGCAAAAAGTACCAACACAAAAATGGCGTAGTTCAATGACAATGGCAAGAGAATTGAAATTAGTCAAAAGCGATAATTCTTATCGAATTGTATCTCAGCCGGTAAAAGAACTACAAAAATATAGTGAAAAATCAGTAAAAAAAGAGTCTTTGCAACTAGACAAAGAAACCATTGTAATCGATTCTTCAATGGTTGATCTAACGCGAGCCGAAATTAAATTTGCGCTCAAAGATTTGAAAGAAATAAAATACACCTTTATAGTGCACAATAAAATGGGAAATGCAATCCGTTTCGGACTCAATAACAAAGAGAAGTACTTTTTTATTGACCGATCAAAAGCCGGAGATAATTCGTTTTCTGAAGGTTTCGGAAATAAACTCTCAAAAGCGCCTTATCACAGTAATTCTAAAGATTTGTCGGTTTGGTTCTTGTTAGATAAAACCTCGATTGAAATTTTTTATAATAATGGAGAAACTGTTATGACTGAAATATTTTTTGCAGAGGAACCGATGAGTATGTTTTCGATTGATTCGGAAAATGAATCTGTTACTATAGAAAATTTAGAAGTAAATCAATTTGATTTTAAATAATTGGCAAAAAGCATGAGTAAAAAAATTGTTTGTTTTGGGGAAGTGCTATGGGATGTTTTTCCAACTCACAAGAAAATCGGCGGTGCACCACTTAATGTTGCTTTGCGTTTGCAATCATTTGGCAACGAAGTTTTCATGATTAGTCAAGTTGGAAACGATAAAAACGGCGAAGATTTAGTTGCTTATGTAAATGATAATGGAGTTGCAACCGAGTTTATTGTTAAAGACACCAATTTTGAAACTGGTAAGGTAAATGTTACCTTAGATAAAAGTGGTTCGGCTTCTTATGAAATAAAATATCCGAGTTCGTGGGATAAAATCCGGGTAACCGAAGCAATGAAAAATACCGTAAAATCTTCGGATGCCTTTATTTTTGGAAGCTTGGTTGCTAGAGATGCTATTTCAAAAAACACCTTACTAGAGCTTTTACAGCATGCACCATATAAAATTTTCGATCTCAATTTAAGGCCTCCTCATTATAAAAAGGATCTTCTGATAGAATTAATGGAGAAAGCTGATTTTATAAAGTTTAATGATGAAGAGCTTTTTATTATTAGTGATTTTTTAAATTCTCCATATCATGGCTTAGAACAAAACATCCGATATATCGCTGAAAAAACCAATACCAATTCTATTTGTGTTACAAAAGGTAAATTCGGAGCAGTATTGATGCAAAATGACACTTTTTATTATAATAGTGGCTACCAAATTAAAGTAAAAGACACTGTTGGTGCAGGAGATTCCTTTCTGGCAACATTAACAGATCAGCTCTTGAGAAATATAGATCCGCAAACTTCTATTGATTTTGCCTGTGCTGTTGGAGCTTTAGTTGCACAAAGCGAGGGTGCAAATCCGAAAATTTCGGCAGAAGCAATTGAACAATTTATGAATCCTTTATAAAAAAGTTGTTTTAGAGACTCAAATCTGCGTTTATTCATCATTTTAACTTCGTAATATTCATTTTTTTTTAATAAAAACAAGCTTTTCTTAAACTTTTTTAAATTTCAATAACCTGATAATCAGTAATATATACATCATTAAATAATTAATGGTATAAAAGCTTTCAAATGATACGGTATAACATTAACTTTGCCGCTTATATAATTATTTAATATTTTAAAAATGAACAAAGGAACAGTAAAATTCTTCAACGATTCTAAAGGATTCGGATTTATTACAGAAGAAGGAACTAACAAAGAACATTTCGTACACATTTCTGGACTTATCGATGAGATTCGTGAAGGAGATGAAGTAGAATTTGAATTGGAACAAGGTAAAAAAGGATTGAACGCAGTAAATGTCAAAGTAATTTAATATTTTCTCTTTAACTTTTTAAGAATTGAAACCTATCTTAACAGATAGGTTTTTTTTATTTATAACAGAATCCTTAGTAAATTTGCATTTAAAATAGAATAATAACATCCCCGATGAAAGATTTAAGAACAACAAATTCGCTATTACTGATTATCGTAGTTCCTCTGATTTTTTATTTGCTGAAAATTTTATCATTTATTTTTATACCGCTTATATCTTCCATGTTTATCGCATTGTTATTTTTACCTTTAATGCGATGGTTGACAAAAAAGAGAGTTCCTAAATTCATTAGTATTTTCGTCATAATTGTAATTGTTGGCGGATTTCTTAAAATTGGTGGCGAGCTCATTCAACTTTCCACGAGAGAAATTTTAGCCACAGACAATATGTTTTTTCAAAAAGCGCAGGCAAAATTGGGAGATCTTCTAATTTCAGTGGAGCAATTTTTTGGGCTAGAATTTGTAGAAGGAGAGAATATGTTGTCGAATGTTTTTCAAGAGGATACTATTATGAAAAATTTCGGTTCCGTTTTTGATTTTATAAGCAGTACCCTTTCGATGACTTTAATGACCGCTTTTTTCGTTGTTTTATGGTTAGCCGAATCGATTAATTTTCAAAAAATGATGCATTCGACGATATTGAAACAAAAATATGCATCGGTAAAAACTTTTATGAAGATTGAAAAAGACTTGATTAAGTTTATTAAAGTTAAATTTATGGTAAGCTTATTTACAGGTATTGGAATAGGATTGGCATGTTACTTTTTTGACGTTAGTTTTCCCATATTTTGGGGATTATTTGCCTTTGTAATTAACTTTGTACAAATGATTGGTTCTTTCGTTTCCGTTATTTTACTCGCATTATTTTCTTTTGTCGAATTAGAAGCCATGAGTGTTTGGTTCTTTTTTACCTTAGCAATAACTGGAGTTCAAGTATTGTTTGGCGGGATTTTAGAACCTATTTTTATGGGAAAATCGTTTTCTATCAATATCATTACCATTTTAGTCATGCTAATGCTTTGGGGTTATATTTGGGGAATTCCAGGAATGATTATGGCAATTCCGTTAACGGTTTTTTTAAAAATAATTCTAGAACAATTTCCACAAACAAAAGTCATTGCGAATTTAATTTCAGGCACGCAATCGGTATTAGATCCATCAAAGTTGAAAATCAAATTTTAATTGCTGAATAATATTGTCTATTTTTAGACAAATTAATTCCATAGAATCATGAATAAAAATATAAATATTCGCCTGGAAGTAATGCAAACCATTGAAAAATCAATTGATGAATTACTTACAAAATATTTAAAACCAGTAGAAGAAAATTGGCAACCATCCGATTTTTTACCAGATTCTAGAGATCCAAATTTTTTTGAAGAAGTTAGAGAAATTCAGGCTTTAGCGAAAGAAATGGACTATGATTTGTTTGCGGTTTTGGTTGGCGATACGATTACCGAAGAAGCCTTACCAACCTATGAATCTTGGTTGATGGGAATTGAAGGAATTGATCAGGAATACAAAACTGGTTGGTCTTCATGGATTCGCTCTTGGACAGCCGAAGAAAACCGTCATGGCGATTTATTGAATAAATATTTGTATTTATCGGGTCGTGTAAACATGCGAGAGTTTGAAATTTCTACCCAACATTTAATAAATGATGGATTTGATATTCAAACGAGCAGAGATCCTTATCGTAATTTTGTTTATACCAGTTTTCAAGAATTGGCAACCAATATTTCACATCGACGCGTTGCAACCTTATCAAAGAAATCAGGAAACCTGCATTTGTCAAAAATCAATGGAATTATTGCAGCAGATGAATCGAGACACGCTAGTGCATACATTGAATTCATTCGACGAATTTTTGAAGTTGATCCAAATGAAATGATGTTGGCTTTTGAAGATATGATGCGCAAAAAAATTGTAATGCCAGCTCATAATTTAAGACAGACAGGAGATAAAATCGGTGGGTTGTTCTCGCATTTTTCTGATGCTGCACAAAGATTAGGCGTGTATACTTCACAAGATTATATCAATATTTTACGGTCTTTATTAGTGCAATGGGATATTGACCACATGAACGGATTAAATGATTCTGCTGAAAAAGCGAGAGACTATTTGATGAAATTACCCGACCGTTTGCAACGACTTACAGATAGAATTACCATACCTGAAAAACAATTCCAATTCAGGTGGATTGGTATTTAATTTAAATTTTTAAAAATTACACAAGAAAAGATTTCCAAAAGGCATGCGTTTTTTGGAAATCTTACATATCCAATTATTACTCTTACCTTTGCCGACTTTACCCCCAAAAATTATGACCTTTAAAGATCTTGAAATAATCGAACCTATACTGAAAGCTTTACAAGCCGAAGGGTATACGCATCCAACTCCAATTCAGCAACAATCAATTCCTATTCTTTTACAAGGCAAAGATTTGTTGGGCTGCGCACAAACCGGAACGGGTAAAACCGCGGCATTTGCGATTCCAATTTTACAGCAATTATATCTCGATAAAGGTCATGAAAGCGGTAAACGAAAGGTAAAAGCTTTGGTAATTACTCCAACTCGTGAGTTGGCCATTCAAATTGGTGAAAGTTTTAGAACGTATGGAAAATTTACCGGTATAAAAAATACGGTTATTTTCGGTGGTGTAAATCAAAATTCACAAACCAATGCATTAAGCAGAGGTGTAGATATTTTAGTAGCAACACCAGGAAGACTTTTAGATTTGATCAATCAAGGATATATTCGATTAAATGACATAGAATTTTTTGTTTTGGATGAGGCAGATCAAATGCTTGATATGGGTTTTATTCATGATATAAAAAAAGTTATAGCACTTTTACCACATCATAGACAATCGCTTTTCTTTTCGGCAACCATGCATCCAACAATTGTTGATTTGTCGCGTAAAATTTTAGGAAATCCTGAAAAGGTGAGTGTTCAGCCCGAACAGACCACAGCAGAGCGAGTAGACCAAAAGTTATATTTTGTTGCAAAAAGCGATAAAATTAAATTATTGATCCATTTACTACAAACCGAATCTATGCATTCGTTATTGGTTTTTTCTCGAACAAAACACGGTGCTAACAAGATTGTGAAATTATTGCATAAAGCAGATATTAGTGCAGAGGCAATTCATGGAAACAAATCGCAAACTGCTCGGCAAAAGGCCTTAAGTAATTTTAAAAATGGTACAACCGATGTGCTTGTTGCTACAGATATTGCTGCTCGCGGAATTGATATTGATGAATTATCACATGTTGTGAATTATGATCTGCCAAATGTGCCTGAATCTTATGTACATCGTATCGGAAGAACCGGTAGAGCAGGAGCGAGTGGTATTGCAATTTCTTTTTGTGATGGTGAAGAAAGAGCATATTTAAAAGATATTCAAAAACTTATTAGTCAGAAAATTCCGGTTGAAAACGCGCATCCTTATGTGGATGAAGTTGGAGAAATTTTTGAAAAGCCAAAAAGAAACCCAAGAAATCAGGGAAGTCGTACAGCAAAAAAACCTGCTGAAAGTACAGATAAAACAAATCGTAATAAGCAACGTCGCAGAAATAATTGGCGAAAAAAAGATTAGAAGTTTTACTAGGAGAAATTGATTCTACTAAATAATTACATCCCAATAAGTAATGAGCTTGGAAATGAACAAGCCGGCAAATATTAAGCTTACAATAAATTTAAGAGTTGTAGAAGCAAGAAAGCCTATAAACGAGCCAAATGCTGCTTTTAACGCTCTTTTAAAATCAGAATTGTAAATCATTTCTCCAACAAAAGCTCCAACAAAAGCCCCAATTACAAAGCCCAACGGAATTGGAAGAATTAAACCGATTATTAAACCAACCGTGGCGCCGATCGCTCCGTATTTACTTCCGCCAAATCTTTTTGTACCCATAGCCGGAATGGTATAATCCAAAACCCAAATTACGATAGAAATTGCTAAAGTTAGACCTAAAAAAGTATAACTCATTGGCACTGCATCGGTTAAATAAAGTAACAATAAACCCACCCATCCGGTAATTGGTCCGGGTAAGACAGGTAAGAAGGAGCCTACTATCCCCAAAAGGACAAAAATAAAGCCGAGGAGTATCAAGAAAATATCCATATTCATTTTAATTGTCGTGCAAGATACTGAAAAAAAGTAAAAATATTCAACTAAAAAATTAGTTTAAACTAAATATTTAGTTACATTTGTATTATAGAACTAAAACATTAGTTGAA
Organism: uncultured Flavobacteriaceae bacterium; assembly: GCA_965363545.1. Lineage (GTDB taxonomy): Bacteria > Bacteroidota > Bacteroidia > Flavobacteriales > Flavobacteriaceae > Lutimonas. The sequence continues at coordinate 2,217 of CBDTUD010000020.1, read as the reverse complement.
AAATGATTAAACCATTAACAAAGGCAGAGGAGCAGATTATACACGTTTTATGGAATCTCGAAATAGGTTCGGTAAAAGATATAATTACACAATTACCAAAACCAAAACCTGCCTACAATACGGTATCTACGATTGTTCGAATTTTAGAAACAAAAAAATTTGTAGCACATGAAACGCATGGTAAGGGATATAAATATTATCCGATTATCAGTAAGGAAGCTTATAGCAATCAAAGTTTAAATACACTTGTCGATGGCTATTTTGAAGGGTCTTTTAAAAGCATGGTTTCGTTTTTCGTGAAGAAAAATGATGTTGATATAAAAGATTTAGAAAGTATTTTAAAAGAACTTGATAAAGATAAAAGCTAAAGTTATGTTCAATTATATTCTTCAAGTATTATTTTTTCAAACCGTTTTTTTGGCTGTTTATGACCTATTTTTAAAGAAGGAAACGTTTTTTCAATGGAACAGAGCCTATTTATTGCTGACTTCAATCATCGCTTATGGTATTCCATTTTTGAAGTTTTCATCGGTTACCGAACGAATTCCAACCGAGTATGTGGTTCTTTTACCCGAAGTTGTGTTGTCGCCAAGCTCGTATGTTGAAAAACAAATCACATGGGCGATTACCTTATTTGATGTTTTACAAATTATTTTCTTTATAGGAATTTTATTTGCAAGTCTGTTATTTGGGTATAAGTTATCAAAGATTTTTCGAATAATGCGCGAAAACAAAAAAGAGAAGAAATCGGGTTATTTTTTAATTAATCTAGCAAATAGCACGTTGGCGTTTTCTTTTTTTAGAAATATATTTCTAGGAGAAAATATACAGCAAAAAGAGCAGGTTATAGCACATGAATTGATTCATGTAAAGCAAAAACACAGTATCGATTTAGTTTTGTTTGAAATTCAAAAAATAATATTTTGGTTTAATCCTTTCAGCTATTTATTTCAGCAAAGAATTAGCGAACTACACGAATTTATTGCCGATGAAAATACGATTACGAAAGAAAATAAAAACACCTATTTTGAGGAATTGCTTGCACAAGTTTTTCAAGTAGAAAAGTTTTCTTTTGTCAATTCTTTTTTCAAAAAATCATTAATTAAAAAACGAATTATTATGTTAGGAAAAAACAAATCCCGCGAAATTTTGAAATTAAAGTATCTTTTTCTAATTCCTGTTTTAATGGGTATGTTCTTGTATACTTCCTGTGAAAAAAACACGGATGAATCAATAGAAGTAGCTAAAAATGAAAAGAGACCAATAAATATGGTTTTAGGCGAGGTAAAAAATGAAGAAGGAAAAATAGTATACGAAAAGAAAATATTTCAATCAAAAAAGGAAGGTTTTTTTGATATTTATATGTTCGGAGCTCGCCCCGAAGGAAAAGAGATTGCCTATGAGGATTTAAGTTCCGAAGAAAAAGAAGAGTTTGATATAATTTCAAAAGAAATGAGTGCTGAAATTTTTACTCTGTTTTCTTTGCCAGATGGCACTAAAGCTATTTATCAAAAAATAGATAAGAAATCGAAAGGTTCTAATGATTATTCCGATAGTGATGTTGTACCTTTTTCGGCTATTGATGAAGCTCCAATTTTTCCAGGTTGCGAAGATGCTGAAGATCCGAAAGCATGTTCTATCGGGAAAATAACGGAACATGTTGCGAAAAATTTTGACATAAAAATTGGTAATAACTTGGGTTTAGAGTCCGGTATTAAAAAAGTTTATGTACAATTTACAATTGGAAAGGATGGTAAAATATCCGATTTAAGGGCTCGGGGTCCGCACAAGGCGCTTGAAGTTGAGGCAAAACGGGTTATGAATGAATTACCTCAAATGAGGCCAGGAAAAAATAGAGGTCAAGATGTAAATGTAAAATATACCTTGCCAATAACCTTAAACATAGATTAACTAAAAAAAGAAAATCTGTAATAAAACCGGAATTTATTTTCGGTTTTTTTGTTTATAATCTGTTATAAAATGTTTTAAGTCTCTTTGAAAAAAAATTGTATTTTCACCTGTTAAACAAGGGTTAATGATTTTGCGATTGCTATTTTTTATCATATCGATTTTCTTTTTTGCATCCTGTGATTTTATATCGCCCAAGAAGACCGCACTTCAAAAACAACAAGAAATCGATGCAACAATTGATTTTGCAACCATTGATGTTTATCCTTTATTTTCTGAATGTAAAGATTTGAATATGCAAGAGGCCCA
>CBDTUD010000019.1:0-41251 GCA_965363545.1 uncultured Flavobacteriaceae bacterium | reverse complement strand
AAATTATGAAATAGTTTATTTATTATAAATTTCACGCACTTTTTTGAATAAATCAGAAGAGTAAACAAAATCAGTAACAGCTTCACATTCCGTTTTAAAAATAGTTTCTTTAGAGCCTTCCCATTCTTTTAATCCATTTTTTAGGAAGATGATTTTTTCACCAATTTCCATCACAGAGTTCATATCGTGGGAGTTAATAATGGTAATAATTTGATATTCATCCGTGATTTCTTGAATCAAATTATCAATTACAATAGCAGTTTTCGGGTCTAAACCGGAATTTGGTTCATCACAAAATAAGTATTTTGGTTTCATTACAATAGCTCTCGCGATAGCAACCCTTTTTTGCATTCCACCAGAAATTTCTGCCGGATATTTTTTGTTTTGATCCACCAAGTTAACACGGTTTAAAACAAAGTTTACCCTTTCTAACATTTCTTCCTTAGATTGATCTGTAAACATTTTTAAAGGAAACATGATATTTTCTTCTATAGTTTCCGAATCAAAAAGAGCACCACCTTGAAAAAGCATTCCCATTTCTTTTCGCAAATCACGTTTTTCTTTGAGATTCATTTTGCTGTAAATGCGTCCATCATAAGAAATTTCACCACTGTCCGGTTCAAATAAACCTAACAAACATTTTAAAAAAACGGTTTTACCGGAGCCACTAGTACCAATAATCATACTTGTATCCCCTTTTTTAAAAGTAGCTGAAATTCCTTTTAGAACCTCATTATCGCCAAATGATTTATGTAAATCGGTAACTTCTATCATCTATCCTAAAAGTGATTGTGTTAAAAAATAATTCAATAAAATAATCACAACGCTTGTCCAAACTACGGCATGTGTGCTTGCCTTTCCCACTTCGAGAGAACCACCTCTTACATAAAATCCGTAAAAAGAAGGAATAGTCGCAATCAAGAAAGCAAAGACCATAGTTTTTATTAAAGAATACGCAATGAGATAAGGTTTAAAATCTTCTCGAATTCCTAAAATATAATCATCTGAAGTAAAAAGCCCAGTTACTAATCCAGCTACCCATCCTCCTAAAATTCCTAAAAACATAGCTAATAGGATTATAAACGGATAAAAAAATACGGTAGCAATTACTTTAGGTAGAACTAAATGATTCAAAGCATTTACTCCCATTACTTCTAAAGCATCGATTTGCTCTGTTACGCGCATGGTACCAATGCTAGATGTGATGTATGACCCTACTTTTCCTGCCAAGATAATGGACATGAATGTTGGGGCAAATTCTAAAATTATAGATCTTTTGGTTGCAAAACCAATTAAATATTTAGGTATTAACGGATTATCTACATTTAATCCTGTTTGAATCGCAACAACGCCACCAACAAAAAAGGAGATAAATGCTACAATACCTAGAGATTTTATTCCTAATTCATCAATTTCTTTAAAAAGATTCTCTCGAAAAATAGATCGTTTTTGGGGTCTTTTAAAGACTTGACCCAACATAATGAAATATTTTCCGATATTTTTAAGATATTTCATATCAATTATTATGTTGCTAAAATATTAAAAAAGTAGTTGCGGCATGAACCATTTACAAAAAAATATTTTTTACAAGGTATAATTATTACTTTTGTAATATAAATTCAAAATAATGAAAAAATATTTCTTTTTTATCCTGTTTTTGCTTTGTTTTTTGACAATTTCTGCTCAAAACAATAAAAAATTAGATCGCCCAAAATTAGTCGTTGGAATCGTGGTTGACCAAATGCGTTATGATTATTTAACCCGTTTTTATGAAAAATACGGCGACGACGGTTTTAAACTCTTGATACGAGATGGTTTCAGTTGTGAGAACGCCCATTTTAATTATATTCCAACCTATACAGCCGTTGGTCACACTTCTGTTTATACGGGAACTACGCCTAGTATGCACGGAATAATAGGTAACGATTGGTATGATAAAACTATAAAAAAATCGATCTATTGTGTTGATGATGATAATTTTAACACCCTTGGTACCGAAAATGGAGGAAAAAAATCTCCAAAAAATCTATTAACGACTACGATTACAGATGAGTTGCGATTAGCGCAAAATATGCAGGGTAAAACGATTAGTATCAGTATTAAAGATCGTTCTGCGATTTTACCTGGTGGTCATACTGCGAATGCTGCTTATTGGTTTGAAGGTGAAAAAGAGGGGAAATTTATTTCGAGCACCTATTATATGCAGGAATTACCGAATTGGGTAGATGTTTTTAATAATTCAAAAACGACCAAAAAATACTTAAACCAAAAATGGGAGACGTATTATAACATAAAAACCTATACCGAAAGTATCGATGATGATAATGCTTTCGAAGAAGCTTTTAACGGAGAAATAGCACCTGTTTTTCCGCATGATTTAGAAAAATTATCAAAAGATAATGGTGGTTATGATATTTTAAAAGCCACTCCTTTCGGGAATAGTATAGTTATTGATTTTGCTAAAGAAGCTATAAAATCAGAAAAATTAGGTAAAGGAGAATTTACCGATTTCTTAGCCATCAGTTTTTCAAGTACTGATTATGTTGGTCATCGATTTGGGGTCGATTCTAAAGAAATTGAAGATACCTATATCCGATTGGATAAAGATATTGCAGATTTTATTAACTATTTGAATGAAAGCGTAGGTAAAGGTAATTATACCTTATTCTTAACCGCTGATCATGCAGCAGTTCAAGTGCCTTCCTATTTAAAATCTCTAAAAATTCCTGGAGCCTATATTGATAGTGATAATTTTAAGGTATTTTTAAAAGAGAGAATGATAGCGCATTTTAAAACAGATGATTTGATTGAAAATTTTTCTAACTACCAATTCTTTTTAGATAAAGAAAAAATTAAAGCATTGAATTTAAATGTTAATGAGGTAGCTCAAATTTTAGCAGATGAAATTATAACTTATGAAGGTATTCATAATACGGTAACTGCACAAACCATGCAAAACACAACATTTCCGAGTGGTATTTTACACAATCTTCAAAACGGTTATAACCAAAAATTATCTGGTGATATTTTAGTAATACCTAATCCGGCAACAATTTCATATTCTAAAACAGGTTCAACACATGGTTCAGGATTTAGCTATGATACGCATGTGCCAATAATTTTTTATGGTAAAGGAATTCAAAATGGCAAATCAAGAGATTTTATTCCAATTATAAATATTGCTCCAACATTGGCAAATTTATTACAAGTAGAATTTCCTAATGGTAATTCGGGTACTATTATAAAAGAAGCTTTAAAATAATAAATACTTAAGAAATAGCTAGGTCTAAAAATCAAAAAACTCTCCATTATTCATGGAGAGTTTTCCTTCTTTAACAATAACAATTTTCCCTAGTTTTTGTTTTTAAAAAACTAATGAGTATATACAACGCAAATGCCTTTTTAATATTGCAGCTAGAAGCAATAAATAGTCATTTTTTTGCAATTTATTTTATTTTTAAATAATGGGGGTTGAAAACAGAGAAATTGTTGATCGAAAAGTTAGTAAAAATCAAAAAACTCTCCATTATTCATGGAGAGTTTTCCTTCTTTAACAATAACAATTTTCCCTAGTTTTTGTTTTTAAAAAACTAATGAGTTAATAGAACGCATATACTTTTTTAATATTGCTACCTGCAGACAAAAAAGATTAATTTATTGGTTTATTTCCAATATTAACGTGTTTTTAATATGCAATAAAAGTTGTAGATGTTTTGAGAAATTTTGTTTTTAATGAATATCTGAATTTGTAAAAATAGCATAAGTAGCTAGAACATTATTTTTGAGTTCATAATGGATTTAAATAGGAGAAGGTGGTATTCTATTAAAACTAACTTTTTGATTGTTCTTGACTTTTTTTTACAATAGCTTTTAAGCGTTCAGAATGAGCAATTTTATCTACTCTTGATTTCTTTTTCTTTCTATCCATCAACTTAGAGTGCTTCGCTTTGTTTTTGGTATTTTTTGCTTGTCCTTTTTTTGCCATGGAACGATTGTTTTTCTATAAAATTAAAAACCGAAAGTTACAAGTTATTTTTTATCCCGAACGGCTACTGCAATTTTTGAATCCGCTGTTCCGTAATATAAAAACCACTTATCTTTAAAAAAGACCAGCCCTTCAACAAAACAAACTTCATTTACTTCTCCTGTTTTTTCATAGGGTTTATCCGGATGGATAAAATAATCGTCCATGCGATCAATTAATTTAAAAGGATTTTCTTTATCAAATAATGCCTGCCCCGCTGCATAGGTAAACTTAGGTAAGTTAGGGTCATTAAAATTTGCAGCATTGCTCCCGTTATAAATTAACAAAATCCCTTGCTCTTGCAGCAAAGCATATGGCCCTGGTTCAACCAACCGACTGTCAAAATACCCCATTCTCGGATGTAAAACAGAAATCATTTTATTATTTTCTTCATTTTCAGACACTTCCCAATCAATTAAATTATCAGAAGTTGCTATATATAAATCTGTGTCACCAAAATACATCCAATATTTTCCATTTATTTTTGTTGCAATAATTTTCCCATCCTCTAGCCTTGAAACAATTGCCCCTGATTTTGACCAGGTGTCTTTATATTTCCCTTCTTCTAACACCAAACCATGTTTTATCCAAGTGTGCAAATCTTTTGAACTCGCAATACAAAGTCGAGCTATTTTTCCATCATAAGAAGTGTATGTCATTATATAATCCCCATTTTCCGATTCGACAATTCTAGGGTCTTCAATACCGCCTTTCCATTCGTACTCGAGCATATTATCTTCACTCGGAAAGAAAATAGGTGTTTCCTGTTTTTTAAAATGTAGGCCGTCTTCGCTGATTGCTAACCCTAATCTCGAAGTCATTTCATTATCTTGAGCTCTGTATATCATATATACTTTTCCATCTTTAACTATGGCTGATGGGTTTAATACATTTCTTTCTTCCCATTGTATATTTTTTTTACTTATTGGGCATGCAAAAAGTAGGTTAGTAGAAGGTTCTAAAATTGGATTTAAACTATCAATTTTTACAAAATTAAGCATCGGCCAACTTTCAACCGTTTTAATTTCTAATGGTTTTTGTTGGATGTTTTTAGTACAACCAATTGAAAACAATACTAACAAGGAATAAAACAGAAAGTTTTTCATTTTAAAAAGGAGATTTAATTTTTTATAATTTCCGAAAAAAAAACGGATAAAGTCTTTTTTTTAAAGTATTTCTAAAATTCATTGGTGTTTTTAAAACAATAGATAGTGTTTATTACAAAAACAATCAAAAGTGCTTAAATAATATTACTTTTTGATAGTTTAGGATAATCCAGAAAAAGCACTTTATTTTACTTTTATACAGTAATTTTAGTATCGAAGAAATTACAATTATTAAGAAAATTACAATTTAAAGAACTGATAAACAATTGTTTTAATATATAAAAATAAACAACTATGAAATACGGATTTTTTGACGACAAGAATAAAGAATATGTTATTACAACTCCGACTACACCATATCCTTGGATTAACTATTTAGGTAACGAAGATTTCTTTTCCTTAATTTCCAATACGGCTGGTGGTTATAGTTTTTTTAAGGATGCAAAATTCCGAAGGTTAACACGTTATCGTTATAATAACGTTCCAATGGATAATGGCGGACGGTATTTTTATATCAAAGATGGAGATACTACTTGGTCGCCGGGATGGAAACCAGTAAAAACCGAACTCGATAGTTACGAATGCCGACACGGTATGAGTTACACCAAAATAAAAGGCGTGAAAAACGGCGTAGAAGCAGAGGTTTTATGTTTTGTGCCATTGAAGTCTTGGTGTGAAGTTCAAAAAATGACACTTACTAATACCTCCAAAGAAACCAAAAAATTAAAGTTATTTTCCTTTATGGAATGGTGTCTTTGGAATGCCGAAGACGATCAAAATAACTTACAGCGAAATCTTTCAACTGGAGAGGTTGAAGTTGTAGATTCTACTATTTTTCATAAGACAGAATATAAAGAAAGAAGAAATCATTACGCATTTTATCATGTGAATACCCCTATTCAAGGATTCGATACAGATAGAGAATCTTTTGTTGGCTTGTATAATGAGTTTTCTGAACCTCAAGCCGTTTCTGATGGAAAACCAAGAAACAGTGTAGCACATGGTTGGTCTCCAATTGCCTCGCATTATCTCGAAATAGAATTACAACCTGGAGAAACAAAAGAGCAAATATTTATTTTGGGATATATTGAAAACGAAGAAGATAAAAAATGGGAGAGCAAAGGAATCATCAATAAAACAAAAGCAAATCAATTAATCGAGCAATTTAATACTCCCGAAAAAGTACAAGTCGCTTTTGATGCCTTGGCAGACTATTGGGAAAAGTTACTCAATATTTATACCGTAGAAAGCGGTGACGAGAAACTTGATCGAATGGTGAATATATGGAACCAATACCAGTGTATGGTTACCTTTAATATGTCGCGATCAGCTTCCTTCTTTGAAGTAGGTATCGGAAGAGGCATGGGTTTTAGAGATTCTAACCAAGATCTAATTGGTTTTGTACATCAAATTCCCGAACGGGCAAAAGAGCGTATTATAGATATTGCCTCTACACAATTTGAAGATGGTGGCGCTTACCATCAATACCAACCTTTGACAAAAAGAGGTAACGATGCAATTGGAGGGAATTTCAATGACGATCCGCTATGGTTGATATTATCGACAACGGCGTATATTAAAGAAACCGGAGATTATTCAATATTGGATGAAATGGTTCCTTTTGACAATGATGAAAGTCGCGCAAAACCACATTTTGAACATTTGAAGGCTTCTTTTTACCATGTGGTGAATAATTTAGGGCCACACAAATTGCCACTGATTGGTCGTGCGGATTGGAATGATTGTTTGAATTTAAATTGTTTTTCTAAAGATCCGAATGAATCTTTTCAAACGACTGAGAATAAAAAAGGTGGTACGGCAGAATCGGTTATGATAGCTGGATTATTTGTGGTGTACGGACAAGAATACGTTGCGCTTTGTCGAAAAATTGGAAAAAATAAAGAGGCAGATGAGGCACAAAAGCATGTAGATGAAATGGTGACAACAATTAAAAACCATGCATGGGATGGAGATTGGTTTTTAAGAGCTTATGATTTCTATGGTAAAAAAGTTGGTAGTAAAGAAAACGAAGAAGGAAAAATATTTATCGAGTCCCAAGGTTGGTGTACCATGGCAGAAATAGGATTGGATGAAGGCATGTGCCATAAATCGCTTGATGCAGTAAAAGAACGTTTAGATACACCTTACGGAATTGTTTTAAACAATCCGGCTTTTACAAAATATGTGATTGAGTATGGTGAAATATCGACGTACCCAGCTGGTTATAAAGAGAATGCAGGAATTTTTTGCCATAATAATCCATGGATTGTAATTGGTGAAACCAAAATTGGACGAGGTGATCAAGCTTGGGATTACTTCAAAAAAATATGTCCCGCCTATCTTGAAGATATTAGTGAATTGCACAGAACAGAACCTTATGTGTATTCTCAAATGATCGCCGGTAAAGATGCTTTTAAACCAGGCGAAGCTAAAAACTCCTGGTTAACAGGAACTGCTTCCTGGAATTATTATACTATTGTTCAATATATTTTGGGGGTTAGACCTCAATATGATGGAATAGAAATAGATCCTTGTATTCCAAAATCATGGAATGGATATACGGTTAATCGAAAATTCAGAGGGGCTCAATACGAAATTATTATAAAAAATGAGTCGGGAGTTTCTAAAGGAGTAAAAGAAATTCGATTGAACGGAGAAAAATTAAATGGAAAGATAGTACCGGTACAAAATTCAGGAAGCCGGAATAAAGTAGAAGTATTTATGGGATAGTTTTCCATTTTTTATAAAATAAACTAAAATATTTTATACTTTTACTTAGTTAATTAATTAAAATAAACCATTTAAAACATACAATTATGTCAAAAGGTCAAGATGCCAAAAAAAGTGTAAAAAAGGAACCTCTTAAAACTGCCAAAGAAAAAAAGGCAGCAAAAAGAGAAAAAAAGGCTAAAGGTTAGTCTTTCTTAAAATATCAAAACCTCGTTTTTTTATTAAAACGAGGTTTTTTTATGAAACGTAATTAAAAATAGTTAGTAATTTTTTCAAAAACACTATTTGGAATACCATCTTCTTTTAAAGTTTCAAAATCTTCTAAAATAACAGTCTTATACGATTGATTTTCACTATTTTTTTGATGCAACAATGCTGCGTAAATCTCTTTAGCTTGACTTAGTTTGTTTTGCATGAGGTAGCTATGCGCTAAGTTGCATTGCAGAGATACGATAGGTTGGCTCAATTTCTCAGCTTTTCGGATGATAATTTCAGCCTTTTTTGGTTCGTTCAGACGTAAAAAAAGCCAAGAAAAATTAGTATATGCATAGGCTAACTCATTTTTTAATTTTTCATTTTCGGAAAAATCTTGAGACAGTTTTTCTAAATCTTCTACAATTTGTTGTTGAAAAATAATTTTCTCTTTAGGAATAGATGTGCTTAAAATATCTTCTGAAAGCAAATCAACTTTTTTAAATATTGACTTTATTTTTAGCTCCTCGAGATTTATTTTTGAAAAATAATCGGTGTAATAAGTCCAGTCACTTTTCATAGATTTAATTACCGGACGATCATCTCCAAGATTTTGTAATCTTGTATCGATTATTCCGAGTAATTGTATCGCCTTTTTTTGGTATATAAAATCGAGTGAATTTTCTAATTTTACCTGATATAATTCTACTAAATTTAAGCATGTTGAACAAATGTCAGCATCTAAAAATTCAATATCATTAACGGTTAAGTTTTTACGTATAGATAAAGCTTGTTTAAAGTAATCTTCTGCGGCGTCTAAATCTTTATTTTCAAAGTAAAAAAGTCCTGCATTATGTAAAGCAGTAGCTAAATAAATAGTGTATTCTTGAGGATCTTTATCCGAAAGTTGATTGTATATATTTATTGTTTTGTGGGCAAAGATAATAGCATCTTTATAATTTTTCATCTCGGCATAAACAATGCTAACACTATTGGTTGTGGCAGCAACAAAAGGCAAAAATAGAGCATTGCTATATTCAGAAAGAGTTTCGTAATTACGTAATGCCTCTAAGAAATATTCTAATGCCTTTTCATATTCATCTAAAGATTTATAGGTAACCCCTAAATTATTTAAAACTGCAGTTAAAAAAGGATGATAGGCTTTTTCATCTTTTTTCATTAAAAGTTTATAAACAGCAAGAGATTTAGAATAATTCAATTGGGCATCGAATAAATTGAATTCTTCAGTAAAGATATTTCCCAACTGATAAAAGGCGCTTGCTTTTAATGCGTTTAATGAGTTGTCTGGCAATATTTCGTATAATTTTATAGCAGCTTTAAAATGCGTTTTAGCATTATAAAATTCTTCATTTTTAAGATATGCTTCCGCTAAAGCGAAATTTGTATTTGCCAAATGAGGATTGTATTTATTGTTTCTTTCAAAATTCATTTTTGAATAAATATCTAATCCTAATTTGTAATTTTTTATAGCTTTTTTCGCGTTATTCTCTAAGTAAACTGCGGCTAAATTGTTTAAAATAGAAGCCTTTTCGGATGATAAACCTAAATCAGTATGCGTATTATAAAGAGAAATGGAATTTTCAAATGTGGCAATAGCCTTTTCAGGATTTTTAGTTTTTTGATACAATCTACCTAAGAGGTTGAAAATGGCTATTTTTTGATCGGTACTTTCTGCGAGTTGTGCGGCAATTTCATAATGCTCGATTGCCTTTTCCATGCTATTTTCTTCTAAATGAAAATTGGCTTGATTTAATTGTTCAAAAAAAAGTTCGTTCATATTTTCTAAAATTACCTTTAAATCAAATTGTTTTATTAGATATTTTGCCATTTTCTTGACAAAGGGTTACATATTCAATTCGAGAAATCTCATCAACCTCTAAATCATTAAAAGCCATGGTCTCTTTTTGCATATCTATCCATTCAAATTTATGCTCTTGCAATTGTTTTATCAAGCATAATAAAGCAAATTCATCTGCTGTTTTTGCCATAGAAAAAAGGTATTCTCCGAAGAAAATATTACCAATGCTTACTCCAAAAACGCCACCAACTAACTCATCATCCTTCCATATCTCAACCGATTTTGCCAGGCCCGTTTCATGTAATTGTAAAAATGATCGAACAGCATTCTCGGTTAACCAATTATTATTCATTTCATTTTTATTATTATATACTTTTTTACAAGCATCTAATACCTTTTCAAATGAGGTGTTATAAGAATATCGAAACTCTTTTTTTAAAATCTCAAATCGTTCTTTTGGAAAATCATGCGAAACTAACTTTAAAACAATTCTTGGGTCTGGTGACCACCATTTGATATGTTTTAACGGATGATGCCAAAAATAAATTCCACTATTGTATGCTAAAATTAATCGTTCAACGGACAAATCACCACCAACAGCAACCAATCCGTCTATATCGGAAAAATAGGCAGGTGGAAAATTTATTTCATTTTTTGAAAGCTCAAAATAGGGCAATATTTTATTTTTTAATTTTAGGTTTCTAAATCATTTAACTCCCCCAATTGTTTGAGTAATTCAAATGTTTTGTTTGCTTCATCTTCATCAATCATTGCAATTGCAGCTCCAACATGTACCAAAACATAATTGCCAATTTCAGCTTCGGGCACTAAAGTTAAACTTACCTCTTTGATAATACCATCAAAAGAAACTTTTCCGGTTCGAAATGTTTCATCCAATTGATTGGTTACTTCAATTAATTTTCCTGGAATAGATAAGCACATGTTGATTTTGAAATTTAGAGTTTAAATGTTTTGAGAATCATAATCTTTTTAAGTCAGTTTTGATTGAGATATGAGCCAATCATACCAAGCTTGCATACCTTCGCCTGAAGTTGCTGAAACTTCAAAAAATTCTAATTTAGGATTAACTTGTTTTGCACTTAATTTTAATTTTTCTACATCAAAATTTAGGTATGGTAATAAATCAATTTTATTAATGATACAAATGTCAGAAGTAAAAAACATATCCGGATATTTCATCGGTTTATCTTCACCTTCTGTGGTGCTGATGATGACCACTCTTTTATTTTCACCTAAGTCAAACATCGACGGGCAAACCAAATTACCTACATTTTCGATCATTAAAATGGCATTATCTTTTAAAGAAAGTTTTTTTACGGCATTATAAACCATGTCGCTTTCTAAATGACAACCTTTGCCTGTATTAATTTGTATTACCGGAATATTCAAAGCATCAATTCGATTGGCATCGTTCATAGTTTGTTGATCTCCTTCGATCACGTAAAACGGAACCTTGTCTTTTAAATCTTGTAAGGTTCGTTCTAGCAAGCTTGTTTTTCCGGAACCAGGGGAACTGACTAAATTTAATGCGAAAATATTTTTTGCATCAAAATAACCTCTGTTTCTAGCAGCCATGACATCGTTGTGTTGCAAGATGTTTTTTTCAACTTCTAAAACCGTTTTGTGGTGATTATCATGACTATGATCATGTGAATGGCTGTGTTCATGATCGTGCGTATGTTCTTGCCCGTGTGAATGGGCATGGTTTTCATCGTGATGATGATGCTGGTGTTCATGATCGTGATCATGACTATGACCATGCGAATGTTCATGATTATCATGATGTACTTTTTTATCTCTCGGGTTTTGAATAGTTATCCCATTCTCTTCGCTTCCGCATCCACATGTTCCACACATAATTATTTATTTTAGTATTCAAATATAGTTAATAAAATACTTTTTTTGTGCTAGTTTATGGTAGGTTATTCAAACTTTAATAGCACAAAAAATTTTTTCCGTTATAAACTGATACCCTTTTTTTAGATTCTTCTTTGCTTTTTTTGTGAGACCATTTTGTAATTCCCAAGCATATCCTTCTATAGCTAAAATATAGGCATTTAGATGATGACCGTATAGATTATCCGATAGATATAGAATAGTTTCTGGCTTCAAGGCATGTGTGCTGAAACTGTACTTTTGAGAACTTTTACAAATAGACCATTCAAAACCATTTTTCAATGTATTCTTAGAAGCATCAATAAAAATAACAGTATCAAAACTACAGAGTAATTCGGCATCTTCAATTTGTAATTGAAATCGGTATTCGCAAACCACATTTTCGGGTTTATTCGGAATTAGCATATCTAAAAATTCCCAGCCTAAACCATCGTCTTGCCTACCGTAATTTCCAATTCCAATAATTAGATATTTATGTTCAACTGCTTCTTTCATCGATAATATTTCCTTGATGGTCTAGTAAACTGATATGCAATGGCATTTCACCCAAAGCATGTGTTGCGCAACTTAAACATGGATCATAGGCTCTAATTGCCACTTCAACCTGATTAAGCATTCCTTCTGTAATTTCGGCTTTATCATTGATTACATTATTTGCTACCCATTTCACTGCCTGATTCATAGGTTCATTGTTGTGGGTAGTAGACACAATTAAATTACAACGGGTAATTCGATCTTTTTCATCTACTTCATAATGATGTATCAAAGTACCCCTCGGTGCTTCAATAATTCCGATACCTTCTGCGCGACGAGTTCCTTTTCTAATGAGATCATTACTTAAAATATCTTCATCATTTAGTAAGTTTTTCATCATTTCAGCACAATACAGCATTTCGATCAATCTTGCCCAATGGGAATACATAGTTCTATTATTGACTCTTCCTTCTGTCATCAATTTGAAAATAATTCGTTCATTTTCTGCGAAAGGAGTTTCAATTCCAGAGCATACATTAATACGTGCTAAAGGACCTACGCGATTCCAGCCATGTTCTTTTCCAATATGCGTTAGATATGGAAATTTTAAATATGTCCACTTTTCGACACCTTCTTTAAAGTAGTTTAAATAGTCATCATTAGGAACATCGTTTAAAGTTACTTTTCCATTAGAATCCAAGGCTCTTAAATTACCATCATATAATTCTAAAAATCCATTTTCTTTGTTGACTAATCCTAAATGTCCAGAAGGATATTTCGCAAAGGTATCTAACCATTTTTTGTGTATTTCATGATATCCTTTGATGAATTCAATAATTTCTTTTGACCAATTGATCATTGCATCTACTGACGGAATCTCTTTTCCGTTCAAAAAATAATCTCGGTCTTTTACGGTTATTTTTTTATGAACACCTCCTGGTACAGCCGAAATTCCATGAATCCGTTTTCCCGCGATTGCTCGTATAATTTCTTGTCCGAATTTTCGCATTAAAATTCCTTTTTTTGCCAATTCTGGATTTTGAATAGCAACTTCCACAATATTTCTTTTATCAGGAGCGGCATCCACACCAAATAATAAATCGGGAGAAGCTAAGTAGAAAAAGTGCAAGGCATGCGATTGAAATACTTGTCCGAAATGCAATAATTTTCTAATTTTTTGTGCTGGTAAAGAAAGATCTTTGGGCTCTACACCTACAATTTGATCGATTGCTTTAGCTGCCGCTAGATGATGACTAACGGGACAAATTCCGCATAAGCGTTGTACTAAAACAGGAGCTTCCCAATAAGGATGCCCTTGAATAAATCGTTCAAAACCTCTAAATTCTACAATATGAAAAAAAGAGTCTTTTACCTTGTTATTTTCATCCAAATGAATCGTTACTTTACCATGACCTTCTACACGTGTTACTGGATCAATAATTAACTTTTTCATATTTAGTCGTATTTAAATTCTTCGTGAGTAATTGAGTATTCTTCGCCTTTTAAAATGTTTTTTATCACTTTCCAAATATGATTTGCATTTGGTGGGCAGCCCGGAATGAAATAATCAATTTTAACAATTTCATTACAAGGATAAACATTGTTTAAAAGTTTCGGAATATCTTCATGATTCGGAACAATATTGGCACCAATTTCACTAGTTAATCCATGAATATATGCTTCTTCTAAACATTCTTTTAGAGGAACAAAATTTCGCATGGCTGGAATTCCTCCCATAATAGCACATTCCCCAAAACCAATTAATATATCGCATTTTTTTCTAAATTCTTTTAACACTTCAACGTTTTCAGAATTAGCACAGCCTCCTTCAATTAAGCCGATATCACAACGCTTTGTAAATTTTTTTATATCTGTTAAAGGTGATTTGTTGAATTCTACAATTTCCAACATATCTATAATTTCTGTATCAATATCTAGTAATGACATATGGCATCCAAAACATCCTGCCAAAGATGTTGTCGCTACAATAAATTTGTTTTCATCTTTTCTTTTTTTAAAAGTATCTCTTCTTGGAGCTTCTTTGTCTTTTCCAACAAGGTCGTATTTTCTGTCTCCAAAAGGTTGTTCGTAGATCATACCCTTAATCAAAATGGCACCAACAGGGCAAATGTTCATAGCATGCATGGCTTCGGCATCTGTTAACTTAGCTTCTTCATCATAATCAATATGAACTCGGGTTTTAACACCACGATTTACAAATGAAAACACATCTTTACCATCTTCTGTTTTAATTTCCTCAACACAACGTTTGCAAAGTATGCATCTATTGGATTCCATAATCATTCTATCAGAATTAAAGTCTACAACCTTGTTGCTGTACACGTGCGGGAATCTGGAATTTGTTATACCCATATCATATCCGAGATTTTGCATATCACAATGGCCGCTTTTTTCACAAGATGGACAGAAATGATTTCCTTCTGCAAATAGCATTTCAATTATTGCTTTTCTGGTATTTAAAAGTTCTGGAGTGTTAATTTCCACTTCCATTCCATCATAAACTTTTGTAGTGCAACTGGTTGTTGTTTTGCCATTGACACTGACCGTGCAAATTCGGCAAGTTCCCAATGGAGGATTAACTTCATGAAAATGACACAAAGTTGGAATGTATATTCCGTTTTCTTTTGCAGCATCTACCAAATTCTTGCCTTCATGAGTCTGGTATTTTTTGCCGTCAATTATTATGTTTATTAGATTATTCATAGGAGCTTTCTATTTCTTGGATTATACTATCATAATTTTCAACTGCCTTTTCAATATTAAAAGCTTGATTAAAATCACTTTCCGCGAGCAGACATTTTTGGAACTCTTCTGGAAATTTTAGTAAAGCTGTAAGCAAGCAATTAGTAGATGTTTTTCCGAGTCCACACCTGCTGGATTGTTTAATTATAGTGCTCCAATCTTTAATTTCATCAAGGTCTTCTTTGTCTGCGTGACAAAGCATAATCTTATTTATTTTTTTATTCAATAAGAAATTACCCGTTCTGCATGGAACGCATATTCCACAAGACTCTGCAACAAAAAATTTAGTGATGTTTTTAAGAATGGATAAGAGGTCTCTTTCACTATTGAATACCATAAATGACCCTCCACTTCTTAAACCAACACCACTCATTTTTCGAGAATATTCAATTGGATCTTTAAATGAGAACTGAATGTGTTCAGCCAACAAGTTTTCACCAGATATTTCTCTGTCAAAGTCAACTTCTGATAAAAATTCTCCTGCAAAACCGTTGAATAAAATATAGTGTGGATCTTTAGCTTCGATCAAGTCTAAAAGCTTTTTTAATTTCATTCCCCATTCTATTTCATAAACACCAGGTTTATTGCAATCACCAGAAACACTTAATAGTTTTGTTCCGGGAGTAGCTTTAGTGCCAATTTTTAAGTATTTGGCCAATCCCATTTCCATGATTCTTGGCACCGCACAAAGCGTTTCTACATTATTTACAATAGTTGGTTTACCCAAATAACCTCTTTCAACAGGAAAGTATTCTTTTGTTGTGGGTTCACCTCGTTTACCCTCCATCGAGGCTATAAGTGCAGTTTCCTCTCCACAAACGTAAGCTCCGGCCCCCATATAAATAGTAACTTTAAAATCGAATCCTTTGATGCCAAGAATATCTTTACCTAAAAATCCTTTTTCGTTGAATTCGTTAATAGTTTCTTCTATTTTACTTTTTAAGTATAAATATTCTGCTCTCAAATAAATAAATCCTTCTGTGGCGCCAACTGCATAACCAGCTATAGCCATTCCTTCAAGGAGTAAACCAGGGTATTTATTCATTAATACACGATCTTTGAATGTTCCAGGTTCCCCTTCATCTGCATTACATATGATATATTTTTGGTCTGCTTGGTTGTCTTTGCAGAATTGCCATTTTACTCCTGTAGGGAAAAATGCACCTCCACGTCCAGACAGTTTAGATTCTTTAACAAGTTCTATGATTTCATTAGGCTTAAAATCTTTTATTTTTTTTAGAGCTTTTCCTGATGTGTAGGCTTTAAAAAACACAGTCTTATTTTCCTTTGGTTTGTATTGAATATTATCTTTGGGATAATTGGAAAGTGATTCTACAGAATGTCCTTGTCTTAATTTTGAAACTATCTTTTTAACCTTTATAGGAGTAAGATTTGTAAAGGCATGGAAATTTATTAATGCAGAAGACTCTTGATCGCTTAAACCAAGGCATGATGTTTTAAAAAAACCAAATAAGTTGTCTTTTGTGACATTGCCAATTTTTATTCCTAATTCTTCTTCAAAAGCTTCTTTCACCGCTTGGTAATCATGAAGTTTTGAAATAGTAGAACAGTTTAAATAAATGGTGTACTTGCCTGCATCTTTGCGATGAAAAAAATGATAGAAGGAGATAACCCCTTCAAGCTCCATTCTTGAGATGTTGAATTCTTTCGCGATTTTAGTCTTGTCATCATGACTAATGTACCTTCTCTTTCGTTGTATGTCCCACAAGACATTCAGTAAAGAGGATTTTGGCATTGTTTTTTTTAGAACTGCCATAGCATATTAAATATATAGGTATGATAAAGGGACTTAATTTTTAAATCACGATACCATAATTTGTTTCCTGACAAAAACATTATGATTAAATTCCCAAGTAGGAAAATAATTGTAATTGATTTTTTATTTAATAAAACATAAAGAACATTATGACACCTCTAAAGATTTTACCCTCAATTCTTTTCCTTGAAGAATTCCTTTAAAATTGCTTTGGCATTTCGGACAAGAATCATAAAAATGATCCATGTCAAAAACAGTTTCACAATCCATACATTTTCCTTTTCCTTTAACTATATGTACTTTTTTTTGAGCATTTTCTAAAACCGTGTTTTTTACAGCCATAGGCCAAACAAAATCTAAAGACTCAAATTCAATACCTGCCAAGGTGCCAATTTCCAATTCAATTATATCTACTTTTTTAGCCATTGCTTTTGCAGTTTCTTCTTCTGCAATTTTTACAATTCCCAAAGCGATAGAAAGTTCATGCATTTTAAGCGTATAAATGATAAATTAACGTGGTATAAAATTACAAAATTCATAACTACTGGTCAACTAAAAAAGAGTAAAAAAACATGATATTTATCATGTTTTTAATATTATTTTAAATCATTCTAAATAAGTAAGTTAGCTTTGAATTTTGAATTTTATTTAGTAACTTTATAGAACTGCTTTTTAAAGTAAAATGTAAGGTCTTTTTTTTAATTTAATTTTCTATTATGGGAACAAAAAAAGAAGTAAAGGAAACGTATTATGAAAGTATCATAAAACAAGGTTACAGCCGAAGAGATTTTATGAAATTTGCAACCTATATAGCGGCATATATGGGTGTTGAAACTTCCATGATCGGTCAAGTTGCCAAATCGTTAGAAACTTCTTATCGTTTGCCGGTAATTTGGGAGCATTACCAAGAATGTACCTGTTGCAGCGAATCTTTCATTCGCTCTGACCATCCAATTGTAGCTGATATCATTTTAGATAAAATTTCATTGGACTACACATTAACTTTAATGGCCGCATCGGGTCATCAAGCAGAAGCAGCAAAGAAAGCTACCATGGATAAGTACAAAGGAGAGTATATACTTTGCGTAGAAGGCTCTGTGCCGTTGGGTGATGATGGTAATTATTGCTGTATTGCAGGAAAGTCTGCTAAAGACCTTTTAATAGAAGCTGCCGAAGGAGCAAAAGCAATTATTGCTTGGGGTAGTTGTGCATCAAACGGATGTGTTCAAGCCGCCGCACCAAACCCTACAAATGCAACTCCAATTCATAAAATCATAAAAAACAAACCAATTATTCGGGTACCGGGTTGTCCGCCAATAGGTGAGGTTATGGCAGGAATTATTGTTCATGTTGTGGCATTCGGTAGATTACCCGAATTGGATAGATTAGGAAGACCAAAAGCATTTTACTCCAAACGCGTTCATGATAGTTGTTACCGAAGACCTTATTACGACGCTGGTTTATTTGCAGAAACATTTGATGATCAAAATGCAAAAAATGGCTACTGCTTGTATAAAGTAGGTTGTAAAGGGCCAATGACGTATAACTCATGCGGTACCATTAAATGGAATAATGGTGTGAGTTATCCAATTCAATCAGGTCATGGTTGTATCGGTTGTAGTGAAGAAAATTTCTGGGATAATGGTCCGTTTTATGAAAGACTTACTAATTTACCTGGATTTAGTATTGAAGACACTGCTGACACCATCGGTAAAACAGCAGCTGGAGTTTTAGCAGGAGGAATTGCATTACATGTGGTTGCAGCAAATATTTCGAAAAGAAAAGAATTATTGAGCAGAACTAATAGAGGAAAATCAAACGAGAAAAATATAGAGTCTTAAAACGTATATCATGGCAAATAGAATAGTTGTTGATCCGATTACCAGAATAGAGGGTCATTTAAGAATAGAAGCCGAAATTAAAGACGGAATCATAGTAGATGCCTTTAGTTCGAGTACAATGGTTCGAGGAATTGAAAATATTGTAAAAGGAAGAGACCCTAGAGATGTTTGGGCTTTCGTGCAAAGAACTTGTGGTGTATGTACTACAGTGCATGCTCTTGCTTCAGTGAGAGCAGTAGAAGATGCTTTAGGAATAGCAGTTCCGAAAAATGCAGAAATGGTTCGTAATATTATGGAAGGAGCTTTGTATATGCATGATCATGCGGTTCATTTTTATCATTTACATGCTTTAGACTGGGTAGATGTTGTTAATTCGCTTAAAGCGGATCCTAAAAAAACTTCAGAACTTGCACAAAGTATTTCTAAATGGCCAAAAAGTTCACCTGGATATTTTTCTGATATTCAAAAAAGAATTCAAAAATTTGTTGAAAGTGGTCAATTAGGCATTTTTGCGAATGGATATTGGGGCCATCCACAAATGAAATTGCCTGCTGAAGTTAATTTGCTCGGAGTTGCTCATTATTTAGAAGCTCTAGAATGGCAAAAGGAAATTGTTAAAGTGCACACTATTTTTGGTGGTAAAAATCCACATCCAAATTATTTAGTTGGAGGTATGGCTTGCGCAATTAACACAGAAAGTCCTGGAGGATTGAATGCTGAAAGATTAGCCTATGTAGGTAAATTATTGCAAGAAGGTAAAAACTTTATTGAACAAGTTTATATTCCAGATTTATTGGCTATTGCTTCATTTTATAAAGATTGGGGAGCTATCGGAAAAGGATTTGGTAATTATATGTCTTATGGTGATTTTCCAACGAATGGCTATGCCGATGTTTCTAATTTTAAATTCCCGCAAGGTGTAATCTTAAACAGAGATTTATCTAATGTTCTCGATGTGGATCATAGAAATGGAGATATTGAAGAATTTATCAATAATTCATGGTATGACTATCCGGAAGGAAATGAGGTTGGAAAACATCCTTGGGAAGGAGAAACAAATATTAATTATAGCGGACCAAAGCCTCCATATGAAAGCTTGGATGTAGAGAAGAAATATAGTTTTATAAAAACTCCAAGATGGCAAGGTAAACCTATGGAAGTCGGTCCTTTAGCTAGATTGTTAGTTGGTTATGGTCGAGGTAATAAAGAAATTCAAGATGCAGTTAATGGCGCTTTAACACATTTGGATGTTCCGGTTGATGCCTTATTTTCTACATTGGGAAGAACAGCAGCACGAGGGATAGAAACTCAATTAGTTGCTAACTGGACTATGGAGTTTTACAATACTTTGATGAATAATATCAAAAATGGAGATGAAAGAATGGCAAATATGGAAAATTGGGACCCAAAAACATGGCCTCAAGAATCTAAAGGTGTCGGTTTTATGGAAGCTCCAAGAGGCGCATTAGCTCATTGGATTAAAATTAAAGATGGCAAAACTGAAAATTACCAACTAGTGGTGCCTTCTACTTGGAATGCATCGCCTAGAGATCCAAAAGGACAAAGATCAGCGTATGAGTCTACCTTGATTGGCACACCTGTTGCTGACCCTGAATTACCTTTAGAAATAATAAGAACAATTCATTCTTTTGACCCTTGTATTGCCTGCGCAGTGCATTTATATGATGAGCACGGAAATCATATCTCACAAGTACAAAATATTTCTACTTGTGACATGTAGTAAAATTTGAACGTATGAAAACAAGAAATTTTAAACGAGTTTTAGTTTGGGAATTACCTGTTAGAATATTTCACTGGTTGAACGTATTATCCATTTTTGTTTTAACCATAACAGGTTTTATTATAGCCGATCCTCCGGCGATTCTTTCGAGTGCAGAAGCAACTAATTTACATAGCTTTGGAATTGTTCGATTTATACATTTTGCTGCGGGTTATATCTTTTTTTTCAATATGATTTTACGAATTTATTGGTCATTTGTTGGTAATAGATTTTCAAGTTGGAAGGCTTTTTGGCCTTTTACGAAAAAGAATTGGCAAAATTTCAAGCATGTTCTTAAAATTGATGTTCTATTACAAAATGAGAAAGTTCACGATATAAAAAATATAAGCATTGGCCATAATAGCGTGGCGTCACTTTCGTATGTGGTGTTGTTTTTAATGGCAATAATTCAAGTAATTACAGGTTTCGCACTCTATGCAGATACGGCAACATGGTGGTTGCCAAAATTATTCACATGGGTTTCTCCACTTTTTGGAAGTGATTTTGTCGTTCGTCAAATTCATCATATTACGATGTGGGGGTTTATCTTCTTTACTATGGTGCATGTTTATTTGGTGTTTTATCATGACTGGTTAGAAGGTAGAGGTGAAGTTTCATCCATGTTTGGAGGATATAAATTTGTTTGTGAAGAACGAATTCACCAAGAAAAAGAAGATCTGGAAATAAAAACAGATAAATAATTTTTTTAAATGATTGCCTCAAGAGCAGTAATAACTATATTTTTTTGTAGTTTAGAAACATAAAAATACTTTTGAGGCAATTTTATTTATATATCTATGGACGATTATAAAAGAGCTCCGGTTGCAATTAGCAGCGATTCCTATTTTTTTGAAAAAGATAAATCCAGTAGTATATTGGTTTTGGGTGTTGGTAATTATTTGATGGGTGATGAAGGCATAGGTGTGCATATTATTCAGTCTATGGCACAAAAAGAGCTCCCGGAATATTTAGACATATTGGATGGAGGAACTGGTGGGTTTTTATTGCTAAGTTGTTTTCAGGTTTATCCTATAGTGATTTTTATTGATGCTACTATGGATGGAAAAAAACCAGGAACAGTTTCTTTAATTCGCCCAAATTTCGCATCTGATTTTCCAACTGCTCTAAGCGTTCATGATGTTGGTTTAAAAGATATGATTGAAGCCGTTTATTTAATGGATATTATTCCAGATATTTATTTGTTTACGATTTCAATAAATGAAATTACTCCAATGACAATTGAACTTAATGAAACTATTAAAAATGCTATTCCAGAGGTGGTTCGTCAAGTGTTGGAACTCTCTGAAAAATTGTATAAAAAAATTGCTACTTAGATATTTTCCGATATTAATTTATGCTTAAGACTTTTCAAATTACAATAACAGGACAAGTACAAGGGGTCGGTTTCCGACCTTTTGTTTTTGCTTTAGCGAAAGAATTTAAATTATCTGGTACAGTTTCTAATGATGAAAAAGGTGTGAAAATTATCCTTACCGGAAAAGAGAATCAAGTTCAAGGGTTTTATAAGGAATTAAGAAAAAATCCACCACCCGTTTCGCGGATAAATCAAAGTGAGATAACATTATTAGAATTTATAGAATTTAAAGATTTCATTATTATACCTTCCTCAAAAAGTGGAAAACTAAACCTTTGCTTAACACCCGATTTTGCCATTTGTGAACATTGTAAAAATGATGTTTCTAATCCGGAAAATCGACGATTTGAGTATCCATTCACTACCTGTGTTAACTGTGGTCCCAGATGGGCAATTACAACGACCTTCCCTTTTGAAAGAGCACATACAAGCATGCAAGATTTTGAAATGTGTGAGGCATGTCAAGAAGAATACTCTAACCCTAACGATAGAAGATTTCATTCACAAACAAATAGCTGTTCTTTTTGTGGAGTGGATTTTTACCTTTCAGATAATTTAGGTGCCAGAATAGCTTTAAAAAAAGTAAAAATATTTGAAAAAATAGCAGAACTTTTGCAACAAGGAAAAATTGTTGCCGTAAAAAATACGAGCGGCTATTTGTTGTGTTGTGATGCATCCAATTCGCAAGTCATTCAAAAATTGCGAAAAAAGAAAAATAGACCTCAAAAACCTTTTGCAGTTTTATATCCGAATCTACAATTTGTAGAAAAACATTTTAAAATAACTGCGGTCCATAAAAAAGCTTTTGAATCTCCACAGAGACCAATTGTAATTTTGCCAATTACAAATAAAATTTCCAATTTGGCAGTAAATGAAATTGCACCAAATTTAAATCAAATTGGTGTTTTATTACCGTATTCTGCTATTTTACAATTAATTGCTGCAAAATTTAAAGTTCCTTTAATAGCGACTAGCGGTAACTTGCACGGTTCGCCAATTCTAAGTGAAATCGGTGAAGCAGAATCAGAATTAAAAGTGGTAGCCGATTATTTTTTGCATCATAATTTACAAATAACCAATCCCCAAGATGATTCGGTACTCAAATTCAGTGCAAAATTTGGGCAGGAAATTATGTTCCGACGCTCTCGAGGTTACGCACCCAATTATTTTGGATCTTCTATTAAAACAAATGAAAAAATTATTGCCCTTGGGAGTCATTTGAAAAGCACCATCGCTTTTTTACCCAACGATTATTTATATATCAGCCAGTATTTGGGTAATCTAGATAATTATGATGTATATCAACGATTTTTAAAAACTACACATAAATTTGTTGCCCTTTTTGAACAAGAACCAGAAGTTATTTTATCTGATAGTCATCCAGGATATCTCAGTACCCAATTCGGAAAAGAAATATCAAAGCAATATCATCTAGAAAATGTACAAATTCAGCATCATAAAGCACATTTTGCATCGGTATTAGGCGAGCATGATTTATTTGAGGAAGAAGCTATTTTGGGTGTGATTTGGGATGGAACTGGTTATGGAGATGATAACCAAATTTGGGGTGGAGAATTTTTTACTTATACATCTAAAAAGATATCTCGCAATACTCATTTTGAATATTTCGATTGGCTCGCTTCTGATAAAATGGCGCATGAACCAAGATTGTCTTTATTAAGCTTATCTGATGAATCGATGCAATCGAAAATTGCTGAAAAATTTGATAAATCTACTTTACTTATTTATAAAAAGCTTCAAGAAAAAAATAATTTAAAGACTTCTTCTGTTGGAAGGTTATTTGACGCTGTAGCTTCCTTATTAGATATTTGTGATATAAATTCCTACGAAGGAGAAGCTGCTATCTTGCTTGAAAATAGGATTTTAGATTATGATTTGTCGACATGCACATGCTACGTCCATGTTTTGGATAATTTAGTTATTCCTACAAAAAGTATTTTAAAATGTTTATATATTGACTTTGTAAAAGGAATGAAAAAAGAAGTCATAATCACAAATTTTTTCTATACTCTGGCTTGTATTATCTTAGAGATAGCCGAAATTCAAAATTTGAAAAAGATTGCTTGCAGTGGTGGTGTTTTTCAAAATGCAACTCTGGTAGATATGCTAAAAGAGCTGGCTGGTAAAGAGGTTAAATTATTTTTTAATCGTAACTTAGCTCCAAACGATGAAAATATATCTTTCGGACAAGTTATGTATTATTTGCATTGTAAAGAAGACTAGATTTTAATGAAATATTTAAGCGAATATCGAAATTTAGAGGCTACCAAAAGCTACTTGCAAAAAATTGAAAATAGTATTACCAAACCATGGAATATTATGGAGATTTGTGGAGGCCAAACACACGGTTTTGTAAAAAATGGTTTGATCGATCTATTACCGGAAAAAGTTCGAATGATTCACGGTCCGGGTTGCCCGGTTTGCGTTACTCCTTTGGATTTAATCGATAAAGCTATTGAATTATTAGAAAATGGTGTGATTGTTTGTTCTTTTGGAGATATGATTCGTGTTCCTGGAAGTAAAAAAAGTCTGTTGGAAACGAAAGCAAATGGAGGTGATTTACGTATTTTATATTCCCCAATTGAAGCGGTAACAATCGCCAAAAATAATCCAGATAAGGAGGTTGTTTTTTTTGCAGTTGGTTTTGAAACCACGGCACCAGCCAATGCACTATCTGTGCTGCATGCAAAAAAAATGGGATTGAAAAACTATTCAATTTTAGTTTCTCATGTGCTTGTTCCTCCAGCAATGGAAGCTATCCTAAACGATGAATTTTGTGCAATAGATGCTTTTTTAGGTGCTGGTCATGTTTGTGCGATTGTGGGATATAAAGAGTACTATCCTTTAGTAAAAAAGTATAAAATACCTATTGTTATAACCGGATTTGAACCTTTAGATTTAGTGCAAGGCGTATTTTTAGCTGTGCAACAATTAGAAAAGGGGATATATGAGGTTGAAAATCAGTATGCAAGAGTGGTGAAAGAGGAAGGGAATCTTGCAGCAATAAAAGTAATTAATACCGTTTTTGAAGTTGGAGATAGAGAATGGAGAGGTATCGGAACTATTCCGAAAAGTGGTTATATTTTAAGTAAGGAATTTCGAGAATTTGATGCAGAATCGAAATTTGGAATGACACATAAAAAAGTTCCAGAAAATACAAAATGCATTGCTGGTGATATTTTAAAAGGAATTAAAAAGCCATTTCAATGTAGCGAATTTGGCAAAACTTGCACTCCTGCATTTCCGCTCGGAGCTCCAATGGTTTCGTCAGAAGGTGCTTGTGCCGCTTATTTTCATTTTCAATCAGTACGTTAAAAAAACACCTATGGATATAAAAAACTTGACAAATGAAACTATAAACTTAGGGCATGGTAGTGGAGGTTTAATGACTAGAGAATTACTTGATAAGATTATTTTTAAAACGTTTAGTAATATCTATCTCGATCAAAAACACGATGGCTCAATAGTCAATTTTAAGGGGCCAGTTGCCATTTCAACAGATAGTTTTGTGGTTTCTCCCATCTTCTTTAAAGGAGGTAATATTGGCGAATTAGCGGTTAACGGAACGGTAAATGATGTTGCAATGTGCGGTGCGATTCCTAAATTTTTATCTCTTGCTTTTATTGTGGAGGAAGGTCTCCTAATAGCTGATTTTCTAACAATTGTTAATTCGATTAAAGCTGCTGCTGATGAAAGTGGTGTGCAAATTATTACCGGAGATACCAAGGTAGTTGAACGAGGTAAAGGGGATAAGCTTTTTATCAACACAACCGGAATCGGAGAGGTGCATCCGAAAGCAAAAATTGATGCTGATCGCATTGTAGTTGGTGATAAAATCATTATCAGTGGATATGTCGCGCAACACGGTATGGCAATTATGTCGCAACGAGAAGGTTTAGAATTTGAATCGGAAATTGTTAGCGACACTACAAATGTCAATTATTTAGTCCAAGATTTATTGGATGTATTTGGTGATAAAATTCATTTATTTCGTGATCCAACTAGAGGAGGTGTGGCAAGTGTTTTATCAGAGGTTGCAACCGATATAGAGCTTGGAGTTTCGATACACGAAAATAAGATTCCCTTAGAAAAGCAGGTTGCTGCGGCATGTGAGATTTTAGGATTAGATCCGCTTTATGTTGCAAATGAAGGTGTTTTTATGGCAATTATTGATGCTTCCATCGAGAAGGAAGTAATAGCCCTTATGCAATCAAATGTAAAAGGAAAAAATGCTATTTGTATAGGAGAAATTACGGCAGAACACCCAAATAAAGTTGTAATGCAAAGTGCAATTGGAGGAAAGAGAATTGTTACCCCATTACTCGGAGAACAATTGCCTAGAATTTGCTAAGTAATTAATAACCAGTAAATACCAATAATAATAGCAAATAATCCACCTGCTAGCCGAATACCTTTAAAAAATACATCATTGTGTTCATTTTTTGCAAAGGAGGCAATTTTACCAATAACAAATGCATAGCTAACCATGGCAATTGGAATTCCGATAGCAAATCCCAAAACATATAAAAATGAATCGATTTGTTTTTCAAAACCAAGAACAGGTAGAAATAATAAAAAATGCGCAATTCCGGCTAAGCCATGTAAAAAACCAATAGAAAAAGAAGCAAAATGACTTTGCTTTGGTTGTTTACCATGCTCATGTTGATGGGTAGCTTCATGTATATGCTCATGCACATGTTTATGAATTATAGGAGCTGTATTACTATGAACATGCAAATGCTTGTGTTTTTTATTTTCTTTGAAAATTTTATAAAAAGACCAAAATCCAATAAAAATAAGAACTAAACCAACTAATTGCTCACTATAATTGGAAATCATTTCAACAGGAATAAATTCTTTAAAAGCAACGAATAAAATTCCGATGGAAATCATGCCACCTAAATGACCAATTCCCCAAAATAAACCAACTTTCCATGCTTTTTTCTTAGATTCAATAGCGAATGGTGTCACCGCAGCCAAATGATCAGGACCGGTAATCACGTGTAAAACTGAGGCAAGAATCCCGGCGGTTAAAGGAAATGTAATTGGCATGAATAATCCTACTTTAAAAAATTGATACTCAAATCTACTAGTTTTAAAGTGAAATAATAGTGATAAAAATCAGTAAAAGGGCTGTTTTTAGAGAAGTTAAAAGGTTGTATAAATTGCTTTAGAATTATTAAACCCATAAGACAGGAAAACGTATCGGCATATTTCGAATGACTTCAATTGCTTTTAGCGGAGCTTTAGAATTGTTTAAACCACCATTAACAATGACGCCATAATCTGAAGCCAATATAATTTTGGAAATGTTTATAGGAATTTTTTTTCTCCATTATGGTATCCAACATAGCTGAAATCGGGTAAATAATTCTCAGATATAATTTTTTTATTGAAGATTATTTTAGGTGTATTTTGTGCAAAAATTCTAATTTGATAAAATGAAAACATTGCGATAATTATGCTTGCAGTTGGTCTTTTTAAATTTTAAAAACATAAATTAGTATAATTTTAAATCAAAAAAGTAAATATAGAAAGTTTAAGGTTTGACAGCGTGCAAAAGCAGGGGTGTTATTGTACAGAAAGGTAAAATTCAACTTGAATTACTCTAAATTATTAAATCTTTGTTATAATTTTAACAAAGATTTAAAATAACTGTTTCAAAATTCTATTTTTCTAGAGAGTTTTTTTTCTTGAATGAGGAAATTATTTCTGAAAATTAATTAGAAATAAAGGATGTTTGAATAGGTCAGCATAGGACGGAAAGAATTTACTTAAAGTTTAGTTTATTAGAGAGCATAAAATAGTATTATAAAAACAAAAAAAATAGTAGAATGAGTAAAGTAGTAGTTTTGACTGGAGCAGGCGGAGTTTTATGCAGTACTTTGGCAAAGGCATTGGCAAAAGAAGGGCATAAAATCGCTGTTTTAGATTTAAGAAAAGAAGCTGCCGATAAAGTAGCCGATGAAATCAATAAAGATGGTGGAAACGCCATAGGGGTTGCAGCAAATGTTTTGGAGAAAGATTCTTTAGAAGCAGCAAAAAAAGAGATTCGCGAAAAATTAGGGTCTTGTGATATTTTAATCAATGGAGCTGGAGGGAATCATCCTTTAGGAACGACCTCAAACCCAAATCTTTTAGAAGAAGATATGAAGAATACCAATCCGGATTTTAAAACTTTTTTTGATTTGGATCCTAAAGGAATAGAGTTTGTTTTCAATTTAAACTTTATAGGTACATTATTGCCTACCCAAGTTTTTGCAAGAGATATGGTTGGTAAAAAAGGATGTAGCATTCTAAACATATCTTCGATGAATGCCTTTACACCATTAACTAAAATTCCTGCATATAGCGGCGCAAAAGCAGCTGTTTCTAATTTTACACAATGGTTAGCGGTACATTTTTCTAAAGTTGGAATTCGCGTAAATGCTTTAGCACCGGGCTTTTTTCTAACCGATCAAAATCGAACCTTATTAACCACGAGCAGTGGTGATTTAACACCCAGAGGAAATACTATTATTAGTCAAACTCCTATGGGAAGATTTGGTGAGCCTGAAGATTTAATTAGTACAACTCTTTGGTTGTGTGATGATAAATCTTCTTTTGTTACAGGTGTTGTAGTGCCAATTGATGGTGGATTTAGCGCTTTTAGCGGAGTTTAACAGCAAATAAAACAGACAAATAGAATATGAGTTTAAGTCTTGAAAAAACATGGAGATGGTATGGTCCGAATGACCCAGTCTCGTTAATGGATATAAAACAAGCCGGTGCAACTGGAATTGTTTCAGCATTGCATCATATTCCAAACGGACAAGTTTGGCCGGTGGAAGAAATTAAAAAAAGAAAAGAAATTATCGAGCAAGTCGGATTGACTTGGTCTGTGGTCGAGAGTGTTCCCATCCATGAAAATATAAAAACAAAATCTGGTAAATACCAAACCTATATTGATAATTACAAACAAACGCTTTTGAATTTAGGAGCATGTGGTATTGATACGGTTTGCTATAATTTTATGCCAGTTTTAGATTGGACACGTACCAATTTAGATTATGAAGTTGAAGATGGCTCGAGAGCTTTGCGTTTTGATGCAACTGCATTTACAGTATTTGAAGTGTTTTTATTGCAACGACCAGGAGCCAAAGATACCTATACGGATGTGCAATTAATAGCTGCCAAAGCCATGCTAGAAAAGATGACCAAAGAAGATAAAGAAATTTTGGTAAAAAATATTATTGCCGGTTTGCCAGGAGCGGAAGAAGGATATACTTTGGAAGAATTTAATGCGATTTTAGCGACCTATAATATGGTAGGTACAAAAGAGTTGAAATCAAATTTATTTTCATTTTTAGAACAAATTATTCCTTCTGCTGAAAAAGCGGGAGTTTTAATGTGTATTCATCCTGATGATCCTCCGTATCCAATTTTGGGATTACCAAGAGTTGTAAGTACAGAGCAAGATATTGCTGATTTATACAAAGCTGTTGATAGTCCGAATAATGGATTGACTTTTTGCACAGGATCTTTTGGTGTTAGAGCAGATAATGATTTACCAGGAATGGTGGAGCGTTTGGGAAACAGAATTCATTTTATCCATTTAAGAAGCACACAACGTGATGCTTTGGGTAATTTTCATGAAGCAAATCATTTGGAAGGCGATGTAGACATGTTTGGTGTGATGAAAGCTTTGATTAAAGAACAAGATAAAAGACGAGAATCCGGAAGAAAAGATTTTAGAATGCCGATGCGACCAGATCACGGCCATAAAATGCTAGATGATTTGCGTAAAAAAACAAATCCAGGTTATTCCGGAATTGGAAGGTTAAGAGGTCTTGCCGAATTGAGAGGTTTGGAATTAGGAATAAGAAGAAGTCAATAATCTTTTATTTAAGGAGAAGTTATTAAAAAAAAAGTAACTATATAATATTTTAAATTTCTTAAAAGAGGGTGTTATAATAAAAGAGTAAAAGTAAAATTTAATAAAATATAAAAAAAAATGGCAACAAGTTACGAAAGCAGATACGCATCTGGTCCAAAAGCTGTAAAACAATACGATACTGACCAATTAAGAGATGAGTTCTTAATTGACAACTTAATGGAAGAAGGTAAAATTAATTTGACCTATTCCCATTACGACCGATATATTGCTGGTTCAGCAGTGCCTTTAAAGCCGTTAACGTTAGAAACTATTGATCCGCTAAAAGCGAAATATTTTTTAGAAAGACGGGAAATCGGTATTATCAATGTTGGAGCAAAAGGTTTTGTTCGTGTCGATGGCACTTCTTATGAATTAGGACATAAAGATGCCTTGTATATTGGTAGTGGCAATAAAGAAGTGATTTTCAGCAGTGATGATACAAAAAATCCAGCAAAATTTTATATCAATTCAGCACCAGCACATAAAAACTATCCTACTAAAAAAGTAAGCCTGCAAGAGGCTAACAAAATAGAGTTAGGTTCCTTAGAAACTGCTAATCATCGTACCGTAAATCAAATGATTATTGGAGGAATTGTAACATCATGTCAGTTACAAATGGGAATGACCGAGTTAAAAACTGGTAGTGTTTGGAATACTATGCCGGCACATGTGCACGACCGAAGAATGGAAGTTTATTTTTACTTGGATATTCCTAAAAATCAAGCAGTATGTCATTTTATGGGACAACCGCAAGAAACACGACATATCTGGATGGCAAATCACCAAGCGGTTATTTCACCACCATGGTCTATTCACTGTGGATCAGGAACTTCCAACTATACCTTTATTTGGGGAATGGCAGGTGAAAATCTAGATTATGGTGATATGGATGTTGCAAAAATAACGGAGTTAAGATAATAAGTTCAAAAAGTTAAAAGCAAAGAAGATGTCGATAAAATTATTTGATATTAGTAATAAAATAGCACTGGTTACGGGAAGCACTCATGGACTGGGCATGGCTATGGCAAAGGGTTTGGGTAAGGCAGGAGCAACCATTATTGTCAATGGAAATTCATCACAACATAAAATTGACGCTGCAGTTGCAGAGTATAAAAAGGAGGGGATTAATGCTATTGGGTGTAAGTTTAATGTGGCAAATGAACAGGAAGTTATAAAGGCTATTTCAAAAATAGAAACAGAAATTGGCCCAATCGATATTTTAATTAACAATGCAGGTATTATCAAACGCATTCCGCTTTTAGAAATGGAAGTTGCCGATTTTAAGGAAGTAATTGATATAGATTTAGTGAGTCCGTTTATAGTATCTAAGCATGTTGTAAAAGGAATGGTGACGAGAAGGAGTGGTAAAGTAATTAATATTTGTTCTATGATGAGTGAATTGGGTAGAAATAGTGTAGGTGCGTATGCCGCTGCTAAAGGTGGCCTCAAAATGCTTACACAAAACATGGCAACAGAATGGGCTAAACACAATATACAAGTCAATGGTATCGGCCCTGGATATTTTGCAACCAGCCAAACAAAACCTATTCGTGTTGATGGTCATCCGTTTAACGAATTTATTATTAGCAGAACACCAGCGGCACGTTGGGGAGATCCGGAAGATTTACAAGGAGCAGCAATCTTTTTAGCTTCGAAGGCAAGTGATTTTGTAAACGGACATATTTTATATGTTGACGGAGGAATTTTAGCCACTATCGGTAAGCCATCAAACGAAAATTAAACCTAAAATTATGCGAAACCAATTTTATATTGTTACAATAATCCTTGTCACAGCTTTTTTTTCTTGTTCGCCTAAAGCGGAATCGAATAAGGTAATTATCATAAAAAATACTTTGATGTTAGATCGAGAATTGGAAACTGTGGAACTTACAAAGCAATTCTTACAATTAGCAGAGGAAGTTTCTTTAGAGCAGATTTCTATCCGAGACATCGAAACCAAAACCTTCCTAACAACGCAAACGGTAGATGAAGATGATGATGGTAAAGCAGATGTTTTGTTATTTCAAGCCAAAGTAAAAACTTTAGGAGAAAAAGAATATGAAATCGTTTTGAATTCAGAACATATTAATGATAGTATTGATCATTGTTATTCAAGATTTGTGCCCGAAAGAACCGATGATTATGCTTGGGAAAACAATCGAGTAGCTTTTAGAACTTATGGTCCGACTGCTCAAAAAATGATAGAGGAAAATATCAAAGGAGGTACTTTATCGAGTGGAATAGATGCATGGTTAAAACGAGTAGATTACCCTATTATTAACAGATGGTACGAAAAAATGACCAGTGGCAAAGGTACATATCATGAAGATACGGGCGAAGGGTTAGATAATTTTCATGTTGGCTCAAGTAGAGGAGTGGGCGGAATTGCTAAAAAAGTAGATAATACGTATTATTTTTCTAAAAATTTTACTTCTTGGAAAACAATCACTACGGGACCTATTAGAACAAGTTTTGTTTTGACTTATGCCGATTGGGATGCTGCAGGAAATGAAATTAAAGAAGAAAAACATGTTTCATTAGATTACGGTAGCAATCTTTCTAAGTTTGTAATTATTTTGAAAGGAGCTGATACTATTTCGGCTGGATTAACATTACACGAGCAAGATGGAATTGTTGAAACTAATTTAAAAGAAGGTTGGGTAAGCTATTGGGAACCCCATGAAGATTCTGAATTAGGAACTGCAATAGTCGCTTCAGAAAATGAAATGGTTGGGGTTGAACATTATCTAACGCAAAAAAAAGACGAAAGTAATTTGTTTGCACATTTAAAAGTTACGAATGGTAAAACTATTTATTATGCAGGATTCGGATGGAAAAAAAGTGCACAATTTGAAACAAGAGATGCTTGGGAGAAATATTTAAGCGATTTTTCAAAAAAAATAAACAATCCATTAACCATTGAATTAAAATAAAAGGAGTTAAAAAAATGAACAAACCAAAACAGAAAATAGGGACTTACCGCTATAGAATCTTGGCGCTTTTAATGTTTGCGACAACCATTAACTATTTTGATAGGAGTATCATTGGAGTTATGGCGCCTACTTTAGAAAAATTGTTTGGCTGGACCAATAGTGATTATGCCACCATAATGATTTCTTTTAAAATTGCATACGCTCTAGGCTTGCTATATATGGGTGGTTTAATAGACCGATTGGGTACGAAAAAAGGATATACCTTATCTATTGCAATTTGGAGTATCTTCGGAATGCTGCATGCCTTGGTTCGTCCAGGATTTAGTGTAATCGGATTTGCTGCAGCTCGTTTTGGATTGGGATTTGGAGAGGCTGGTAATTTTCCGGCAGCCATTAAAACAACAGCAGAATGGTTTCCAAAAAAAGATCGTGCTTTTGCAACAGGTTTATTCAATGCAGCCACCAGTATTGGTGCAATTGCCGCTCCTTTTGTAGTAGGATGGATTGTTCATGAAAATGGTAAAAATTGGCAAATTCCTTTTTTAATCACAGGTGCTCTTAGTGCTTTTTGGGTGTTTTTATGGTTACGCATGTATAAAAAACCGGAAGTTCATCCAAAAGTATCCAAAGAAGAATTGGCATATATTCAAAGTGACTCTGTGGTTGAAAATGAAGAGAAGTTACCTTGGAAAAGTGTTTTAGACAAGCGTCAAACTTGGGCCTTTGCTTTGGCAAAAGTAACTGATGCGGTTTGGTGGTTTTACCTATTCTGGGGAGCCAAATTTTTAGCAACAACCTTTGATGTGAATATTAAAAATATAGCACTTCCATTTTTTGTTATTTATATTTTGGCTGATGCCGGAAGTATTTTTGGTGGATATTTATCAGGCGCTTTGATGAGAAAAGGATGGACAGTGAATAAAGCTAGAAAGATTACGCTTCTTATCTGTGCATTAATTATTCTTCCGGTAAGTTATGTAGCCGTAACAGATAATAAGTGGGTAGCAATTATCTTAATAGGTATTGCAGCAGCGGGTCATCAAGCATGGTCGGCAAATATATTTACGTTAGTTTCTGATGTATTTCCGAAAAAAGCTACTGCTTCGGTTGTAGGAATAGGAGGAATGATTGGAGCAGTTGCAGGTATTGTGGCAGATGCTGCTCTCGGTTCAGTACTAGACGCGGCAGGAAATAGTGGTTATTTTTGGGCCTTTTTAATTGCAGGTTCTTGTTATCTTATTATTTTAGGATTTGTGCACTTATTGATGCCAAAAATGACTCCTTTAGATGAAAATTTAAAACCTGTTACTGAGCAATAAAATTAGTAAAAAAATATTTTTTTTGCGAATCACTCCTGCAAATTTGGTAAGTAAAAAATATAAAAATTTTATTTTGAGTCAATTAAATGAGAAGATTTCGTTCTGCATGCAGAACGAAATCTTTGATTTGTAACATACCAAGTTACTTCACTTAAAGTTAAAATAATTTTTGGCATTATAATAACAAATATCACTTACAATTTTCCCTAACCATTTTTCGTCATTTGGCAGTTCGTCATTGGCAACATCTTTTCCGATAAGGTTACATAAAATTCGCCTGAAATATTCATGTCTTGGAAAAGATAAAAAGCTTCTTGAGTCGGTTAGCATTCCAACAAAAGTGCTAAGAACGCCTAAATTAGATAAGGTATTGAGTTGTTTTTCCATACCATCTTTTTGATCTAAAAACCACCAAGCAGAACCGTATTGCACTTTTCCTTTAATCGTGCCATCATTAAAATTACCTACCATAGTTGCAAATACTTCATTATCTGCCGGATTTAAATTATAAACAATGGTTTTGGTAAGCTGATTGGTTTCGTCTAACTCATTTAAAAAACCACTCAATCCTGCTGCTTGAGATAAATCGCCCATCGAATCAAAACCGGTATCTGGTCCTAATTCTTTCAATAATCGTTTATTATTATTGCGAAGTGGACCTAAATGTAATTGCTGCACCCAACTTTTTTTATGGTAACATTTTCCTAAAAAAAGCAAAGTTCGTGATTTGAAATAAGCAACTTCATGCACAGAAAGTTGGCTTCTGTTTTTTATTTTTTTAAAGAGAGATTCTATATCGAAAGTTCCATGTAAAACGTGTGGTAATTGCTCTAAACCATGATCAGATAAACGACAGCCATTTTCATCGAAATAGTTTATTCTATTTTCTAAAGCAGTCAATAAATCACTATAAGTATCAATTTTAATATTGGCAACCGATTCTAATTTTTCTAAGTGTACTAAATAGCTAGGAATATCTTCTACTGCAAAAAACTTATCAGGTCGAAATGTTGGAAGTACTTTGATACCAATATTCTGTTTTCGAATGTTTTTATGATGTTCTAAATTATCGGTTGGATCATCTGTTGTACAAAGCGATTCTACTTTTTGTTGTTGTAACAATCCAACGGTAGAATGCGATGATTGTCGCAATAAATCTGTTGTTTTAGTATAGATTTCTTCTCCGTTTTTTTCGGTGAGTAAATCATCAATTTTAAAGTAACGAAGCAATTCTAAATGAGTCCAATGATATAATGGATTCCTCATAGTAGATGGAACAACTTCTGCCCATTTCATAAATTTTTCCTTATCGGATGCGTTTCCGGTAATGAATTTTTCATCGATTCCTAAAGCTCTTTGTGCCCTCCATTTATAATGATCTCCCGCCAACCAAACCTGCGTTGGATTATCAAAATGTCTGTTTAGGGCAATTTCATTTGGAGGTAAATGATTGTGATAATCGATGATTGGTAAGTCTTTTGCGTAATTATGAAAAAGACTTTTTGCCATTTCTGAATGGAGTAAAAAATCTTCGTTTATAAATGTTTTCATTTCGATATATTTTTTATGCAATAAAATAACTTTCCTATTAAAAATAGTACTACTTCAACAGAAGAAATTACTTTTTTTCAATAGTAAAATTAGCCTAAATGTGACACCTAATCATTCAATAAGAGAGCAAAATGGTTCATAAAATGATAAAAAACAATTGCTTTTAAAAATTTATACTTTAAGTTGATAAACTAGATTTAATTCAGAATTATTTTTGAAGTTCACATTGAGATCTTTAATTATTCCGTCATTCAATTTATACACCCAACCATGAATGCTTACCTCTTGATTTTTTTGCCATGCATTTTGAACGATGCTAGTTTTTGCTAAATCGAAAACCTGTTCGATTACGTTTAACTCTACATAACGATTTAATTTTTCAGTTTCATCAGTTAAGCCATCTAATTCTTCCTGATGAAAACGATACACATCTTTAATATGACGAATCCAGTTATCAATTAAGCCATACGATTTATTGGTTAAAGCAGCTTTTACACCACCACAATCGTAATGACCACAAACAATAATATGTTTCACCTCGAGAACATTTACAGCATAATCTAAAACAGAAAGCATATTCATATCGGAATGAACTACCATATTGGCGATGTTTCGATGTACGAATACTTCTCCTGGTTTTGCTCCGATAATTTCGTTTGCTGGAACTCGGGAATCTGCGCATCCAATCCATAATAGTGGAGGTTTTTGTCCGGCTGCCAATTTGTTGAAATAATCAGGATCTTCATTTAGTTCCTTTTTTATCCATTCTTTGTTCTTTATAAAAAGCGATTCGTAAAAGTTGTTTTCCATGACACCTATTTTAAAGTGAGTTTTATTTGTATTATTTTGTTATATCATTTTCAATTAGCCAATTGACACAAAATTTAAAAGATTCAAAAAGAGGTTCTTTAGAAACTAAATCAGAAATTATGTCAAGTGAACCTAGCAAATAGAATGGCTGAGTTTGTATGCCAACGAGCAGTACATGAATGTATTTTTCTTTCTAATCCCAATAGAACATCCTCTCTGCCATATTATCCAAATTGATCCATATATAGCCATTTTTCCAATCGAACTATAGCATAAGTTGCTATTTCTGGTACAGTGGAGGCCAAAACTAAAGGTAAAGCAACAATCCCGGCATTAATACCACCAAAAATATAATCTTTAATATTCAAAAAAATATTTTGCATTAGAGGGGTTTGAAAGTTTATATTTTGTGAAATTAATCAATTTGAGCTATTTTTCAGTCGATTTTTTTTATAGTTTTGATGCGTATAGATTTTATAGTCTATTTTTAAAGAATTCTAAAACAATCCACATGCTAATAATCGGAATTGCAGGAGGAACAGGAAGTGGTAAAACGACTGTTGTAAATCAAATAATCAATGAGTTACCCACTGCAGAAGTAACAGTCATTTCTCAAGACTCCTACTATAGTAAAAATGATCATTTGACTTATGAAGAGCGGTGTAAAATAAATTTCGACCACCCAAGAGCAATTGATTTTGACTTGTTAATTGAACATTTAAAGAGTTTAAAAAGTGGGAAAGCGATTGAACAACCGATATATTCGTTTAAGACTCATAACCGATCGGAAGAAACTATTATCACATTACCGAGAAAAGTGGTTATTGTTGAGGGAATTTTAATTTTTACAAGTAAAGAAATCCGAGATTTAATCGATATTAAAATATATGTACATGCCGATTCTGATGAGCGATTGATTCGAAGAATGCGCCGAGATATTTCGGAAAGAGGTAGAGATTTGAGCGAGGTGCTACAGCGTTATCAAGAAACGTTGAAACCAATGCATGTGCAATTTATTGAGCCTACGAAAAATTTTGCCGATATTATTATTCCTAATGATAAATATAATACGGTTGCAATAGAAGTGGTTCGAACTGTGATCAACGAAAAACTAAAAAATGACATTTAGTCAACTTAAAAAGAACAAATTTTTCAAATTTTTCAGCAATAAATATGTCCTTATTTTGGTGTTTTTTATTGTTTGGATGTTATTTTTTGATGAAAATTCATATGTCAATCATCGTGAATTGAATAAAGAAATTGAAAAGCTTGAAAATGCCAATGAATACTATAAAAAGGAGATCGATGCCGATAGTAAAATTATAAACAACTTGAATAATCCAGATTCTTTAGAGAAATATGCAAGAGAGCAATATAATATGAAGCGAAAAGATGAGGATATTTTTATTATTGAATATGATACGGTAAAAAAATAATCATGGGTGAATACTTATTTGATGATTTTCGACCGGTTTCTTCGAAACAATGGAAACAAACCATTCAAATGGAATTACAGGGTTTAGATTATAATAAAACCTTGTTAAAAACTACTAATGAAGGCATTACTATTAAGCCCTTTTATCATCAAGATGAGTTTAAGAAATTAGAACTTGATGCAAGTACAACAAACTTTTCTATTTGCCAAAGCATATTTGTGCAGGATGAAAGCAAGTCGAATTTTTTGGCTAAAAAGGCTTTGAAAAGTGGTGCAACGTCTATCCAATTCGTCGCAAATAAGCCGTTTGATTTTAAAATAGTATTACAGGATATTTTTACCAATTCGACTACAGTTCATTTTGATTTTCGGTTTTTTGAAGAGTCTTTTTTAAAGGAATTAATAGAATTTGTAAAAAACGAAAAAGTTTTTTTAAATGTAGATATTATTGGAAATTTAATAAAATCGGGAAACTGGTTTTATGATAACCACAAAGATCATGATATTTTAAATTCACTGTCGAAATTTACAAAGAATTCTGTTTCCCTTTTGGGTATTGATGTTTCTTTATATCAAAATGCTGGAGCAAATACAGTACAGCAAGTTGCTTATGCTTTGGCTCATGCAAATGAATATATGTACTTTTTTTCGAAACAGGTTGTTCAAAATAAGCTAGAAAAAAAGCAATTTGAATTTTTGGTGCAACATATGCAGTTCAATTTTTCTATTGGTGGTAATTATTTTTTTGAAATCGCCAAATTAAGAGCGTTTAGGTATTTATTTTTGAAAATCGCTAAAAAATACGATATCGAAGCCGAAGCCAAAATATTCGCGCAACCTTCTCTTCGTAATAAAACAATTTATGCAAATCAAATCAATATGCTGCGAACAACGACAGAATGTATGAGTGCTATTTTGGGCGGTGCAAATACGATTAGTAATCTGGCTTTTGACGCGTTATTTCATAAAAAAAATGAGTTTGGAGAAAGAATTGCGAGAAATCAACTTTTACTGTTGCAAGAAGAATGTCAAATTGATAATTCGAACCCGACAGATGGTAGTTATTTCGTGGAGGAATTGACCCATGATATTGCAACCAAAGCCTTAGAACTTTTTAAAGATATTGAGAAAAATGGTGGATTTGTAAACCAACTTTTTGAAGGAACTATTCAAAGAAAAATTAAAGAAAATGCTCAAAAAGAAGAAGAGCAATTTCTTCGAAAGGAATTGATTTTAACCGGTATAAACAAACATGTATATGCTAATGAAAACTTGAAAGATAGTTTAGAAATATATCCATTTACAAAAAGAAAATCCCATCAAACTATTTTAGTTCCAATTATACCACAACGTTTATCTGAAAAACTGGAAAAAGAATGGTTGGAGCAAAAAAATATCGGCGAAAGATAGTGGCAAGCTACATAGGGATAATTTCAAACAAAAAAGGGTTTAAAATGAAGCCTAAAAGAAAAAACTCTCTATTTTCATAGAGAGTTTTCCTTCTTTAACAATAACAATTTTCCCTAGTTTTTTGTTTATAAAAACTAATGAGATAATACAACGCAGTTTCTTCTTTGATATTGCCGTTTTACAGAATAAAATTGATTTTTTTTTGAATTTTTTCGGCTTCTGAAAATCGATGTTTCGAACTTTGTTTAGCTATCTTACTGTTATATAGATTTTTGGACAAAATAAGGCGTTCATTGTAACTAATCGAAAGTGTAAACAATTCCATTTAATAATTCATATTGTGTATTGGGTATTGTCAATGCAGGGTAGGTATCGTAACTCAAAACATAGGTAATACTCAAGGCTAATTTTTCAATTAATTTTACTGTAAGAGAATTATAACTATTTATTCTGTAATCATTAAATTGATCAAGGCGAGGCTGAAAAAAAGTAGTAGATTTGAAAGTTAAATTGTCTGTTGGAAAATAAGTAAACGTAAAATAAGTACTCAATCTGTAATCATTATGATGGATTGGTACATCATTATTTTCCTTTTCATATTCATACATGAAAATCGTACCTAAAATCATTTTATATGTTTCTTTTTCTAAGAGTTTAAAACGAGGCCCGGCTCCGATTAATTGCCGTTTATCAATTTTTGAAATGGAATTGTTGTAAGATTGACCGAAAGCCTCAAAAGTTAGCCATTCGTTCCATTTATAATTATAGCGCAAATGGTATGACCCGCGGTCTACAATAGCGTCGTCATCTACTTTTTTAAATGCAATATCACTTATGAAAAATAGTAAATGCCTATCCTTTTTGTATTGAATATAATTGGTGTTACCGAATGAGAAAATATTTTTGGTATTTTTAATAAGGTCGATATTTAGCGCTATAGAACCTGAAAAACCGGTACTGTCTTTTTCACTGCGCAAATTTTCAACATTAAGAACTTGTGCTTTCACAAAGCTCAGATTTATACATAGTAAAATTAAGAATATAAGGTGTTTCATGCTTAAAAATAGTGCAAGTCTAAAAGATGAGTTGATTAAAAAAGTAAAGAAATTAGCTATTTTTTACCTTTTTGTTTTGGCGGACGAGTTTTTGGTTTTTTGTATTTTTTCTTTATTTCGCGTTTATATTTCCCGCCTAAATTCACTTTTTTATTTTTCTCACTTTTCTCATGATAAGATGCTCCTGGAATGAATTCTGCTGAGAGTTTTTTGACAATTTCTTTTTCTACTATTCTATCTTGCTCTTCTGGCATTAAAACTTTTGAAATTTTAATGCTTTTTGGTAAAGAAAATTGTGGAATTTCAGTTAGCATCAATATTTCAATTTCTAAAATAGATTCTTCCTCACTTTTCGTAAAAAATATGATAGAATTTCCTTTCTTTTTTGCTCTACCTGTTCGTCCGATTCTGTGAATATATTGTTCGGGTACATCAGGAGTGTCAAAATTAATGACATGTGAAATTCCTTGAATATCCATACCCCGAGAAACAATATCGGTAGCAATTAAAATTCGATGTGTTCCGTCTTGAAATTGATCGATAGAATTAAATCGAAAATTTTGTGATTTATTCGAGTGAATTACATTAACTTCTTCTGCAAAATCTTCTTGTAAGTTTTCAAAAAGTCTATCGGCAATTCTTTTATTTTTTACAAAAACCAATACTTTTTTAAAATCTTTTTTATGCAATAAGCTTTTTAAGAAATTAACTTTAGTGTTGTAATTAGGTAAAGGGTATCCTTTTTGAACGATTTTTTCTAAAGGAGTTCCCACCGGAACAATTTCTATTTTTTTAGGACTCTTAAAAAAGTCTTTAATTATTGCGTCCACTTCCTCGGTAAGTGTAGCAGAAAATAGAATATTTTGTCGCTTTTGCGGAAGAATATCCAAAATATTAATCAATTGCGCTCGAAAACCAACGAATAACATTTCATCTACTTCATCGATTACCAATTTTTGAATGGAAGTTAACCGTAAAACTCCCGAAAGGGCTAAATCATATAA
>CBDTUD010000018.1:0-42903 GCA_965363545.1 uncultured Flavobacteriaceae bacterium | reverse complement strand
CATTTTCTCCTTTCGGGAATCTTTTGAGGTATTTTTCAAAGCCTTCAATAGCCTTCTTCGTTTGGTTTGTGAGGTAAAATTTTTCTGCAGAGGCGTACATGGTATTGTCTACTTCTTGATCAGTAATATTAATGAAATCAGAATTCTTCACCAATTTTTCATATTCATCTACACGACCTAAATCAATATAAATTTGTTTGGCATTGGTAATGGCTTCTTTAGCTTCAGTGGTACCCGGATAATTTTGAACAACGGTTTTGTATTTGTTTAAAGCCTTTTCATTTTGGTCAGAATTGTAATATACCAAACCTTGTTTTAGCAAAGATTTAGGCACGAAAGAACTCATTTTATAATTGGTAATAACCTCATCATAAGCTTCAAGAGCTTTATCGTTTTGATTTTTTCGAACATAAGAATTTCCTAACTCATAAAAGGCATCATCCCGTAAAGGAGATTTTAAATTATAGGTTGTGAATTCTTGTAAAGCGACAATTTTTTTATCAATTTCTGATGAAAATCCGTAACACATTGCTAATTGTAGCTGGGCATAATCGATGTCGGTAACATTTAAATCAACCACT
This sequence comes from uncultured Flavobacteriaceae bacterium, assembly GCA_965363545.1. GTDB lineage: Bacteria > Bacteroidota > Bacteroidia > Flavobacteriales > Flavobacteriaceae > Lutimonas. The sequence goes on along the minus strand of CBDTUD010000018.1, from coordinate 42,322 downwards.
TTTTGATAGGGTACAATTGCTTTGAAATAATTACTTAGAGCAAAATAGCAATCACCCAAACGTACATAACTATCTACCAATTGTTTTTCATTTGTTGGATTTGTAACTAAATGTTCGTTAAAATAACCACCCGATTTGCTGTAATCTTTTAGTTTAAAATATGTGTATGCTAGATTGTAATTTACAAAAGCATTTTCTTCGGTTTCTTTCGCTTCTGGTTGATTAATAAAGTTTTGAAAACCTTTTTCGGCCTCTGTAAAATTATCAATTCTATAATTAGATTCTGCTTTCCAAAAAGTTGCTTTTGCTTTGTATTTTAGGTTAGGAGTGGTATTTAAAGAAAGATCAAAATTTGTAATAGCAGTTTTATAATTTTCTTTTTTAAATAATTGAATACCATATAAATACGCTACTTTTTGATAGGTTTCACTATTTTTAGAATCTTTGTTTTCACTTAAATATTTCAGTGCTCCTTCGTAATTGTCAGAGGTGATAAAAGCACTGATCAAGAGTTCATTAATTTCACTATTTTCAGCAGTATCAGGATAAGCTGCAAGATATTCTTGAATCACTTCAGCCGAACTATTATACGGATTACCGATATCGTAACTCAATTTGGCATAGTTCAAAAATGCATCCTTTTTAATAGCAGCATTGAAGTCCATTTGCTTAGCATTTCGAAAAGCATTTAAAGCTTCTTGCTTTTTTTCTTCTTTGAGATAGCAAATACCTAAATGGTAATAGGCGTTTTGAGAAACAGCATTATTTCCATCAATAATTTTTGTAAAATAAAAGAGAGCATTTTGATAGTCTTTTTGCTGGTAATACGCATAACCTAATTGATAATAATCGGTATTGTCAAATTTTCCTTTTTTACCTTCATAAGCCAATAAATAGTCGACTGCGTTTTGGTAATCGCCTAAATTAAAATAGCTTTCGCCAATAATTTTTGAAAGTTCTGATTTTTGAATACCATTCGATTTCTTTAAAATCGGAATTCCGGAATCGATAGCTTCTTGAAATTTTCCTGTTTTAAATTTAATATTCGTCAAATAGTATGGTATTTCATCATCAAAGGCTTTTTCATTAGATACTTGACTTAAATATTTGTCGGCATCTTCATATTCATTATTGCTATATGCCATATAACCATAATAATATTTAGCTTGAGCGCCATATTTTTCAGAGTTCAATAAACTCGAAAAATAGTTTTTTGATTTGGCATAACTACCAACAGCAAAAAGGGCATAAGCATTTTTAAAAGCAAAATCTTCTTTATTGTAAGAACTTAAATTAGAGTCGTTTACACGTTGAAACCATTTCAAAGCATAGGCATATTTACCTTGCTCAAAATAATAATCACCAACTTCTAAATAAGCATCATTTCTCTTTGTGGAAGTAGGATATTTTTCAAAAAAATCTTTCATCAATTCATCCGCATCTTGCTGACCTAAACGGATAGCGCAAAAAGCTTCGTAATAATTACAACGTGCTTTTAGTTCGGAAGAATCGTCAAATTGATTTTTTATTTTTTTAAAATAGATTTGTGCGGCTACATAATCTTTGCTTTGGTAGAGGTCGACGGCATGATTATAATCCACTAAATCGTTGGTGTAAATTGCTGATTTTTGGGCGGAAACCGAACAAAAAACCAAAACCAAAACCGAAAATAAAAATGTATGTATCTTCATTAAAAATATAGCCTTTTAAAAAATCAAAAATAGCAATAAGCTTGTGATTATACTAACGCAAGAGTACTATAATATTGTTAAATTGTTCATTAGTTGTGCGTATTGTTGAAAAGTTCATTTGAAAACCGATTTTATTGCTATTCATTCAACAATTCATTCATAAAACTATTAAAATCAGTTACAAATTCTTCGTAATAAATTCCCGTCGCCGGTCCGGAAAATCCAGTATGAATTCTACGAACTTGGCCTTTTTTGTCTATAATGATAGAAGTAGGAAACGACATTACTTTATTCAACATAGGTAAAGATTCTGAGGCGGCTTTAGAACTGGAAGTGCCAGCAATTACGATATCGTAATTCACGTTTAGTTTTTCTTTCATTTTTTTTACTCTGTCGCTGGCGTATTCGAAATCGGCCTTTCCGTTTTTCTTATTTTCATAAGCTAATCCAATAATTTCAACACCTTTCTCTTTGTTTTTATCATACCAAGGAACATAGAATTTTGTTTCGTCCATGCAATTCGGACACCAAGTGCCCAAAATTTGCAGAATTATAACTTTGTTTTGGTATTTTTCATCGCTGAGTGAAACGGGTTTTCCATCCAGACCTGGAAAAGTAAATTCAATTTTATCATAACCATCCTTCAGGTAGGTTAGGCTATTTGCATCCGGTAGTTTTGCATTCTCATTTCGTTTGGAGGTAAAAGTATAATAACCCGTTTTTCCTGACCAAAATTCACCTTTTAATATGCTATCATTTTCTTTAAAAGCACGAAACTTATAGATGTGATTTCCGTCAAAACTGTACAAATACATGGTATCTTTTTTGGTATATCCATCTAAGAAGCGATAATCACCGGTTTTGGTTAAAAAAGTTCCTTTTAAACTGTTTTTTTCTGTTTTAAAAATTCCTATAGCGTCGGTTTGACTTCCATCTTCTTCAAAAAATTTAGTTTCCCAGGTGCCATCAAAAATATTGGAGCTGTTTTTGTGGTCAAATCTCCCATATTTTCCATAGGTCGCTTTAAAAGGCAGGGTATAGTTTTCGGCGTAGTTCTTTGTGTAAGTTCCGTTTAATTGAGCGTTTTCAATTTTGGCTTTTATCGAGATATCAAAAATATGTAGATCAAAATATACGGAATCATTATTTACTATGACATCATCGATTTCTATTGTTTCATCTCCATTAATCAAATTTATACGTAAGGAATCATTCGTTTTTAATACCTCAAAATTAAACGGAATCTGATTATTTTGTGCCGTAAGTTCACCTCGCCAAGTTCCTGTTTCTAAAGCTTGAGGAACTTTTTCTTTGGTGCATGAAAATAATGAAAATGCAAGCAATAAAAACGTACTGTTTTTGAGATAATTCATGGATTGAATTTAAAATTTTTATGATTAATAATAATTTTCAAATATAGTGAACTTTATTATTTGAAATTTAAACAGTAAGTTTGTAGCACTTAATTTTTTATCTATTCAGAACATGCTTCAGTTAGTCGATGCTTCCATTTTTCAACGTGAAAATTTAATTCTATCCAATGTAAATTTGGATATAAAAAAAGGAGATTTTAATTATATTATCGGTAAAACCGGAAGTGGAAAAAGTAGTTTGATGAAAACTCTTTACGGCGATTTACCTTTAACGGTTGGCACCGGATCGATTGTTGATTTTGATTTGATAAAACTGAAAGAGAAAGAAATTCCTTTCTTACGAAGAAAAATAGGCATTGTTTTTCAAGATTTTAAATTGTTGAACGACCGCACAGTTTATAATAATTTACTATTTGTTTTGAAAGCTACAGGCTGGAAAAATAAAATAGAAATGGATACAAAAATCAATGATGTTTTAGAGAAAGTAGATATGAAAAGCAAAGGCTTTAAAATGCCTTTTCAGCTTTCTGGTGGTGAACAGCAGCGCGTTGCAATTGCAAGAGCCCTTTTGAACAATCCGGAAATGATTTTAGCCGATGAACCAACCGGAAATTTAGACCCGAAAACTTCGGTCGAAATCATGAATGTTTTAGAAGATATTAATAAAAGTGGCATCACCATTTTAATGGCAACCCATGATTATGCCCTGATTTTAAAATTTCCTCATAAAACTTTAAAATGTGAAGGAAGCAAAGTTTTTGAAGTGGTTTAATTTTGCTTTTTAAGTTTTTAAAAGTTCTAAAATCTTATGTGCATTTGTCTTGCAATCAAATTCTTTCAATGAGATTTGTCTTCGAAGAGTATCCTCTTCTGAAAATTCAGCATCAATTAAATTAATGATTTCCCGTTGAAATGATTTTTCGTTGAGACCTATAGAAACTAAATTTTCTAAACCGGTATTTTCTATCATTTTTGGAGAGACAACACAAAATCGACTTTGAAATAAGGCATTTACTAATTTAAGTTTGATACCTGTATTTTGAAAAGTTGGCAACACATTGATGTGCGTTCGTTTAAACAAATCAGCTATCTGCTCTTGGTTATCTAAAGCAACAAAAGTTAAATTCGTAACTTCTTTGTTTTTTGACTTTAGGTTGGAATCGCCAAGATTACCTGCAATAACCAGTGGATAATCAATTTTCTTAAAAATATCAATTAAATATTGAGCAGCCTTTAAATTATCTGAAATGCTTAAATCACCATGATACATAGCAAAATAACCTTTTTTTGATAAGTTCTTTACGGAAGTATTCGGGTGAAAAACAGGAATATAGCAAACTTTTTCGCCAAATTTCTTTTTAAAATAGGCATGTTCAAATTTCGAGATGCTTAAAATAAAGTCAGCTTTATGTAAGATTTTTTGAAAATTTTTAAGTTTGAGATGTTCAATGAAATAGAATGTTTTTTTTCGAATATTTGACTCGCTTTTTGCCAATCCCGAATAATAATTGTGCTCTATATTATGAGTTCTTACTAATATTTTTCGATCGTTAAAACTATTTTTAATTAAAGGAAAAGTGGTGTGTAAGCCTTCAAACAATATAGGGGCTGCAATCGATCTTAAATTTTGAGTAAGTTCGTTACTTTCCCTGGTATTTACAATATATGGTTTTCTTGAAATAACTTTATGAAAGGAATCAGATCGTTTATAATAATATACTTTAGAACAATATTTTTCTAATTCATCGGATTTTCCTTTGCCATATTCGAAAGTATGCAAATATATTTCGACACCAATTTCCGACAAAGATTTTATCTTAAAAAAAACATCGATAATACCACCATAATTCGGCGGATAAGGCACGTCAAAAGAGACGATGTGTAATTTTTTATGCAAGGTTCTTAAAGATTAGTTTGAGTACTTCGGTTTCTTTTTTCCAGGTGTAAATATCGGCTGTTTTTTTAAGATTTTTTCTCCAAAGTTCATTTAATTGTTCATCAAAAATAATTTCATTAACTACCTTGGCAAGTTCTTTCGGATTAGTCGTTTTCAAAACTTTTCCGATGTTATTTTGAGTAACTATTTCAGCAACGATTTCTCGATTGGAAGCAAGGATTGGGGTTAAACATTGTATGTAATCAAAAATTTTGTTTGGTAAACTATATTCGTAATTCAGGTTAGTTCCTTTATCCAAAGACAATCCCAAATCAGCAATTTTAGTATACTCTAAAAGCGATTCGTAGGGCATTTTATACATAATAACAACCTTTTTATCGAGGTGAAATTTATCTATTAAAATTCTTAGTTCAGGTATTATATCTCCACTTCCGATAAGGTATAAAATAACATTTTCCAGGTATTGCATCATCAAAACCGCTTCTTCCGCACCTCGATCTTGGTTAATTCCGGTGCCTTGTAAGATTATCATTTTTTTATCTCCTTTTATTTTTTCACTCAAATCTTGATCTGGAATTTTATTCTCAAGTTCTAGCGCAATATTTCGAACAACTTTTACAGGAATTTTATACTTGTTTTTATAATAATCGGCAATTCTTTGATTAACCGTAAATACATTTTTTAGTTTCGGAAAAATGTAGTTTTCTAACGAAAGCCATACCTTTCTCACTTTCGGTCGGTTAAAAAGTTCTGGAACTTCTGTGAATAGTTCATGGCTATCATAAACCAATTTTCTATTGGTTAGTTTACTCACTAAAAAATTTGGGAGCAAAGTGTCTAAATCGTTAGCTAAAAGAATATCCGATTTCAAGGTTATAAGTTTAAAAAATAATCGAATATTAAATTCAGCATAAAACAAGAAACCTTTGTTAAAACGCAGTTTCATGCGAATAGTTTTATAATCTCGCTGTAGCGGAATACTATTGCTTAGTTTTCTTCCAATCAATACAACTTCGTAATTATGAGCACAAAGAAATTCAGAAATCTTTTTAACTCTTTGATCTGTAGATAAATCGTTGGAAACTGAAATTAAAATGCGTTGCATTTTTTATACTTTAAGAGATATTTTAATAGCTATTTAAAAAATGAAAATTAAATGATAAAAATAGAGATAAAATAAGGGGTAAAAAATATTAAATATTATATTTGCTAAACTAACCAAAATACTCTTATTACATGTTTTATTTTTTAATTTTAAGAAAATATCTATGAATTTGAGTAACTCAGAAGAAGAAAAAAATTGGTATGCAATTTTTACAAAACCACGAGCAGAAAAAAAAGTTCTGCAAAGAATGTTAGAAAATGAAATTGAAGCCTTTTTGCCTTTAACAAAAACAATTCGACAATGGAGTGACAGAAAAAAAACTGTGGAAATTCCATTAATTTCTTCCTATGTTTTTGTAAACCTTGAAGAAAAGGAATTATATAGAACCTTACCAATTCCCGGTACAGTAAATGTTTTAAAGCATTTAGGTAAACCTGCAAAAATCCAAGAAGAAGAAATAGAAAATTTAAAAATTTTAAGCAGCAATACGAAAGATTTTGAAGTTTCACATTATACCAGAGTAATTCAAGGAGACGCAGTAGAGGTAACAAAGGGGCCGTTTATGGGTTTGATTGCAACTTGTGAAAAAACAAGTTCAGGACATCGGGTCATCGTAAAAATTGATTCGTTAGGAAGTTGTTTTAATGTAAATATTCCTTTGAGTTTTTTAAGAAAATTAGAACAAAAGAAGACTTCATAAATAAAAGAAAACTAAGCTTATGAAAGAAATAACAAAGTATAACATTTTAGTAACCGGAGGTGCGGGTTTTATTGGCTCAAACCTTTGTGAAGTTTTATTGAGTCAGCAAAATAAAGTAGTTTGCTTGGATAATTTTGCAACTGGAAAAAGAGAGAATATCGAAAGTTTTTTAGAAAACCCAAATTTCACTTTGATTGAAGGTGATATTCGAAATTTGGAAGATTGTAAGAAAGCTACAGAGAATATTGATTTTGTTTTACATCAAGCAGCTTTGGGATCTGTACCTCGTTCAATTGCTGATCCGATAACCACCAATGACGTAAATACTTCAGGGTTTTTAAATATGCTGGTTGCATCAAGAGACTCTGGTGTAAAAAGGTTTGTATATGCAGCAAGTTCTTCCACCTATGGTGATTCAGAATCTTTGCCAAAAGTGGAAGATATAATAGGTAAGCCCTTATCGCCATATGCAATTACAAAATATGTAAACGAGTTGTATGCAGACATTTTTAAAAAAACGTACGGTTTAGATACGATTGGTCTGCGTTATTTTAATGTTTTCGGCAGAAGACAAGATCCAAATGGAGCTTATGCAGCAGTTATTCCTAAATTTGTGAGTCAGTTAATTAATCATGAATCGCCCGTCATTAATGGCAATGGTAATTTTTCAAGAGATTTTACCTATATAGATAATGTGATTCAAATGAATTTGCTAGCGCTTGGTATTGATAATTCCAAAGCATTAAATACAGTTTATAATACAGCTTTTGGAGAAAGAGCAACACTAAATGAGCTGGTAAAAACCTTAAAGCAGTTGCTAGGAACATATGATAATGATATTCCAAATATTGAAATAAAATACGGAGCGGTAAGAAACGGAGATATTCCTCATTCATTGGCTTCTATAGAAAAGGCAAAAGAATTATTAAACTATGACCCAAAATATTCATTGCAAGATGGTTTACAGGAAGCCATTCAATGGTATTGGGAAAATTTAAAATAATAGTATGAATTTAACAGTTATCGGAACCGGATATGTTGGTTTAGTTACAGGTACTTGTTTTTCAGAAATGGGAAATAGAGTAACATGTATCGATGTTGATACAAAAAAAATTGAAAATTTAAAAAATGGTATCATTCCAATTTATGAACCTGGATTGGAAAGAATGGTGGCAAAAAATGTAGAAAGTAATTCCTTATTCTTTAGCACCCAATTAAAGGATGGGCTTGTAAATTCTGAAGTAGTTTTTATTGCTGTTGGAACTCCAATGGGTGAAGATGGTTCAGCTGATTTACAGTATGTTTTAGGGGTTGCTCGACAATTAGGTCGAGAAATGAAGAATCCTTTAATTGTTGTCGATAAGTCAACCGTTCCGGTTGGAACCGGCGATAGAGTCGCAAAAGTAATTCAAGAAGAATTAGATAAAAGAGGAGTTAAAATTGAGTTTCATGTTGTTTCTAACCCAGAATTTTTAAAAGAAGGTGCTGCAGTGCAAGATTTTATGAAACCCGATAGAATTGTAATTGGTGCTGATAATGATACAGCTTTTGATAAAATGAAAGAATTATACGCGCCGTTTACACATAATCATGATCGTATTATTTGTATGGATATTCGCTCTGCTGAAATGACAAAATATGTTGCAAATGCTATGCTGGCAACAAAAATTTCATTTATGAATGAGGTTGCTAATATTTGTGAATTGGTGGATGCTGATGTAAATCAAGTTCGAATTGGTATTGGATCTGATTCTAGAATAGGGTATAGTTTTATTTATCCCGGAAGCGGATACGGCGGGTCTTGTTTTCCTAAAGACGTGAAAGCATTGCAAAGAATTGCCGAAGAAAAGGGATATCATGCAAGTTTGATTACCTCTGTAGAGGAAGTGAATAATCGTCAAAAAATGGTTATTGCAAATAAGGTAGTGAAAAGGTTTGGAGAAGATTTAACCGGTAGAACTTTTGCCATTTGGGGGTTGGCTTTTAAGCCCGAAACAGATGATATGAGAGAAGCACCAGCCATTTACATAATCAAAGATTTGATTCGCAGAGGAGCAAAAATAAATGCTTATGATCCAAAAGCGATAAAAGAGGCACAATCTTTTTATTTAAAAGACGTTAAAGGAATTACATATTTTGATTCCAAATATAAAACGGTTAATAATGCCGATGCTATGTTGCTATTGACAGAATGGAAAGAGTTTCGTTCCCCTGATTTTGAAGAATTAAAATCGCAGATGAAAACTGCCATTATTTTTGATGGTAGAAATCAATATAGTAATTTGAAATTAGAAAAAAATGGATTTGAATATTACCAAATAGGTAAGAATTCGCTTTTAAAGTAAATCTTATCCTAAGCCAAAAATTGAAATTATTAATTATATTCGTTGAAAAAAGCTCATTATGAAAAAAATTATTGCATTTATTGTTGTTTTAGTCTTATTAGCATCTTGTGCTTCTAAAGATGATGTTGTTTATTTTAATGGTATAAATAACTCAGATAATTCGGTTGGTTTAGACAGCTATTCTCCGACATATCATATTGATGATGAATTAGTTATTGTGGTTAATGCTATTGATGCTGAAGCGGCGAAACCATTCAACCAAAGTGCAATTTCTTTTTCAAATGACTTACTGATGGCAAGAGGTCAAGAAAGAATTCAAACCTATATTATTGATTCTGAAGGAAATGTTGATTTTCCGGTATTGGGTAAAATTAAATTGGCAGGTTTGAATAGATCTCAAGGAACTAAGTTTATCGTTGATAAATTGAAAGATTATATCAAAGATCCTATTGTAAATATTCGTACCGTAAATTATAAAATTACGGTTTTAGGTGAAGTTAACCGACCAGGAACTTATACAGCAACAAATGAGCGAATTACTTTAATCGAGGCATTAGGTATGGCAGGTGATTTAACAATTTACGGTGAAAGAGAAAATGTTTTGGTCATTCAAGACTATGATGGTAAAAAAACATACACTCGAGTAAATTTAAAATCCGATGAATTGTTTAATTCTCCGGTATATTATTTAGGTCAAAATGATGTTGTTTATGTAGAACCAAATAAAACAAGATCTAAAGCATCTACAATTGGTGCGGGTACGACAGTTTTAATTTCTTCATTAGGTCTACTCATATCTGTTGCGACTTTAGTGGTTACTATTACAAACAGAAATTAATTAAAGAAAATAAATATAAAAAAATAGGGTAGGTTTTCCTACCCTATTTTTTTATATATCTAATTTCAGATGTTACTTCTGCAAATTGTCGAAACATTTCCATAACACCACAATATTTTTCGGCGGATAAATTGACGGCCTTTTCAATTTTGTCTTTTTGAAAATCGGATCCGTAAAAAACATATTCCACGTGCACTTTGTTATAAATTTTAGGATGTTCTTCGGTTAATTCTCCTGTTACATTAATCTCAAAATTAGCTACTTCTGCTCGCATCTTTTTTAGCAATGAAACAATATCCATTCCGCTGCATCCGGCAAGTGAAGTTAACATTAACGCTTTTGGGCGAACCCCTAGCCCTTGACCACCAACATCGTCTGCAGCATCAACTTTTATACTTCCACCTAAAGTGTCTGCATTAAATAACATATTACCCAACCACTGTATTTTTATTTCATTTTTCATCGTATAATTGATTTCGGATTTTTATCGATTAATGTCACTCCTGTACCAAAAGTACTCGAATATTTTATTTTACCAAAATCCATCGTAATACCAGTGGCAATATCATTCGATAATAATTGAGCACCATCCATATCAACATAATCTAATTCGGGTAATAAATGTGCAATTGCTGAAATGCCAACGGAAGATTCTGTCATACAACCAACCATTGTTTTCATTTTAAAATCTTTTGCTTGGTGTATCATTCTTCTCGCGGAGGTTAATCCACCACATTTTACTAATTTAATATTTATACCATGAAAATGGTTGTGACATTTAGCAACATCTGCCTCAACTTGACAACTTTCATCTGCAATAATTGGTAATGCAGAATTCAAAAAAACTTTTTTGCTTCCTTCCCAGTTTTCAGCTGGTAGAGGTTGTTCTAAAAATTCAACACCTAAATCCTTTAAAATAAGCGCATTTTGTATAGTTTCATCCACTTCCCAGGCACAATTAGCATCAATTCTAAAAACAGCATCAGTGTGCTTACGCAATTCGGTAACAATTTTCAAATCATCTTTTGTGCCTAGTTTAATCTTGTAAATAGGCCAAGGTGTTTCTTCCATTTTTTGAACCATTTTTTCAATGGTGTCAATACCAATCGTGTAGTTGGATAATGGATTATGGTTTATATCATAAGCCCATAAATCGTACAACTTTTTATTTTTTTTACGTGCATATAAATCGTTATATGCCAAATCTAAAGCACATAATGCGAACATATTACTTTTGAAATACGGATACAATTTATGCCAAAATTCTTCAGGGCTTTCATTTATACTATTTTCAATAATACCTTTGTATTTAATTAGATCCTCCATCATTTTTTCAATAGTAATCTTGTAATATGGGTTGGAAGATGCTTCGCCATAACCTGAAAAGTTGCCATCTTTCAATTCAACTATCAAAGTTGGTTTGGTGTCAAAAGACTGGCGAGATATAGTGAATGTGTGTTTCAGTTTTAAATCGTAAGCACGTAAAATGAGCTGCATCGTAAGTTAATTTTGAAAAGCATCAAAAATAAGCAAATAAAAGAATATTCATGCAAAAAACTGCAAATAGGCGATTCATTTCTGCAATTATTATACTTTCATTCTATCTACAACTATTTTAGCTACTTGAACCGCACCTTCCATATAACCACCATATTTGGAAGAGGTTTCAGAGCCTGAAATAAAAAGCTTACCGTTGAAATAAGTATTTCCATAAATGGGATTACCATTGTTTTGGTGCGGGAAAACAAAATCTACATAAGGAAAGAATAATAACGAATCCTCTGACCAGATTTTTTCATAATATTCGACATAATTCATAGCCTTTTCTCCAAATAGATTTTTTAACTGGGTAATAACTCTTTTTTCTCTTTCTTCTTTCTTCATTTTTAGCATGAAACTGTTTAAAAAACCTTTTAAAGCAAAAGTTTTATTGTCAAAACCCGAATGATCGAATTGTTCTTGAATACTATTTACCTGACTGAAAGCACAACCGGAAAACCCTTTTTCTCTCCAAAACGGACTTTCATATGCAACTCCATATTTTATGGATTCTCCCATCCATGTATGTGTTTTTTTAGATATATCGACCAGTTCTTTAGGTAATTCAGGAGAAAAGGAAACCGTATTCACCAATAAATTCGGAGGAATTGTAGAAATAACAAAATCGGATAAGAAAATACTCTTATCCGAACATTGAATTTCTATGGAATTATTTTTTTCTTTGATGCTTTCCACTTTAGTGTTTAAAAGCAAGGATTCTTTGGCAATGGAATTTTCTAAGGTATGAATCAATTTGGAAGTTCCTCCAATTATTCGGTAGGAGCGTTCTTCTGAATCAGGAAAAGTAAATTTTTGAGGTGGTTCTGAAGTGGATGTTTCAAAAAAAGAAATCCCTTTGGTTTCTTGTTCAAAACACCCTAAATTCAATTCATTGAGAAGAGAAATCAAATGACTATGAAATCGGTTAAACCAAGTTGCACCCATTTCTATTGTGGTACCATTTTTTCCAAGGATAGTTTCGATTCGACCGCCAATTATAGTGTCCGCTTCCAAAATTTGAAAGGAAATATTCCTTTTTTGCAGTAAATAGGCAATGGTTAGTCCGGTTAATCCAGCTCCTATAATAGTGATTTTTGCTTGCATTTTTTGGCTATTTTTTGCCTTCCAACACGATTACAAATTCTCCTCTTGGCGCTTTATTTTCAAAAATTGCAATGACTTCTTTTATACTGCCACGAACTGTTTCTTCATATAATTTAGTCAACTCTCGTGAAACCGAAATATTTCTTTCTTCACCAAAATATTCTGCAAATAGATGTAGAGTTTTGAGAAGTTTGTGTGGTGATTCATAAAAAATCATCGTTCGGGTTTCTTCCGCCAATTTTAATAATAAGGTTTGCCGACCTTTTTTTATAGGAAGAAATCCTTCAAAAACGAATTTATCATTAGGTAAACCTGAATTCACCAAGGCAGGAACAAAAGCAGTGGCGCCAGGTAAGCATTCAATTTCAATACCATTTTGAATGCAAGCACGAGTTAATAAAAATCCGGGATCAGAAATTGCCGGCGTTCCAGCATCAGAAATCAATGCAATAGTTTCACCATTTTTTAATCGCTCTACAATTCGATCTACCATTTTATGCTCATTGTGCATATGGTGACTTTGCATTGGAGTTGTAATCTCAAAATGCTTCAATAATTTACCCGAAGTACGGGTGTCTTCAGCAAGAATTACATCGACATTTTGCAATACTTTTACAGCTCTAAAAGTCATGTCTTCTAAATTGCCAATGGGAGTCGGAACCAAATATAATTTCATTTTTGTAGAGAATTAAGAAGGATTAATCCAGATACATTTTTTCAATTAAATGCTTATATTTTTGTTGAATCACTTTTCGTTTCAGTTTTAAAGTTGCTGTGATTTCACCTGCTTCAATGCTAAATTCTTTAGGTAAAAGAGTGAATTTTTTAATTTTCTCGAATACTGAAAATTCTTTTTGCAATTCTTCAAAACGTTTTTCAAAAAGATCTTTAATTTGATTATGTGCAATCAAATCTTCGATAGTTTCAAAAGAAATTTTATTTTTTAAGGCGTAGTTTTTTAAGTTCTCAAAACTTGGAACGGTCAAAGCGGTTACATACTTTTGCTGATCACCAATTACTGCAATTTGTTCGATAAATGAATCATTAATCATTGCCGTTTCTAATTTTTGAGGAGCAATATATTTCCCTCCTGATGTTTTCATCAAATCCTTAATTCGATCGGTAATAATCAAGTTGCCATTTTCATCAAAAATTCCGGCATCACCGGAGCAAAACCAACCATCTTTAAAAACCTCCTCTGTTTCTTGTGGTTTTTTGTAATAACCTCGCATTACTCCAGGTCCTTTAATTAAAATTTCATTGTTATTTCCAATTTTTATTTGAGAACCTTTGATAGTTTTTCCTGCAGAATTGAAGGCGAAATTAGTGTAACCAAAAAGAGAAACTGTTGCTGTAGTTTCGGTCAATCCATAGCCGCATTTTATGTTTAATCCGAACGAATGAAAATATGCAACCATTTCAGCAGCTAAAGGCGCTCCTCCACATGGCATAAACTTTATTCTTCCTCCAAAAACATCTCTTAATTTACTTAAAACGAACTTGTCGGCAATTTTATATTTTAAATTTAAAATTTTGGATACCGGTTTTTCCAATCTTTTATGGTCGTTATGATAGCTATTCCCAACCTTTAAAGCCCAGTCCATCATTTTAACTTTTACAGGAGAAGCCTCTTTCTTTTTATCCTGAATTGCAGAATATATTTTTTCAAAAATTCTAGGAACTGTGCACATTACAGTTGGTTTTACTTCTTTTAAAACCTCCGCAATTTGTTTTGGATCTTGATTAAAATAAACCTCGATTCCACGATGAAGACAAAAGAAAACCCAGCTGCGTTCATATATATGGCTCAAAGGCAAAAAACTCAACGAAACATCTTTATCCGAAACATGCAACTCTAAATCATGAGCGCGCAATGACTCTGAAAAATTAGAATGGTCAAGCATAACTCCTTTTGGTTCACCGGTAGTTCCAGAGGTGTAAATAATGCTTGCTAAATCATCAAGTTCACTTTCGTAATATCTTTTTTGGAGTTCTGTAAGGATATTTTCTTTTACGGGAATTTGTACAAAATCATCTAAATAAATTGATTTTTCTCCATCCTTAATGGAAATATTTTTTTGAAGCGCAACAATTAATTTTATATATTTATTCTTAGCAGAAATTTCTAGCGCTCTATTGTATTCTTCTTGTCCACCAACAAATAAAACGGCGATTTCTGCCTCATTTACAATATATTCGGCCTCTTGTTTTGAGTTTGTCGCATAAATAGGAATCGTAACACTTCTAATACTAAGAATAGCCAAATCAGCAATAATCCATTCCGGCATATTTTCTGCAAAAATTCCAATATTTTGCTGTTCTTTTATCCCAAAATTTAAAAGAGCCAGCGATAAGTTTTCAACTCTGGTTCCTAATTCTGTCCAGGTTATTCCAGACCATGAGTTCGTTGTAGAATTTTTATAATGTATTGCATTTTTGGTTTTAAAATGCGAGACATTTTTTCTTATTTCTTCTCCAATATGTGTGTAATTCATCCTCATTAGTTTAATTAAAAACAGAATTCTATCTATGATCTAGGCATTTCTTCTACTTATGATGCTTGCAAATATAATGATGTTTGCCATTAAATTTTATGTAATGACTTTAATGTTTTCTTAATTTCTGGTTTTCAGATGTATGTGTATAATTTTTTAGAAAGTCTTAAGAAATAAACAGGTTTTTTGCTTCTCTTTAAATAATCTTTAAATATCAATATAAGTAATCACTATTTGATTAAATTTGCTGCTTGAAATTTTAGAAAATATTTTTACAAAATTAGAAGATAATGTTTAGAAGTCATACCAACGGAGAATTAAGATTAGAGCATGTAAATCAGGAAGTAACTTTAGCAGGATGGGTACAAAAAGTCCGGGATAAAGGTTTTATGATTTGGGTAGATTTACGTGATAGATATGGTATAACGCAATTAATTTTCGACGAAGATCGCACAAATAAATCGTTAATTGAACAAGCAAATACTTTGGGAAGAGAATTTGTAATTCAAGTTAAAGGAAAAGTTATTGAGCGAGAAGCAAAAAATAAAAATATTCCAACAGGAGAAATTGAAATTTTGGTTACAGAATTAACCATTTTAAATGTCGCAAAGCTACCTCCTTTTACTATTGAGGATGAAACAGATGGCGGTGATGAATTGCGAATGAAATATCGTTATTTGGATATTCGTAGAAATCCTGTACGAGAAAATCTTATTTTTCGTTCTAAAGTGACAATGGAAGTTAGAAATTACCTTTCTAAACAAGGGTTTATTGATGTAGAAACTCCATATTTAATCAAATCTACTCCAGAAGGGGCTCGTGATTTCGTGGTTCCTTCGCGGATGAATGCCGGTCAATTTTATGCTTTACCGCAATCGCCTCAAACTTTTAAACAGCTGTTAATGGTTGGTGGTTTAGATAAATATTTTCAAATTGTAAAGTGTTTTAGAGATGAAGATTTAAGAGCCGATCGTCAACCAGAATTTACCCAAATTGACTGTGAAATGGCCTTTGTGCAGCAAGAAGATATTTTAGATGTTTTTGAAGGATTAACCCGTCATTTGTTGCAAGAAATAAAAGGTGTAACAGTCGATAAATTTCCAAGAATGACCTATGATCATGCCATGAAAACTTATGGAAATGACAAACCGGATATTCGTTTTGACATGAAATTTGGTGAATTAAATGATTTGGCGCAAGGCAAAGGTTTCGGAGTTTTTGATTCACAAGAATTGGTTGTGGGAATTGCCGTTCCGGGATGTGCAGATTATACCAGAAAACAAACAGATAATTTAATCGATTTTATCAAACGTCCACAAATTGGTGCTTCTGGATTAATTTGGGCAAAATATAATGAGGACGGCACTTTTAAATCTTCCGTTGATAAATTTTTTAGCGAAGATGATTTAGCCAAATGGGCTAAAAGATTACTAGCTAAAAAAGGTGATTTAATGTTAATTATGGCTGGATCTGCTGACAAAACAAGAACGCAATTGAGTGTTTTACGTATGGAAATGGCAGAACGATTAGGGTTGAGAAACCCAAATGAATTTGCACCATTATGGGTTGTCGATTTTCCATTATTAGAATGGGACGAAGAAACAAAAAGATACCATGCAATGCATCACCCATTTACATCACCAAAACCAGAAGACATCTCACTATTAGATACAGATCCTGGAAAGGTAAGAGCAAATGCTTATGATATGGTTTTAAATGGTAATGAAATCGGTGGTGGATCAATTCGTATCTTTGATAAAACAATGCAATCAAGAATGTTTGATTTGCTCGGTTTTACTAAAGAAGAAGCTATTAATCAATTTGGCTTCTTAATGAATGCTTTTGAATTTGGTGCTCCACCACATGGTGGTTTAGCCTTCGGATTGGATAGATTGGTTGCCATTTTAGGCGGGCAAGAAACAATACGGGATTTCATTGCATTTCCAAAAAATAACTCAGGAAGAGATGTAATGATTGACGCCCCTTCTAAAATTGACGAAGCTCAATTAACAGAATTGCATCTAAAATTAAACACAAATGAAAACAAAAATTCATAAAAAACTAAGTGAATTAGAAGCTACCGCTATTTGTGGTAACGATATCAGTTCCTCTGTTTTATATGTTTCAGCTTTAGCTATTGCATTTGCAGGTCAATATGCATGGATTACCTTGTTGATTGTTTCATTTGTTCTTTTCTTATTTAGAAAAATTTATGGCGAAGTAGTAGGTGCATTACCTTTAAACGGAGGCGCTTATAATGCTTTGTTAAATACAACAAGCAAGTCATTAGCATCATTTGCGGCAACTTTGACCATTTTATCTTATATGGCAACGGCGGTTATTTCTGCTAATGAAGCAATTCATTATTTACATCATCTAGTTCCTGTTTTACCAATCATTATTTCAACCATAGTTTTGCTAAGTGTTTTTGCTTTTTTAACTATTGGGGGTATAACAGAATCGGCAAAAGTAGCCATCGGAATCTTTCTTTTCCACCTGATTTCATTGTTTATTTTAAGCGGATTTATTATTTACTTTTTAATGAATACTGGCATTGAAACTTTTTTCAGTAACTGGAATTTTCCATTGAAGAATGGCAGCATTACCAATGCAATTTTTTTAGGATTTGCAGCATCGATGCTCGGAGTTTCGGGATTTGAAAGCTCCGCCAATTTTGTGGAAGAACAAAAAAAAGGTGTTTTTCCGAAAACACTTAGAAATATGTGGGCCATTGTAAGTGTTATCAATCCTTTAATGGCAATTTTCGCATTGACAATTTTCGCAATTCCTATTTTACAAAGCGATAGTTATCAAAACACTTTATTAGTAGAAATGGCAAAAGAGGTTGGCGGAGAATGGGTAGCAACTTTAATTTCAGTCGACGCCTTTTTGGTTTTAAGTGGTGCTGTTTTAACTAGTTTTATCGGTGTTTCCGGATTGCTTGAACGAATGACTCTTGATAGAATTTTACCTCAATTTTTTCTAAAGAAAAATAAAAAAGGTAGTTCATACCGAATTATTATCATGTTTTTTATTTTGTCGGTTTCCGTCTTATTAATAACGAATGGTGATGTTAAATTGTTAGCGGGGGTTTATACCATTTCCTTCTTATCGGTAATGGCCTTATTCGGCATAGGAAATATACTTTTGAAGGTAAGAAGACAACAACTTCCAAGACCGGAAAAAGCTAAATGGATTTCTGTATTAATTGCAATTTCAGCCGTTATTATTGCTTTGGCAGGAAATGTTATGATAGAGCCTTCAGGCGATAGTCCAAGTAATTTAACAGTATTCTTAGATTATTTTATTCCGACTATTTTGTTTATTTTAATGATGTTAAATCGAACAGTTTTATTGAAGTTTTTGCTCAATTTCATTCATTATTTGTTCGAGCCAGTCCGTCGTTTGGTTTATGTTACCGATAAAAAAATACTCAACACTATTAATACCATTAACAATCAAGAGTTTGTTTTTTTCACTAAGGGAGATAATATTGCAACATTAAATAAAGTGATGCTTTATATTACTCGTAATGAACACACCAAGAAGATTAAAATTGTGTTAGCTCTTGATGAAAACGATCAAGTACCTAAAAATTTACCAGAAGAAATAGATTTTTTAAATAGAGAATACCCCGAAATTAAGATTGATTTCAAAATTGAAAACGGTAAATTCAGTCCCGAATTGATTAAAGAACTATCCATTAAATGGAATATTCCCATAAACTTTATGTTTATTGGTTCCCCAAGTGAGAAATTTCCTTATGGAATTGAAGAATTAGGTGGTGTAAGATTAATTATTTGATATGAAAACATTTAATTCAAAATTGATATTTACTAAATTTTTAAAATGGAGATATAAGCATATTTCTAATAAGAATTTCGTAAATATTGCTAGTGCTATAATTGGTTTTTTAGCTGGTATGGGCGCGGTAATGTTAAAAAATTTAACCCATTTTATTCAACTATTACTTGAGGTTGAATTTATTAAAAATATTCACCAAGTATTTTATTTTGTTTTTCCAATTGTTGGCTTATTAATAGTTCTTCTTATTATAAAATATTTCATAAAGAAAAAAGTAGGGCATGGAATTCCTTCGACATTATATGCCATTTCAAAACAAAAAGGAATAATGCCTAGGCATCAAATGTGGGCATCTTTAATTACAGCCCCTTTAACTGTTGGTTTTGGTGGATCTGTGGGATTAGAGGGGCCAACAGTGGCAACTGGTGCTGCTTTAGGTTCAAATTTTGCCCGATTATTTCATTTAAATCAAACCACAAGAACTTTGTTAATTGGTGCGGCTGCTGCTGGAGCAATGTCATCAATATTTAAAGCTCCCATAGCAGCAATAGTTTTTGCGGTTGAAATTTTTAGTTTAGAATTGACCTTGGCATCAATGATTCCTATATTAATAGCTTCAATAACCGCTATATTAACCTCGTATTTCTTTTTTGGAGATGATGTATTACTTCATTTCCAAATACAGGATAAATTTGCTTTAAAAGATGTTTCATTTTTTATTATTTTGGGTGTGTTTACATCCATAGTTTCCATTTACTTCAGTACAGTTTATTTTAAAATAAGTGATTTTTTCAAAAGATTTTTAAACCCTTACAAGAGATTGTTAATTGGCGGGATATTAATTGGGATTATAGTATTTTTTATTCCACCGCTTTTTGGGGAGGGCTATGAAACAATAAATAAAATATTAAGAGGTAATATAGATGGGGTTATTTCGAATAATATTTTTCATACAATACCGGATAATTTTTGGATTATTGTTGCATTTCTTGTTGGTTTAGTTGTATTTAAAGTTATTGCCATGGCGCTCACTTTTGGGGCAGGTGGTGTTGGGGGTGTTTTTGCACCTACTCTTTTTACAGGATCTATCACGGGTTATATATTTGCAATAATCATTAATAATAGTAACTTTTTTGACCATAATTTATCTTCAACTAATTTTGCTATGGTTGGTATGGCTGGTCTAATGGCAGGTGTTTTGCAAGCTCCTTTAACGGCAATTTTCTTAATAGCAGAAATTACAGGCGGTTATGAGCTTTTTGTTCCTTTGATGATTGTTTCTTCTATATCCTTTTTAATTACAAAACATTATGTTCCTCATAATATTTATGCATCTGAATTAGCAAAACGAGGAGAACTTATTACACATGATAAGGATAAAAATGTTTTAATGCTTTTAGATATTGACAAAGTAATAGAAACTAATTTTATTATTCTTAATCCCGAAATGTATTTGGGGGAAATCGTAAATAATGCCGTAGCTAAATCATCTCGTAATCATTTTCCAGTGGTAAATGAAGAAAATGAATTTTTAGGAATACTAACACTTAATGATATTAGGGGTATTATGTTTGATAATGACTTATATGAAACTGTACAAGTTGAAAGTTTAATGAATGCCGCTTCGGATATAATATATTATGAAAAAGATTCTGCGGAGGATATTTTAAATAAGTTTAAAAGTTCAGGTGCTTGGAATTTAGTTGTGATTAAAAATGGTAAATATTATGGATTTATATCTAAATCGAGACTGCTCACAGCTTATCGAAGAAAACTACTAGAGGTCACTTCTTAGTTTCCTTTAAAAATTCAATAGCTTTATCTGGAAAATCGGTAAAAATCCCATCTAAATTAAGTTCGAAAAATCCCATTTCTAACAACCTTTCAAAAGTTGGGATATTGCCTAATTGATCGGCTCTAAACGTATAGGCGTGTATTTGTAAATGAAGAAAATGTGCTTTATCAACCAAATCAGAATAAATAGGTTTTCCATTTTCATCAACACCTTTTATTAATTGGGTAAGTGAAGGACCTATGGCATCTGCACAGGTAGCAAACTCTTGTAATTTTTCTTCTTCTTCAGAAAATTCCAACAATTGACACAAAAATAAATTTGATTTTAAATCGGTTCGGATACGTTTCAATTCATTTTTGTCAAAACATTGCAAAATGCAATTATCACTTTTTGTTTTATAGTTGTATTCGTTTAAAACGGATACAACTATTTTAGAAATATCTTTGCCATTTTCATTGTGAAATTCCGGATTTTTGATTTCAGGATATATTCCAATATTTTTTCCGGTACTTTTGTTCAAACCTTGAATGAGTTCAATTTCTTTTTGTAAAGAATGCAATTTAAAGGTTGATTTACCTAAAGGGAATCTTAATGGAAATACCACCTTTTTTGTTTTATGATTAAATCTTTCCGAGACATCGAGTTGCAACAATTCGGCATAGGTAAAATCAATCACATAAAAGCGTCCGTCTTCTCTTGCTTTTTTTGAAAACTTTTTCGCAACATCGGTAACATCATCCAAATAAATATCGTGAATTACGATGGGAATATCATCTTTACTCAAAACAATATCCTGCTCGATAAAATCAGCATTCATAGCGTAGGCCATTGCTTTTGATTCTAAGGTGTGTTCGGGTAAATAGCCCGAAGCTCCCCGATGAGCGATTACAATTTTTTTAGAGTTTTGATGCACGATTTGTTGCGAATTAAGGGTTGAAATACTTAAAATTAGAAAAATAATAAATAATAAAGTATTGTTTTTCAAGGTAAAATTAATTTAAATCCTGTTAAAGATAAGACTTTTTGTAATTTTGCACCTTAAATCAATAATAATGAAACTAGCGTTGAAAATTGTTTTGGCAGCAGTCATTGCATTTATAATATTTGGATATTATACGAATTACCAAAATGTGGGAGAAGGAGAAAAATTTATAGGAATTGGAGTCTTAATTTTCGCGTTTATTTTGATGCCATTATTTGTATACCATCGATATAAAAACAAAACCTTAGAACAGTATAGCTTTTTTCCGAAAAAGGAAGACAATAAAAAAGAAGAATAGTAGTGTTTTTAAAAAATATAATTTAGGCCAATATATAAACCTGAATCTCCATCTTGTTGATTAAATGCCTTGCCATAATCTATTCTGATCACAAAGTTTTCGTTCATGGCAATGCGAAATCCAAGGCCGTAACTAGCATGAATTTTTTCAGCTCCAAAATTAAAATAATCTTCTAAAGTATCTCCGTTTGCATTTCCATCAGCATCAAAACCGATGGCGTATTGACCCCATTCATCATAATCGGATAAAGGTTTTTCAGCATTTATTTTTAAAACTTTGTTTTTTAAGGGTAATATTTGAATAACTTTTCCTGCATCTAGAAAAATAGTGGTAGCCAAATACCAATGTTGTTTCAGCCAATTGAATTTTGCAAATTTATAACGAAATTCGGTATTTCCGTAGGCTTCGCCATCTCCAATAACTCTATTTCTACGAATTCCGCGTAATGTTTTACTACCACCTAAACCGTTTTCTACCGATCCTTTGAGCATAGCACTGTACATTATTGGTAAACTGAAATAGGGTTCATTTCCTGCTATGTTTCCGGTATAACCGAGACGATATGCAAAGGTTATTTTATCCTTTATCCAAGTAAAATATTGGCGATGCGTTAGATTTAGTTTTAGGTAGGATGCGTCCGAATTTCCTATGAAATCGGGTACATACACCAAAACAGCTTCTGACCAAATTCCCTTAGATGCATTCGTCCAATTATCACGAGTATCGAAAACAACTCCTGCTTTCATGCCTAAAAAAGAACCTCCGTTTGCGTTTTTTGCATCGATAATTCCCCATTTTACATAGCGATCCCATAAGCCCGGCATTTCTGCAATAGGTCTAATTTTTTCGTCGTCGTCGCGGTTATTGTTATATTTCGAAACATCTAATGAATTAACCTGATAGTTGTAAAATTCAAGACCAACTAGCCAATTCCATTTTTCGGTAATAGCACTCATTAGATCGAGTTTTACCTTTAATTGCTTGGTCTGATTTTTATAAAACATTTTGGACTTATAGTTGGATTTACCAGTATCTTCCCAATCCGAATTATAAACAGATTCGTATCCGTTCACTCCTAAAAAGTCAAATTGTTCATCGGGTCTGTAATTGATATCCAAAAGAATTGTTTTGCCGGTAACTAATTTATTCGATTCGTACGAAAAATTATTAATACCACTTCCTTTGGTAAAACGCGATATTTCTAAAAAATACCTTTCGTAATATTTAGGATAAATTTTGCCATCACCATAATTATACAGATCGATTAAACCACCGTACTGAAAGCCTAA
The DNA here is from genome assembly GCA_965363545.1 of uncultured Flavobacteriaceae bacterium. Taxonomy (GTDB): domain Bacteria; phylum Bacteroidota; class Bacteroidia; order Flavobacteriales; family Flavobacteriaceae; genus Lutimonas. Next base: position 19,067 of record CBDTUD010000018.1, on the reverse strand, counting down.
ATCGGAATTATAGGTTATTGTGGGTAATATGCCAAAGTTCCATCCGGCTTTGTTTAACGAATCTTTTGGTAAGTCTTTTTGGGCATGTAAAAGTGAAGAATTGATGAAAATTAAAGCGAATAAATAGAAAATATTTTTCATTAAATTAATTCAAGTTTCTCTTTTGGATAAAGAATTTGTTTATTAATTCACTACATTCTTTTTCTAATACACCGCCTATGACTTTCGTTTTTGGGTGTAAGGTGGTTTTAAAGTGTTGAAATCCTCTTTGTGGATCAAAAGCGCCAAATACAATTTTGTCTATTTGGGTCCAATAACTCGCTCCTGCACACATCTGACAAGGCTCTAAAGTAACATATAATGTGCAGTTTTTCAAATATTTACCGCCTAAAAAATCCGCAGCAGCGGTAAAAGCCTGCATTTCTGCATGAGCTGTAACATCGTTCAAAGTTTCGGTTAAATTATGGCCTCGAGCGATAATTTTATCGTTGATTACAACAACAGCTCCAATGGGAATTTCATTTCTTTCAAATGCAACTTCGGCTTCATACAGCGCTTTTTTCATGAAATATTCATCGTTAAAAGGACTTTCCATTTTTTAATTTAAGATTAAAAATCAAGTTTTTCGGCTATAAAACCGGCATTAAAATTATTCAAAAATTCTTGTAACACAGCTACATTTTTATTAGAATAGAAATGATATTCTGGTTTGAGATTGCTATTGTTAATTAAATTTTCTTGTATTAAAATATTTTTGGTTTGTCGTGCTATTGCCTCTCCTGAGTCGATTATAGTTACTTTATCACCAACAATTTCTTGGAGTTGCGGAGTCAAAAGGGGATAATGTGTGCAGCCTAAAACCAAATAATCTATTTGTTTGTCGATCATTGGTTTTACATATTTATGTAGCAACTGTGTCATTTCTTCCGAGTAAATTTTACCGTTTTCGATTAAAGAAACCAAACCTTCACCAACTTGCTCTATTACGGTTACACCTTGTGCAAATTTTTGAGAAGTTTCTAATAATAAGTCGCTTTTCAAGGTTCCTTTAGTTGCTAAAATACCAACAGCTTTAGTTTTTGAATTTAGCGCAGCTGGCTTAATTGCAGGTTGAACTCGAATAAACGGAACAGTGAATTTTTCTCGTAAAACAGCAACCGCATTGGTCGATGCTGTATTGCATGCAACTACAATTAATTTACAACCTCTTTGCAATAAATATTCAGAGTTTTTTATGCTATATCCAATGATTTCTTCTTTGGATTTTTCACCGTACGGTGCATTTTTGCTATCGGCCAAATAAATAATATTTTCATGGGGAAGAAGCCTATGAATTTCATCAAAAATGGTAAGTCCACCAATACCGGAATCAAATATGCCTATCGAATTGTTGTTCATAGAATAAATGCTATGTGCATGTACATTTATTTTTCTTGCATCAAAGATAATTGTAGTTTTGTGATTGTGAAAAATAACTATTTACAACATATTAACAATCCGGTTGAACTGCGAAAATTACATTTACAGGATTTACCTGTTCTGGCACAAGAAATTCGTGATTTCATCATTGATATTGTTTCTGTAAAAAAAGGGCATTTAGGGGCAAGTTTAGGCGTTGTAGAGTTAACTATTGCTTTGCACTACGTGTTTGACACTCCGAATGATTTGTTGGTTTGGGATGTTGGGCATCAAGCGTATCCACATAAAATTTTAACAGGAAGAAAAGAAGTTTTTCACACAAATCGTCAATTTGGTGGAATATCAGGTTTTCCGAAAAGGAGTGAAAGTGTATTCGATACTTTCGGTGTAGGTCATTCATCTACTTCAATTTCTGCAGCATTGGGTATGGCAATTGCTTCAAGATTGCAAGGTCAAACCCATAAACATCATATTGCGGTTATTGGAGATGCAAGTATCGCCAGCGGTATGGCTTTTGAAGGTTTGAATCACGCCGGGGTTGCAAAATCTAATTTGTTGCTAATTCTCAATGATAATGAAATGGGAATCGATCCGAATGTCGGCGCTTTGAAAGAATATTTGACTTCTGTTAAAAAGGGAAATGATGCTCCTAAAAAAAATATTTTTGAAGCATTAAATTTTTCTTATTTCGGTCCGGTTGACGGACATGATTTGCCTGCATTAATTGCTGTATTAAAGAAATTAAAGCAAATCGATGGTCCAAAATTTTTGCATGTTATCTCAAAAAAAGGAAAGGGTCTGCAACAAGCAGAAGAAGACCAGATTACTTATCACGCTCCAGGAGCTTTTGATAAGTTAACCGGAGATATTATAGTTTCGAAGGAAAAGAATTTGCCTCCAAAATTTCAAGATGTTTTTGGATACACCTTGGTGGAATTGGCAAAAAAAAATAAAAAAATAATCGGAATTACTCCGGCAATGCCTACCGGTAGTTCGTTGAAATATATGTTAGAACAAATTCCCGAAAGGGCTTTTGATGTTGGTATTGCCGAGCAACACGCTGTTACACTTTCTGCCGGATTAGCCACGCAGGGAATGATGCCATTTTGTGTAGTATACTCTACTTTTTTACAACGCGCTTATGACCAGATAATTCATGATGTTGCTTTGCAAAATTTGCCCGTAATTTTCTGTATCGATCGAGCCGGATTGGTTGGTGAAGATGGTGCAACGCATCATGGTGTTTTTGACATTGCATATTTAAAATTAATTCCCAATATGATTATTTGCGCACCAATGAATGAAATTGAGTTGCGAAATATGATGTATTCCGCACAATTAGGATTAGAGCATCCTATTGCCATCAGATACCCAAGAGGAAGAGGTTTTAATATTCATTGGAAACAAAAATTTCAAGCGCTAGAAATAGGAAAAGGAGAAAAATTGGCAGATGGAGAAAAATTGGCAATTCTAAGTATTGGTACTATAGGACAAAGCATAAAAGAAACCCTAAAAACTTTTCCAAATGGTAAGGTTGCTCATTATAACATGCGTTTTGTAAAACCTTTGGATGAGGTTTTGTTACATGAAATATTTTCAGATTTTGATAAAATTCTAACTGTGGAAGAAGGTGTTTTAAGTGGAGGTTTTGGAAGCTCTATTTTAGAATTTGCCAGTTTGCACAATTATAAAAATCAAGTAAAAAGGCTCGGAATTCCGGATGAATTTGTGGAACATGGTAGTGTGGAAGATTTATTAAAACAAGTACAATTAGATCAAAAGAGTTTAGAAATTGCCATTCGAATTTTTTTAGAGGAATAATTATTCATCACTCTTTAGGTTAGCATAGTTTTTGATACAACTTTTGGTAATGTTTTAAAATATAGTTTAAATTCGCTTTTAATTTTTGCAACTAATGAAATTATTAATTTTTCTTTTCGTTTTTTCCATTTCATTTGCCACTGCTCAAAAATTAGATTCTATTGCTGTTTCTAAACGAATTGACACGATTCAACCAATTCAAAGTTTAGATTCTTTAAAAAATATGAACTCTATAGATAAAGCAAAAATTGAAATAGTTGGTGATACAACAAAAATTTTACAAGTGCTTGATTCCTCTCAAATGGAAAAACTAGTGCGGATTAGAAAATCTCTTTTAGATTCATTACTTACTCCCTATTACAAAATAACCTACGATACGGTTGCGAAAGACACATCATACAGCCAGCGTTATAGAATGGTGGTAAATAAGTATACCCAAGATACTTCATACGTTACAATACCAAAGAAGAAAAAACATGTTCGAGCTAGAAGAAGATTGGTTTTTGATACTTTGCGAATTAATACTCAAGTTACTCAAATAAAAATTGATCCGATAAAAATGGCAGATGCACCTGTTTGGTGGCATAATGAAAACAGTATCGGATTGGCCATTAGCGAGACTGCTTTTTTAAACTGGAGTGCCGGTGGTAACAATTCAGTAGCAGGATTATTCAAAGTTAATATTGTTAAAAAGTACCAAAAGTTGTACACGTTATGGAACAATGAGCTTTTTATACGATACGGATTGAACCAGCAAGAGGAAAAAGGCTTGCGAAAAACTGAAGATAAAATTCAATTGAATTCTACATTTGGGTATCGAAAAGACACAATCTCGAATTGGTATTATTCGGTAAAGTTTAATTTTAATACCCAATTTACAGATGGTTATTCGTATCCGGATACAAGTTCTCCTATTTCTCGATTTTTTGCTCCGGCGTATTTGTTTTTTGGTCCGGGAACAGAATATAATTTAAAAGATGAGAAATTTTCTCTTTATCTTTCTCCATTAACGTTGAAATCAACTTTTGTTTTTGATGAAACACTCTCCAATGATGGTGCTTTCGGAGTAGAAAAAGGAAAAAACTCTCGGCATGAGTTTGGTTTTTTATTAGAAAGTTCTTGGATTACAGATGTTTTTAAAAATGTAGAAATGTCAAACCGGCTTGGATTGTACACCGATTATATTAATAATTTTGGAAATATTGATGTGGATTGGCAGCTCGATTTCAAGCTTAATGTAAATAAGCATATCAAAGCAAATTTTGGAGCACAACTTGTTTATGATGATGACATAAAATACAAAGAAGATACCAATGGTGATGGCACTTTGGAAACTTTGGGTGCAAGGGTGCAACTAAGACAAGCTTTAAATATCGGGGTTTTATTTAATTTTTAGGAGAGCAGTTTTTTATTACTCTTTATATTTCGACTCCTTTTATTTTCTTATGCAATAAAATAGCATATCCATCAGAAAAATTAGCCACAAGATTACAAATATTTAAAATTCTTGTATACAAATCGTTGTGAATTTCTTTATATTTTTCCGGTAATAATAAAAGAATCAACTTGTCAAAGTTAGAAGCATTATGATGATAAGAGTTGTTTATTGCTCTAATAAAAACATCCAGTAAATCTGCAATAATTTGATATCCGGCTATTTCTTTTTCAATAACCTCATTGCTTTGATAGATTTTTTCTACACTTAGTTTGATAATATCATTTATTTGTGCTTCATACTTACTTTTTTCTAGTAAAGGCCTCGTAAAATCACCATTTAGTATAGCATCTTCATTTTCAATAAAAATAGATGCCGCTTCTTGAATTAAATTACCAATGGCCAAAGCACGTAAATAACTAATTCTGTCTTTGGTGTTTTGAAGGCTGTGATATTTTTTGGTGTTGATGGTATCACGCACCAAATTAATTAAATACTCTAAAGCATAATCCTCTGAAATTAAACCCAAATTAATTCCATCTTCAAAATCAATGATGGTATAGCAAATATCATCAGCCGCTTCTACTAAAAAGGCTAAAGGATGTCGATTATAGGCTAAATGGCTATCATTTCTAAGTCTGGTTAGACCCAATTCTTGCGCAACTTCTTCAAAACAATTTTTTTCAGTTTGAAAAATTCCAAATTTCTTATCGACAATATTACTAGTAGGTTTTTTAGGAAGGGATTCTTTAGGGTATTTCATGTAAGCACCCAAAGTTGCATAAGACAAGCGTAAGCCACCTTGAATATTATTTCTGGTTTCGGTAAGAATTTTAAAACCATTGGCATTACCTTCGAAATCAATAAGATCTTGCCATTGTTTTTCTGTCAAAAGATCTTTGAATTTTGAACCTCTACCTGTTTTAAAATATTCTCCGATTGATTTTTCTCCGCTATGGCCAAAAGGTGGGTTACCTATATCATGACTTAGAGCAGCAGCAGCGACAATGGCGCCAAAATCATTCACTTGATATCCTAATTTCTTTAAATTTGGGTATTTATCTAATACATATTTACCTATTATTCTACCTAAAGTTCTGGCAACGACAGAAACCTCTAAACTGTGGGTTAAACGTGTATGAACAAAATCGGTTTTTGATAACGGAACAACTTGAGTTTTGTCTTGAAGGCTACGAAAATTATCTGAAAAAATGATACGATCATAATCAACTTCAAAACCTATTCGGGTCTCATCTTGATGAATTCTTAATCTTTTTTCAGTATCTCCAAAGCGTTTTAGTGAAAGTAGTTGTTCCCAGTTCATGCATAAAAATTTGTGCTAATATACTATTTGTTAGTCAGGTTTTTTAGTTAAAAATTAACAACCTTTTTAACCAAATCATAATTTATTGGTAACATGAAATTAACCTTGAAATGAGGGTTTATAATTTTCTTTGTACCATAAAATTTATATCATGAAAAAAATAACATTAATTATAAGTTTATTTGTTTTTTCTTTAGGTTTTGCGCAGGATGGAAAAATTAAAGGATCTGTTTTGGATGGAGAATTAAATAACGAACCTTTAGCATTTGCCCAAGTTTCTGTTAAAGGAACTGATGTTGAAGTAAATGCTGATTTAAACGGAGATTATAAGATTGAAATTGCGCCAGGAACGTATACCTTGGTTTTTGATTTTGTTGGATACAATACTGTAGAAGTGAAAAATGTGGTTGTAACAGAAAATGTAATTGTTCTTAAAAATGAAATCTTGCAAGCAAAGCAAATAGCTAACACTTATTTAGCCTCTATTGATAACTAAATCAAAACCTATAGAATTTATTAAGAATTATGGCAAAAATAATTTAAAAAAAGCCCTCTGCTAATAAAGTAGAGGGCTTTTTTACGTGATAAATTTTTAAGAACCACACATTAAACAATCATCTGGATTATCTTTTGATTTTAAAATCATTTCTCTTAACTCATCTCCAGTCAACGGTTTCTCTTCTGTTGCTCCTTCCGGAAGAGCTTCGGTTTTCTTAGAAACGGTAAACTGAATCGCATTAACAGCTGATTTTGTTCTTAAATAATACATTCCGGTTTTTAAACCTGATTTCCATGCGTAGAAATGCATCGAAGTAAGTTTTCCAAAATCTGGATCTTGCATAAATAAGTTGAGTGATTGTGACTGATCGATAAAATAGCCTCTTTGACGAGCCATATCAATTATATCTTTCATACTCAATTCCCAAACGGTTTTATACAATTCTTTTAAATCTTGTGGAATGCTTTCAATGTGTTGGATAGAACCATTTGCTCGCATGATATCTTCTTTCATATCATTATCCCATAATTTCAACTCTACCAAATCTTCTAATAAATGTTTGTTTACCACAATAAATTCACCCGATAATACTCGTCTTGTATAAATATTGGAAGTATATGGCTCAAAAGCTTCATTATTTCCTAAAATTTGTGATGTCGAAGCGGTTGGCATTGGAGCAACTAATAAGGAGTTTCTCACACCATTTTCTAAAATACTTTCACGTAATTTTTTCCAATCCCATCTACCACTTAAATCATCTTCACTAACATTCCACATATTAAATTGGAATTCTCCTTGAGAAATCGGAGAGCCTTCATAGCTTGAGTAGGCACCTTTTTCTTTCGAAATTTCCATGGAAGATTTTAGTGCGGCATAATAAATTGTTTCAAAAATTTCTTGGTTTAGTTTTTTCGCTTCGTCACTAGTAAATGGCAATCGCAACATGATAAAAGCATCGGCTAAACCTTGAATTCCAAGTCCAACAGGTCTGTGTCTGAAGTTAGAATTTTCGGCTTCTTTAACAGGATAGAAATTTTCATCAATAACTGTATCTAAATTTTTAGTGACTTTTTTAGTGACTTTATATAGTTTTTTATGATCGAAAAATTTATTTCCATCCGCATCTTCACCGACAAACATCGGAATAGCAATCGAAGCTAAATTGCATACTGCAACTTCATCTTTTGCCGTATATTCCATGATTTCAGTACATAAATTAGAAGAGCGAATTGTACCTAAATTTTTATGATTTGATTTCCGGTTGACTGCATCTTTATACAACATGTACGGGTTACCGGTTTCTATTTGAGCTTCTAATATTTTTTCCCAAAGTTCGCGAGCTTTGATTGTTTTTCTTCCTTTTCCTACTTTTTCATAGCTCGTATATAGTTTTTCAAATTCATCACCATAAGTATCGTACAAGTGTGGGCATTCATTTGGGCACATTAATGTCCAGTCGCCATTTTCTTCCACTCTTTTCATAAATAAATCAGGCATCCACATGGCGTAGAATAAATCTCTTGCACGCATTTCCTCTTTCCCATGATTCTTTTTTAAGTCTAAAAACTGAAAAATATCAGCATGCCAAGGCTCTAAATAAATTGCGAAAGAACCTTTTCGTTTTCCACCACCTTGATCTACATATCGCGCTGTATCATTATATACTTTTAGCATCGGTACAATACCGTTTGAAGTTCCGTTTGTGCCTCTTATATACGAACCGGTTGCTCTTACGTTATGAATTGATAATCCGATACCACCAGCAGATTGCGATATTTTTGCAGTTTGTTGTAAAGTATCATAAATGCCTTCAATACTATCATCCTGCATTTGCAGTAAAAAACAAGAAGACATTTGTGGTTTTGGCGTTCCTGCGTTAAAAAGAGTTGGAGTAGCATGTGTAAAAAAGCGCTTGCTCATCAACTCATAAGTTTCAATTGCAGCATCGATATCTTCTTTATGAATACCAATGGAAACACGCATTAACATGTGTTGTGGTCTTTCGACAATTTTACCGTTAATCTTTAAAAGATACGAACGTTCTAAAGTTTTAAAACCGAAAAAGTCGTAACCAAAATCTCGGTTGTATATAATTGTTGAATCTAATTTATCGGCATTATCTAAAATAACCTTATAAACATCTTCGGCAATCATGGAAGCTTTTTTACCCGTTCTCGGATTTACATAATCGTGTAAATCGATGATGGTTTGGCTAAAAGATTTTTTTGTGTTTTTATGTAGGTTTGAAACTGCAATTCGAGCGGCAAGCTTTGCAAAATCTGGGTGTGTCGTTGTTAAGGTAGCCGAAATTTCAGCGGCAAGATTATCTAATTCTGAGGTAGATACACCATCGTAGATGCCTTCAATAACGCGAACTGCAATTTTTGTTGGATCAACTAAATTATTTAATCCATAGCATAATTTTCTTACTCTTGCGGTAATTTTGTCGAACATTACCGGTTCTTTTTTGCCGTCTCTTTTTAGTACAAACATTTTTATTTTAGGTATTTTGTTAGAAATTAATCACCATGAAAGAGGTGATTTTATATATAATTTACAATCAAATACTAGCTAAATTTTGATAGTATTCAAGTTTAATTTTTGCCTGAGGGAATAATTGTGGTAAAAATTAAAAATCAGCATCAAAACTGATACTTCCAGTTCCGCCAGATTTTACACCAGCTTTTTGGTATTCGGAAACTCTTTTTTCGAAGAAATTGGTTTTTCCTTCTAAAGAAATCATCTCCATAAAGTCAAAAGGATTATTAGCATTATACACTTTTTCGCAACCGTATTCCAATAATAACCTATCCGTAACAAATTCTAGATATTGAGTCATTAATTTCGAATTCATACCAATCAAACTAACAGGTAAGGATTCTGTAATGAATTCACGTTCTATGTTAAGTGCATCAACTAAAATTTCAGTAATTCTTTGTTTAGGCACTTTATTTACCATATGATTTTCGTGTAAATAAACTGCAAAATCAGCATGTAAACCTTCATCTCGGTTGATTAATTCATTAGAAAATGTCAATCCTGGTAAAAGCCCACGTTTTTTCATCCAAAAAATGGAACAAAAACTACCGGAGAAAAAGATTCCTTCCACAGCTGAAAAAGCAATTAATCTTTCTGCGAAACTGTCGCTATCCACCCATTTTAAGGCCCAATCTGCTTTCTTTTTAATGGCTGGAAAAATTTCAATAGCCTTAAAAAGCTCATTTTTTTCAGCATCATTTTTAATGTAAGTATCTATCAATAAAGAATAAACTTCAGAATGGATATTTTCCATCATCAATTGAAAGCCATAAAAGAATTTTGCTTCGGTATATTGAACCTCACTTACAAAATTTTCGGCTAAATTTTCATTTACAATACCATCAGAAGCTGCGAAAAAAGCCAAAATATGTTTGATAAAATAGCGCTCGTCGTTCGTAAGTTTATTATCCCAATCAATAACATCTTGCTCTAAATCAATTTCTTCGGCTGTCCAAAAACTTGCTTCTTGTTTTTTATACCAATCCCAAATATCTTTATGCTGAATTGGGAAAATAACAAAGCGGTCGTTATTTGGTTCTAAGATTGGTTCTAGTTGTGCCATTTTTAAATTTAGTTATTGGAAATTAGAGTACTGAATTTGGTGCGATTTTCGATACGAAAGGTCGAAAGCAAATATTGATTTTTTTGATAAGATAAAAAATCTTATTTATCCACATTCGTCCAAAAGTTTTTAACAACCTTGTTTAGAAGTTTTATATAATTGTAAAGGGATTACATAATGTAAAGATATCCAGATTTTTATAGGTGAATTATATCGAATGAAGCCAGAAACTGAAAAAGCAAAGAGTTAATTTAATACAACTCTTTGCCTTCTAAATTAAATATTGAAAATGGTGATCAATTTTTCATGAAGCCACCTAAATCAATTTTTTGATATTCTTTTGTGCTGATTTGCAATGATTTTTTGTCTATTTTGGTCACAACCATAGAGGTTTTATCTCCTTTGTTTTTACCGGTATTATCTTCAAAATTAGTTTCCATCAAAAATCCCTTTGCAGCATCTGGAAAGGATTGAAATTGATCTCCGCCTAAAGATTTACTCATGTTTAGAAACATATTTTTTTGGTATAAATTAATATCATGTGTAATCCAAAAAGATATTATTCCATCTTCCGTTTGACCTGAGAACTCCTCGCATGTATATCCTATTATCTTTTTGGTTCTGCCTGTTTTTTTAATATTTGGAGTCACAATTTCATTATTTTTTTTGTCGACCTGACTATTTGCAAGATTTTTAATTTTCTCCATAGAAATTACCTGGGCCATTTTTTGACTTTCCATGAGCATTATCATTGCTTCATTTTTTTCATCAATGATGGTAAACATTTCCATCTGCGTTTCTTTATTTTTTGATTCTTCATTTTCAATGTTCTCTATTTTAGTTGCCATATAATTATGATCGTGGGTAAACCACATGCTGTAATCCATACTTGCAGGTTTTCCATCTGAAATCATATGCATCTTATAAACAACATTGGTGTCAAAGGTGTAAACATCTTCAATTATAATCATAGAATTATCGCTTTGGGTCAATAGTTTTTGCAACTTTTCTTGACTTTGGCTCTCATAATTCGGATCAGGATTCAATAAGGTATCCATTTGTTTTTCTACCTCTTGACTTGCTTTTTCGGCTGCCTTATTGGCAACAGCATCTTCTGCCGCTTGTTCAACTTTGTTTTTAAGTTTTTTTAGCAATTGTGCATGAATAGAGGGTACATAGGTTAAACTAAATGACAAAGTAATCAAAATGATTTTTAAATAGTTCATAATATGGGGGAGTTTAGTTTCATATTAAAGCACATTAAAATGTTTTTGAGTATTGTAGGGTATTAGCTAGAATGTGGGACAGGAAAGAAAAAATTTGCGCCAGACCTAGAAATTACCTAACACTTTTTTAAGTTACTAGCCATGCCTATATTTTAAAGCAAGACAAACAAAATTATGCATTCATAATACTATCAAAGTTAATAAAAAAGAGCCAATAAAATTGGCTCTTTTACACGTTTCCAAGAAAACATGATTAGAGTACTAACCAAAATACTCTTTCTTTTTCATTTTAATTTTCACCAAGAATTTCTCAGGGTTACTTTATTAATTGTTAGTTCCTTAAATTGACTAAGGTTAACATCAAAATAAAAAATAGTTACATTTTTTTTGTAAAATTGGAAAAACTTAAGAATTAATAAATTTTATAGTATGTTTTATTGCTTTTTGAAGGTCTTCAGGAATTGAATGCGTATTCCAAGGCTGTGAACTACCAAAGGTATGGTTTGCTTCTTGAATTATTATGAGTTCATTTTTTTTATTCCAATCCTTTAAATTTTTGGCTTCTTGAAGAGAAACTGTTTCATCATTAGAACCATGAATAATCAAATAGGGAATTTGTAAGGTATGAACAGCATTTTTAATGGTAAGACGATCTTCGTTTTCTTTAAAATTAAGATAGAATTGAAAATAATGTGGCATTTCTTGCTTTGTACGGGCATTGGTAATATGCGCAATTCCATTTTTTTTCCAAGTTTCAAGAACTTCTCCTGTAGGAAATCGCATTGCGAAATCGGAAACTCCGGCCCAGGTAATTACTTTAGAAACTCTTTTGTCTTCGTTTGCTTTTAAGAGAACCGTTCCGCCGCCTCGGGAATGTCCTATTAGCGTTATATCATGGGTGTTGATTTCATTTTTTAGGGATTCTTCCTCGGTCAAATAATCAATAACAGATTTTATATCATCTAATTCAATAGTAAAGTTGTTATTTCCAAATGCTTCTAAATCAGGAAAATCAATTGGTTGTTGCTCTGTTCCTCCATTATGGGAAAAATTCATTTTGACAAAAAATAAATCATTTTTTGCAAATTCTTCTGCAACTAAATTCCATGCACCCCAATCTTTATAGCCTTTATACCCATGGCAAAAGATTACTATTTTTTTGCTCCTATTATTTTTCACAAAAAATAAATCGGTTAAAATTGGTTTTTGATGTTTTCCTTTTATGGAAATATTTTTGCTGATGTTCATGAATCGGTTTGTTTTCAGTTTAGTTCTTTTTCTGTAAATGGAATTTCCAGATTATAAATTTCTAAAATTAATTTATCTAATTGCAATGTGAACTGTTGCATTGTTTCTTTATCAATTATACCGCTATTTACCTTCATAAAACCAGATTTTAAATTTTTAAACGATATTATACCACTTTCTACTTGTACACTCTCACAATCCATATTTTCCGCATTGAGATACATATAAGCATACATCAAGACTTGAAAGCTTTTACTATATTGTTCTTGTGTTGAAAGCAAATCCCAATCGTTAAAATTCAAATTTTTTAGTTCTACTTTACCAGTTTTATAATCTACAATACGAAGAACTCCATCTACTTTGTCGATTCGATCTATATGTCCGGTTAACTGAATTGGAATATCAATTTCTTTTATATTATGCTTGAGTGAAACTTCTTTTTCAATGGCAACAATTTTTATTTTTTTACCTTTTTCAAGTTCAGAAATTTCATAATTTAAAAAGTTTGTGAGAAACTGAATAGCTATTTCAAAGGTTAATAGGTTTTTTCCGGTACCAATTGAGTTCAAAGAATAATGTTTTTGGAACTGTTTTATAACTAATTGCTCGAGCTTTTTTTTCATTTCTTTTATAATTTCTTTTGAAATAAAGGAATTTAAAAAAGGAGCATAAAGGTCTTTTAAAGTGTCATGAATAATTGTTCCGAAAGTATTGGAAGCGATAGTTTCTTCAACATTTTCAACTTCTTTTAACCGCAGGATTTTCTTTTTGTAAAAATCAATTGGATTTCGAATGTAAGAAGCAAGTGAAGAAGGCGAGAAACCTTTAGTTGCAATTTCATTTAGGCGTTGTATAACAGCATCTGTTTTATCAACAACTTTTAAGTCTATATTTTGCATATGAAGTTGCGGAATTACGACGTTCTTACCAATGGATATTTGATCAAGTAAGCCATTTTCTTTTGCTATTTCTAGTTGCGTAATAAATCGGCTTTGTTCTCCTGAACCAAAATCATCGGTTTCCGAATTGAAAAGCAAGTAAACATTTGATGCTCGTTGTATTAATTTATAGAAATGGTAGGCAAAAATGGCATCTTTTTCCTGGTAAGTGGGTATTCCTTTTTCATTTTTGATATCAAAGGGTATGAAAGAATTCTGTGTATTACCAGATGGAAGAAATCCCTCATTAACCGATGTGACAATGACATTTTCAAAATCTAAAACTCTAGATTCTAACATTCCCATTATTTGCAGACCTTTTAAAGGTTCTCCCTGAAAGGATAAATTCTCCGTTTTTAAGATTTGTTTGTAAAAATGATAGAGTGTTTTAAGATTATGAATATAATTAAACTCTTTATTTAGATGTACTAATTGCTGAAATATGGTATGAAAATGAAATAAATATTCTTTATCAAGGTAATTCAAACTTTCTTGATTTTTTAAATATGTAATTATTGCAACGAAATTTTCAAGGGTTTTTTCAGTATTATTATCGGTATTATCAAAAATGCAAGAAAAAACATCTATTAAATTATTTTCATCTTTGCATAGTTGCTTAATTTCACTAGCTGTTATAAAAAGAGTTTTATTCTTAAAAATCAAATTGTTCAATTTATTGTGAAGATTTTGATTCGAACTCCAAAGCGCAAAAATTGTTGGATGTTTTAAAACATTTAAAAGATCTTTATAGTAAAAGGCATTATCGCGATTGAATTTAATTCTGTTTAAATGCAGTTTAAAGATTAATTCAAACAAAGTTGATACTGGAATATTTTGTAAAGAATATCCCATGGTTATATTCGCATTTTTCACTTCATTTGGCAGCGAATTTAATAGAACTGGAAGTAACTTCTCATTACTCAATACCACAGCTGTATTTTGTAAATTACCTTGGGATTTATGAATTTCTTTTAGAATGGTTGCAACTTTTTTTATTTGCGTTATGTTTTTTGGCACACCATGAATTTGAATCTTCTTTGTGGTGTTAAAATTATCGCGTACCCATTGAAACTTATGGGTATTATAAAACGCCCATTTTTTTTGATATTCTTTGAAATATTTACCTGCTTCTATATTATTTTCTAAATAGAATGTATCGGTGTCCCAATAAATTTCAGCAATACCTTGTAACAAAAATGATTGTATAATCTTTTCTTCAGCCTTTGTTAAGGCATTAAATCCTGCAAATATGAATTTTTCTTGCTTATTGTTTGTTATAAAAGAGGTTGTTTTATTATCAGCTTCTCGATAAAGCATCCCTTGATATCCTATTTTTTTGTCTAATAAATAGGCATATAACTGCTCATAATAAATTTTTATTTTCTTGAAAAAATTAAGGTAATTAGAAGTTAAGGTGTTTTGGCCTTCATTTTTTAAATTCCACGATTCAATTCGTTTGCTATCGCTAACGTAGCTTAAAATGTTATCGGCATCAATTAAATTACTGTCGATTTCATTAAAATCTTGTAATAAGATATGTGCCCATTTAGAAAAGATGTCAAAAGAATCTGCTGTTTCATTAGTACAATTGGTTAAATAAACTTTATAAAATTCAAATAACAGTGTTACGCTATCGACATTTTCAAGATTTGATATCTCTTTAATAAAATCTTCAATGCTTAAAATTACTGGAAAAAAAGCGGTATGGTTTATATGCTCTTTGATTTCTGATTTTAAAAATAAACCAGCTCTTTTGCTTGGCAATACGAAAGTTATATGTGATAAATCACTATGTTTTAATACAACTTCTTTGGTAACTTCTGACAGGAATGATTGCATAGCTTAAAAATACAAAAAGAAGGGCATAAAAAAAGGTCATCTTGTGAAAGATGACCTTTAAAATATAAGTTATAAGTTAATTAATATTTTTTTTAGTTGCAAATTCTGAGAAGATTTCAACTCTTCTGTTTTGTTGTCTTCCTTTTCTTGTTTTGTTATCACCAATTGGGCTAGATGAACCGTAACCTTTTGCAGATAATTTATCAGCAGGGAAACCAGCATCAATTAGATATTGCATAACTGCATTAGCACGTGATTGAGATAATTTATCATTAACTTTTGCACTACCAGTACTATCAGTATGACCTTCAATTGTGAAGTTAGTATCAGCGTATTCTGATAAAATTTTGCTTACACTTTCTAATCTGATTAGAGTTTCGTCAGTAAAAGAGGCTTTACCAGTTTTGAAATAGATTGCTCTAGCCAAGTCAGTAATTTCTTTTTGAACTTCTTCAGTAATCATTGGGCAACCGTTGTTTTCAGCAACACCAGCAACATTAGGACATTCGTCATCTTTATCTAAGATTCCGTCACCGTCAGTATCTGGCCAAGGACATCCGTTATTTTCAGCAGGACCTGCAACATCAACACATTTGTCATCACTATCTTTTACACCGTCACCATCAGCATCAGGACAACCGTTTAAAGCAGCAATACCAGCAACAGTAGGACAAGCATCATCTTTATCTGCGATTCCATCACCATCACCATCAGGACAACCGTTAAGTTCGGCTAAACCAGCAACATTAGGACAAGCATCAGCAGAATCTTGAATACCATCAGCATCTGAATCTGGACAACCATTGAAAGCTTCTAAACCAGCAACTTCTGGACAAGCATCATATTTGTCATAAATACCGTCACCGTCAGTATCTTTTCCACCAAATTTAAACACAACACCTAAAGCATGTTGAAAATGAGGTAACATTTTATCTTCATCAAATGAATGTTTGTACATAGATTGTACGTTTAAACCTAAGAAATCGTTAAACCAAAAGTTCATACCTAAACCTCCATTAATTGAACCGTTTCCTTCTTCATCTAACCAAGTGTAACCACCACCTACTAATAAATATGGGTTAAACCAGCCTTTGTTTATAATATTGTAACGAAAATCTAAATCTAATGCGAAATAAGATAAATCTGAAGGTGATTTATAATCTCCAATTTTATCAATTGAATTGAATGAACCAGCTAAGCCCATTGAGAAACCACTACCGATATATCTTCCCACTCGTAATCTTGAAATGACAGAAGCTGTATTGAAATGATCATCTACATTAAAGAAGTCTGAAAACATATCACCATTTACATTCGTACCCATAGGGCTGAACTCAGCACCAGTTGGGTAAAAATCTACCGCATTCGTACCGATTCCTATAGTCCAAGGATTGTCGGCATCTTGTGCTTTTAAGTTGTTAAAGCTAACAACTACTAAAAGAATTAATAATACTTTTTTTAAATGTTTCATTGTAATTAATTTTAATTTATAATCTTTTTTTAATGTTAAGTAAGCTTAAAGTTTTAGTAATAATTTAACAAATATATAAAATATTGGGAAATTAAACACTCTAAGGTTTTTTTTTATTAGAATATGAACTAGCTCTGTAATTTTAATTTGACAAAAAAACACATGTTAATAGAAAAATGCTCTATTATCAACGATTTCAGAGTTATCTTTTATTGCTTCAAATATTTGAGCATTTCTGCTTTGCAATTGTCTTTCCAACGCTTTTTTGTTAACGTTATAATTATTTAATTCAGTTGGTAAATTCTTTTTTATAATTTTCGCGAACATTACGCCATTTTTATCGATAATATTTTTGGTTAAAACATCTTCTTTGGCAAAAGTTACTACACCTGCGGCGTCAGTAAATCGGCCTAAACCAGAAAAAACAGGGCTTGAATTTGATATGGCAAGTGAGCTATGTGTTACTGTATTATTTTGTTTTGCAATTTCCTCTAAAGTTCCACCAGTAGATCTTTCTTTAATAAGAGAGGCTTTCTTTTGGTTTAAGATTATCGTTCTTATGTCTTTTCCTTTCGTGGATAAACCTGCTTTATTTTTTTTCATCAAAACAACTACTGCGTAACCATTGTCAAGATCAAATCGTTTAATATCATTTACATTCGTGGTTTCTTCGAAAGCCCAGCGAACAATTTGTCTTTGTGAACCTAATTGTGCGATATTATCATCGAAAACTTCAATATTTTGGATATTTCTTGGAGTATAGTTTTTCTCTGCGGCTAACTCTTCTATTTTCTTTCCTGAAGAAAGTTCAGATGCAAAAGTTTCTGCATCTTCAAAAACAGCATTTTCAGTTTGTTCTGAAGCTTGAATTTTTCTTGAAAAGGTTGCAACTTGAACCGTTCTTTGCATATTTTTTTGACCGTCGATTCTAATAATATGAAAACCAAATTGTGATTTTACAATACCCATATCCTTAACTTTGTTTTCAAAAGCATAATCTCTAAATTCAGGAATCATGGTATTATAGGTAAACCATCCCAAATCACCACCTTTTTCACCGCTTACTTTATCAACAGAAGTAGATTTTGCAATTGCTTCGAATTTAGATTTATCTGCTTTTATTACAGTTAAAATACTATCTGCAACTACTTTTGCTTGTGCTTCAGTTTGTGTAACAGTGGCATCGGCTACAGCACTACCTAAAAATGGAATTAATATATGGCTAGCCTGCACAGAATCAGGTAATTGTTTAACTGCAGTGATCTTTGAAATTTTATAAAAACCGTTTTCTTTATATGGTCCGTATACCTCATTGATATTTTTGTTAAACAAGCTGTCTCCTATAGATTTAGGCAATAGGGCTTTGGTATAAAAGTTTTTATCAAAAGGAGTATCAGAACCATGCTCAGAATTGAATTCAGCCATTTTGGTTGCATTTCTAAAACCAATAACATTTACTGATGATTTCGCAGCTGCACTGTATTCTTCACGATCTTCGATTATGGTGTTTAATTCTTTTTGAATTGCTTGTTCATCTTCTAAAGAGGGTGCAATACTAAAAGAAACATATTGGATATCTCTTGATTCATTTGCAGTAAATTCTTTTTTACGTGCTTTGATGTAATTTTTTATATCGTCATCGGAAACTTTCACCAAACTATCAGAAATACTTGAAAATGGAACGTAAACATAATCTAAGTCAACATTGGTATTCTTAAAATAGTAATCTGCTTTACCTTCTGTCAAGGTGCTACTTAGACCTGCTTTTACCAAAGAATTATAAGTGTTTTGTTCTAAGTTATTTTTAATGCTTTTTTCATAATCTAACCAGCTTGTCCACGCGGCTTTGCTTTGTTCATCAGCTGTAGCATTTTCTTGTAATGTTGCAATATATTCTTTCAATTTTTCTTCATCAAACATTCCAATTTCATTCGTGAATTGTGGACTGCTTTGCATAGAAACTTGATTAACAATTGCATCCCAAATATCTTTTTCGCCAACTACAATTCCTGATTTTTTTAGCTGTGTTTCGTATACTTTTTCACGAACCAAGCTATTCCAAGCATTGTTAACATTTTGGGTATTAGATGAACTTCCGTTTGATCTTGCGCGAAAAGCCTCTACTTGTTGTGCAAACTCTTCTCTATTAATAGGTTCACCGTTAACTTCACCAATATTGGTGGTGTTTTTGCTGAAAATATTTCCTTGAAAAAGTCCGCTTAACACAAAGGAGAATAATGCTAGCG
>CBDTUD010000017.1:0-46844 GCA_965363545.1 uncultured Flavobacteriaceae bacterium | reverse complement strand
CGAAAAGAAATTCACATTGGAGAAGATATTACCGTTGAGTTAAGTCTAAAAGGAATGTCAGAAAACGGCGAACGCTTTAAATTTCAGCATAAAATTATCAAAGAAAATGGTGTTCTGGCAGCAACTATTGAAGTTTTTGGTGCTTGGATGGATTTAAAAACCCGAAAACTAACTGTACCACCCAAAGAATTATTGACTACTTTTGAGCATCTGTCTAAATCCGAAAATTTTGAAATTATTCCTATTAGCAAAAAATCATAAGATCAAATACTTTATTTTCTTCGCTTTTTTAGGGTTGTTTTTGTTCATTAGCGCAACCTCTTGCAATTATAGCCAAGCCGGCTCTCCGAAAATTTCTGAGGATTTTGATTATTTGCCAACTTCGACTACTCAGGCTATTGTAACTCATGAATATTATGTACTTTCCTATAATGAAAAATACGAACAAGCCGAATGGGTTGCCTATATTCTTAAAAAAGAACAAATCTCTAATAACAAACTAAAACGACCTTACTTTAATCAGGATAAATTGGTAAAAACCGGTTCTGCCGATTGGCGGAATTACAAAAAATCAGGCTACACTCGCGGACATCTATTACCCGCCGGAGATAGAAAGTTCAGTAAAAAAGCTTATGAAGATACTTTTTTAACTTCCAACATTTCTCCACAAAAGGGAGATTTTAATGGTGGTGTTTGGAATCGATTAGAACAAAAAACAAGATATTGGGCAGAAAAATATGAGGTATTGTATGTTATTACAGGAGGTGTTTTGACCGATGATTTAAAAACTATTGGGAAAGAAAAAGTTGCTGTACCAGATTATTTTTATAAAATCTTGTTGGACTATACCGAACCTGAAGTTAAAGCCATTGCTTTTTTAATACCTCATAAAGAAAGTAATTTACCACTCTATAAATTTGTTACTTCTATCGATGAAATTGAAAAACTAACTCACATAGATTTTTTTCCCGCTCTTCCAGATGCTCTTGAAGATAGTTTAGAAAGTTCTTCCGATTATAAAAACTGGAGTTTTCGGTAGTTTAGGTTTTGGATGATTGTTTTTGGTTGCTCGTTAATTCGAGGTCATTTAGACAGAAATAGAGATATCTCTTTTCTTCTTCATTCACTTCCCTAAAAAGGTCAAAACAACAAAATATAAAAGAGCTGATTTAACTTATCTAAACGTACTCTAAATTATAATAAGCACCTTTGTTTTCTTTTCTTGCAATAGATTGCTTCACAATTAAATAAGCAATTGCAATTAAATTCCGCAATTCACAAACCTGTGGAGAAAGCTTTGATTTCGCATATAGCTTTTCGGTATCTTGATAAATATAATGCAAATGATCTAGTGCCATTTGAAGTCGGTCATTGGTGCGAACAATAGCAACCAAATCACTCATAATACTTTGAACTGTATGCTTATTATGCGTAATTAAAACCAATTCTTCAGGTACAATAGTTCCTTCCTCATTCCATTCAGGGATGTCTTGATCAACTTCCACCAATGTTTCCTTTTGGGCAATTACCTCTTTTGCTATTTTATCTGCATAAACCAGAGCCTCTAATAAAGAATTAGAAGCTAATCTATTAGCGCCATGTAAGCCAGTTCGAGAACATTCTCCACATGCAAATAAATTAAATATGGATGTTTCCCCTTTTTTAGTAACCGTTACGCCTCCACATAAATAATGACATGCCGGAACAACCGGAATAAAACTTTTTCGAATGTCAATTCCCATGCTCAAGCATTTATCATTGATATTCGGAAAATGATTCAAAAATGCTTGATAATCTAAATGAGTACAATCCAAATAAACACAACGTTCACCAGAAATATTCAACTCGTTATCTATAGCTCTAGCCACAATATCACGAGGAGCAAGTTCCGCTCTTTCATCAACTTTAAGCATAAATCGATCTCCTTTTTTATTCAGCAAATAAGCGCCAAAACCTCTAACTGCCTCAGAAATCAAAAAAGCCGGACTCTCTCCGGGCTCAAAAAGTGCTGTAGGGTGAAATTGAACAAATTCCATTTCCTCAATTTTAGCTTTCGCACGATACGCCATTGCCACACCATCACCGGTTGCAATATTCGGATTCGTTGTTGAAGCATACACCTGACCAATACCGCCAGTGCTTAAAATTGTTTTAGAAGCTAGATAAGTATCAATCTGATTTGTTTGCTGATTTAAAATATAAGCACCAAAACAAGTCAGTTTCTTTTTATCGTAAACTTCTCCTTTTATATGGTGATTAGTAATTAAATCAATGGCAAAATGATAGGGTAAAACGGTGATATTTTCTAATAAATCTACTTGATGCAATAATGTTCTTTCGATTTCAAAACCGGTTATATCTTTATGGTGAATAA
This sequence comes from uncultured Flavobacteriaceae bacterium, assembly GCA_965363545.1. GTDB lineage: Bacteria > Bacteroidota > Bacteroidia > Flavobacteriales > Flavobacteriaceae > Lutimonas. The sequence continues at coordinate 44,470 of CBDTUD010000017.1, read as the reverse complement.
TTCGGTGGGTTGAATGACCACCTTCTTTACCAAGATCTAATTCACCCTCTTTATTTTCATCAAAATTTGCTCCCCAATCCATTAACTGGTTCATTGCTGCCGGTGCTTCTTCAACAACCATCTTTACAACTTCAGGATCATTTAAAAAATCTCCTGCAATCATGGTATCTGAAATATGATCTTTGAAGGTGTCGAGTTCATCCCAAACCGCCGCTACTCCACCCTGTGCATATTTTGTGTTCGATTCGCTTTCTTCCGCTTTAGTAACTACCCAAACTTTTTTATTCGGTAAGGCTTTTGCAATTTTAATAGCTGATGTTAATCCAGCTACTCCTGATCCTAAAATTAAAATATCAACTTTAAATATACTCATCTTATCTTGCGGAAATTTCTAACATTCGTTGAATTGGTACCAGAGCCTTTTTTCTAATTTCTTCTGCGACTTGAATTTCAGGCAACTCGTATTTCATACACAAATATAATTTTTGCATGTTGTTCATTTTCATATACGGGCACTCACTACAAGCGCAGGTATTATCTTCAACTGCAGGTGCTGGAATTAATTTTTTATTCGGAACCTCTTTTTGCATTTCGTGTAAAATACCCGCTTCCGTAGCAACGATAAATTCCATTGCTGGACTATTTTTTGCATAATTAATTAAACCGGATGTCGACCCAATATATTCGGCAGTCTTTAAAATATGCTCCTCTGATTCAGGATGGGCAATAATTTTTGCGTTGGGATGGCTTTTATAGGTATTCAATAATTTATCAATTGAAAAAGCCTCGTGCACGATACATGCACCGTCCCAAAGCAACATTTCTCTTCCGGTTTCTTTTTGAATCCAGGCTCCCAAATTTTTATCCGGAGCGAAAATAATTGGCTGATCTAAAGGAACGGAATCGACTATTTTTTTTGCATTGGAAGAAGTGCAACACAAATCACTAATTGCCTTTACCTCTGCTGAAGTGTTGACATAAGTAATCACAATATGATCGGGGTGCTTATCTTTTAAAGCCTGCAAAGCATCTGCCGGACAAGAATCTGCCAATGAGCAACCTGCATTTAAATCTGGCAGAACAACTTTCGTATTGGGATTCAAAATCTTAGCCGTTTCAGCCATAAAGTGAACGCCTGCAAAAACAATCATATCTGCATCAGCTTCAGCAGCTTTATAGGAAAGGCCGAGACTATCACCAACATAATCGGCAATATCTTGAATGGCTGGCTCTTGGTAATAATGCGCCAATATTATTGCATTCTTTTCTTTTTTTAGTTTGCGAATTTCCGCTGCAAAATCAATTGTCGGAGGTGTTTCCACATTTAAAAAACCAACATCTTTCAATTCGTTTTTCGCTTTTTCCAATTTGTTACTCATTGTATCTATTTTTCGACGTTGTACAAAATTACAGCTTTTTGAATATAATTTGGAGTCAAAATTATTTTAAAATCTTATCAAAAAGATAGGCAATATTTGTTACATTCGAGAAAATAACTATATTTATCTAATTTTTAAGTAATTAAATATTAATTATTTGAGATTTCAATTTTATTTTTTAAATTGATTTACTTTTTTTAATGTGTAAATCTGCAACCCCTCAAAGAATTACCATGGAAAAATTAATAAAGTTATTTATTGTAGAAGATGAAATGATTATCGGTGCAAATATCTCTTTGCAATTGAGTAAATTGGGTTATGAGGTTACCGGGCTCGTTTCTAGAGGCGAAGAAGCATTGGAGCATATCAAGCAAAATAAACCTGATATTGTTTTAATGGATATTCAGCTAAAAGGAAAACTTGACGGAATACAAACCGCAGAAGCCATAAAACAATCCTATTCTATTCCCATAATTTTTCTTACGGCAAATTCAGATGATGTGCATTTTAATCAAGCAAAAGCAACAAAACCTGCGGCATTTATTTCAAAACCATTTCGAAATATTGATTTAGAGAGAGCTATTGAACTCACGGTAAGCAGAATGATGATTGACGCTGATCAACATATTAGTGAGCCTAAAGATGTAGCTTCTCCTTTTGTTTTAAGCGATTCTATATTTGTAAAAGCCAATGACAAAATGGTTAAAATTATTATTGAAAATATTTATTATATCGAGGCAGATAGAAACTATTGCCAGATATTTTCAAAAGATAAATCGTATTTATTGGTAATGACTTTGAAAGAAATAGGTGAGAAATTACCTGTAGAAAATTTTTTTAGGGTTCATCGCTCTTTTATTGTTAATCTAGCTCATATTGATGAAGTAGCAGGAACACACTTAGTGGTTTCACGCAAAGCGATTCCTTTAAGTAAAACATGCAGAGAAGAATTATTAAAACACTTACAAACGATTTAAATAGAAGTTACTTCATCTACCTTAAATTCAAAGGAAAAAGAAGTTCCACTACTATTATCTTTTTTTAAGACTCCATCCATTTGTTTCGTTAATAAATCAATTAGAACCGTGCCAAAGCCCGTGCCAGTTTTAGATATATTAGGTTTTCCTATTCCATTATCAGACACAAGCAAACTCAATGAATTATCATTTAAGTGCTTTAAACTAATGGTGATTACTCCTTTTTTATTATCTGGAAAAGCATATTTTAAAGAATTGGTTATAAGCTCATTAACAATCAGCCCTAACGGAATAGCAACATCAACAACAACTTCAATGGGTTTCATATTGTATGCGATAGTTACCCGTTTTTCCATACCAAATGAATCTAAAATATGAGAGCCTAAATGCAAAAAATAATCTTTCATTTCAACGGTGGTAAGATGCTCGCCTAAATATAATTTTTGATGAATCATACTCATAGAAAAAACACGATTCTGACTATCTTGTAGTGCGTCAATTACCTTCGGATCATTAATCTGATTTGCTTGTAAAGAAAGTAAACTTGAAACAACACCTAAATTATTTTTAACACGATGATGAATTTCTTTTAATAAAAATTCTTTTTCCAAATTTTGCTTTTCCAACAATTTGTTTTTCTTTCGATTATTCTGAAACGTTATAAATAAGAGCAGCAATAATAAAAAAAACATTCCTGCCAAAATGCTTATCAAAGTTTGCTTAGATTTTTGTTGTTTAATTTGAGAAACCTGAGATTGTATCGTATTATCTTTCTTTTCTAGGTCAAGTTCCGCTTGTATTTGTGAAGTTCTCGCATCCGCCTCAGCGGTAAAAATTTCATTTTTTAATTTATCGTATTCTTCAAAAGCCAAATATGCTTCTTGATAATTATGATTACCCGCATAGGCCTTGCCTAAAGTTTCATAGGCCTGACTCAAATAATAATCATCACCAAAATCTTCGGTCGCAATGGTAATCGATCTTTGCAAGCTTTCAATTGCCGAAATGTATTTTCCTTGTAAATATTCCAATTTACCAACCGACAACCAAGAACGCATTTGCATGAATTCATTATGAATTAAATCGGCGTATTTAATGGCATTTTCTCCAGCAGATTCTGCCAATTCAAATTTGTTTAAAAATGCATACAAATCAACTAATGAAATATACACATCACTCAAATTATTGTAAAACCCATATCGCTCGCCGATGATAATAGAGTGTTCGTAATATTTTAATGCTTCTTTGTAGTTCTTTAATGCCAAATAATTATTTCCGACCACATATAAAGCAAAATCATAATCCAAATCATTCATATCTCGTTCTTCAAAAACTTCCAACGATTTTAAACCATACTCCAAGCCTTTTTGAAACTTAGACTGTTTCCAAAACAAATTACTTAAATCGCTGTATGCTAGCGCAATTGCTTTTTTGTCGTTGAGTTTTTCTCCAATTCGAAGAGATTCCAATGCATAATCTGCAGCTTTGGTCAGATCACCTTTGCGTTCGAATACATAGCCCAATTGCGTATTTAAAAAAGGTAAATCTTTCTCTTTTACCTTTATTTTAGCACTTTCTAAAATTACAAAAGCGCTGTCTAACTTTTCCATTCGAAGTAAAATAGCACTTTGGGTAATTTGAAATCTACCATTCCAAAGTTCATTTTCCTTTATTTTTGTTTCTTGAAGTCCCAAATTAGTAAACTCCATGGCTTTCAATAAATCACGTGTATGCCAATAATATGCGAGGTCATTCAGCATGCAAAATTTAATGCTGTCGGTTGTTACTTCTGGATAATTTTTTTCTAAAATTTCTAAATAGGATATGCCAAAATTATCGGTTTCTACAAATACTTGTTGATAGAAATTATCTTTTTCAGGATTAAAAAATTGGGCATGGCAGAAGGTATTCTGCATTAAAATGAGAATGAAAAGGAATATTGTTTGTGAAAACAATTTCTGCATCATTTAATTGTAAAATTTATTCAAAAGCTTCTCGACTAATTTACAATTAATTAGTTTACATGAAAATCCTTCGGTAAAAAATAGAACACTTTCGGACATATCTCAGCCATGTTCGTCCTAAATCAATTGTAAATATGACCTAATTAATAGAAATTTCATCAAGAATTATTGAAAAATACGTCACAAACAATTCTATGAAATTAAATCTATTCATACTATTCTTTTTTCTCTTGCTTGTCTCTTGTAATAAAGGCGAGGCAGAAAAAGAGATATTATTAGAAAATAATTATAGAGTTACCATGAATATTCTTATTGATTCTTGCTGGAATGCTCAAAAAACGGAGCAACTCAAAATCATATCTGATGAAAAATTTATTCGAATCATGAATGGTATTGAAATGGCCGGAAATCAAGAAGAAATAAAAGCGCATATGAATGTTTTTTTTAATGGTTTCCCGGATATGAAATTAGTTCTAAATGAAATATATAACAGCAACAATCATGTGTTTATCAAATGGACTTTTACAGGAACCAACACCGGGATTTTTGGAGAATCTCCTGCTACTGGTAAAAAAGTTAAAATATTAGGGTTCTCTTCTGTCCTTTTTAATACCCAAGGAAAAATAATTAAGGAAGATGTTTTTTACAATGAACTCGACTTGTTACAGCAATTAGGTTACACGATGAAATTACCCATAGTTGAATGAAAAAATAAATAGAAAACAAAAAACCCCTTAAAAAATGAAAACTAAAAAAATAACTCTAAAAGTATGGCAAATTAAGAAACTCTCTTTTTCGAGTTATTCTCATAAATAAAAAACAGCAATCACCTCGTGGTTAAACTAAGAAACAAGGCGAAAGGCAAGCCTATTTCTATAGATACCATGAGGGTTTTTAAATAAAAAACTAAAAATCATGAAAAAACTATTTTTATTAGCATTTGTGGTAATCTTATTTACAGCATGTGAAGAACAGCAAAAACGTTACACTCAAAATTCTTCTGAAATTGAAATCGTTAAAAATTTAATTAAAAATTACAACAGCAAAGCATATGATATGAGTATTTATGCCGATACTTCCAAAACCAATTACAATTCAAAAGTGAAAGGCATGTCTCCCAGTGAAACGATGGCCTACCATCAGGCAAATGACGCAGCTTATACATCAAGAGGCTTTTTAGATAAAGACCAAGAATATGAAATGGTAGTAACTGATGATGGAGAAACTTGGGTAAACTGCTGGCTCGATTGGAAAGGAATTTTAGCAGGTAATAGTAAGGAAATAAATATGCCTGTGCATCTTACTTATCGATTTGTTGACGGTAAAATAGTTAGAGAAGTTGGCATGTGGGATCCTACAGAAGTAGTTTTAGGTTTACAAGAAATAGAAGCCGCTAAAAACATGTCGGTTGAGGAAAAACTCATCAAAAATACAATTCAAAATGTGGTAAAAGCATGGAACACTAGGGATAAAGAACTTATGTACAGCGTCATGGATCCTAATATCTTAAGAACCACTGATGGCATTAAAACTCAAAGCGGCACGAAAGAATATGGTGACATGATGGACTTATACCATAACGCCTTTAACAACTTTACAGTAACTATGCATAATAGCAGAATAAAAGATAATAAAGCCTATATCTCCTGGACTATTTCTGGCACTAACACAGGAAGTTTCTTGGAAAATCCTGCTACAAACAAAAAAATAAGCGTGCCCGGATTTAGTGTCTGGACGTTCAATAGCGATGGCAAAGCAACCCAAGAAGATGCGTATGCCGATAATTTAGCAATTTTTCAACAATTGGGATATACTCTTACTCCTCCACAATAAACGTAAATATTTCAAAGTAATCTGTCGCGTTTTGTCTCAACTCAAATTGAAAAAAAACCGACAGTTTTATTCATTAAAAAATATATAAATCATGAAAAAAGTAGGCATTATAGGTGGTTCCGGCTTTATTGGTAGTCATGTTACCCAACAATTTCTCAACCATGGTTTTGATGTTAAAGTTTCGACAACTAATATTTTAAAAAAAGAAAAATACGAGCATTTAATGAATTTTAACAATTGTGATCATTTACACATTAGTGAATTAGACGTGACAAATGAAGCTTTGCTCACCGAATTTGTAAAAGACTGTGATATTGTTATTCACGGTGGAACCCCGTTTTTATTAGAGGTGAATGACCCTAAATCAGAACTTTTTGACCCAACTATTAAAGGAACTGAAAATTTTCTCACAGTAATAAACAGAACTCCGACTGTAAAAAAAGTTATATTCATTGCATCTGTAGCTGCATGGAACACGAATTTTCCTTTGCCTGCCGGTGGAAAAACCTTAACGGATACTATTAGCGAAAACGACATACCTTTTATGAGCGAAGAAAGTCACCCATATGCACAGGCAAAATTTATTGCCAATCAAACCGTAAATGATTTCATTCAAAAACATCCAGATATCGATTTTGAAATCACAAGTGTTTCTCCCGTAATGGTAGTGGGAAAATCGCTTTCGAATCGAGAAGATTCTACCTCTACAGGAATCCAATTTTTAATCAAAAATAAAATTGCTCCTGATGAGTTCATGCAAATGCTATTCGATAATGATGTCGAATTTGCAATAGTAGACGTAAGAGATGTTGCCGATGCCGTTTATAGGGCGGCGACAAAAACTAACTTACATGGTAAAAATTATTTATTAAGCAGCGAAACTTATGCGGTTTCGGATATTTCTTATATGCTAAACCATCAAAAACCTGCAAATGAACCAAAAATCATCTATAGCAATTCTTTAGCTATAAAAGATTTAGATATGCATTTTAAACCTGCTCAGGTTCCTTTATTTCAATTCAATGCATAAGTATAAGCCCAATAAGAGCGGAAAACACAAAAAAAAAACACCCATTAAAATTAAGCAGCCAAGATAGGACATACAGTAATGTTTCAATAATTTCAAAAAAATATGATTACTAATTTTTTAATAACCTAAAAACAATGAAAACAAAATACACAATTCAAATGCTACTTATTTTCTTTACAATCTCAGCATCCAATGCCCAAAGCAACGCTATTGATAAAGATCTTAAAATGTATGAAGACACTTGGGATAATATTATCAACAAAAGACAAATTGACGAAATAAACAGCAAAAATTTTGACCCAAATATTGTTCTAGTTATGAGTCCGGAAAGTATCGTTGGTTTGGAAGATTTCAAAGCCTATTATCAAAATTTTCTAACAGGATTTTCTGATGTTACGTTTACAATTATCGATGCCTTCGGGCAAAATGATAAGATTGTAAAACACTGGAATTTTAAAGGCAAGCATACCGGCGATTTTTTTGGTATTCCAGCCACAGGAAATGCCGTTGATATTGACGGTGTAACGTTGGTTAAAATGAAAAACGGAAAAATTGCGCAAGAACAAGATTTTATGGATAATATGCTATTCCTCGGGCAGTTGGGATTGGTGTCAAGTCCAAATAATTTGACAATCATTAACAATCTTTACAAAGCCTTTTCAACTGGAGATATCCCAATAGCACTTGTAGATATGGATCCGAAGATAGTTTGGAATGAAGCCGAAGGAAATGCGTACGCAGATGGCAATCCATACATTGGTCCAGGAGTTATTTTACAAGATGTATTCGCTCGAATTGGAGCAGATCATGAATATTTTAAACTTACAAATATTGAATTACACGAAATGTCAAACAATCAGGTATTAGCAACCTTACGGTATGATGCCAAATTGAAAGAAAATAGCAAAAGTTATAATGCCCAAGCTGCACACCTTTGGACATTAAAAGATGGAAAAATAACTGCTTTTCAACAATATACAGACACAAAAAAACTTGCAGACGCTTTTAATGATTAAAACAAATTAAAAAAGAATCTCTAAAATAAATATAAACCCCTCGAAATGAAAACAGTATTAATTACAGGAACCAGCAAAGGAATTGGTCTAGAAACCGCTCTTACCTTTGCAAGAGCAGGCTATAAAGTTTTTGCTACCATGCGCAATCCGAATTCAACTTCGGATTTGAAAAATAAAATAAAAGCAGAATCTTTAGATATCTCCATTTTAGAATTGAACGTGGACTCTAATGCATCTGTTAAAAAATGTATAGAAAACATTCTAGAAAAGCACGATTATATCGATGTTCTCGTAAATAACGCCGGAATTGAAAGACACGGTTCGATTGAAGAATTGAATTTAGCAGATTTTAAAGATGTTATGGAAACAAATTATTTTGGAGTTCTTCGTTGTACAAAGGCTTTACTACCCTCAATGCGTGAAAATCGAAAGGGATGTATTATCAATATATCTTCCGTTTCTGGTCATATTTCTAACAGTCCGTTAAGTGCGTATTCCGCTAGCAAATTTGCGCTAGAAGCTTTGAGTGAGGCGCTGGCACAAGAGGTAAAACCCTTTAATATTAGAGTTGCCATAGTAGAACCGGGAATCATTAACACAAAAATGGCTAGTGACATTAGCGTCAATGACGAATCGATCTATCCGCACTCAAAACGCTTGGCTGGTTTATTTTCAGCATCCTTAAAAATACCTACCCAACCAACTCTTGTTGCCGAAAAGATACTTGAAATTTCTGAAAGCAGTACTTGGAAATTAAGACATCCTGTTGGTCCAGATGCTGAACCATTTCTTCAGTGGCGTGCTTCGATGACTGATGAAGAATGGGTGGATTGGAATGCTACCAATGATGAAAACTGGTACAAAGCTGTAGAACAAGATTTTGGACTAAATGCCAGGTAGATTTATTAGTTAAAAAAATTAATAGAAAAATGAAAAATACAATTTTATTATTACTCCTTTCAGCAAGTATTCTTTCGAGCTGTTCAAAAAAGCAACCAATAAACACTGTAACTGACCATAAATCAACCTATTTTGATTATTGCGATAGCGATGATCAATTTACCGGAGGTATTAAAATGATTCCTATTGAAACTCCAAAAGGTACTTTCAAAGTTTGGACAAAACGCGTTGGCAACAACCCAAAAATGAAGGTTTTATTACTTCATGGAGGCCCCGGAGGAACACATGAGTTTTTTGAGTGCTTTGATGGCTATTTTCCAAATGAAGAGATTGAATACATTTATTATGACCAATTAGAATCTTATTATAGCGATAAGCCAAACGATTCTATTCTTTGGACTACTGAGCATTTTGTGGAAGAAGTGGAGCAAGTTCGCAAAGCTTTGAACTTGACTAAAGATAACTTCTACTTATTAGGTCAATCTTGGGGAGGTATTCTCGCTATGGAATATGCACTAAAATATCAAGACAATTTAAAAGGAATGATAGTTTCAAACATGATGGCAAGCATACCAGAATATGAAAAATACGCTAAAGAAGTTTTAGGCCCTCAAATGCCTCCAGAAGTTTATAAAGAAATTATGGAATTGGAAGCTAAAGAAGATTTTGCAAACCCAAGATATACCGAACTCGTGCAGCAATACTATTACACAGAACATGTTTTAAGAATGCCTTTAGATCAGTGGCCTGAGTCTATCACTCGTGCGTTTTCACATTTGAATCCGAATATTTATATCTACATGCAAGGGTATAGTGAATTTGGTGTCACGGGCAATGCTTCCTTAAAAGGATGGGATGTTTCCGATAAACTAAAAACCTTGACTGTTCCTACTTTGTTGATTGGCGCAAAATATGATACCATGGATCCAAAATATATGGAATGGATGAGTACCGAAGTCAAAAATGGTAGAAGTTTAACAACCAACGGAAGCCATATCTCGCAATATGATGATCAAAAAACCTATTTCAACGGATTGATAAAATTTATCAAAGATGTGAATGATGGAAGTTTTTCTATTTTAAAATAATGATATTAATATTTCCCTATGAAATCAAATAAGCCTAATTCTGATCCTAATAGTAAAAATAATATTAAATCGAAAGAAAAAGCCAGCCCTCCTATTTTAGAAGACACAAAGCTCTTGTTGGAGCAGCGTAATGCAGAACTTTCACTCATAAATACAGTGCAAGAAGCTATTATGGCTGAAATGGATTTACAAGGAATTTATGATTTGGTAGGTAATAAAATTAGAGAACTTTTTAATGCTCAAGTAGTCGGAATCTATACTATTGATGCCGAAAAAAGTATGGAGTATTTTAATTACTTGTTTGAAGATGGGGAACGGATTTTTCCAAAACCTAGATCTTTAGATAAAATTAGATTACTTCTCGTTGAAACCAAGAAATTGATTCTTATCGATGAAAATCTCTTGCAAAAAGTGGCTGAAATATCCGGTGTACAACCAAAAGCAGTGCCCGGAACCAAAATGCCAAAATCAATACTTTTTGTCCCAATGATAGTTCGTGGTGAAATTGGTGGCTATGTGAGCTTGCAAAATCTTGATAGTGAACACGCTTTTAAAAAATCTGAAATCAGGTTATTGAGCACGCTAACCAATAGTATGAGTGTCGCTTTAGAAAATGCTAGATTATTCAACGAAACCGAACAGCGAAATGCTGAACTTGCCGTGATAAATAGTGTACAGCAAGGTTTGGTAGCACAAATGGATATGCAAGGAATTTACGATTTGGTTGGAGATCGAATTCGAACTCTTTTTAATGCACAAGTCGTTGCCATGGCAACCTTTAATTTTGAAAACAACACCGAAGAGTTTCACTATATTTTTGAGGATGGCAAACGATTTATGATGGATTCAAGACCAATCGACAAAATTCGACAACGAATAATTGAAACAAATGAACTTCTATGTATCAACGAAAATGCAGATGAAGTATGGACAGAAATTACTGGAGAAGCACCAACTGTTCTTCCTGGCACACAACTTACCAAATCAGCACTTTACGTACCGATGTTAGTTGCTAATGAGGTTCGGGGTTATGTGAGTTTACAAAACTTGGATAAGGAAAATGCTTTTAGCGACTCTGATATTCGTCTTTTAAGCACCTTGGCAAATAGTATGAGTGTCGCTTTAGAAAATGCCCGCCTTTTTAACGAAACGGAACAACGTAACGCCGAACTTGCCGTAATTAATAGTGTGCAAGAAGGTTTAGTTGCCGAAATGGATATGCAAGGAATTTACGACTTGGTTGGCCATCGCATTCGAACTCTTTTCGACGCCCAAGTTACCGGAATAGCGACTTTTGATCATGAAAATAAAACCGAAGTTTTTCAATATATTTTTGAGAATGGAGAGAGACTAAACCCGCAACCCAGACTATTCGATAAAATTCGAGAACGTCTTATCACAACCAAAAAATTAATCCACATCAGTGAAAATTCCGAACAAGCATTTACAACAATAACCGGAAAACCACCAACTGCAGTACCCGGTACAAAATTTCCAAAATCAATGTTGTTTGTACCTTTAATTATTGGAGATGTGGTTCGAGGTTATGTAAGTCTACAAAACTTGGATAAGGAACATGCTTTTAATGATTCAAATGTGCGCTTGTTAAGCACTTTGGCAAATAGTATGAGCGTAGCTTTAGAAAATGCACGACTTTTTAGCGAAGCGGAACAACGCAATGCAGAATTAGCAGTAATTAATAGCGTGCAACAAGGCTTGGTAGCCGAAATGGATATGCAAGGGATTTACGATCTGGTCGGAGATAAAATTCGTGACTTATTTGATGCGCAAACTACGGCAATCGTCACTTTTGATCACAGTGAAAAAACAGAACATTTTATGTACTTATTTGAAGATGGCGGACGCTATTTTCCTAGTTCCCGCACATATGACAAAGTGAGAGAAAAAGTAATTACAGAAAAAAAAGCGCTACTTCTCGGTGAAAATGCTGCGGAAGCAATTTCAAAAATTAATGGAAAACCACATAAACCAGTACCAGGAACTAAAGCTGCAAGATCGGCTGTTTTTGTACCAATGCTGGTTGGTGAAACTGTTTTAGGTTATGTTACACTTCAAAATTCCGATAAGGATAATGCCTTTAATGATTCCGACATGCGATTACTGGGAACCTTGGTAAATAGCATGAGTGTTGCACTGGAAAATGCTCGCTTATTCAATGAAACTACTCGTCTGCTTGCAGAAACCGAACAACGTAATGCAGAGTTTGCCGTAATTAACAGCGTACAAGAAGGATTGGTTCGCGAAATGGATATGCAAGCAATTTATGATTTGGTAGGTAGCAGAATTTGTGAAGTGTTGAATACACAAACTTTGATCATACGGACTTTTAACCATGAAACAGGTATAGAAAATTGGGAATATTCAATTGAAAATGGTGTTCCATTATTGGTTGGGTCAAAACCGCTTATTTGGGCAAATAAACATCTGATAAAAACAAAAGAACCGTTGCTGATAAATGAAGATTATGTAAAAACAGCTGAAAAATTTGGTGATCACAATAAAGGTGTAAGTAAAGGTTTACCTCCAAAATCAGCCATTTTTGTTCCCATGATCGTAGGCGATACTGTGATGGGTTCTGTTAGTTTACAAAATGTCGAAAAAGAAAAAGCTTTTACCGAATCAGATGTTCGCTTGTTGAGCACCATAACCAACAGTATGAGTGTTGCTTTAGAAAATGCCAGACTTTTTAATGAAACGACTCGATTATTAGCTGAAACCGAGCAACGAGCAACTGAACTTCAAACGGTAAATAATATTAGTAAAGCGATGGTTTCTAAACTTGATTTTAATGCGCTGATCAAGTTAGTAGGTGAACAAATGCGGGAAACTTTTAAAGCGGATATTGTTTATCTCGCACTTCACGATCGCAATACCGATATGCTCCATTTCCCCTATATTTATGGAGAAACCGCGGAATCTAGACCATTTTCTAATGGTATTACCGAAAAAATTATTCTCAAACAAGAACCTCTTCTCATCAATCAAAAAGTGGATGAAGCCTATTCTAAAATCAAAGCAGAAGTTAGAGGTAGAATGGTACAATCTTTTTTAGGCGTACCGATTATTGCCGGCTCGAAAGCTATCGGCGTTATTAGCGTGCAAAGTACAGAAGCAGAAAACCGCTTTAACGAATATGATCAAAGGCTGCTTAATACGATTGCCGCAAATCTTGGTATTGCCATTCAAAATGCCGAGGCTTATCAAAAAATGCAGGCTGCATTGAGTGAGTTAAAATCTGCGCAACAACAGCTTATTCAGTCAGAAAAAATGGCAAGTTTAGGAGAACTAACCGCCGGAATAGCACATGAAATTCAGAATCCGTTGAATTTTGTAAATAACTTTTCCGAAGTCAATTTAGAATTAATCGATGAAATGCTCGAAGAGTTAAAAGCTGAAAACTACGAAGAAGCAATTGCTATATCAAAGGATATTAAAGACAATCAAGGAAAGATTAATCATCATGGAAAAAGAGCAGATGGCATTGTAAAAGGAATGTTGCACCATAGTAGAAGTAGTAATAACATAAAAGAACCAACAAATATCAATGCTTTAGCAGATGAATATTTACGCTTGGCATATCACGGTTTACGTGCGAAAGACAAATCGTTCAATGCTAATTTAGTGACTGATTTTGATACTACTATAGGTAAAATAAGTGTAATACCACAAGATATTGGTAGGGTTCTTTTGAATTTAATTACCAACGCTTTTTATGCAACGAATGAAAGAAAGAAATACTTTCAAGATATTGAAGAAGGTACTGCAGTTTACGAACCAAAAGTGAGTATTAACACCAAATATGTATCCTTTTCTGAGGATAAAAATGAGGTACATATTAGCGTAAAAGACAACGGTAGTGGTATTCCAAATAAAGTGTTGGACAAAATATTTCAACCATTTTTTACGACCAAACCTACAGGTTCGGGTACCGGACTTGGTTTATCGTTGAGCTATGATATTGTAAAAGCACATGGTGGTGAATTGACCGTAAAAACCAAAGAAAATGAAGGAACCATCTTTATGGTAAACCTTCCGGTACATCAAACAAATAATTAAGACCAAAATTTAAAAAAGCATCTATAAAAATGAAAAACGGCAGTAGAACCCTCAAAATAATAGGCTTTAAAAATCTTTTACTTTTTTTTATCTTACTTTCAAGCCCGGCATTATTTGCGCAGGAAATAGATCCTACATATATTTCAATTTCCGATGGTTTGAGTTCTCCATTGGTGAGAGAAGTTTTTCAAGATAGCTATGGTTTATTATGGATTGCCACCGAAAACGGATTACAAAAATATGATGGCTATCGTTTTGAAACTTTTAAAAACAATCAGCAAAAACCCAATAGTTTACTGCATAATAGTATATGGCATGTTTTAGAAGATTCTGATCACCACATGTGGATAGCAACTGATATTGGCGTGTCTAAATATGATCGAAGAAAAAAAACTTTTACCAATTACGATTTTTCAAAAATTTTTGAGACTGGAACTGGAAATACTTTTGTTTTTAAATTACATATCGATTCAGAACAAAGACTTTGGGCCACAACAATATTTAATGAAGTAATCTATTTTGATGCTGGTACCGATAGCTGGATTGAAGCTTCTTATCAATTAAGTAATCCCAATACAGAAATAAATCATAATGGTATGGTTTTGGGATTTGCGGAAGATAAAAATGGGGGACTTTGGTCAGGATCCTCTAACTACGGTTTGATGTACAAAAGCAAAACGGGAAATGCCTTTTCACCGGTGATTATTAAAGAAACAGAATACATTCCTTTTAATGAAAATTCTAACATTATAACCGATTTATTTGTAGATTCTGCAAATATAGTATGGATAACTTCCCGAAAAGGAGTATACAAATACAATCCAACTTCCAAGAATTTAACAACCTTACAAACCTATGAGTATAATCCGGATGCTCTTCAAAATTATTGGAATTGTATTCAAGCCGATCCACAAGGAAACATTTGGATTGCTAATAATTATCGTGGAATTTTAAAATTTGATGGAATTTCAGATAACTTTCAAGAAATTCCAATTGCGAAAGCTTTTAAATTAAAAGGATTTGGATGGAGTATTGCCCTCACTCGTTTTTTCATAGACAAAAGTGGTATTTTTTGGTTTGGAAGTTTGAACCAAGGTATTTTAAAATACGATCCTGAAAAAAAACCTTTTTCCTTATATACCCATAATCCATCGAATCCAGCCAGCTTAAGTAATAATTCCATTTTCGGGTTGCAAAAATCAGAGATAAATCCAAATCTACTGTATGTAGGAACAAGAGGTTCCGGAATCAATATTTTCGACCAAAAAAAACAAACTTTTCGTCCGGTAACGTATAAAGCAATAAATGATGTTTACGGTGGAGCGGTCCGAAGCATTGGCGAAAGCAATGACGGTAGAATTTGGTTGGGTACTTGGGGTGACGGACTAATTGAATTGGATAAAAATTATACCGAAACTCGAAGATATATCTATACTACAGAATTGGAAACAAGTATCAGTGATGATAGAGTTCGGGTAATCAAAAAGGATAAAAAAGGTAATTTTTGGATTGGTACCAATAACGGGCTCAATTATTTTCAACCAAAGACAGGAGAATTTCAAAGCATCAACAGTAAAATGTCAAGAAGCTATTCGAAGAAAATCTTGAAAAAATTTGAATATTTACGCACCAGTGAGAGTTTAGTAGAAGAAATTAATGAAGTAACCGATAACCAAAATATAACAAAACCAATAGAAATTAAACAAGAAGGCACCTATTTATTAGCCGCAGTTGGCGAAGCTGATGTTACCAGCGGAGCAGATTATGGTTGGATAGAAAATGCCAATAAAGATACGATTTGGAGTACCGAAGAATTTTATAAAACCTACTATGCTGGTGGTGCTGCAAAAAATAGAATTAGAATCGACCAAATACAATTAAAACCAGGTAAGTATAATCTTCGATATGTATCAGATGATAGCCATAGTTATGATAAATGGAATGAAAATCAGCCCGATCAAACTTCTTTTTACGGAATTGCATTAATGGAATTGAATGATACCAACCTTGAAAAATCTCCGGAAGAATCACTTGGCCAAAACAAATTAGAAGAAGAACAACGAACAATTAGTGGTTTAAATATTACCGGAATTGCCGTTGGAGAAAAATATGTATGGGTAGCTACGAATCCGAATGGTTTGAATAGGATTGACCCCGAATCTAAAATAGTGAAGAGCTATTTATACGATCCAAATAATGAAAATTCGATTAGCAGTAACATTCTTTTCGATGTAATCGAAGATGAAAAAGGCATGGTTTGGATTACTAGCGATTCAGGAATCAATAAATTTAATCCGGAAACAGAACAATTTACTAAATATACAGAAGAAGATGGTTTACCTACAAATTTAACCGAATCTATTCTTGAGGGAGATGATGGTGAAATGTGGATTTCTACCCAAAGTGGACTTTCTCAAATGGTCACCAATGAATCGTTAAACAAGGTTACCTTCATAAATTACAATGCAGATGATGGTTTGGGTGGCGATTCTTTTATAGCACAAGCAGCAGTTCGAACTGCCGATGGTAAATTTTATTTTGGCGGCGAACATGGATTGAATGCTTTGAGTAAAATTACAGCAAATAATGTCGCACCCGATATTATTATTTCTGACATTCTTATTTCGAACACTTCAGTTTATGAGATGGGCGATAAATCTCCATTGATGGGTAACATACTTGATCTTGAAAAACTTTCTTTATCTCATGATCAAAACAATTTGAGTTTTGAATTTGCCGCCTTGCATTATACCAATCCTCAAAAAAATCAGTACGCACATTGGTTAAAAGGCTATGATAAAGATTGGGTTTACGACAATCGAAATTATGCTTCTTACACCAACCTTGATCCGGGAACCTACGAATTTGTAATTCGTGCATCTAATGCCTATGGTATTTGGAACGAAGAAGGCAAATCAATACAAGTAATTATTTCTCCACCATGGTGGAAAACCTGGTGGGCCTATACCTCCTATGCCCTACTATTAGGATTGTTTTTATTTATTTTTGACCGAATCATGCGGCAACGACTAATTCGAAGAGAACGAGAACGCTCACGAGAAAAAGAATTGGAGCAAGCCAAAGAAATTGAAAAAGCATATACCGAGTTAAAAGCGACGCAATCACAATTAATTCAGTCCGAAAAAATGGCAAGTTTAGGGGAGTTAACCGCTGGGATTGCCCATGAAATACAAAACCCATTGAATTTTGTAACTAATTTTTCTGAAGTCAGCAGTGAGCTCATCGATGAAATGAACGACGAGCTTAATAAGGGAGAAATTGATGAAGCGAAAGAAATATCCATCTCTTTAAAACAAAATTTACAAAAAATTCTTCATCACGGTAAAAGGGCAGATGCCATCGTAAAAGGAATGCTGCAACATAGTCGAAACAATACAGGTAAAAAAGAACCTACCAATATCAATGCTCTGGCTGATGAATATTTACGATTGGCTTATCATGGTTTGCGGGCAAAAGACAAGTCGTTTAATGCCAATTTAGTTACCGATTTTGACGATTCTATCGGAAAAATTAACGTAGTTCCGCAAGATGTCGGTCGTGTAATTCTCAATTTAATTACCAATGCATTTTATGCTACTAATGAAAAAAAGAAATTAGGAATTGACACCTATGAACCTACAGTTACTGTGCATTCCAAAAAATTTAAAAATCATGTAGAAATAAGTGTGACAGATAATGGTAACGGCATTCCGCAAAAGGTTTTAGACAAAATATTTCAACCATTTTTTACCACCAAACCAACAGGTTCAGGTACAGGGCTTGGCTTATCGTTAAGTTATGATATCGTGAAGACACATGGCGGGGAGTTAAAAGTAGATACTAAGGAAGGAGAAGGAACAACATTTACCATTATATTACCAACAAATAATTAAAAATGATAATGACCAAAAAGCAGAAGCTGGAAATAATGCACGTGTATGATAAATGGATGAACAGCTATTTGAATGGGGACGTAAAAACCTATGATTCATTTCTGGATGTTGATTACCGGTTTATAGGTTCTACAAATAATGAAGAGTTTTTAGACAAAAATGACACTACTAATTTCTTTAAGGTAACTGCAGACCAGTTAGCGGGAAAAGCGGAAAGAAGGAACAGCATCATAACAGTTGAACAATTAGATGGGCTCGTTTTTATTACCGATTTGTTTGATGCTTATTTCCTTAACGGTGATGATTGGGCATACTATGGCCGATTCCGTTTTACTTCGGCAATGCGTAAAAATAAAAATGGCTGGCGATTTATATATCAGCATTTCTCTACTCCCGATGCGAAAGCACAAGAGGGTGAAACCTTAGGTACAGAACAGATCAGCAAAGAAAACCAGGAACTTCGAGATGCAATAAAAAGGCGAACGATAGAACTCGAACAAAAAAATCGGGAACTGGCAATAGAAGGTGCCTTAGGACGGATTCGTGCACAAGCTGTGGCTATGAAAACTTCATCAGAGCTACTGGACATTGTGGTGACCATGCGCAATGAATTTACCAAACTAGGTCACGAAGCCCATTACTTTTGGCACATGATGTGGTTACCGGAAACATACGAAAAAGCCATGACATCTGGCGATGGGAGTAAAATTGGTTTTGTGATGAAGTTGCCAAGACATATTCATGGTGACATTCCTTTGTTAGCTGATTGGGAAAAGAGTGACAACGACATCGTTATTTACCCAATGAATGCCAAAGCAGCAATCAATTATGTAGATAAAATGGTCAACTTGGGAGATTTTCAGAATATAGATCCTCAAGCACCAACTCATGATGACATAAAACATATTGGTGGATTGACCTTTATCATGGCAAGAACCACTCATGGAGAAATTGGTTACTCTTTGCCAGGAGTAGTGAAAAACCCACCTAAAGAAGATCTAGATATTTTAGTGCAATTTGCTGGTGCCTTTGATTTGGCACATCGACGATTCTTAGATTTACAAAAAGCAGAAAAGCAGGCACGCGAAGTTCAGATAGAATTGGCTATAGAAAAAGTACGAAGCCGAACCATGGCCATGCAACATAGTGACGAATTGCAAGAAACATCATTCTTATTAGATCAACAAGTAAGAGCATTAGGCATTAAGACTTGGGGCTGTGCGTTTAATATTTATGGTGAAAAAGACTCTACGGAATGGTTTGGAAACGAAAAAGGTGTTTTGCCCACATATATAGTTCCCAGAGCTGGAATATTTAAAGACTATTACAAAAAAGGCAAAAAAGGTGAGTCACTTTTTGTGCAGGAATTTGATGGTAAAGCATGTGTAGATCATTACGAATATATGAGTACACTTCCTGTAATTGGTGATGTCTTAAAAAAATTAAAAGAAACAAATAATGGTTTCCCTACCTATCAAATAGATCATGTTGCCTATTTTAAATATGGTTATTTATTGTTCATTACTAAAGAGCATGTTCCAGATGCTTATGATATTTTCAAACGTTTCGCCAAAGTATTCGAGCAAACTTATACGCGTTTCTTAGACCTTCAAAAAGCAGAAGCACAAGCAAGGGAAGCTCAGATTGAAACCGCGTTAGAGAGAGTGCGTTCACGTACAATGGCTATGCAAAATAGTGATGAACTAAGTGAAGTTATACTTGAAGTTCTTAAGAAATTGCAGGATCTAGGCATTTCTATGGAGCAAAGAGCCACGGCAATATTTACGTTTGAAGCCGGAAATAAAGATTATGAGCAATGGGTAGCTTCTCCCGAGTACAAATCAATATTAAGTTTTCTCACCCCTTATTTTGACCATCCTGTTCAAAATGATATTTGGAAGGCGAGACAAAACGGAACAGAATTCTATGCCAAATCGTACGCAGTTGAAGAAAAGAATTCACTTTTTAAATATCTATTTAATCTGCCTGCATTAAAAAACATGCCTCAGGCAGAAAAGACAAAAGCGCTGAAATTTAAATATTATAATATTTCAATAGCGTTTAGAAAAAATGCCGCACTTGTGGTTGTGAGCCATTCTGGCATACCATTAACAGAGGCTGAAAATAGTGTTCTAAAAAGACTTGTTAAAGTCTTTGAGCAAACTTACACACGTTTCTTAGATCTACAAAAAGCAGAAGCGCAAGCCAAAGAAGCACAGATAGAAGCGGCATTAGAAAGGGTTCGTTCACGAAGTATGGCAATGCATAATAGTGAAGAATTAACAGAAGCTGGAGCATTATTGTATCAAGAACTCTCAAAACTCGGCATTCAAAATCTCGTCACAGGATATACTCTTTTTGATGAAACCGCAACATTGGGCTGGAATTACGGTGTAAACCCTATGGACGGAGGCATTCGTGATAAACCTATGGGAATGAAGCACACCACGAACAAGGTAATGAAGAAGATTGCTTCAAGCTGGAAAAAACAGGAACCTCTTTTAGTAATAGAACTCAATGAAAAAGAAACTATTAAACACCAAACTTTTATAGCAGAGGAAAGTATCGAATTTCCCATTTCAAAAGAAAAACTATTATCCATTTCCCCAGAAAAACTGGTGATACATACTTTTAATTTTAAACAAGGCTATTTACTTATCGTTGGTGGAGAATTGTTAAATGTAGAACAACGAGAAATGATTTCTCGTTTTGCAAAAGTTTTTCAACAAACCTATACCAGATTTCTTGACCTTCAAAAAGCCGAAATACAAGCAAGAGAATCACAGATAGAATTAGGATTGGAGCGTGTTAGAGCCAGAGCAATGGCAATGCAACATTCCGATGAATTATCAGATTTGGTAGCAACCGTTTTAAATGAATTAACCAAACTCGATTTTGCATTAACATGGTGCATTATTAATATTATAAACGAAGCTGACCAATCTAATATGGTCTGGGCAACTAATCCGGAAGGAGGTGCTGCACCTGATTCCTATTATATGAAGTTTGAAGACTATCCTTATCATCATGCTGTGATGAACGCATGGAAGGCGCAAAAATCAAAATTTGTCTATACTTTAGAAGGAAAGGAAAAGAAAATATATGACGATTATTTATATCATGAAACAGAATTTAAAAGGTTTTCTAATAAAGTAAAAAAAGCAAATCGTGCACTAGACAGATATGTTGCTTCCTTTACATTTAGCAATTTCGGAGGTTTACAAACGGTCTCCAGCGAACCACTGTCTGATGATAATCTTGATATTTTGGAGCGATTCGGAAAAGTATTCGACCTTACTTATACACGTTTTAATGATTTGCAAAAAGCCGAAGCTCAAGCAAAAGAAGCGCAAATTGAAACCGCTTTAGAACGCGTGAGAAGTCGTTCTATGGCTATGCACAATAGTAATGAAATTGGAGATGTTGCTTTAGTTCTCTTTCAGCAACTAAAGAGTTTAGGTGGTGAACTTTGGGGTACTGGATTTGGTTTTTGTAAAAAGGATTCCGATGTTGATGAGTATTGGTTTGCCAACGAAAAGGGCATCATGCCACAATTAAAAATCCCGAATACTGTAGATCCAGCCCATAAACAAATGTATCAAGGTTGGAAGAAAAATCTAGAATTACTATCAATTGTAAAAGATGGTAAAGCGCTAAAAGATCATTATAAATATATGCTTACTGTTCCTGATGTCCAACCTATTTTTCAGGGCATGTTGGATAATGGTATTGCATTTCCGAAATGGCAAAAGTGGCATGCAGCCTATTTTAAATATGGATACCTTTTAGTCATTACGACAGAAGAGTATAAAAATGAAGCTGTATTTAAACGTTTTGCAAAAGTTTTCGAGCAAGCTTATACACGTTTTCTTGACCTTCAAAAAGCCGAAGCACAAGCAAAAGAAGCGCAGATTGAAGCAGCATTAGAACGTGTAAGATCTCAATCCATGGGAATGCAGACTAGCAAGGATCTTAGCAAGGTTACTACAGAAATGTTTAACCAATTGCGTCAATTTGGTGGAGACTTATATGCAACTGGCATTGTTTTTTGCGATAAACAAAAAGGTCACGTAGAACAATGGCATAGTCTTCCTGATGCAGGAATGATAAGTCCATTTATTGTCCCTATAGATCTCGACTATATTCACCAATACAGATATGATCAATGGAGAAAGGGAACAGCATTGTTTTCTATTGAAATTCCAAGTGATTTTATAGCACAGCATTTTAATGACATTTTTAAACTGCCTTCTGCACAAGTGGTTTTAAAAGAGTTTGAGGCTAATAAAATACCTATGCCACCAACGCCAGATTGGGAAATCGATTATGGTGCTTCTTTTAAACATGGTTATATATTGGTCTCTTCACTTCAACCTTTTAAAGAAACTGAAATTTTACCGCGCTTTGCAAAAGTATTTGAGCAAACCTACACACGCTTTCTCGACCTCAAAAAAGCAGAAGCACAGGCTAAGGAAGCGCAAATAGAAACGGCGTTAGAACGCGTTCGTTCCCGAAGTATGGCGATGCACAAAAGTGATGAACTTAAAGACGTCGTAAAAGAGATTTTTGACCAGATGGCTCACCTAAAAATTAATGCTGATCATGCTGGCATTGTTGTCGATTATGAACCGAAGAAAGATTTTAATTTTTGGGTCGCTGATAAACAGAATATTCCTGCTAAAATAACCGTTCCCTACCTCGATTTGCCTTGGGATAAACAATTCACAGAAGCAAAAAAGAAAAGCACCGATTTTTTTACAACACAATTAGATTTTGAAGAAAAGAATAGTTTTTATAAAAAACTACTTCCTCACATTAAAGGTCTGACCAAAAAGGCAAAGGATTTTTATCTTAATTGTCCTGGATTGGCAGCATCAACTGTTATACAAAGGGATATCGGTCTCTATATTGAAAATTTCTCAGGTTTACCATTTTCCGATGAAGAAAATTCAACCTTGATGCGCTTTGGAAAAGTATTTCAACAAACCTACACTCGTTTTCTAGACCTTCAAAAAGCAGAAGCACAAGCAAAGGAAGCCCAAATTGAAAACGCTTTAGAAAAAGTACGATCGCGTACTATGGCGATGCAAAATAGTAGCGAATTACCGGAAGCTGCAAATAACCTGTTTCTTCAAGTACAAGAATTAGGTATTCCAGCTTGGAGTGCTGGTTATTGTATTTGGGAAAAAGACCAAAAAAGTGCAACTGCTTTTATGAGTAGTGAAGGTGTTATTCAAAAACCATTTGTATTGCCTTCAATTGGTGTCGGTTATAATTTTTCTAAACCCTTAAAAAATGGAGACCTTTTTCATGTTGGAGAATTAGGTGGAAACCTCATTAAAAAACATTACGAGTTTATGCG
Source organism: uncultured Flavobacteriaceae bacterium (assembly GCA_965363545.1). GTDB lineage: Bacteria > Bacteroidota > Bacteroidia > Flavobacteriales > Flavobacteriaceae > Lutimonas. Next base: position 20,951 of record CBDTUD010000017.1, on the reverse strand, counting down.
CACGCTTCCCATCTTTGGAGAAGTAATAGATGGTATCCTAGAGGCAGGACATCCACTACCAACCTTCCAAATATTTCATATCTGCTATTTTAAATATGGTTATGTAATGTTTATTACTTATGAAACGGTTCCAAAAGCACACGACATTTTCAAACGTTTCGCCAAAGTTTTTGAACAAACATATACACGTTTCCTCGATCTTAAAAAAGCAGAAGCACAAACTAGAGAATCACAAATTGAAGTTGCGGTTGAGCGCATTAGAGCGCAATCTATGGCAATGCACCATCCAGATGACCTAGAAAATGTAAATTCTGAAATTTATACGCAATTACAACTTTTAAATATTAATGGCTTAACCGGAGTCAGTATTTGGTTAGTAGATGAAAATAATTTCGTAAAAATATGGGACCTCTCTAGTCCAGGAAATATGGGTAATCCAAATAGCTACAGTGTCGCTTACGATGCAAAAGAGTATGATATTCTTGGTGAACCAATACGAATTCTAAAAAAATCAAAGAAAGATTATTTTGTATTAGATTATCCTTTAGAAAAATTACAAAAAGCTGTTAAAGAATGGTCTTTTGCAGACAAGAATATTGCAAATGATATTAAAGATGCAATAGCAACTGGTAAACTTACACAGCAATGGAATCCTTTTGCTAGGCACAATAGTGGACTTTTGTCTATTGATCTTGTAGCACCACCAAATGAAGACACAAAAACGATTGTCACTAAGATAACTGGAGCATTCAATCAGGCATACACACGCTTTCTAGATCTTCAAAAAGCAGAAGCACAAACTCGCGAAGCGCAAATCGAAGCAGCCTTAGAACGTACTCGTACCCAAAGTATGCTCATGCAACATTCTAATGAGCTTAGTACGACAACCCAAGTCTTTCATGAACAGCTACAATTACTAGGTATAGATTCTGAATTTTCCTATTTATGGTTGCCAGACGAAACTGAAAAAAATCATCTATTTTGGGCAACATGGAGTGAAATCAAAAAAAGAAAGACCATTTACAAGAATAAAGCGGTTACTTTTCCATTAGACAAAAAAGAACCATCTATTGCTGCATGTTATATAGCTTGGGAAAGTGGAGAAACAATACATATCAACCCTGTACAACCAGATCAAGTGGAAGACTATTTTAACACATGGTCCGAATTACTTAATGGTGTTGAAAAATTTAAACCAGAATTATTTCCAGAAGGATTGTTCTATATAGATGCCTATATGGACTATGGTTGCTTTGGTATTATGATAAAACGCCAGCTTAATGACGATGAAAAAAACATATTAAGCCGTTTCTCCAAGGAATTTCAGCGGACGTACACACGTTTTCTTGACCTACAAAAAGCAGAAGCACAAACCAAAGAAGCAAAAATAGAAGCGGCTTTAGAAAAGGTAAGAAGCCGAACCATGGCTATGCAAAAAGGTGAAGAAGTCAAAGATGTTGTCGTCCTTTTGTATAAAGAGCTTATAACACTAGGTGTAACCAACTTTGCAACTTGTGGTTATGTAGAAATAAATGAGGAAACCCAATTACAATCCACTTGGGTCACAAGTCCGGGTGGAGACTCTTTAGGATTATTTTATCTTCCTTTAACTGGAGATGTCTATTTTGACGAACGCTACAAGGCATGGAAAAAACAACAAACGGTATTCCACCAAACAGTTGCAGGTAAGGTGCGACGAAAACATCTTGAATATGCCATAACCACATTCAATTCAAAAGAAGCAGAAGAAATGGTGCTTACGCAGTTCCCTGACCCAACCGTATTTTATTGCTTTAATTTCTCACATGGATACTTACACTTAGTTTCAGGTTCCTACCTAACAAAAGAAGAGGAGGCTTTACTAGCTAGGTTTACAAAGGTGTTTGAACAAACCTATGCACGTTTTTTAGACTTGGAAAAAGCAGAAGCACAAACCAGAACTGCGCAAATAAATCTCGCTGTTGAACGTGTGCGAGCGAAAGCTTTAGCCATGCACAAATCTGAAGAAATTATGGAAGTTGTGGCCAAACTTAAAGAAGAAGTTATGGCATTAGACATTCCAGATGTCGTTGCTGCGACTATTTTCTTAAATGAAGGCGATGATAAAGTAAGAATGTGGGATCTCTCTACGCTTGAAAAAGATAATAACGGCTATCAAATTCCCTTCGATATTACTTTTAAGCTCAAAAAAAGTGATCCAAATTTATATGTGAAACGCGTTTGGGAAAATCCTGAAAATTACTTTATAGACGTACAAGAAGGAAAAGACTTTAAGAGAATAATTGCATGGTTGCGTGAAAACAATCAAGATAAAATTGCCGATGAAGTTGAAGAATATACTGAAACTACAAATTTAAAACGTCTGCATCATGCTGTAAAAAAACTGAATAACGGGAAATTAGTTATCGATTTATTAAATCCGCCGTCAGATGAAATGGAAACCATTTTAACCAAAATGGGAGGTGCATTCGATTTGGCTTATAAACGTTTTGAGGATTTGCAAAAAGCTGAAGCGCAAACGAGAGAAGCACAGATTGAAGCTGCTTTGGAAAAAGTCCGTTCGCGATCTTTAGCAATGCACAAACCAGATGAATTAAAGGAAGTGGTTGCGGTTGTAGCAGAAAAACTAAAAGAATTAGGCGTTATATATGATGCAGGAGGTGTGATTCTTTGCACCTACTTCCCAGACAACAAAGATGTTGTGCACTGGATTGCAGTTGATGACTTTTCAACTTCGGGACGTTATTTTGTGCCTTATTTTGATAACCCAATTTTCAGCGAAGCTTGGGAATCCAAAATCAAAGGTGATGCCTATTACTTTAAAGAATTTCCCGTAGAGGCGAAAAATGAGTTTTTCAAACATGCCTTTGAGCATAGTGATTATAGGCAAATGCCAGAAGACTATAAGCAGTTTGTACTTCAAGCTGATAGCCATAATCTCACAGCTGCTTGGTCAAAAAATTCAGCAATTATTATTCCTTCACTCACTGGAGCTGTCCCTTCTGAAAGCGATGCAGAAATAATAAAACGCTTCGCCAAGGTTTTCGAACAAGCTTACATTCGTTTTATGGATTTGCAGAAAGCTGAAGAAAGAGCACGAGAATCTCAAATAGATATCGCTTTAGAACGTGTTAGAAATAGAACGCTTGCTATGCAAACATCAGAAGAATTAGCAGAAACTTCTATGGTTGTTTTTCAACAACTCGTAGCATTAGGGATTGCGCCAAACCGATTGTTTATTGGTATTATTAAAGATAAAGGAGCGTCTATCGAAGCTTGGGCAACCAATGAAGATGGTAGTAAAATAGAAAGCCGATTCACTTTGCAAGCTTCAAAAAATAAATCTATTAATAAAATGATAACAGGATCGAAACAGGATAAGAAATCGCTTGTTATCGATATGAAAGGTAAAGAATTACAGGACTATTTTCAATACTTAAATAAAGAAATGAGCATTCCTTTTATCCATGGTTTAGAACAAAAAAGAAGAGTCCAGACCATTGCCTATTTTTCCGGAGGGTTAATTGGAATGGCTGCCCCAGATGAACAATCTGAAGATAGCATTCGTTTATTAGAACGCTTTGCATCCGTTTTTAATTTAACATACACACGATTTAATGATTTAAAAGTTGCTGAAGCCCAGTCTAAAAAAGCCGAAGAAGATTTAATAAATCTTCAACTTGCTAAAAAAAGTGCAGAAAAATCATTATCAGAGTTACAGCAAACACAAAAACAACTCATACAATCTGAAAAAATGGCATCTTTGGGTGAACTCACAGCAGGAATTGCCCACGAAATTCAAAACCCTTTAAACTTCGTTAATAATTTTTCAGAAGTCAGTAAAGAGCTTTTAGAAGAAATGTTAGAAGAGATAGAGAAGGGAGATATGGAAGAAGTTAGAGCGATTATGGCAGATGTTATTCAAAATCTTGATAAAATAAATCATCATGGCAATCGCGCAGATGGTATTGTAAAAGGGATGTTGCAACACAGTCGAGCCAGTGGTGATAAAAAGGAACCTACAGACATAAATGCCTTGGCTGATGAATATTTTAGATTGGCGTATCATGGACTAAGAGCAAAAGACAAGTCGTTCAATGCGAACTTGACAACCGACTTTGACGAAAATATTGGTAAAGTAAATGTTGTTCCTCAAGATATTGGTAGAGTAATATTGAACTTAATTACCAATGCTTTTTATGCTGTTACCGAAAAAACAAAACAGGGAATTGATGGCTACCAACCCGAAGTTACCGTTAAAACTCAAAAAGTGCAGAACAAGCTTGAAATTATTGTAATTGACAATGGTAATGGAATTTCGGAAGCAATTAAAGAAAAGATTTTTCAACCGTTTTTTACCACCAAACCAACAGGTTCAGGAACTGGTTTGGGTTTGAGTTTGAGTTACGATATTGTAAAAGCCCATGGAGGCGAATTGACAGTTAATACTGTAAAAAATGAAGGAAGCGAATTCATTATAAAATTACCTATTAATAAATGAGACATTTAATAATATACCTGCTTTTACTATTGCCTGTATTGGCTAAAGGCCAAGTGCTGAATGACGAAATTAGTAAGCTGCATCAGGCACTGAACAACGCTGCCAATGATACTATCCGCATGGATATATTCATGAATTTAGCCTTACAATTCAATGAAATAAATCGTGATAGTGCCCTTTATTATCTGGCTGCCGGTTTACCGATAGCTCAAAAATTAAAGCTAAAGTTAGTCGAGGCGCATCTAAGAGAGAATCAGGGTTATATGTACACAGGAATTGACAATTATCCGAAAGCGCTCGAATCGTTTTTGCAAGCTTTAAAAATTGCCGAAGACCCTGCCAGTGAAAAAAATGTTTGGAACCTGGCTGAAGGCCAAACTCCCCGAATCGAACGCATAAAAACATTAGCTTATCTTCACCTTACTATGGGACATTTGTTCGGATCAACGGGTAGCACGGATAAACAAAAAGCAAATTACCTAATGTCACAAAACCTTGCAGAATCCATTGGGGAAAAAGAATTGGTTCTTACAACAACCTGGAATTTGGGTAGGACCTATTTCAACCTTAATGAATTGGATTCCGCACTTATTTATGCCCAATCAGCATTAAAGCTTAGGTCTCAATTCGGAAATACCGTTGGAAAATATGATGGCAATCTTTTTGATCTTATAGGAAATATTTATCAAAAACAAGGTGATTATGATCGGGCAATGGTAGCTTACCAAAAGGCTTTGAATGTAGCACAACCGCAATTCAACCTCACAGGTACGGGATATTCTAACATTTCATTGAGCAGCTTATATCTGGTTATAAACAAACCGGACTCCTGTTTGCTTTTTGCAAATAAGGCATTAAATATCTTTAATGAAGCCGGTCTTCCAACAGGAATCGCTACTGCTTATTCTATAATTTCAGCAGCTTATAGTGAACAAAAAAGAAGCGATTCTGCCTTTATATATTTAAAATTGGCCACTACATTAAATGACAGCTTATATCAAATAGAAAGAAAAAACCTGCTCGCATATCAGAATCTGAGTTTTGACGAGCAAACGCGACTCCAAAAACTGGAGGAGGAAAAAATTCAAATGCAAGCCAAAATCAGAACCAATACTTTGGCTGGTGGCCTTTTTACACTATTAGTAATTGCATTTTTCCTGTATCGAAATAACAGGCAAAAACAAAAAGCGAATCTATTAATTGCAATGCAAAAAGAAAAGGTAGAAAGAACTTTAACTGATTTAAAATCCACACAAACCCAGCTCATCCAATCTGAAAAAATGGCATCTCTGGGTGAACTCACTGCAGGCATCGCCCATGAAATTCAAAACCCTTTGAACTTCGTAAACAATTTCTCTGAAGTCAGCAACGAACTTATGGATGAAATGAACGAAGAAATAGACAAAGGCGATTTAGAAGAAGCAAAATTTATCGCCCAAGATATCAAACAAAACTTGGAAAAAATAAACCATCACGGCAAACGAGCTGATGCGATAGTCAAAGGTATGTTGCAGCATAGCCGTAGTAGCAAAGCAGAAAAAGAGCCAACAGATATCAATAAATTGGCAGACGAATATTTACGTCTTGCCTATCACGGATTGCGGGCCAAAGACAAATCGTTTAATGCAACTTTAACAACCGACTTTGACGAAAATATTGGTAACGTAAATGTTGTTCCTCAAGATATTGGTAGAGTAATATTGAACTTAATTACCAATGCTTTTTATGCTGTTACCGAAAAAACAAAACAGGGACTTGATGGCTACCAACCGGAAGTTACCGTTAAAACTCAAAAAGTGCAGAATAACCTTGAAATAATAGTAATTGACAATGGAAACGGAATTCCGAAAGCAATTAAAGAAAAAATATTTCAGCCATTTTTTACAACAAAACCAACAGGTTCAGGAACCGGTTTAGGTTTGAGTTTGAGTTACGATATTGTGAAAGTCCATGGCGGTGAATTACAAGTAGAAACAAAAGAGCGCAAAGGAACAACATTTATTATTATATTACCAATGTAATAAATTTAATATATTGAACATCATACTAAAGATATATAACATAATTTTTAGTGCAAAACACTATGTGTAAACATATCTGTTAAAAATTTAATAATTAACCAATGAAGAACCAAACTACCAACTTTAAATTTGTTTTAGCAATTTTAGGTCTAGTGTTTGTTACTGCCTGTAACAATCATAAAAAAATACCTCCATTTCCGGTAACGGAAAATGAATATGCACAGCCTGTGGTAAAAGAGTTTAGCTACCCTAAACCCGATACTATTAACTGGATAAGTCAAGATTTACCAGCATTAAAATCTTTGCCTACAACAAAGTTTAACTGGGATAAATTACCAGAAAAACCTTTTGATATTGGTCTGCCCTATCCGTTAAAAAAACCCATGACCTCAAAACCCTTTGATTGGAATGCTTTAGAAAGTGTTCCGTTTAACTTGGATAATTTACCTCAAGCCGAGCTCAAAGTAAAAGTTGCAGTTTTAGGTCAACCCAAAATAGTGAAAGCTGGCATTCCAACGAACGAGGCTGGTGCTACTCGAGGTGTTATGTCACTTGCTGCAGGTTTCGGATTACCGGCAGTGGCATACTCCCAACTTTTGGATAGCGATGGTATGATGTGGTTTGGGATTAATAATGGTGTTGTAAAATATGACTCCCAAAACTTAGAAATTTACGGTTTAGACCAAGGTCTTGAAGCTAAATATACCAATTGGCTTTTTGAAGATTCAAAAGGTAGAATCTGGATGGTAGGCAATCAAGGAAGCATTTCTGTAATGGATAGAAAATTAAATCTTACATATGAATTGTCGAGCTCTTTTTTTCAAGGTCAATTATTTACTATTCTAGAAGATAAGAATGGTTTGTTTTGGATAGCAAATAACGGGAATGGGTATCAAATTATAAATTTTGAAGAAAAAATAATGTATAAGTTTGATACTAAAAATGGGCTATTGAGCGACGGAGCCTTTAATATTTTCGAAGATAAAGAGGGCTTTCTTTGGTTATCTACTTTTCAAGGAGTACATATTATTGACCCATCGAGAACCAAAAATTATACCCTTACTACTGCCAATGGATTTGAATCAAACACCATGCCCTCCATCAAAGAAGATGTGCAAGGTAGAGTCTGGCTTACAGGTTTCGGAGGAATTCAAATGCTCAACAAAGAGAAAACGAGCCTATCCTTTATTTCTTCTGAAAATTTTGACAATGAAGATCAAATGATTACCGATATTTTTCAAGATCATTCTGGTAAATTTTGGATTGGCACAGATAATGGCTTGGTCTTTGGCTATGCTGAAGAAACCGGTTTATTGCAAAAGTTTATTGTTCGACCTACCACTCAAAACGACCAATGGATGTATACTTTTTTAGAAAATGACGAAAAGGAAATATGGACTGTTTCGGCACAAGGTGGTATTTATAAAATTGATGATAATGGCTATAGACCTGGTAATTATAGAACGGAAAGTGGTATTGGCAACAATAATGTTTGGGCTACTATGGAGGCTAACGATGGAAAAATATGGATTGGTACACATGACGGAATTGACGTTTATGATCCGGTAAAAAAATCACTCAAACATTTGGGTGTAGAACAAGGTTTGGCACATCAAAGAAATACAAACCTAACACAAGATGCAAAAGGTAGAATTTGGGCAGCGGGAAATACTGCTGTTAGTATTATAGATCCAATAAAACAAACCATTAAAAAATTAACAACAGAGTCAGGTATAAAATCGCAAAGAATAAGCTCAGCTATTGAAGATGCAGACGGATCTATTTGGTTAATTTCTTTTTTGGGAGAAATTCAAAATATAGACCTCGAAAGCTCTAGCTATAAAACCTTTATTGACAAAGATTCCATTGTAAATGTATCACGAAAAGATGGAGCTGTTCAAACAGATAAAAACACCCTTTGGGTCGCTGATCAAACATATGGTTTGCACAAAATTGATCTTTCCAAAAATATAAAATGGCGATTAACCACAGACAACGGATTGATTTCCAATCAATTATTTTTTGTAGGAAAAGATGCTGAAAAAAATATTTGGATAGCCACCGACAAAGGGGTGCAAATGTTAGATGATAAAAATCAAACCATAACTACATTTACTATACCTGAAGGTCTTGGATCTAACGACGTATATGATATTAAGCAAAAAGATGGCAAGATTTACTTGGGTACCTCTAAAGGTCTGACGATTTTACAACCCATTAAAGAAGAAAATCAAACGTTTTGGAAAGCGAAAACTATTGGTAAGAACCAAGGTTTAGATTATATCGATTTTACTCAAAATAGTATTTCTTTTGATAAAAACGGTCTTTTATGGGCAGGTGTTGAAGGTCAAATGCTCACGGTAATGAACGAGCCTAAAATAGATACTACTGCTTACTCAACAGCTATTACCTCACTAAATATTTTTGATAAAAAGCTAACATTCCAAAATAAAGAAAAGTTACCAACTGAAAATATCGCTAGAGACAGCCTTTTAGAGCAGAATACAAATGATTTTGCGCTAAAAAACACTATTGATTCATCGTTTCAAAAATTGCATCATATCGAATGGGAGCAAGTAGCCGGACCCTATAATCTACCTGTTGAACTTACCTTGCCTTATGATCAAAATTATTTAAGTTTTAACTATAACGGAAAACAGTTTAGCAATCCGGATAAATTGGTTTACAGATACATTTTAGAGGGCATTGACAAACAATGGAGTCCGATAACTTCAAACACAACTAGTGAAAATTATCGTGATCTACCTTCTGGAGATTATACATTTAAAGTGGCGTCCAAAGGATTTAATGGTATTTGGAGTAAACCAGCAGAATTTTCATTTAGCATCACACCACCCTGGTGGCAAACTTGGTGGGCGTATTTGATCTTTGCTTCTTTATTTCTTGGTCTTGGTTTGGTTATTTTAAACTATCGTTCCAAATGGCTGAAAAAAGAAAATAAACTGCTAGAAGAAAAGGTTTTAATCCGTACTTCAGAGTTAAAAAATAAAATGAAAGAATTGCAAGCCACCCAATCACAACTCATCCAGTCAGAAAAAATGGCAAGTTTGGGAGAGTTAACAGCAGGAATTGCCCATGAAATTCAGAATCCGTTAAACTTTGTCAATAATTTCTCTGAAGTGAACAGTGAATTGATTGATGAAATGCAAGAAGAACTTAAAGCAGGAAACAGTGAAGAAGCTATCTTAATTTCTAACGATATAAAAGAAAACCAAAGCAAAATTAACCATCACGGCAAAAGAGCCGATGCTATTGTAAAAGGAATGCTACAGCATAGTCGAAGCAGCAGTAGCGAAAAAGAACCAACAAATATTAATGCTTTGGCAGATGAATATTTACGCTTGGCATATCACGGTTTACGAGCAAAAGACAAATCGTTTAACGCAACTATGCATACCGATTTTGACACCTCTATCGGTAAAGTAAACATCGTACCACAAGATGTTGGTAGAGTTATATTAAACTTGATAACGAACGCTTTTTATGCCGTTACCGATAAAAAGAAAAAAAGCACTACAGATACGGAACCTTCTTACGAACCAACGGTTTCTGTGAGTACAAAAAAATTCGAAGATTATGTTGAAATAAGAGTGAAAGACAACGGAAATGGAATTCCGAAAGAGGTGAAAGATAAAATATTTCAGCCATTTTTCACTACGAAACCATCCGGACAAGGTACTGGTTTGGGTCTCTCTTTAAGTTATGACGTAGTGAAAACCCATAACGGAAAATTAGAAGTAAAAACAGAAGAAAATAAGGGGACAGAATTTATCATCACCTTACCAATTAATTCAAAAACTAAATAAAAAATAAATAAATCTAAACACCATGAAAATATTAGTAGTTGACGACGAAAAAGATGTACAAATTTTATTTCAACAACGTTTCCGCAAAGAAATACGGAGCAAAGAACTCGATTTTGTTTTTGCCTTTTCAGGAGAATCGGCATTAGACCTTATGAAAACCATGGATCAGGAAGCGGTTCTTATTTTATCGGACATAAATATGCCCGGTATGAGCGGATTAGAATTGCTCGAACTCATCAAAAAAAATTATGTAAAACCTCCTCCCGTGGTAATGATGATCACCGCATATGGCGACGAAGAAAATCATCGCACAGCCATTCAATTAGGCGCCGATGATTTTTTAACAAAGCCCTTAGATTTTAAAATTTTAAAAGAACGACTTAAAACCCTCATGTAATGGCAAAAATTTTAGTAGTTGACGATGAAACGGATTTAGAGGTACTTATTAAACAAAAGTTCCGTAAAAAAATCCGACAAAAAGAATACGAATTCCTGTTTGCAATCAATGGTAAAGATGCGCTCGTAAAACTAGCAGAACAATCGGATGTCGATATTGTGCTAAGCGATATCAACATGCCCGAAATGGATGGCCTGACGCTACTCTCAAAAATGAGCGAGACCAACCCTTTGATAAAAGCAGTAATTGTTTCCGCTTATGGCGATATGGATAATATACGTACCGCAATGAATCGGGGCGCTTTTGATTTTATTACCAAACCGATCAATTTTGAAGATTTAACAATCACTGTTGAAAAAACTTTAAAACACGCGATACAGTTAAAAGAAACTTTAAAAGCAATCAAAGAGAACAACATTTTAAAAATGTACGTTGATGAAACAGTTCTCAACTTTATGGGCAGCCAAGAATATGAATCAACAATCATGGCAAGTGAAACCATTGAAGGCACTGTTATTTTTATAGATATTTGTGGATTTACCTCTATTAGTGAAACCACCGAACCGGATAAAGTGGTGACTTTGATCAATACCTATTTTGATGTAATGGTTAAAGAGATCATGGCACAAGAAGGTTTTATCGATAAATTTATTGGTGATGCCGTGATGGCAGTATTTCGTGGTGAATACCATTTAGACAGAGCCATTGATACCGCCTTGGCAGTTCGAAACAAAATTAATGCTTTACCTGAATTTAAAGATGGTGTAACCTTTAAACCAAAGGTTTCTATTGGCATAAAAAGTGGTGAAATGATTTCAGGAAATATTGGTTCTGCTAGCCTAAAACGACTTGATTATACGGTTATTGGCGATTCGGTTAATACAGCAGCGCGTTTACAGGGCGTGGCAAAAGAAAATCAAATTATAATTTCTGAAGATTGCTATCAACATATAAAAGAATCTTTTGTTTGTGAAGATCTAGGAAGCATTACCCTAAAAAACAAAACGAAACCCATAAATATCTATGCTGTAATAGAATAATTTTTTTTAATTAAAACAAAACCTGTTTACCATGAAAGAAAAAAAAATAATAATTGAACCACATGTAAAAAACAAACATACCGATGATTTAATTGATCATTATTGGGGCACTATCAATTATATTTTTAATCTTATCAAAGCATCTGAAATTAAGGCCGGACTTATCTTATCATTTTATGGTATTGTTCTCAACTTTATGTACCAAAGTTTGCAAACCATTATGGCAGAGGTTGATAACCAAATTGGTTTTTATATTTTATCAGGACTTTGGTTTTGTTCAACGGTACTTTCCGTTTATTATAGTATTCGTTGTTTTATGCCTAAAATTGAAGGTAACTATGATAAGAATATTTTCTTTTTTGGAGATGTAATTTCTTCTTTTGGAAATATCCGTGAATTTTCAAAAACATTTTATGAAATAAGTGTGGATGAAGATCGGCTGTTTGAACAACTTGGACAACAAGTTTATATCAATTCAAAAATTGCTGCAGGAAAATTTAAAAATATTAATCGTTCGTTGCGATTTCTTGCTATCGGACTCCTTTTAATGATGTTTCTTATAGTTTACTATGCACTTAACATAAAAAAATAATTCATGATTAAGACTGGTACAAATTTTTCTTTTTTTAAAAATAAAGGAAGACTGGTTTTATCTGAAAATGCACTTTTACGCTATTTCACATTCACTTCTTTATATACCGCACAAGGCATCCCGGAAGGATTAACCTTTTTTGCCATTCCAGCCTGGTTGGCCATGAATGGGAAAAGCGTGGCAGAAATAGGTTCTTTTAACAAGAATGAATACAAAAAAACATATTCTCAGCGTGGGGATTCTAGAAAATCGTCAATTAATAGTGAAAAATAAACATGGAAAAATAATAAAATAATTCAACCAATCTCCCTCAACTATGACAGATCTCAAAATAAATCGAATTGAATCTATTGACATTCTGCGTGTACTAGTTATGATAATTATGGACTTAGACCATACTCGAGTTTATTTTTATTTTGGTTCTTTTTTAAGAAATCCCACCAAAGTTGAAACAACAACACCAATCGTATTTTTTACCCGTTTTAGCCATACACGCATTAGTAGTTATAGGCATACTTCTTTTCGAAGGAGATTGGAAGGATTTGATTTTAAATGGAACGAAAATCTCTCCTGGTTTACTAACGCACGGCTATTCTCTAGTAGTCTTTATTTGGTCTGGATTTTCATTATTGTACTCTTATATCCATCGAGTAAAAAATATAGGATCTATTAGGTAAAGCATAAGGAAAAATGGTGGCTGAGCTACCTGTAAATTTAACTAAACCCACACCTTAAATGCAAAACGAAAAAGATTTAAAAAGAACGATTGGGCTTTGGGGCTTATCTGCCAACATTATTAATACTGTTGTGGGTGCAGGTATATTTGTTATTCCTGCTATTGTTGCAGCAAGCCTTGGCTCAGCGAGTATATTCGCTTATTTATTTTGCGGTATTTTAATTGTTTTGGTGATGCTTTGCTTTGCAGAAGTAGGTGGCAAAATTACACATCCGGGTGGTGCTTATGCCTATATTGAAGAGACTTTCGGAAAATATGCCGGATTCATAACTGCTGTATTATTTTTGATTGCTAATGTAGCCAGTGATGCTGCCATTGTGAATGCATTAGCCGATATTTTGGGTACTTTTTTTCCTTTCTTTCAAAGTAAAACTGTTAAAATAATCTTTTTTCTGATACTATTTTCAGGCTTGGCATTCATCAATATAAAAAAAGTTAAAAATAGTATTCGATTTGTGACGATACTTACTTTTATGAAAATAATTCCTTTATTGGTTATTGTATTTGTTGGATTTAAGCACATTGATATCACGAACCTATATTGGGAAACAGTACCTTCTTTAAAGGATTTAGGAGAAATCTCCCTCATACTTTTCTTTGCCTTTCAAGGAGCAGAATCGGCTTTATCCATTAACGGAGAGGTAAAAAATCCACAAAAAATAATACCTCGCGCCATATTAATTAGCGTTACGATAATCCTTATACTTTATATTTTAATTCAAACAGTAGCGCAAGGAGTTTTAGGAGATTCTTTGATTGCATTTCAAGAAAACCCACTGGGTGAATTGGCAAAATCTATTTTCGGACCAATAGGGTTGACGTTAATTACAATTGGTGCAGGAGTTTCGATGTTTGGGGCTCTAAGCAGCGGGATTCTTGGATCTCCAAGAATTTTGTACAGTGCTGCAAAAGACAATGTGATTCCAATAAATATGCTTTCTTTAGTACATAAGAAATATGTTACACCCTATGTTGCCATCATAGCTTACACTGCAATAGGATTTTTATTTGCCTCATTTGGCGGATTTAAGCAATTGGCGATTCTTTCGAGTGCAGCCATATTAATTATTTATTTAGGTGTATCGTTAGCGGTTATCAAATTAAGAATGAAAAAAAATAATGATCCAACATCTAAAACTTTTAGAATTCCGGGAGGCTATACAGTGCCCATACTCTCGGTTTTCATTATTCTCTATTTCCTTTCAAACATGAACGCAGACGAAATGAAAACTTCGGCCATTTTTATTGGGGTTCTATCGATTATTTACTTTGCTATTAAACAGTTAAAAAACAACCATGATAAAACTCTTTAGAAATATCCGTAAAAAACTCGTTTCAGATAAACCATCCGTTGAACGAACTACCAGTTACCTAAAATATGCCATTGGCGAAATTATCCTTGTGGTTGTTGGAATATTAATTGCTTTGCAAGTCAATAATTGGAATGAACAAAGGAAAGACAATGCTAAAATGCGAATGAATGTCAACTCGATTGGAGAAGATATTCAAACAGATTTTATAGAACTTCAAAAAACAATACAAAGTTTACATCAACAAGAAGAAGCCGCTAGAAATATAATTCCGATCATGGAATCAGAAAATAAGTTTATTGCCGATTCACTCCAATTTATATTAGATTTCAATGCGTTAACCACCACTCCAATTATCGAAGAACGCATCAATACCTGGACTTTTTTAAATTCATCCGGGATTTTATCTGAATTTCCAGATACTAAACTTTTAAAAATGCTTCAAGATTATTACAATGAATTCCGTAATATAACAACCAATTTTACGAATTCTGCTAATCCGGTACGACTTGAACTTCGAAAGTTAAAATATGAACTCTTTACCGATATAGAACATCGAAAATTTTTCCCTACCAAAACCCCGAAAGCTCCAAATGGAATAGTGTATACTGCAATTTTTGAGGACAAACGAATATTAGCCTTGTCTCGATTTATAGGAAGTACGGCATCCTATTTTGAGAATCGGTTTAAAACCATAGAAAGTAAAGCCGAAGATATCATCGATTATATTGAAAAAAATTATACCCAAGAAAAATAAATAAACCAACCCAATGATTAATTTCTTTAGAAAAATACGGAAACAACTCGCCAACGAAAATCAATTTCAAAAATATTCTCGTTATGCCATTGGTGAAATTCTACTCATTGTTTTGGGTATTTTTATCGCATTACAATTGCAAAACTGGAATGAAAAAAGAAAACAAGAAAAGCAGTTCAAAGTAATTTTAGAGCAATTATACAATGCTATAATATATGATGCAGATAAATTTAAAGGCCAATCTGACTATTTGATATATCAAATAGGAGCATTAGATTTTATACTTAAGTCTTCAGATTCCATTCCAAAAGAAGATCTACCCTATGCCCTTTTCAATACCGGTTTTGATAATTTCAAGGCTTACCAGTCAGATGCTTTTTTTTATGTAAATGATCTTCATTCGGATTATGAAAATTTAGAACAAAATGAACTGGTAAAACAAATTACAGGGTATTTAAACAAGATAAAAAATGCAGAAACAAATTCCGGTGAAATAATTAACGATATGTTTACTAGCTTTTTAATCTCCGAAAACATTCCTTTTCCAGAGGTTAATCGCGAAGATTTGAACGAAGGATGGATTAGATCTGATTCTTCCTATTACAGTGAAGACTTATTGAAAAAATTGCAAAAAGATATTAAAACCAGCAAATATCAATCCCTAATAAAAACCTACAGAAGTCAGAAAGTTGTCTATAAAAGAGGTGCCCAAAGTAAATATAATGACGGAAAATCAATTCTCTACCTCATCAAAACCTATTATCCAGAAGTTAGAGTAATTTACACAAATGTTGGTATTATTGGAACCGCTTTACAAGGCTATGATGATGTCGGTGGTAAATCTACCCCAATGCAATGCACTGATATTAAAAGCAGTATTTGGGAAACAGAATTGTATCTTAAAGAAGGTACAGTTAAGTTTCGCTGCAATGATAGCTGGCTTCGAAACTGGGGTGGAAGTTATGGTGAAGAACAATTTCCTTCAGGTAGTGCAACACCCGATGGCGATAATATTGCAGTGGAAGCAGGCAAGTATCATATTATGCTCAATTTGCGCAATTAAACCTATGAATTTACAAAACTAGAAGAATAATAAGCATGAAAGGATTTGACATTGTAGTTGTGATTGCTGTGATTCTATGTGCCAGATTAGGTGTCCGTTTGGTTTCAAAATACATTAAAATGAAAAAAGAAAACACTAAAAAAGAAGAGGATAAATAACTACTAAGAAAAAAAGTTAAGAAATAGAACTCAATTTCTACTTCTTAACTTTTTTAAATCAAGGTTTAAAAAAAACAGGATTAAATCTTTACATCCCACATTTCTTCTAAATCTTCAAGAGATTTTCCTTTAGTTTCAGGAATATATTTATAAGTAAATACCATAATCACAATGATAAATGCGATAAAAATAAAGTATGGTAATGATCCGTTCCAAAAAGAATTATTATTCACTTCACTCTCCGTAATCATAGGGAATGATTGCGAAACAATGTAGTTCGCACCCCATTGTACTGCAACTGCAACCGACATGGCAACACTTCTAATTTTATTTGGAAACATTTCAGATAAGATTACCCAAACTACTGGTCCCATTGATAAAGCGAAAGACGCAATAAATATAAGCACTCCTACTAAAGACATAACGCCCAAAGATTGTTGTTGTAAAGTAACTCCTAAAATTAGAAACCCAAGAATCATACCGACAGATCCGATATAAATAAGTGGTTTTCTTCCAAACTTATCTATCGTAGCCATCGCAACGAAAGTGAAAATTAAATTTATAAAAGCCAATAATACTTGTTGTTTCAACACATCATCTTTACCATAACCCAAGGCTTTTTCAAAAATATCAGCACCGTAATAAAGCACAGCATTGATACCGGTAAACTGTTGTAAAATGGAAAGTACCGAACCAATAATAATGATTCCTAAAATTCCTTTTGACATATAATTTATTTTCGGACCACCAACATTTTTCTCTAAATGCAATGATTTTTGAATATTTTCACCTTCCGCTTTAGCTTCTTCAGGAGATAGTAATTTATTTAAAACCTGAAAAGCTTCTTCTTTATTTCCTTTTAAAAACAGCCATCTCGGACTTCTAGGCACTAAAAACAAAAGAGCTAAGAAAAGAGTACTTGGAATTAATTCTGACCAAAACATTTGTCTCCAACCAAACTCAATATTCTCTGCTTCCGTAAGGGAATTCCCAATAAAATAAGTAGCTAAAAACACGAGAAAAAAACCGACAACTACTGCCAATTGGTAATAACTTACCAAATTTCCACGCTTACTAGGTGGAGCAATTTCAGCGATATACATAGGAGCATTCATTGAAGCCATTCCAATACCTAAACCTCCAATAATTCTAAAAAATACTAATAAGGAAACAGATTGTGGTAAAAATTCAGGAAGACCAGAACCCCAAGCAGAAATAGTAAACAAAATTGCCGAAAGTATCAGCGATTTTTTTCTACCATATTTTATACTCAATGGACCTGCAGCAATAGCACCAATCAAACATCCCAAAAGTGCACTTCCGACAACCCATCCTTTCATTGCAGCATCTAAATCGAAATGTTTACTTAAAAAGAATTGTGCTCCATTAATTACTCCGGTATCATACCCAAATAAAAATCCGCCCAAAGCAGAAACGGATGTAATTAATAATAAAAATGATCTCTTATTCATATTTGTAGGTTTAGTTTAAAAAATTTACCAAATATAGGATTTTCAAAAGGAAGTAAAAACATATTTAAAACTTTATATGCTTTAAATTTAGTAATACATAAAATTTACAATCCTTATTTTAAGGTATCCTTAAAATAAGGATTGTAAAAAAATATCATGCTTTAATCTTAACTATTTTTTGAACCTTTACTGTTCCTTTTAATTAAATTACAAACTAAAATCGTTTTAGTTAAATATTTTAAGGTACTATGACCCCATTTTCCAAAATTAAATCATACTTATAACCCGCACCAAAATCTTTGTTTAATCTAACAAGCCCTTTCATTGTTACTATTTTTCCTTCAGGAACAAATACATCCGATGTGATTACAAGGTCATAATCATCTTTGCTTCCATCTTTTAAATGTATCCAGTTTCGATCCATAATATTGGAATTGACTTTCACGCATTCACCACTTATTTGAACGGTTTTTCCTTCATATTTTTTAATATTATCAACCAATTCAGCAATCTTGATAGATCCTTTTTGTTCGATTTTTCTTTGAGAATCTAGTACTGGTTTATCTTGTGATTTAACTTCAGGAGTTGATTCTTGCTCTGAGTCTTCAATTTTCATGGATGGCTGATTATTTCCGTGATCTGCCTTGACTAAGCTTGTCACTAAATAAATCTTATCAAACATTCTATTATGCTCTTTACTTTCAAAATTTGTTTTAAGCAACGATCTTTTATAATAATAAGTTTCCCCAATATTTATCTCTTGCTTTCCGGTTGCTATCCAAAACTGTTCTCCATTTTCTTCGACATTAAGATACACATATTTTGTTGTTGGAAGAACCTCTTTCACTATAACAGCATGTAATTCGTTGCTTAAAGTTTGGTTGGTAAGACTATTCTGTTCTATTGTATTTTCAACAGAATTATTATTTTCTGAGGAAATTGGTAAATACTTTGGTTCTTCTTTGCAGGAAGAAGCAAAGCCTAGAAATAGTGCCACCATTACGCTTATCTTAAATCTTAATTTCATACTTTTTATTTTTTCTTTTTATTACTAAATCGTTTTACAAGCTTCGTATTTATTCTATAATTATCTTCTTGACTACTCGTTGAAAATTCTCCAAAAACACTAAACATTAAGGTTCTATTGATATTTAAAGAAAGATTTGCGCCGTAATAACTTTGTTTATTCGTTGAAGTAAAACTATTGAAATAATCATAATTTGCAAATCTATAGTAAAAATCAGCATACAATTTATTTTCTATAATAGATCTTGAATGTCTAATAGAAAAAATGTTGCTTTTTAGATAATTGGAGGTATTCATATTATAATCTAAGGATAATCTCCCTCCAACCACAGGGATTTTAGATACACTAACATATCCATAAATATTATCTGATTTATTCTGGTTATCGCTTTGAAATCTTTTGCTATAACTAAATCCGGTTCGAACATTTTTCAAAGGTCTAATATTCATTCGCATTCTTAAGCCTTGCCTCGCAATGTCATCATCAAGAATTTTTTCTATTTCAGTTTGAAAGGTTTCATAATATACGATTCTTTTTCTTGAATCAAATGACAGCATTACATCAAGATTTCTATTAAATCTATATCTAGCGGAAATGTATAAATTAGTTAGTCTAAAATCACTGTTTATCGTGTCATTCACTTTATTGTATAGGTCTACCTCAAGCGAAGAAAAAATATTTAGTTTTGACATAACTGTACTTGAATGTTGAAAATATGCATACCTTCTGTCAATTTCTCCGCTATTTCTTTGTTCTATAAACCCTAAGGTTGTTTCAGAGTGAAAATTTTCGTTATCTGTTGCTCTGCCAATATAGGCACCATATTCAAACAAATCTGAATTAAAAGAATAATCATAAAAATCGGGTCTAAAGCCGATAATAACACCAACATAATTTTTACCCAGATATTTTTCTACTTGCAAACCATCTACAGAACCAATTGAAGATATTTTTGGATTTATTTTCCGACCCACACTTATGGATAAGGTTGGATCCACATCATATCTTAGATTTAAATCATACACGTTGAAAAAAGAAGTTTCTTTTTGATAATCAACATCCTGAGAAACAAAATTCTTCCTGTAATTTAAATAAGATTCAAAAGAAAATTTTGAATTATTAATATGAAAAGCATCCAAAGAAATTGTTGACCATACCCTATGCCTATCCTCTCTAATTTCAGATAAGTAACTATTTGAAGCAACGGAAACCTTCCCTCTTATTTTTGAAATATCTTCTGGATTTCTATTTTTAACAGCTATGGTATCTTGCTTTGGCGTAGCCGGGAGATCTTTCTTGCTTGTGTCCACTTTATTATTATTTCTGGAATACCGAAAATAAACCAGATCGCCTTTTTTAACGATAGCATCATCAATTGTGGTACAAACTAGCGAATTGGAAGATTTATTTTTCACTAACAAACACGGTTTTATTTGATTTAGAAATTTTAAAGTATCTCCAATATTAAAATTTTCCGTGTTTTCAATTTTAACGTACACATTTTTAGAAGTTACGAAAGAAACCTTACCTGATATTATTTCATCTTTATTCTGACCAAATAAATTGGTACTAATCATGACACAGCATATTATGTAAATAGGCTTAAACTTCATATAAATTTAATTATTACCATCAGGGTGACATTGTAAACATGCATCACTTTGATAAACATAATCGTTAACCTCACTATGGTCCTTATCTGTTGAGGATTGGTTATGGCATGTCAAACAAGTAAATACAGAGTAATTACTTGGATTTGTATGACATTCGGCACAATCATTCCATTCATCTTTATGCTTTCCACTATAAATTGGAAAAAACTGGTTGTCATGATCAAATGTAGCGGGTGTCCAGCCCGGATTTGTGGTGTGACAAGAAACACAGTCCGTTGGAAAATGTGCAGCAGAATGATTAGGGTTGGTAGTACTATTGAAATCGCTTTGATGGCAACTTACACATTCGGGCGAAACATCTGAATAATTACTTGTAGTATGACACTCCTTGCAATCTTGAATATCATGCCCTAAGGTTAGTGGAAAAAAGTCATGAT
>CBDTUD010000016.1:0-50208 GCA_965363545.1 uncultured Flavobacteriaceae bacterium | reverse complement strand
TAAAAAATATGAGCAACAAAAACACAATATCCGTCATAGACGACATACTGAATTCCGGGCTAATTTTATTTCTTCCTCTAAATTCCATACTTATAATTCTTAAAGGCAGTTATACTGGTTCGTTTAATAAATCTAAAAACTCTACCGAATTAGCTTCCATTTGATATACAATTTTATTGGTTCGTACAATTAAATGGTTGTATGCGATATAAGAAATAATCCCGACAATAAGTCCGGCAACAGTGGTTGTCATCGCCGTATACAAACCGTCAGATAACATTTTAATATCAATTTGACCACCCGCATTTGCAATTTCATGAATGGCAACAATCATACCAATTACAGTTCCTAAAAACCCGATCATCGGTGCAGCTCCTGCAATAGTAGCGAGCACACTTACATTTCTCTCTAATTTATAAATCTCTAGTTTACCTGCATTTTCGATGGCTGTATTAATATCTTCCAAAGGTTTTCCAATTCTTGAGATTCCTTTTTCTATCAATCTGGCTACTGGCGATTTATTGTTTTGACTCAATATTTTAGCAGCTTCCAAATTCCCGTTAAGGATATTATCACGAATTTGATTCATGTAATTCTTATCAATTCTAGAGGCAGATTTTATGGCTAAAAATCGTTCAAAATAGATGTAAAGAGCAATGAGCAGCAAAACAAATAAAAGAGCGATAATAATTTGGCCACCAAGACCTCCATCTAAAATTAAATTTAAAATTGACAGGGTTTTTTCTTCGGAAACCACATCGTCTAAAACTTCAGGATTTACTCCCGAATCTTGTAACATCATTAACATAGAGATAAATTAAAGGGTATTAAAATTTAACGGTTTGTCCGGATTAAAATTGCTTGTAAAATGTGAAAGTTATATTAAAAATTTCGAAGCACCATAAATGCAGCTGCACCGGCTAAAAAGCCAATTAATGCAAGACCTGAAATCTTCTTAAGGTACCAGAAAAAATTAATTTTTTCCATTCCCATAGCAACTACACCAGCAGCAGAACCAATAATTAACATACTTCCACCTGTTCCTGCAGAAAAGGCGATGAAGTGCCATAAATGACTATCCATCGGATCTGAAAACATACCGATACTGGCAGCAACCAGAGGTACATTATCAATTACGGCAGAACCTACGCCTAGAATTAAAATAACTAAATCGGAAACTTTATAACCCGCTGTAGTTGGTTCTGTACCTAGTAATGGAATTGTATTATCTAAACTTTCTGCAAAATGAAATAATAAACCTAAAGACTCTAAAGCGGCTACCGCCAATAAAATCCCCAAGAAAAATAAGATACTCGGCATTTCAATTCCCGACAAGGACTTATGTACCGGACTATAATGGGCATCTTCATGATGATCATCATCAACACTCGTTAGCGAAATTCTTTTATTTGAAAAAATTTCTGCAAAAATAGCAACTACAGATAAAGACAACATCATACCTACGTAAGGAGGTAAATGCGTAATGGTTTTAAAAAATGGCACAAATAAAATTGAACCTAATCCTAAATATAACATAATACCGCTATATTTATCTACCTGATCAGAACCGTCCTCTTCTACTTCTTCAATTTTTCCTTGAAAAACTTTAAATCGGGAAGCGATTAAAACAGGAACTATTACAGAAACTAAAGAAGGTATCAACAAATATTCCACCAAATGGAAAGCACTCACTTTTTTCGCAATCCATAACATGGTTGTTGTTACATCTCCAATTGGAGACCAGGCTCCACCGGAATTAGCGGCAATAACAATGATACCAACGAACCAAATTCGATCATCTCTGTTCAATATAATTTTTCTTAAAATGGTAATCAATACAATAGTAGCAGTCAAATTATCAATAATTGCTGATAAAATAAAGGCCAAAATCGAGAAGATCCAAAGTAATTTTCGTTTACTTTTTGTTTTTACAAAACCTTTGATTGCTGAAAATCCATTAAAATAATCGATAATCTCAACAATGGTCATCGCTCCAATTAAAAAGATAAGTATTTCAGCCGTTTTACCTAAATGGTGTAACAAAATCTCTTCAATATGAGACGGTACTAAACTGTGTAATTCGGCATCAACCTCAAAGACTTCTAAATGCCCCAGAGAAATTATGGCCCAACTTATCGCCATCATTCCAAGAGCAGGAATAAGTTTATCTATTTTTAAATTATGTTCTAACGTAATTGCAAGATAGCCCAGCACGAATGTGATTACTACTAATGATTCCATATTGAAGATTTATTTTAGGCGATAAATATAGTAATTAAATTAATTCTTGCAGCGCAATTTCAAAAGCAGTTTTACAAATATCTGTTTTATATGGTCTCAATTGATGCGCTCTTCGAAGTGCTTGCTCAATAACTTTGGAAGTATCACTAAAAATTGCTTCATCACGCATAGGTAAATCAATTCTAGATTCCATTAAATAAGCAAAAACTCTTGCAATTCCGCAGTTCGAAATAAAATCAGGTAATAAACTAATTTGTTTATCGGTATATTCCATAATGGGACCAAAAAATATTTCGGTATCCGCAAACGGAACATTGGCACCCGGAGAAATAACTTCCAATCCAGATTCAATCATTTGTTGTACTTGTGATTTGGTAACCAATCTCGATGCTGCAGCCGGAATAAATATTTCAGCAGGTAACGACCATATTTTTTCGTTAATTTCATCAAAAGGAATCATATTTTCGGAAACCAGCATATTACCGTGCTTGTTTAAAAACATCTGCCGAATTTCTTCTAAAGAATAACCATCTTTATTAATGACACCACCTGCCCTATCAATAATTCCTACTACTTTAGCACCTAATTGAGTTAAATAATATGCTGCTGCAGAACCAACATTGCCAAAACCTTGCACAATAGCTCTCTTTCCTTGAAGATCTCCACCATAAATATTATAATAGTGTTTTACTGCTTCTGCCACACCATAACCAGTGAGCATATCGGCAACCGTATATTTTTTCGAGAGTTGGGGTGAGTATTTTGCATCTTCAATTACCTTGATAACCCCATGTCTCAATTGCCCAATTCTATTAATTTTCTCCGCTTCTGTCGGTTTAAAATGACCATTAAAAACCCCTTCTTGTGGATGCCAAATACCGCAATCTTCCGTTAACGGAATAACATCATTTATTTCATCTACATTTAAATCTCCACCCGTACCGTAATAAAATTTTAATAGCGGACTTACTGCTTTATACCATCGTTCTAAAACACCGCGTTTTCTAGGGTCGTTCGGATCAAAATTAATACCCGATTTTGCTCCTCCAATTGCTGGTCCGGAAACTGTAAATTTCACTTCCATGGTTTTTGCCAAAGACAATACCTCATTCATGTCGAGACCTTTACGCATTCTAGTACCACCACCAGCTGCTCCACCTCGTAAAGAATTTATAACGGTCCAACCTTCTGCATCTGTTTCTTGGTCTCGCCAATGAAAAACTATTTCAGGGGCTTTGGATTCGTATTTTTTGAGTAGTTCTTTCATAGTATTAAGCTTTATATTTATAAATTTTTTTCATTTTTAAACATCAAAAACAACACCACTGCTGTGATCTTTTTTGGCTCCGGTAACACTTTTTAGGCAGTTCACTTCATTCTGATCTTTTAAAACTCCTAAAAATGCAAAGATGATCGCTTCTTTAAAATTAATAATATCGCTATCGGGAACAATAACTTCACACGAGGTATAAGAAGATATTCTTTCAATTAAAAAACTGTTAAATGCTCCACCACCGGTTATAAATAGTGTGTTCTTATACGGTTCTATGGTATTTCTCTGAATTACTGCTGCTATTTGAAAAGCAACATGTTCTACAAATGTTCTTAAAATATCCTTTTCGGGAAGTTGATACGATTCAATCATTGGCAGTACCGTTTCAACTATAAACTCATAGCCTAACGATTTGGGTTTGTCATCAATATAAAATGGTAATTGATTCAATTCTTTTAATAATTCTTGTTGAACATTTCCAGTTGCTGCTAATTTTCCCCTATCATCATATACTAGTCCGATTTTTCGGCAATAATGATTCATTACGATATTAACCGGACAAATATCAAAAGCTTCTCTTTTTATCTTGTTTTGGAAAGAAATATTGGCAAAACCACCCAAATTAAGACAATAGCCATAGTTTTCGAAAAGTAACTGATCTCCAATTGGAACCAACGGTGCTCCTTGTCCCCCAAGCGCAACATCTTGAACACGAAAATCGCAAATAACTTTACAATTTGTAACAGCAGAAATCACAGCACCACTTCCAATTTGTAAGGTGTAATTTTTATCTGGTTGATGGTAAATTGTATGTCCGTGTGAAGCAATGAAATCTACTTTTTCAATCCCGTTTTTTTGGATAAAATTTTGAATCAATTCTCCTAAAAATTGTCCATAATCCACGTTTAATTTCGTGAGTTTTTCTCCAGATAAAAGAAATCCATCATATAAAGTTTTTTTCCATTTTTCGGAATATTCTATAGCTTCTTTTTGTAATATTTCAAAAGAATATGCTTTATCTCTTGTAAATTTAGCAAATACCAAATCCACTCCATCTAAAGAAGTACCACTCATGACACCAATAACGTACCATTTTTTATTTTTCATAATATTGTAAAATTACAAATCTATTTTGATAATTTCTTTATATTTGAAGAACTTAAATTAAAAAAAACTCAAATAAAAAAGATATGGATTTTAGACTTACCGAAGAGCAAATAATGATTCGTGATGCTGCGAGAGATTTTGCCAACAACGAATTATTACCAGGAGTGATTGAACGAGACGAAAAACAAGAGTTTCCGCATGAACAAATTAAAAAAATGGGAGAACTGGGTTTTTTAGGTATGATGGTAGATCCAAAATATGGAGGAGGCGGAATGGATACTGTTTCTTATGTTTTAGCGATGGAAGAAATTTCAAAAATTGATGCATCAGCATCTGTGGTCATGTCGGTAAACAACTCTTTAGTTTGCTGGGGTTTAGAAATTTATGGAACCGAAGAACAAAAACAAAAATATTTAGTTCCTTTGGCAACAGGAGAAATTATAGGAGCTTTTTGTCTCAGTGAACCTGAAGCCGGTAGCGATGCCACTTCGCAAAGAACTACTGCTATTGATAAAGGAGATCATTATCTATTAAACGGAACAAAAAACTGGATTACTAATGGTGGAAATGCCAGCGTTTACTTGGTCATTGCACAAACTTATCCTGAAAAAGGACACCACGGAATTAATGCCCTCATTGTTGAAAAGGACACTCCTGGATTTGAAATTGGCAAAAAAGAAAACAAATTGGGAATTCGAGGTTCCGATACCCATTCCTTAATGTTTAACGATGTGAAAGTACCCAAAGAAAATCGAATTGGCGAAGATGGTTTCGGATTCAAATTTGCCATGAAAACACTTGCCGGAGGAAGAATCGGTATTGCATCTCAAGCCTTAGGAATCGCATCTGGAGCCTACGAATTGGCTTTAAAATATTCAAAAGAGCGCAAGGCTTTTGGAAAAGAAATTAGCAAACACCAAGCTATTGCTTTTAAATTGGCAGATATGGCTACCGAAATTGAAGCAGCCCGATTTTTATGTTTTAAGGCGGCATGGGACAAAGATGAAAAAGAAAATTACGATTTGTCGGGGGCGATGGCGAAATTATATGCCGCAGAAATGGCGATGCGCGTTACCGTTGAGGCAGTACAAATTCACGGTGGCTATGGATTTGTTAAAGAATATCATGTAGAACGCCTGATGCGCGATGCAAAAATTACACAAATCTACGAAGGAACTTCAGAGATTCAAAAAATTGTAATTTCAAGGGCTGTTTTACAGGATTAATTTCCTACTTTAAAATAAAAATTATTATTCGCTAAAACAATTTAAAGAAGTTGTTTTAGCGTTTTTTTATTGCATTTTTTTTGAAATGAAAATCCAATTGTTACTTTTTATTTGATAGAATCTTGCGTATCTTTGGGTTAAACGATTTAAAAAAATGGCTTTTATAGATTATTATAAAGTTCTTGAAGTTGCTAAAACTGCTAGTGAAAAAGATATCAAAAAGGCATATCGAAAACTGGCTCGAAAATACCATCCGGATGTCAACCCAAAAGACGAAGGCGCCAAGAAAAAATTTCAAGAAATAAATGAGGCAAATGAAGTTTTAAGCGATCCTGTAAAGAGAAAAAAATACGATCAATACGGTAAAGATTGGCAACACGCCGAAGCCTACGAAGAAGCCAAAAAACAACAACAGGGCCAATATAGTAGTAGCGGCAGACAACAAAGCCACTCGGAAGGTTTCAACGAAAGTAATTTTTCTGATTTCTTTGAGTCGATGTTTGGCGGTGCGAGAACTGGTGGAAGAGCTGGAGGTCAAACTAAATTCAAAGGGCAAGATTTCAATGCAGAATTACATCTCAATTTAACAGATGTGTATAAAACTCATAAACAAGTCGTAACCGTTAATGGTAAAAACATTCGAATAACCATCCCTGCAGGTATTGAAAATAAGCAAACCATAAAAATAACAGGGCATGGTAGTCCAGGGATTAATGGCGGTCCGAATGGTGATTTATACATCACTTTTAACATAAAAAACAATACCAATTTCAGAAGAGATGGAAATAATTTATACTCGAATGTAAATCTCGATTTTTATACGGCTGTTTTGGGTGGTGAGACCACCGTGAACACTTTTGAAGGAAAAGCTAAATTGAAGATTAAACCTGAGACTGAAAATGGCACTAAAGTAAAATTGAAAGGTAAAGGATTTCCTGTATATAAAAAAGAAGGGCATTTTGGCGATTTATATATTACGTACACCATAAAAATGCCAAGCAATTTAAGTAGCAAAGAGAAGGAACTTTTTGAAGAATTAGCTAAAATCAGAAAAAAATGAAAACAGAGAATTTAATATCCATAGAAACCTTTTGTTATAACTACGAGATTGAGTTTTCATTTATTCACTCTTTACACGAATATGGTTTGGTCGAAATTACTACGATTGAAGAAGAAGAATTTTTACCCAAAGAAAAAATTAGCGATGTCGAAAAAATGATTCGTTTGCATCATGATTTGGGTGTGAATATAGAAGGAATTGATGTGATCTATAATCTTCTAAATCGAGTACAACATTTACAAGATGAAATAAATAGTTTAAAAAACCGGATTAATTTTTATGAAGATTAAGAGTTAATAACCTCATAATTAACAATTCATCAACCAAATAATTTTCTAAAAAAACAAAAATTATTACAATCTTTAAACAACCTGCAAAATAGCGCATTTTGCGCATTACTATTTAAGAATCTCTAATTAAAAGCACTCCTATTAGCAAATTTTAATTTTTCTGCATATTTTATTACTAATAGTATTTTTCTTATTCCTTTTAACAAATTTTCTTGACTAATTTTTAGTAAAAAAGCTACTTTTGTAAAAATTTGATAAAATATGGCTTACGAAAAGCAAGGGGTTTACTTACCAGAATTTGAGCATGACAATTGCGGAGCAGGATTTATTTGCAGCCTGAACGGAGAGAAAACAAACAGTATAATTCACGATGCATTAGAAATATTAATTAAGCTCGAACATCGAGGTGCTGTTAGTGCCGATGGAAAAACCGGTGATGGTGCCGGGATACTTATTGACATACCTCATGATTTTTTCAAGAAAGCCTGCAATTTTGAATTACCCGAAGCAAGAGAATATGCAGTTGGAATGGTGTTTTTACCGCAGCATTTGAATCAATATAAATTTTGTATTGAAATTTTAGAAGAAGAAATTAAAAATCAAGGTCTAGAAATTTTAGGATGGAGAGATGTACCGGTAAACTCAAAAGTTATTGGCGAAATTGCAGCAAGAACCGAACCTAAAGTAAAGCAAATTTTTGTAGGAAAAAACGGAGTTGATTTAGAAGCTATCCAATTCAATGCTAAGATTTATGCAGCGAGAAAAATTGCCGAACATAAAATAATCGCTTCTAAGTTAAAAGATGGCAAACAGTTTTATCTGCCAAGTTTTTCTACCACAACCCTAATTTATAAAGGCTTATTAATTCCTGAAGATATTCGCAATTATTATGCTGATTTGTCTGATCCTGACGTGGTTACTCGTTTGGCATTGGTACATCAGCGATTCTCTACCAACACTTCCCCTTCATGGGACTTAGCACAGCCATTCCGTTTTATGTGCCATAATGGAGAAATAAATACCTTAAAAGGAAATGTTAGCAGAATGAGAGCTCGTGAAGAGCTTATCAAAAGTGCTGTTTTTGGTGATGATGTTAAAAAATTATTCCCAATTATTTTAGAAGGAAAATCAGATTCTGCTTCGATGGACATGGTCGTAGAATTATTGTTGATGTCCGGTCGCTCGTTACCGGAAGTTATGATGATGCTCGTGCCGGAAGCTTGGGAAAAAGACAAAAGTATGCCAGACAATAAAAAGGCGTTTTACGAGTATAATTCTTGTATTATGGAACCTTGGGATGGACCTGCTTCTGTACCTTTTACTGATGGTAATTTTATTGGCGCATTATTAGATCGAAACGGATTACGACCTTCAAGATATACCGTAACTAAAGGTGGTTATGTTGTGATGTCTTCGGAAATTGGTGTTCTCGATATAAAACCAGAAAATGTTGTTCGCCATGGTCGATTAGAGCCAGGAAAAATGTTCTTGGTTGATATGAACGAAGGAAGAATCATTGAAGATGAAGAAATTAAAGAACAAATTGTTTCTAAATTGCCTTATCGGGAATGGTTAAATAAACACTTATTGCCATTAGCAGAAGTGCCTTATACCGGTAATAAATGTCCGATTGAGATTACCCCTTTCAATACTCGGCTACGATTGTTTGGTTACACCATGGAAGATATTGATACCGTTATCGCTCCAATGTGTAAAACAGGAAAAGAGACTTTAGGTTCAATGGGTACAGATACGCCATTGGCGATTTTATCGGATAAACCACAATTATTGTACAACTATTTCAAGCAATTATTTGCTCAAGTTACCAATCCTCCTTTAGATGGGATTCGGGAAGAAATAATCACTGATATTAGCTTGGCAATTGGTGAAGACAGAAATATTTTCAATCAGAGTCCGGAACAATGTAAAAAACTGAAAATCCAAAATCCGGTTATCTCTAATGATGATTTGGATAAAATTAAAAACATCGACCATCCAGATTTCAAAACGAAAGAAATTCCGATGCTTTATGATATTAAAAAAGGTTTAAATGCTCTTGAAAAGGCTTTGGATCAAATGGTTGCAGAAACTGCAAAAGCGGTAAGCGAAGGTTACAATATTATGATTTTAACCGATCGCGGTGCCGATAAAGAAAACGGCCCTATTCCTGCGTTATTAGCATGTTCTTATGTTCATCATTCGTTGAATTTACTACAAAAACGTTCTCAATTTGGTATCATCATTGAATCTGCCGAGCCAAGAGAACCTCATCATTTTGCTACTTTATTTGGTTATGGCGCAAGTGCCATCAATCCATATATGGTAAATGAAATTATTCGAGAAAAAGTAAGAAAAGGTATCTTTACTGGTATTGATTCTGAACAAGCAGTACAAAATTTCAATAAAGCTATCGGAAAAGGTGTGTTGAAAATCATGAATAAAATTGGTATTTCGACTTTACACTCTTATCGCGCCTCACAAATTTTTGAGATTTTAGGTTTAAATACACATTTTACCAATAAATATTTTCCTCGTACAGCGTCTAGAATTCAAGGTATCGGTTTGTATGAAATTGAACGTGAGATTTCAAAACGACATAAAAGTGCCTTTTTTAAAGATAGCACCCCAAATAATTTAAAACTAGAAATTGGCGGTGATTATCGCTGGAGAAGAAATGGTGAACGCCATATGTTCAATCCAACAACAGTTTCTAAATTACAGCAAGCTGTTCGAACAAACAACACCGATAGTTATAAAGAATACGCAAAAACCATCAACGACCAGAGCAAAAGCTTAATGACCTTACGCGGTTTGATGGAATTTCAAAATATTGATCCAATTCCACTGGAAGAAGTAGAACCATGGACTGAAATTGTGAAGCGTTTTAAAACCGGAGCAATGTCTTATGGTTCGATAAGCAAAGAAGCGCATGAGAATTTGGCTATTGCGATGAATCGGATTGGAGCAAAAAGCAATTCAGGTGAAGGTGGTGAAGATCAAAACAGATTTAGAAAAGATTTAAATGGTGATAGTCGAAGCAGCGCTATAAAACAAGTTGCTTCGGGTAGATTTGGTGTAACGAGTAATTATTTGACCAACGCCAAAGAAATTCAAATAAAAATGGCTCAGGGAGCTAAACCTGGTGAAGGAGGACAATTACCTGGTGAAAAAGTGTTTCCTTGGATTGCCGAAGTTCGAAATTCAACCCCTTATGTTGGCTTGATTTCGCCTCCTCCACATCACGATATTTACTCGATTGAAGATTTATCACAATTGATTTTCGACTTAAAAAATGCAAATCGTGAAGCAAGAATCAATGTGAAATTAGTTTCTGAAGTTGGGGTTGGAACCATTGCTGCCGGTGTTGCAAAAGCGAAAGCAGATGTTATTTTGGTTTCCGGCTATGATGGCGGAACCGGAGCTTCACCTTTGACTTCTTTGAAACATGCAGGTTTACCTTGGGAACTCGGTATCGCAGAAGCGCAACAAACCTTGGTTTTAAATAATTTGCGTGGTAGAATTGTTTTAGAATGTGATGGTCAGTTAAAAACAGGTCGTGATGTTGCTATTGCTTGTTTGCTTGGCGCAGAAGAATTTGGCTTTGCAACTGCTCCTTTGGTAGCCTCAGGTTGTATTATGATGCGAAAATGCCACTTGAATACTTGTCCAGTTGGTATCGCAACACAAGATCCTGAACTGCGTAAAAACTTTAAAGGAACCCCAGAGCATGTCATTAACTTTATGTATTTCGTTGCAGAAGAGTTACGAGAAATTATGGCTACTTTAGGATTCAGAACCATCAATGAAATGATTGGTCAATCACAAAAACTACGTGCCAACGAAGCAATAAAACATTATAAAGCAGAAGGAATTGATTTATCTCCTATTTTGTTTAAGCCGTTGAATTCTGTACACAATTCTATTTCAAATACAGAAAAGCAAATTCATCATTTAGAAGATGCATTAGATTTTGAAATTATTCAAGATGCGCATCCAGCGATTTACCGAAAAGAGAAAATGCAATTGAGTTATCCAATTGCAAATACCGATCGATCTGTTGGTGCAATTATTAGTAATGAAATTTCTAAAATTTACGGTGCTTTCGGATTGCCACAAGATACTCTACAGGTTACCTTTACCGGTTCTGCCGGCCAAAGTTTTGGAGCATTTGCCACCAAAGGTTTAACTTTTATTATAGATGGTAATAGTAACGATTATCTCGGAAAAGGGTTATCGGGAGCAAAAATAATTGTAAAAAAACCAGCAAAAGCTGATTTTAAATCGGATGAAAATATAATCATTGGAAACGTTTGTTTTTACGGGGCTGTTTCAGGTGAAGCCTATATCAACGGTGTTGCCGGAGAACGTTTTTGTGTAAGAAACTCTGGAATAACAGCAGTTGTTGAAGGTGTTGGAGATCACGGATGTGAATATATGACAGGTGGTCGCGTGGTTGTTTTGGGCAATACAGGTAGAAACTTTGCCGCCGGAATGAGTGGCGGAATCGCTTATGTTTTTGATCCAACAAAAAAATTTAGAAACGGATTGTGCAACATGGAAATGGTCGAATTAGAAGCCATGGATGAAGTAGATAGAGCAGAAGTTCACGCACTTATTAAAAATCACGCAGATTTTACCGGTAGTGAAAAAGCAGGATATATTTTAGAAAATTGGACAGAAAATCTCGCCAACTTTGTAAAAGTAATTCCTACAGATTACAAAAAAGCATTAGAAAAATTAGCCTTAGAGCAAGAATTAGTAACCGTATAATTATGGGAAAAATAACAGGATTTAAAGAATATGAAAGAGTAGATGAAGGCTACCAAGCAGTAAAAGACCGATTGAAAAATTATCGTGAATTTACCATTCCTTTGAAAGAAGATGCCATGCAAAAGCAAGGCGGAAGATGCATGGATTGCGGGATACCTTTTTGCCATAGCGGTTGCCCATTAGGGAATCTTATTCCAGATTTTAACGACTTAATCTATCGCAATGAATGGAAAAAAGCGCTGGAGATTTTACATGCCACAAATAACTTTCCTGAATTTACTGGTCGTCTTTGTCCGGCACCTTGCGAAAAAGCATGTGTTTTAGGTATCATTGAAGATCCAGTATCTATTGAAAATATTGAAAAAAGTATTGTCGAAAGAGGTTTTAAAGAAGGATGGATAATACCAAAACCACCAAAAGAACGTACCGGAAAAAACATTGCTGTTGTAGGTTCGGGTCCTGCAGGATTAGCTGCTGCTCAGCAATTGAATAGAGCTGGGCATCATGTAACTGTTTTAGAGCGCGATGATGCTATTGGTGGATTATTGCGATATGGCATTCCGAATTTTAAATTGGAAAAAGAATTAATAGATCGTCGTTTGGCTATCTTGGAAGCAGAAGGAATCGTTTTTAAAACAAACGTGAATGTTGGCGTAAATTATTCCGTTGAAAAACTCAAAGAATTTGACGCTGTAGTTTTATGTGGTGGAGCAACCGAAAAAAGAAGTCTTCCAACCGAAGGAATTGATGCCATTGGTGTTGAGCAAGCGATGGAATTTTTAACCCAACAAACAAAGACTTTATTTGGTAAAAAATACGAAGGAAAAACTATTTCTGCCACTGGTAAAGATGTAATTGTAATTGGTGGTGGTGATACTGGTTCAGATTGTATCGGAACTTCAAATCGTCAGGGAGCAAAATCCGTAACCAACTTTGAGATCATGCCGAAACCTCCTATTGGCAGAAGTGAAACCACACCTTGGCCTTTTTGGCCTTTACAAATAAAAACTTCGAGTTCTCATGAAGAAGGTTGTGAAAGAGATTGGTTGATCAATACCAAAGAATTTATAAAAAATGAAAAAGGTGAATTAACCGCAGTAAAAACAGTAAAGGTTGAATGGAAAATGATTCCTGGTCAAAGACCTCAATTATTGGAAGTTGCCGGAACAGAAAAAATATGGCCTTGTGATTTAGCTTTATTGGCGCTAGGCTTTACCGGACCGGAAAAAACGTTAAGTTCGCAATTGGGATTGGAATTAGATGCTAGAAGCAATTTTAAAGCCAACAATTACCAAACCAATATTCCGAATATATTTACTGCAGGTGATATGAGAAGAGGTCAATCTCTAATTGTTTGGGCTATCAACGAAGGTAGAGAAGCTGCTCGAGAAGTTGACTTGTATTTGATGGGAGAAAGTAATCTGCAAACAAAAGGTACCGGAGATTTACCTGGAGTTTAACCTTCAAAAACTTTATAAGTAAAAAAAGCTCGAATTGAAAAATTCGAGCTTTTTTTGTTTGTTACCATTTTATTCTAATCTATAAGCTACTCCCATACCTAATGAGAAGGTAGAAATTTTTTGCTCGATTCCAAAATCATCAAACTTTGCTTTGGTAGAAAAATAATCAGCATGTAGTAAAAGTGATATTTTTTCACCAACATGAAAACGAAACTGGGTACCAAAATTAAAAGCAATCGACATAGCTGGATCAACATTGTAGTATGCACCAGAATCTGGCATAAAGGTTACTGCATAACCAATCATAGGTCTTAGATCCCAATCTACTTTTTCAGAAATGGGATATGAAACCAGCGGCCCTATTAAAACACCACCATAAGACCAAGGGTCGAGATCATAATTACTATCCAAAGGATTTGCACCTCCAAACCATCTTGCTGCAATACCCAGATTTTCAGAGAAAAGATAACCAAAATCGACTAGACTTAATTCCACACCAGTTTTTGCTCCACCATACGATTTACCTGCGAAATCACCAACAGGAATTGATGCACCAAAAGATAGCCCGATATATCCCTTTCTTTTTTTTGAGGAAGTATTGTTATTCTTTGTGACCACTTCCTTGGTAATCTTATCTACTTCATCCATTTGATAAACGAATACATTTTTATCTGTTGTTTCAATTTTTATGGATTGGTTTGGAATTTGTTCTAAAATTAAGCCATGAATAATGCTTCCATTTTTCAGGTAAATTACATCTTGCATCTTTTGTTGTGCAATAACAGCCGATGCAATTAAAATGAATAGAAGGCTCGCAATTAATTTTCTCATTTCTTATAGAATATATCTTCCTACTCTTAAGGCTTTTCAGTAACTCCCCGTTTTTTAGAGTGGATTCTGAACTCCACTAATAAATTCAAATAGTTATTGCTCTATATTTTGTGTGTTATAATTCATGAGACCTGAATTCTTATGTACTTAAACCAGATATAAACACTTATTATTTTAATAAAATCTCTTTTCTTCAAATGTTAAGAATTTCTTTAGATTTCACCCCTACTTTTATCCCGAAATAAAAACAAACAAATCTAAATTAAAACTAACAAAAAAGATTTCAATCATGACAAAAAAAATTATCACGTTACTAATTTTATCTGTAGTATTCACATCTTGTGTTTCTAAGAAAAAATATGTTCAATTAGAACAGGATTTAATGAATACTAAAGGAGAACTTCAAAAAACTACTGTTGAAAAAGAAGACCTTGAAGCTCGGTTTGCTGTTATTGAACAACGCGTTGATGAATACAATTCAAAAATTAATTCACTTCAAAGCGACAATAATGAAAAAATGGCTTTTGTGGGTAATAACGTAACTGTTCTATCAAAAAACATGCGTGATAATATCAACAAAACACTTTCAAAAATGGATCCTAGTGAAGTAGCAGGAGCAAAAACTTTGAAAGACTCTATGGACTTGGCAATATCTTATAAATTGAAAAAGTCTATCAATGAAAATGCTTTAAACAGCGACGGAAATAACGATATTAAAGTAAATATTGATAAAACTGTAGTAATGATTTCTGTTGCGGATAGTTTATTATTCCGTTCTGGTAGCTACCGAGTGAATTCACAAGCATATCCATTATTAGAGAAATTAACTTCTGTTATCAATTCTGAGCCAAGTATGGATGTAATGATTGAAGGTCACACCGACTCAAGAACAATTCATACAGAAACTATTGAAGACAACTGGGATTTAAGTGTAAAAAGATCTACTTCTATTGTGAGATTGTTGCAAAATAAATATCAAGTTGATCCTTCTCGTTTGATTCCTTCAGGAAGAAGCAGTTATGCACCTTTGACAGATAATGACACTAAAGAAAACAGAGCTCGTAACAGACGAACTAATATTATTATTATTCCTAATTTGAATAAATTTTTCGCCATGTTAGCGGAAGAGGAAGAAGTTGTAAAATTATAAAAAGAATATATTTCACGAAAAAGGGTTTAACCGCAAGGTTAAGCCCTTTTTTTATGCCGTAAATTTATCATCCATTCTTTTTAAAAGGTTGCAAAAGTTACATAACTATGATCTTCAAATTTTAAAATAATAGGTAAAAAAAACATATTTTTACAAATTGATTTTTTATTCAAACCTTAATTTTCAGTACGATGCGATTTTTTTCATAATTTTATCGTATTCGTAATAATTGATATCCCCATGGCAAACAATATACTTATTGAAGATCAGTATAAAAGAACAAGTTTATTTGAAAAAGAAAATGTGAATTATCTGGTTAGAGTTCTAAAAAGGTTCAATACCGTTCCCAAAATAAACAATATCAATATAATTACTTCGAACAGAGAGCCTAATCTATTTAAAATTATTCCCAACAAAGCTATTAAAATTGGTTCTGCATTTTTAGACAAACCTGTTTTAGCCTTAATTTATTTAAGATACGGAATTGAATGGCAACTTTGGCACAAAGCTTTAGGCAAAGAAAAATCAGATACTATTTTATGTGATCTTGCCGCTCTTAAAGTAACTCAAGTTTTTTATGAATTATTACCAAAAGAAGATAAAGAAAAATTAAAAAATATCGATAATTTTTTAATCGATTTGGCTAAAAAAAATGAAGATTTACATACAGAAACCCTATCAGAATATAAAGAATTACAACATTTTCACGGATTGAATAATTCAAATACGATTTGGAAAGAATCTTGGAAACCAATTCTTGAAAATCTTGCAAAACCAACAGAATATTTATTAATGTCGGGGGGTGATCTTCGATTAAACATAGACGAATTTCAATTGTTGAATAAATATGGTTGTCGACCGTTTCCGAGACCAGAAGCTTTTACTTTTGCCTCATCAACAGCAACGAGTGTATCGAATTTTGCTTTTGATAAAACAGACAAAGTTAGATCTATATTAATTCAAAACAGCCTAAAAAAAGGTTTCAAAAATACTACCCTTGAATTTGCAGAATTGCTTAAAAACAATCTTAGAAAAGCACTTAAAATAAACAATGAATCTCAAATAATTTTTTCACCTTCAGGAACTGATTCTGCTCTTCAAATTGCAGCCATTACGCAAATTGTTTCCAAAAAAGAAATAACACATGTTTTAGTAGCGTCTGATGAAACCGGCAGCGGTGTGCCTGCTGCATTAAAAGGATGCCATTTTGAAAATACAAGTGCTTTGAATTATCCGGTTAAAAAAGGTGATAAAATTGAAGGGTTTAGAGACATTGACTTAATTAAAATTCCGTTAAGAGATCAAAATGGCACTTTAAAACCAACTAAGCAATTAGATACAGAAGTTTTTACTGCCATTTCAAAAACTAATGATTTAGGAAGACATATTGTATTGCACGCAATGGATCAATCGAAATTAGGTTATCAATCGCCTAGTGAAGAAATGTTAGCCAATTTGAAGACATTGAACAATCTATCGATGCAAATTATTGTGGATGGTTCACAACTACGGTTAGATCCGGAAGACATTCAAAATTATTTAAGTAAAGGCTATATCGTTACCATAACCGGAAGTAAATATTTTACTGGCCCTCCTTATTCCGGCGCATTAATTGTGCCTAAAAGTGTAAGTCAATCTATTAATTCGATAAAAACGACGTTACCGGAAGGTTTGAACTACTATTACAATCATTCCGATTGGCCAACTTCATGGTTCTGTTCCAAAGATTTATCCGAAGGTTTTAATTACGGCTCTTATATGCGTTGGAATGCTGCCATCGTTGAAATGGACAGGTATTACAAAACACCTATTTTATATAGAAATTTAGGCATTGAAATGTTCTGTAATTTTGTTGAAGATTCTATTAAAGACGCTACTTTTTTAGAACCACTTTTTGGAGATGAAACAAAAATTAACACCTCTACCAGTGAAAAATTCGGACTCCGGAATATTCGAACAATATTTCCTTTCTTTATCCTTAAAGATAATACGGCTTTAACTACTGATCATGTAAAAAAGCTCTATACCTTATTAAATTCTGACATCTCGGATCAATTTGAAGAATCTTCTTTAGAAATTATACGTCTTGCTGCACAAAAATGCCATATAGGGCAAGCAGTTGATGTAAAATACGGTACTGATTTTCAAAGCGCAGTGTTAAGAATTAGTTTAGGCGCAAGGGTAATTTCTGAAAGCTGGGTCAACAGAGATATTAGCCTATTTTTCAGAAATATAGAATCCCAAATGAATCAGATTACGGTGATAATCAAAAAAATTGAGTTGATTCTAAGTAATCCCAAATTGATGGATTAAAATTCGAGGAAATCTAAGCCATAAAATACCCTAAGAAAATTCGATTTTTTGGACTTATTTTTTGTGCTTTATTAGTTTTGACAACTATGCACCTAATAATGGCAAGTGTTTTATTTTGTGATATTTCAAAGCCAATTCAATACAATGCTTTAATTCCTTCACTGGAATTTCGTCTTTGATTTTAAAAACAATTGCCCTATTTCCTTCGAATTCGAATTTGTTTTTATACAATGTTTTAAATGTTGGAACTAGTTTAGAGGTACATTTGAAATAAATGGCATACTGCTCTGGTTTTTTCACTTTCCAATCCAATCTTACGGTACTTCCGTATTTAGTGAGATAGCTTGGTTCTCCCCATTTAAGTGTTTCCTCCAACTTTTCAAGTCCTTGAATTTCAGTTGCTGTTTTCAAAACCAGCTCTCTGAGATGCATTAATTGCTGTAGCACCTCTTTTGGATAGTTCCTAAAAACGTTTGCTACTTTTGGATCACTTACTAATTGCATTATTTCTATTTTAATCCGTCAAAATATAGTTCATATTCTGATGGAAGAGTCTCCAGTTTTCTAATTTGAATATCCTTATAAAAAACTTCTGCCGCTTCACTTTGAAGTTGAATTTTCCCTTTAACTAAAGGAATTTTATCACCATCCTTAACATATCTGGAGTTCATCAAAATCATCACAACCTCTCCGTTAACAATATGTAAGCTTTTACCTTCAAAACATATCAATTCCAGAGTATTCCATTCGCCATGAGGTTTTTCAAAGTTTGCACTTCGCATGCAATAACCCTTCGTTTTTTCACCCGTTCCTATTGGTAAAAAGGGTTGGCTCTTATCTGCTACCGGACTCATAATATACTCTGAAGGATATGCTCTTATATCAATCGCAGAGTTTGCTTGTGACCAAAAATCTCCCATATGACCTTGCATTACCTGAAATTCTTGAGATAGCATCCATGACCTCCAGCTTTCAGCTCCATTCGGACCTATGGAGTGGTATAAAATACCGGAATCTTTTAATAGTTTTTTTCTTGGTGGATATATTTTATCTCCCCATTTAACTTTTAATCTAAAATGGTAATTTTCATATTCCTCTTTGGTAGAAACGCATCCATAAATCTCTCCACTTACTCTTAGAATCTGTTCCTTATTCTCTTCAACTACAGTAAAAACGCCGAATGTGTCTTTATTTGCTCCTATTGGGAGAAGATCGTTTCCGTGTTCATCTTTTGGAATATCACCACTATAACCTTCGTCATAACGAAAGCTTAAATAGTTATCCCATTGGGAAAGGTTTTCGTCTAATAAATTCGTCCAAACCTCTTTTTTTTGATTTCCAAAAGAAAAAAGTGTAATTGTGGTTAATAGTAATACTAGTTGTCGCATAAGTTTGATGCTTATTTTTAAAACTGCTTTGGTTATAACTGGAGCGAAAAATCGTTAATTTTCGAACAAGCATTATAGCACAAATTGATTCAAATTACTGATGCCAATAAACTGTACCAACAAGCTTTGCCATGGCAAAATCAGAAAAACCTTATGCGTTTGCTTTTGTAGCTATTCTAAGGTAAATTATATATACAAAAATAATAATGCAAAATTTAACGTAGAATTTATTTGTAATTTAAATGAGTTCTTTGTTGAATTACAAATTTTACAAATCTAAAATTCCAAATGTTTCGGCAAAATAGGATAGCAATATTAATTATTTCAAATTTTGACTTTACACTTTTATTTATCCTTAGGTCAAATTAGGTTTTATATGTATTGTCGAACTAAAAGTATTAGCCCTAAAACACCAAAAATTGGTCCCCAATATTGCATTTTTATCCAAAATAAACTGTGGTTCGGTTTTAGAATAATTTCTTCTCCTGTTGCCTTATCAATTAATGTTTGTCCTTCTTTTTCGTTCCATTTATTTCCCATAAACCAACTAAATGCACCAGCAATTAAAAGGCTAATGATAATTCCATAATTTGCTTGTTCCTTAGGAAAAATGGAAGTAAGTAAAACAATACTCGCTATTAATACTACTAATGAAAGGAATCCCTTTCCTGACCATACAATCATTTTATTCTTATTTAAGTTAAACGCCTAATCCTACTATTCAGACTTTTGTTACCCATGACGTTTCAAATATGAATCGTTCAGAGAGATTTTATAGTAAATGATAAACGAAGTTAGCATTTTGTATTCGTATTTTCAAAAGTAATATTAAAATACTTATAATAAGCATTATGATTAATAAAATGGATTTAGCGATACTTTTGAATAGGTGCAGCAGAATTCATCTATGTTATAGTGCTTCCAACGTTTTATTAATATTGCATGATTTTAGCCTTAAAAATGCCTTCAGTCACTTCATTTATTTGCTCTGGGTCATCTTCTCTTGCTATATCTGCCATAAAACTAAAGGTGCCTTTTACATAAACATCCGTGATTTCAGTGATGGTCAAGGTTCCCGAACCATATATAGTACCACTCTGTTGCTTACCTAAAGCAGTTGCTTAAAAATTAATAATACACTCTAAATAATATTTACCTTAGAAGTTCTTTGGATTTTAAAACTGTTCTTTGTTGAAATAGTTTTTATTTTTTTAATGCTGTAACTTGTATTTCTATTTTCATTTTACGATCAGCTAATCCTGCAGAAAACATTGTCGCAGCAGGTCTTACTTCTCCAAAATATTTTCGAAGAATTGGCCAGCATTTTTTAAAATCAGAAGCATCAGGTAAAATATAAGTTACTCTCACTACATCTTCTATCTTTGAGTCTGATTTTTCTAATGCAGAGACTATATTTTTCATGCACTGATCTGTTTGAGAAACAATATCATTTTCGATAGTCATAGTATCATAATTATATCCTGTTGTGCCAGAAACAAAGACCCAATTTCCGTCAACAACTGCCCTTGAGTATCCTACTTCTTTTTCAAAACTTGAACCTGAACTTATTAATTTTCTTTTCATAAAATATTTTTATTGTTCTGCTTTTTTACAATGTTAAAAATATGAATTGCCCGTTAGTTATTCTTTAGGAGTTACAAATTTTAATGCTTCCTCTAATTGAGAAATATCAAAATAACGTTCTTCAAATCCTTTCCGTAACTTTTCATAGAAAAAATTATCAATAGGAACCAAAGCTTTTAAGATTTTAGCGTTTGCCACAATTGCAATATTGCCCATTTGCTTATAATTTCTTAGTGCCCATAGAGTATCTTCCATAAATGCCTTCAATTTACTATGACTTATTTTCATCTCGTCCAACTTAATGAGTAAATTCACATAGTCATAGCCTTGATCAACTTTCTCTTTAAAATACTTTTGGGCTAATTTCTCATCGGTTTTAGTGAACCCGTCTATAACTTCTAATGCAAGTGAATTTCCTTTGAATGTATTTATTTTTTCAATCATATTATTAGGTTTAGATTTCTTTACATGTGTTACATCAGGTAAGGGTTATGATTCACAGGGCTAATTAAGCTCCTAATGTAGCAAATAAAAATCAAAACTAATTTGCGAAGATCTATAGAAAATCTGCCAAACACTTTAGATTGAAGATTAGTAAAGGAAAAAATTAGCGCTAAAGACACTTTATCAGAAGAAAGTAGTAAAGCCTTTTGAAATTCAAAAATATTCTAAGAAGCTTAAATTACAAAAGATAAATAGTAAAGCATGGATCTCTTAAATATTCCGTGCTTTAAGTGTTTTGTAAACTTCATCAAAAATTTTAGGTCTATCGGCAAGGACAATCAATATGTCTTGTGCTTCAATTTTTGTTAATCCGTTTGGAATTATATAGCTATCATCTCTTTTGATCATAGCTATTATTGCATTTTTTGGAAAGCCTAATTCCACTATTTTCTTATCTACCGCAAAGCAGTCTGAAGTTATCAAAAGTTCTTTCATTTCAGCCTTTGGATTTTCTGCCAATAGCAATTCTGTTGCATTCAATTTCTTTTGTTTTTCTGGTAATCCAACTTTTAACCATTTTGCAACAATAGTAAGTGTAGTTCCTTGAATTAATATGGATGTCACAGAAATGAAAAACACAATATTAAAAATCATATGAGCCTTGTCTATTCCTGCCAAAAGCGGATACGTGGAAAACACAATCGGAACAGCACCACGCAACCCTACCCAAGAAATATAAAATCTTCTTCTAAGTTTCATTTTAAAAAACATAAGGCTTATAAATACGCCTATTGGTCGCGCAATGACTATTAAAAACAATGAAATTAGCAAACCAATACCCATATATGGTATAATTTCAGAAGGAAAAACAAGTAAACCTAAGGTAAGAAACAAAACAATTTGCATGAGCCAAGCCAAACCATCAAACATTTTTAAAATAGTCTTTTTGTGAATTAGGTCTTGATTGCCTAGGTAAACTGCACAAATGTAAATGGCAAGAAACCCATTACCACCTAAAAAATCGGTAGCAGAAAATGTGATAAACATTAAGGTAATAACTAAAACAGGG
Source organism: uncultured Flavobacteriaceae bacterium (assembly GCA_965363545.1). Classification (GTDB taxonomy): domain Bacteria; phylum Bacteroidota; class Bacteroidia; order Flavobacteriales; family Flavobacteriaceae; genus Lutimonas. Next base: position 28,002 of record CBDTUD010000016.1, on the reverse strand, counting down.
TAAAGTCCTTCAAAGTCAAGTTTAATTTTGTTAATGATGTACTTACTAAGCATGCCAAAGGCAAAACCTGCGATTCCACCTAAAATCATTTGTTGCAAAAACAACGGAATTATGGATACAAAACTTTGGTCTTGATTAATTACCAAAGTTAAAAATGCAATAGTTAAAACATACGCCATTGGGTCGTTACTTCCGCTTTCCAACTCTAAAGTTGGTCTTAGGTTGGTTTTTAGCGCAAGGCTTTTTGAACGTAGAATTGAAAATACGGCAGCAGCATCAGTTGAGGATACAATAGAACCTAATAACAGACTCTCATAAATGGTAAAGTCAGTAACTAACCAAACAAAAGTTCCAAGAGACATAGCTGTTAATAAAACACCTATGGTTGATAATGCAATTCCTTCCCAAAGAATGGGTTTTACGGCTGCAAAATTGGTATCAAGTCCACCTGAAAATAAGATAAAGTTAAGAGATACTATTCCAATGAATTGAGCAAGTTTCGGATCATCAAAATTAATACCTCCAATGCCATCAGATCCCGCCAACATCCCAATTACCAAGAAGAGCAATAAAGTAGGCACTCCAAATTTATAAGAAGTCTTACCCGCAATAATACTCACAAGAAGCAATAAAGAGCCAACTAATAGTATATTTTCAATCGTTAAATTCATTCCTTTATCTTCTTATATTTTACTGCACAAATGTACCGAATCTCGTCAAAAAAGTTGATAAAACTATTCGCGTTTTTCCCTTTAGCAATCCTCTTCCTGTCCGCTTAGACTATGTTGTTTGGGAGTTATTCCGTATTGCATTCAACTTGTTATATTCCCATAAAAGTAATTATTTATCCCTAGTTATTTTGGGACATACGAACCTTTTTCTTTTACCGAAAAAAAATCCGGAATAAAAAACTTATTCCGGATTCTTCCCACTAACTAAAACTAAAACTAATCAACGTTATCATGTAAGAATGAATTGTTAGAACGAAGTTGAATTCCTTCTTTCTCATCCACACCCAAACTCATTCTTGACTGATTTTTGTCCATTTCAGAAGATAATGGCACATCGCTTAACGACACGCCCATTCTTTTATAAGCAGGCTGATTTTGAATTTCATCCAAATTTTGATTCATTTTATTAATGAACTTATAATTGAATGCTTTCATTTTATTTCTTCTCTCATCGGCTTTATTGCGCAATTCGGCAATGGTCAAATTCATCGGAGAAACTTCTCCGCTTTCGACCACATCTTTTACCTCATTCACAATATTTTCTCTTTTTGAAACCTTTAATTCGATTTTTAAATTTTCATCAATTTTTTTTTCGTCTTTCGAAATAGATTTTAAAACCTTGATTTCTTTTTCAAATTCATCTTCTAAAATATGACGAATTTTACCATCATTGGAAGCCTGAGGTATAATTTCTTCTAAACCAATAATCTCTATATCATTGATATTAATATCTTGTATCGTGTCTGCTTTTTCTTCAAACTGAAAGTTTTCATTTTGAATTGGCAAATCAAAAGTGAACGAAAACTGATCTTTTTCTTCTTCCTCTTCGGTAACAACTTCTTGTTTCGGCTGTATATTGGTAATCACAAAATCATCTTCCAAACTTGAAGAAACCTCTTCATAATCTACTTGAATATCGTGAAATGAAGCTTTGCTTTCCGGCTTTTTAACTTCCGGAACCGTTTCTTCCATTTCCAACACGTGTTTGGTAACCGGTGGCGCAATTGGTGTTGTACTAACTGGTTTTGTTGGCGCAACAGGCTGTGTTATTTGTCTTTTTCTATTCTCTTGTTCATCTACCAAACGATGTACAATTTTTTTTGACTCGCTAATCGCAATTTCATCTTGTTGATCGGCATTAAAACCCGTAGCAATAATAGTTACCGCGATAGAATCTCCTAAAGACTCATCTTCACCAACTCCCATGATAATATCAACATTTGTTTTTGCCTCAGACTGAATATAATCGTTAATTTCTCCTATTTCATCAATCGTTACTTCGGTTGCGCCGGAAACGATTAATAAGAGCACATTTTTAGCACCTTCAATTTTATTGTCATTCAACAACGGAGAATCTAATGCTTTTGTAATTGCATTTTGCGCTCGGTTGGTACCGGAAGAAATTGCCGACCCCATAATGGCAGTTCCACTGTTTGACAATACCGTTTTGGCATCTTTTAAATCGATATTTTGTGTGTAGTGATGTGTAATAACCTCTGCAATGCCGGCAGCCGCAGTTGCCAATACTTCATCCGCTTTCGAGAATCCGGATTTGAAACCAAGATTACCGTAAACCTCACGAAGTTTGTTATTGTTAATTACCACCAAAGAATCTACATGTTGGCGTAATTTTTCAATACCTAACTGTGCTTGTTCATTTCGCATTTTTCCTTCGAAAGAGAAAGGAATCGTAACAATACCAACGGTTAGAATATCTAATTCTTTTGCGATTTTTGCAATTACCGGAGCTGCTCCTGTACCTGTTCCGCCCCCCATTCCAACGGTGATAAACAGCATTTTTGAGTTAGTATTCAACATGTTTTTAATGTCTTCAATACTCTCCATGGCAGATTGCTCACCTACTACCGGATTTGCACCTGCACCCAAGCCTTCGGTTAACGATACACCTAATTGAATTTTATAAGGTACCGGGCTATTTTGCAATGCCTGCGCATCGGTGTTGCAAACCACAAAATCTACACCAGTTATTCCTTTGGTAAACATATGATTAACAGCATTACTACCTCCGCCACCAACGCCGATTACTTTGATAACGTTAGATTGATTTTTCGGCAAATCAAAAGATATGTTGCTAAATTCTATACTCATAACTTTTCTTTTTTTTGGGGATTTTTATTTTTCAATTTTTTTTTATTCTGCATTATCTAAAAAGTCTCTAAACTTCTCTGCCCATTTTTCAAAAATGGACTTTTTCGGACTCCTTTTTACTTCTTTTGCCTTTTGAGTAGGAGTATGCTCATCGGAATACGTTTGTGCCGGCTTTTTAACCCGATTCTTTTTCTCATTTTCTTGCAAACCTTTCATCAACAAACCAACTACGGTTGCATATGCCGGACTTGATAATTCAGGGTCAGAATTACTTGCCAAATGCTCGTTAGGGTATCCTATTCGAGTATCCATGCCTGTAATGTATTCTACCAATTGTTTGATGTGCTTTAATTGTGCACCACCACCAGTTAAAACAATTCCTGCAATTAGTTTTTTCTTGCTCTCTTCGTGTCCGTAATTTTTTATTTCTAAAAATACTTGCTCGATAATTTCTACCACGCGAGCATGAATAATTTTAGATAAATTCTTTAAGGTTATTTCTTTCGGATCTCTTCCGCGTAAGCCCGGAATAGAAACTATTTCATTGTCTTTATTTTCTCCTGGCCATGCTGAACCAAATTTGGTTTTTAACAGCTCTGCTTGTTTTTCGATGATTGAACAGCCTTCTTTAATATCTTCGGTAATCACATTACCACCAAAAGATATTACTGCAGTATGTCGAATAATTCCATCTTTAAAAATGGCTAAATCCGTGGTACCACCGCCTATATCAATCAATGCAACTCCTGCCTCTTTTTCTTCCTGACTCAAAACTCCATCCGCGGAAGCTAAAGGTTCTAAAGTGATATTACCTAATTCTAATCCGGCACTTTTTATACATCTACCCACGTTTCGAATAGAAGAAACTTGACCTACAACCACATGGAAATTAGCCTCTAATCGACCACCGTACATACCGATAGGCGTTTTGATTTCGGCTTGACCATCAACCTTATAATCTTGCGGTAAAACATGAATAATTTCTTCGCCAGGCAACATCACCAATTTATATACTTGGTTGATTAATTGCTCGATATCATTTTCATCAATAACCTGGTCAGAGTTTGGCCTAGTGATATAATCACTGTGATGCAAACTTCGAATATGCTGCCCTGCAATACCAACAACAACACTTTTAATCTTTTCATTAGAAGCACTTTCGGCCTCATCAACAGCTTGTTGAATCGACTGAATAGTTTGGGTAATATTGTTAACCACCCCACGGTGTACCCCTAAACTTTTTGCTTTACCAGTACCAAGAACTTCGATTTTACCGTAGGCATCTTGTTTACCAACCATAGCAACAATTTTGGTGGTTCCAATATCTAATCCAACCGCTATGTTATTGTTTTCCTCCATCTTTTAATATTTTGCACAAACAACTTGATTCTTAAACTTCAAATTAATAGTCTTATATGTATTTAAAGTGCTATCTGAAATCGCTTTTTGGTAAAACACTTTCAATTTTTTTATCTTTTCGTCCACGCCTTTCAAATCACCAAATAAAATGGTTTGATCGCCCAAACGCGTTTTTAACTCAAATTGGTTCGAATCTGCCTTTCCTATTTGGTTAATTCCTATAATTTGTTTTCGCAAAAAACTATCATTTTTGATCTTATTTGCTAAACAGACTATATCCTTACAATTATTTTCAATTATTTCACTTGATGTGATTGGAACTCTGGCAGAATAATTATCAGATAGTGGCATTTTTTTACCTTGCTGATCAAAGTAATACGAGCCCATATTATTTGCCACGCGTAAAACTGGTGTTCGTTGTGTAATTATTGCTCCTAATTCCCCCCTTAGTGACAGAAAAATCTCCGCATTTTCAATCATTTCGTTCGATTGCACAAATTCTTCTAAAATATTCAAATTTAGATTTTCTTTTGCTTGATTTTTGGTGGAGTCTAAATTTTGTATCAACAACTTATTAACCATTTCGTAACTTATATACAGATTTTCTCCATTTTCAAAAACCACATCAATTTCTCTTACTTTCTTTGTTGTATTTCTTTTGGATGCAAATCCGTACAAGAAAACCACTAAAAAAAGCAGTAATAAAGTTTTGATATGTATACTATATTTTTTCACTATTTTATTGTTTTAAAACTATGGCAATAACAAAAATCAACCCCCTCGTTAATTTATATTGCATCACCATAGTTCTCAAAGTATTTAGCACTTAATTTTTATGTATTAATTTTTCTATTTCGTTCACTATTTCTTTTGTTGCATTCGGCAAAGCCATTTTTTTAATGTTTGCTTTTATCCGATTTTGCTTTTCTTCATCATTTATCAAATCCGTAAAAATACTTTCAAACTTCTCTATCTCACTCTCTTTGAGCATGATAGCTGCATTATTTTGTTCAACCGCCATTGCGTTTTTCGTTTGATGATCTTCCGCTACGTTCGGTGACGGAATAAATAGTACTGGTTTGCCAACTATACACAATTCCGAAATTGTTCCCGCTCCTGCTCTACTGATAATTAGATCTGCTGCTGCATAAAGCAAGTCCATTTTTTGAATAAAAGCATGTACTTGAACACCAACTTTATCATTGTATTTTTTATAGGTTTCAAAGTATAATTTACCAGATTGCCAAATTATTTGAACCTCATTTTTCAAGATGGCATCTAGATTTTTTTCAATGGTTTGGTTGATTACTTTTGCACCCAAACTACCGCCAAGAACTACTAAAGTCTTTTTATTTTCATCGAGATGGAAAAATTCAATGGCCTCTTTTCTTTTTTCCGTTACGGATAATAAATCTTGACGAACCGGATTTCCCGTTTTTATCATTTTCTCTTTCGGGAAAAACTTTTCCAAACCATCATAGGCAACACATATTTTTTTCGCTTTACTCGCTAATAACTTATTTGTTATTCCCGGAAAAGAATTCTGCTCTTGCAAAACAGTTGGTATTTTCTTTTTATTTGCCATATACAAGGTCGGTCCAGATGCAAATCCACCCGTACCAATTACCACATCGGGTTTGAAATCTTTAATTATTTGACCTGCTTTGTACAAACTCTCTATCAATTTAAATGGAAATGACAAATTTTTCAATGTCAAACTCCGTTGTAATCCTGCAATATGAAGACCTATAATTTTATATCCTGCTTGTGGTACTTTTTCCATTTCCATTTTATCATTCGCACCAACAAACAAAAAATTAGCCTCCGGATATCTATGCTTCAGCTCGTTTGCAATTGCAACGGCCGGATAGATATGTCCGCCTGTTCCTCCTCCGCTCAATAATATGTTAACCGATTGCTTCATGTAAAATATCTAAAGGATTTTCTAATTCTTTTTCTTCTGTTTTTATTTCTGCTTTTCCGCTAGAAGCACTTACGCTTAAAACAATTCCTACAGCAAAACAAGTCATCCAAATGGAAGTTCCACCAGTACTAATTAATGGCAATGGCTGTCCCGTAACAGGAAATAAACCCACCGCAACCGCCATATTGATTAAAGCTTGAAATATGATCGGAAAACCAACCCCAAGTACCAATAAGGTTCCGAAAATGGTTTCTGTTTTAGTGGCAATAATTACGATTCGGAATAACAATCCCAAATACAATAAAATTATCAGGATGGCTCCAATTAAGCCAAACTCTTCTCCAATGATGGCATAAATAAAATCGGAAGAAGATTGTGGTAAAAAGTTTTTCTGCACGCTTTTACCCGGACCTTTTCCGTAAACTTCACCTGACGCAAATGCTACTTTCGCTTTTTCTGCCTGATAATTATCTTCGGTATTGCCCGATGCAAAGTTTTCAATTCGATTCGACCAAGTGGAAATTCGACTATTTTTTATGGAATCTGGAAAAGCCTTTGCCATAAGAATGAACAAGGCAAGAGAAGCCACTCCAACACCAATAATCATCAATATATATTTTATAGGATATCCTCCTAAAAAAGTTAATAAAAGAACCATTGCAAATGTAATTGCCGTAGTAGAAAAGTTTGCAGGCAAAATCAAAACCAGAACAATTGCTACCGGTAACCACAGATAAAACAAGCTTTCTTTTAAATTAATTACGGTATCCTTGCTTCGTGCCAAATAGCGAGAAACATACATCATAAGCACCACTGACGCCAATGTCGATGTTTGAAATCCGATTCCTACAATAGGAATATAAATCCATCTGCTAGCGTTTGCTCCGCCGATAACCGTGCCTTGTGTTAAGGTAAAAATCAACAATCCAATGACAATTGGAATCATTAAAACCGACAAGCCACTAAAGTAACGATAAGGCACTTTATGCGTTGCATATACAATTACAAAACCTAAAACCAGTAAAATTGCATGTTTTAATAAGTAACCTAAAGTGGTACCTTTTCCTGCAACATAAACCAGATTTGTGCTCGCACTATATACGGGAAGAAAGGAAAAAATAGCCAAAACCCCTATGATCGCCCATATGGTTTTATCTCCTCTAATTCTTTCTAATATTGGTAACATAAATATTTTTTCTTTTACAATTGTCTTACTGCTTGTTTGAACTGTTTGCCACGATCTTCTAGATCTTCAAACATATCATAACTCGCACAAGCCGGTGATAATAAAACAGCATCTCCTTCTGCGGTTAGTTTATAGGCAATTTTTACAGCCTCTTCAATACTTGAAGTTTCTATCATAAATTCGACAACATTGCTAAACATTTCAATTACTTTCTGGTTGTCATAACCTAAACAAATAATCGCTTTCACTTTTTCATTTACCAAAGGCAATAAAGACTCGTAATCATTTCCTTTATCGACACCTCCAACTATCCAAACAGTAGGATTATCCATGGTTTCCAAAGCGTAAAAAGTCGCATTGACATTTACCGCTTTCGAGTCGTTTATATACTGCACTCCATTGATTCGCAACACTTTTTCTAGACGATGTTCTTCATTTTCAAAATCGGAAAAACTATCTCTAATGGTATCAATACGCACACGCATCAAATCAATTAAAGTGCTCGATGCCATGGCGTTTTTGACATTGAAATTGGTTTGCAAAGCAAAAGTTGAAATACTCATTTATGATTGTTTAAATTGTTTTTATCTTACTTTTAAAGTTAAAATAGAGATTACGGCAAGCATTATGCCCACAATCCAAAATCTGGTTACTATTTTACTTTCGTGATATCCTTTTTTCTGAAAATGATGGTGCAATGGCGACATTAAAAAAATGCGTTTTCCTTCTCCATATTTCTTTCTCGTGTATTTAAAATAGGCAACCTGCATTACCACCGATAAATTCTCTGCTACAAATATTCCTGCCAAAATTGGGATAAGCAATTCTTTACGAACTGCAATAGCCAGTACCGCAATGATTCCACCAATTGTCAAACTACCGGTATCGCCCATAAATACTTGAGCCGGGAATGTATTATACCATAAAAATCCAACCAAACCACCAACAAAAGCACTGATGAAAATGGTCATTTCACCAGAATTTGGTATATACATTACATTTAAATAATTGGCGAAAATAATATTACCCGAAATCCATGCAAATACGGCAAGCGTGAGCACAATTATTGCCGAACTTCCAGCGGCCAGCCCATCAATTCCATCGGTTAAATTCGCTCCGTTAGAAACTGCCGTAATAATAACCATGACTACTATCATGAAAACTATCCACACATAATCTTTGGCGCTATCACCCATCCAATTCACTAAATCGGCATAATCAAATTCATTATTTTTTACAAAAGGAATTGTTGTTTTGGTTGATTTATGTGCTTCAGAAAAATTAGCTGTCGGAAGTGTTTGTTCAATAACTTGTGGTCCTTGCACATTGCGAATTTTTTCTTTCACCACAACATCCGGATTGAAATACAACATGAAACCAACAAATGCACCTAAAGTTACTTGGCCGATTATTTTGAAACGACCTTTCAGTCCTTCTTTGTCTTTTTTGAAAACTTTTATATAATCATCTATAAATCCGATAGTACCCATCCACAGGGTGGTAACAATTAAAATAATGATATAAATGTTGCCTAATTTTGCAAATAATAGCACCGGAATAATAGTTGCCAAAATGATGATAATTCCACCCATAGTTGGTGTACCTGCTTTTTCTTTTTGACCTTTCAATCCTAAATCACGAACAGATTCACCAATTTGCAAGCGACGAAGTTTATCGATTATACTTCTTCCATAAATGGTTGATATCAGCAATGAAAAAGCAAAAGCTAGTGCAGATCGAAAGGAGATATATTGAAACAATCCGGCTCCAGTCAGACTATATTGTTTATCTAAAAATTCAAAAAGATAGTATAACATTTCTCTATAGTTTTACTTTTTTAGTTCTGTTAATATTTCATTCGCAATTTTAAAATCATCAAAATCAGATTTTACCGTACCAATAATTTGATAGGTTTCATGACCTTTTCCTGCGATCAAAATAATATCCTCTTTATTAGCCAATTTACAGGCCGTTTTTATGGCTTGTTTTCTATCGGTAATAGAGATTGTTTTTTTTATATTTTCAGCCGAAACTCCTGCCTCAACTTCTCTAATAATTTGCTCAGGATCTTCAGTTCTCGGATTATCCGAAGTAATAATTACCTGATTGCTTAAAGCCGATGCGATATGACCCATTTTTGGTCGTTTGGTTTTATCCCTATCACCACCACAACCAACTATTGTAATCAATTGCTCGTTATTACTACGAATCGCATTGATCGTTTCTAGAACATTTTTTAAAGCATCCGGTGTATGCGCATAATCTACAATGAGGTTTATACCACCATTAGAAATTGTATGTTGAAATCTACCATCGACATTGGTGAGCTCACTGATAATTCTTAAGTTTTCTAAAGTTTCCAAACCAAGTAAATCCGCGGCAGCGTAAATTGCCACTAAATTATAGGCATTAAATTCACCAATCAATCGGGTATATATTTCTTGATTATTTATGTGTAAATGCAAACCGTCAAACTGATTTTCTATTAGTTTAACTTTATAATCGGCAACTGTTTTAAGTGCGTAGGTATATTTTTTTGCTATGGTATTTTGCAATAAGATCATGCCATTTTTATCGTCAACATTGACTAAAGCAAAAGCAGTTTTTGGCAACTGATCGAAAAATGTTTTTTTCACATCTCGGTAAGCAGCAAAAGATTTATGGTAATCTAAATGATCGTGTGTCAAATTGGTGAAAATTCCACCGGCAAAATGCAATCCGGAAGTTCGTTTTTGATGAATTCCGTGAGAACTGACTTCCATAAAGCAATAATCTGCTCCGATCTCTACCAATTCATGTAAAACTTTATTAATAATTATAGAATCTGGCGTGGTATGTGTTGCCTGTATTTCTTGAGCGTCTACCATAATTTTTATAGTAGAAAGTAAACCAACTTTATGACCAGTCTTTTTGAATAATCGATATAATAGGGTTGCGATAGTTGTTTTTCCGTTGGTTCCGGTAACACCAACCAATTGTAACTTTTCGGATGGGTTGTCGTAAAAATTAGCTGCAATAATAGCCAAAGCTTCGTTGCTATCTAACACCTGGACATAGGTGATGTTTTTAGCTTTCTTTTCAGGAATATCTTCACAAACAATTGCAACAGCACCATTATCAATGGTTTGATCGATAAATTGATGACCATCAAAATGCAAGCCTTTTTGAGCAATAAACAAGGCGTTTGAACTCACTTTTCGCGAATCAAACTGAATGTCGTCAATGGAAATATTGGTAGAACCTACCACTTTCTCTACAGCTACCTTATATAATATGTCTTTTAAATTTAGCAATTTTATTAATTTTTTTTTAGGATAAATCCAATGCTATTTCTGTTCCTTTTTTTAATTCAACTCCTGGCTTGATACTTTGTGATTTGACTTTTCCCGCACCAGTAAAACGGACTTTAAAACCTAGGTTTTCCAATAAGGAAACCGCATCCATTCCTGGCATTTTAGTTACATTCGGAACCGTTTTATATTTTGCATTTGCTTTCGGATAATAACTTTCGAAAGTTTTGGTAACAACAGCGTTTTCAGATTGAAACTCTACCTCATCTTGCATTGGTGTTTCAGAATAAATTTTTTGTGCAATTTGCTTAAAAACAGGTGCGGCGACAATATTACCGTAGTATCCAATTTTTTTATCCGGTTTATGAATCACAACGATGCAAGAATACATTGGGTTCTCAGCAGGAAAATAACCTACAAAAGAAGAAACGTATTGCGTATCGCCTTTCCAATAGTCAGTTTGGCAAGTACCAGTTTTTCCGGCCATAGAAAAATTCTCATCGTATATATTGGAAGCAGTACCTCTTTTCACCACATTTAGCATCATATCCTTTACATAATTAATGGTTTGCTGCGAGCACACTTTCGGGTTGATTACCTCTTTTTCGAAATTGGTAATTAAATTACTTTGTGTTCTAATTTCTTTTACGAATCGAGGCTTAACCATTTCGCCGTTATTGGCGATAGCATTGTAAAAAGTAAGAGTTTGTAGAGGTGTAATGGTAAGTCCGTAACCATAAGCCATCCACGGCAAGGATAAACCACTCCAATTTTTATCTTTCGGATCAGGAATCATAGATTCTCCTTCTCCCTTAATTGGCAAGCCAATTTTTTTTCCAATATTCAATTTGCTCAATCCGTCAACAAATTTTTGAGGATTATCCTTATAATTTTCACTGATTATTTTTACAATGCCTACATTAGAAGAAAGTTCAAAAACTCTAGAGGCTGATATTTTACCATAACCACCATGATGTGAATCACGAACTTTTCTACCATAAAAAGTAATCACTCCTTTTTCGGTATCGACGACTGTTGCTGTGTCGATTACTTTATCTTCTAAAGCAACGACCATGCTCATTAATTTGAAAGTTGAACCGGGTTCTTGCGCCTCATAAATTGCATAATTTCGTTGCTCAAAATAGGTGCCTTCAGAGGTTCTCCCCAGATTTGAAATAGCTTTAATCTCTCCTGTTTTGGTTTCCATTACCACTACAGAACCATGATCGGCATTGAATTGTTCCAATTGTTCTAGTAAGGCATGATGTGCTACATCTTGAATATTTAAATCAATGGTTGTAATGATATCTCGCCCGTCAATTGGCTCAATTTCGTTATTATCACTAATTGGTTTCCACTGCCCTTTTGCTATTTTTTGCTTTAATCTCTTTCCGTTTTTACCTCTTAAAAATTCATAAAAACTCCCTTCTATTCCCACTTTTCCGCGATAGTCATCATAACCAACTGCGCGTTCGGCAATTTTACCAATCGGATGCTCCCTTTCTGTACGTTGCTCTACAATAAAACCACCACGATATGTGCCTAGTTTAAAAATGGGAAAACTTTTTAAAGTGAGGTATTCATTATAACTTAAGTTTCTAGTTATGAATAAATAACGATTTTTATTTACTCTTGCTTTACGGATATAATTCTCATAAAAACCAGCACTTTTACCGAGCATTTTAGAGAGTTCTTTACTGAGGTTTTTAATTCCTTTTTCAAAATCTTCATTAGAAATAGAAACCGGATCCATGCGGATATCAAATTTAGAAACTGAGGTGGCCAACAAACTACCATCGGCAGTATAAACATTACCTCTGTTAGCAGCAATCTCAAATGTTTTTATAGTGCCTTGCTCAGCTTCTGCACGGTAAGTTTCGCCATCAATAAAATTAATTTGCACCAATTTATACATGATTGCAATCGCAAACAAAAAGAGAAAACCGGTAAGCAAGTATACCTTGTTTAATATTTGTTTTTTTTCAACTGCCATTTTATTTGGTGATTTTTACTTTTATTTTTTTTGGTGGAGTTTGTGATGTATACAAACCATTTTCTTCTAATCTTTTTGAAATGGTAGATTCCATTTTTAATTTCATCAAATCAGATCTCGTTGCAACAAATTGAGATCGCAATTCCCTTATTTCTTTATTTAATTCGGCTATATTTTGAACTTTTTGATCTATTTGATGGGAACTGGTAATCATAAACAAAGCAAGTGCTGTAAGAAAAATGATAAATCCCCAATTTTTTTGAGAATCCTTATTTACAAGGAATTTTCCTTTTATAATATTATACAGCATTTCTTTGCTTTTCGCCATTGGATTTGGTTTTTTGCTGTTAGTTGTTGGTTTATGGCTGTTTATTAATTTTATTTAAACTCCCACTTTTAACTTTTAACTTCCCACTTCTAACTTATTTCCTTATTCCTATTCTTAATTTTGCACTTCTTGCTCTGTTATTTTCTTTTATCTCTTGTGCAGATGGTATGATTAGTTTTCCCGCTTTTTTAAAAGGAACATTTATATTTCCATAAAAATCTTTTTCAGGCTCTCCTTCGAACAATCCATTTTGTAAAAAGCGCTTTACCAATCTATCTTCTAAAGAGTGGTAAGAAATTACACTTAACCTCCCCCCTTCATTTAGCAAGTCTGGTGTTTGAAGCAAAAATTCTTTTAAAACTTCCATTTCTTGATTCACCTCAATTCGAATTGCTTGAAATATTTGTGCTAAAATTTTATGCTCTTTAGGTTTTGGCAAAAACTTTCTCAACACCTCTTTTAAATCAAAACTTGTTTTTATTTCTTTTTCCGCTCTAGAGTTTACTATTTCTTTTGCAAGCGCTCTTGAATTACGCAATTCTCCATATTGAAAAAACATCGAACTCAAGTCTTCCTCATTATAAGAGTTGATTACTTCATAAGCCGATAAGCCTTCATTTTTACTCATACGCATATCTAAATCAGCATCAAAACGAGTAGAAAACCCTCTGCTCGCTTCATCAAATTGATGTGAAGAAACACCTAAGTCTGCTAAAATTCCGTCTACTTTTTTAACACCATACAAGCGTAAAAACCGCTTTAGATGTCTGAAATTTTCTGGAATTAAAACAAATCGGTCATCTTTTATTATGTTTTGCAAAGCATCTTCATCTTGATCAAAAGCAAACAATTTTCCTTCGGCATCTAATCTCTTTAAAATTTCCTTAGAGTGACCTCCACCACCAAAAGTGACATCGACATAAACACCGTTAGGCTCAATAGCCAAACCATCAACACTTTCAAAGAGCATTACAGGATTATGATAACTCATCGCCACCGTCATTTAGATTACCCATCACCTCTTCTGCTAAATCAGCGAAATCTCCGGCAGCCTCATCGATAGCAATTTCATATTTATCTTTATCCCATATTTCAATAATATTCACCGAAGAAGAAAGAACAACGTCTTTAGAAATACCTGCGAACAAATGCAAATCTTTTGGTATCAACATTCGTCCCGAAACATCCAACTCCACCACCTTAACTCCGGCGGTAAACCTTCTGATAAAATCATTATTCTTTTTTACGAACCTATTTAGTTTGTTCACTTTCTCCATTAAAATATTCCATTCGCTCATTGGGTACAACTCCAAACATGGTTGAAAAACCGAACGTTTCAAAACAAACCCATCTTGCAAAACGCTAGACAGCTGCTTCTTAACTGTAGAAGGCAGCATTAACCTACCTTTTACATCGGCTTTACACTCATATGTACCTATTAAATTTACCACTTAGTTGTTCGAAAGATTAAATAACATCACAAATATAAAGAAAATTACCACTTTTTACCATTTTTTACCACTTTGTTAATAACTTTCTTTTTTTCATAATATTGTGTTGATTTACAAGTATTTATCCTTTTTACTGATTTTTTCTAAAAAAAAGAAGGAAGTAATGTGGAGAAAATTAGTACTTTGAACTAATTTAATTAAATTTGTAAGTTGTTTCTAAACAAACCCAATTGATGAAATATACCCTTAAAAAAGAGGATAAATATACCTACTTGGAATCTGGCGAAGGCACCCCGTTAATTATACTACATGGTTTGATGGGAAATTTGAGTAATTTTGATGGTGTTTTTGATCATTTTTCCAATTTAGGCTATAAAGTTTTAATGCCTGAACTACCTTTATACACGTTACCATTATTAAAAACTAATGTTAAGAATTTGTCCAAATTTTTAAAGAATTTTGTTCAATTTAAAGGTATCGAAAAATACATATTACTAGGAAATTCACTAGGTGGTCATATTGCTTTATATCATACCAAATTAAACCCTAAAAATGTTGTTGGAATAGTATTAACAGGAAGCTCCGGCTTGTATGAAAATGCTATGGGTGAAAGCTATCCAAAGCGTGGAGATTATGAATATATCAAGAAAAAAGCACAAGACGTTTTTTACAATCCTGAAATTGCCACCAAAGAAATTGTCGATGAAGTTTACGATACGTTGAATAATAGAACTAAACTTATACGAACTCTTGCTATTGCAAAAAGTGCGATTCGACATAACATGGGTAAAGATTTACCCAGTATGAAATTACCTGCAGGGTTAATTTGGGGAAAAAATGATACGGTTACTCCACCGGAAGTTGCGGAAGAATTTGATAAATTGCTGCCTAATTCAACTTTATATTGGATTGACAAATGTGGTCATGCACCTATGATGGAAAACCCTACTCAATTTAACACCTATTTAGAGGATTGGTTGAATAAAAATTTCAAAAATAAATCGTAACCATTTTTTATATATCAAATTTCAAAAATTAACCGATTTCATTCCTCCATTTTTTACAGAATAGAGCATGGTTTAATTGGATAGAATAAAACAAATGAAAATTAAAACTGCCAAATTCGTTATTAGTAATACGGACATTACAAAATGTCCGACTGATAATTTGCCAGAATATGCTTTTATTGGAAGATCGAATGTTGGTAAATCTTCATTAATTAACGCACTTACCAATCATAAAAATTTAGCTAAAACTTCTGGAAAACCAGGAAAAACGCAACTCATAAATCACTTTATTATTAATGATGAATGGTTTTTAGTCGATTTGCCAGGTTATGGATATGCGCAAGTTTCAAAAAATAAACGGGAAGTTTTTCAACAATTTATTCGGGATTATTTTTTACAAAGAAACCAATTGATTTGCACTTTTGTTTTGGTTGATTCGCGTCATACTGCACAAAAAATTGATTTGGAGTTCATGGAGTTTCTTGGTTATAATCAAATTCCCTTTGCGATTATTTTCACTAAAGTGGATAAATTAGGTAAATCACAAAGAAATCAAAACATCAAAAAATACAAAGAACAGCTATTAGAAACTTGGGAAGAAATTCCACCGTATTTTTTAACCTCAGCAACCGATGAGACCGGCAAAGAAGAAGTATTAGAATATATTGAAAATATCAATCTAAATTTAGACCCCGTTGTTTAAATTTTGAAGTATCAAAACTCCTATTGACCCATTCGATTCATTCTACCCATGCCCTTGCCTTGACCTTTTCCATGCATTTCTTTTTGATGAGCATCAAACCATTCTGGCTCTTCCAACTCATTTTCGTATATATAAGTTGCTATTTTTTTGAGATTTTCCTCCGTGTATAATAATTTTGGCATTACTTCGAATTGCGCAATAGCACCTCGCATTAACGCATGTTCTTGAGCTGGATTTAAAACCCAATCGGTTACTGCAGAAACAAACTCTTCTTGACTTTTATAACTCATCGAATATCGCATTTTTATGGCAGCCATAGGCGGAGCTATAATTGAATCATGAGAAACAGAAACAGGACTATGACAAATATAACATTGGTTTTTTAATAACTCATAAGCCTCCGGATTTTGGACAACAATTGCCTGAAGAGTATCATTACTTGATTTCTTTTTATCTTGATTACAAGCAATAAAAAGAAAGATAAAACCCAATAATAGAACCATTTTATTTTTCATAAGACATAATTTATTTCAATTGAATTAACATATAAAGTTACGAAACGAAAAGAATAAAATAATGAGAAAAGTCATGGTTTTAAAAAGAAATCGATTTAAAAAAACAACCGTACTCTGATTTATTATTTTGTAATTTTATCGCCTGATTTAAGAAAATGCATAGTACAAAAGACAATCTGCAAGTTTTATACGAAGACAACCATATCATCATCATCAACAAGAGAGTTGGTGATATTGTTCAAGGCGATAAAACCGGAGACAAACCCTTAAGTGAGGTGGTAAAAGATTATATCGGAGAAAAATACAACAAACCCGGAGAGGTTTTTTTAGGTGTTGTGCATCGACTGGACAGACCAACAAGCGGTATTGTCATTTTTGCAAGAACGAGCAAAGCATTAGAACGACTAAACAAAATGCTGCGAGATAAGAGTATTAAAAAAACCTATTGGGCAGTTGTAAAAAAAAGACCTGAAAAAGAAAGTGATACTTTAATTCAATTTTTAAAAAAGAATCCGAAAAATAACAAATCCACAGCATTTAAAACAGAAAACAAGGATACTAAAAAAGCCATTCTTCATTATAAAGTCATCCAGTATTTAAATAATTACAGTGTACTGGAAATTGATTTAGAAACCGGGAGACATCATCAAATTCGCTGTCAATTATCAAGTATCGGTTGCCCAATTAAAGGAGATTTAAAATACGGCTTTAACCGCAGCAATCCGGATGGCGGAATAAATCTTCACGCCAGAAAAATAGAATTTTCGCATCCTGTTACAAAAGAAATTGTGCAAATAGAAGCTGACTTACCAAAAGATGCTATTTGGGATGCTTGTTTATAATTAAACCATTCACTACTACTCTACTAAAGATTGGTTACCAATCAATCTTTTAAAACAAAAAAAGGAGAAATTAATGAAAATTTCTCCTTTTTAATAATCTTAAACATATTGCTTTTTTTGAGTTACAAAATATAATTTGTACTTACAAAATTAGATTTATTATTATCAAGCATATCATTTAAAACACTTCTGTTCAACTCATTATTTTTACAAGCTACTAAAGTTCGTATAGAGAAAGATCGCAAAGCATCATGTACGCTCAACGTACTTACAGCAGAATCTTTTCTTCCAATAAACGGGAAAACATCCGGACCTCTTTGGCATTGACTGTTGATATTTACACGACAGACTTGATTCACCAACACATCAATCAATGGCGCTAAAGTATCTGCACTTTTACTAAACAAGCTTACTTGTTGTCCGTAATTTGAATTAACAATTGCATCAATTGGTTTGTCAATAGTTTTAAAGGAAATGATTGGGACTACCGGACCGAATTGCTCTTCATGAAACACGCGCATTGTATCGTTTACCGGATATAAAACCGCAGGAAAAATGAAGCTTTCGTTAGTTTGAGCACCTTTTTCATTAATTACTTTGGCTCCTTTTTCAACCGCATCATCGATTAATTCTTGTATATATTCCGGTTTTCCAGGCTCTGGTAATGGTGTTAATTTTACACCACTTTCCCAAGGTAATCCGTATTTCAATTCATCCACTTTCGCAATGAATTTTGCATTAAATTCTTCTATAACATCTTCATGTACAAAGAGCATTTTCAATGCCGTACAACGTTGTCCGTTAAAAGATAAAGAACCTAAAACACATTCCTCCACAGCGATATCCATATCTGCATCTGGTAAAATAATAGCCGGGTTTTTAGCTTCCAAACCTAAAACCAATCGCAATCTGTTCTTTTTTGGATGATGCTCCTGCAAAGCATTTGCCGATTTACTGTTACCAATCAATGCCAAAACATCAATACGCCCAGTTTTCATGATTGGCGTTGCAACCTCTCGACCTCTACCAAATAAAATATTTACTACCCCTTTTGGAAAAGCTTCTGCGAAAGCTTCTAAAAGCGGAGTAATTAATAATACCCCAAATTTTGCAGGTTTAAAAACGGTTGTATTTCCCATAATTAAAGCGGGAATCAACAAGCAAAAAGTTTCGTTTAAAGGATAATTATAAGGACCCAAGCACAAAACAACACCCAAAGGACCTCTTCGTATTTGTGCATAAACACCACTATGCAGCTCCAAACGAGCACTATTTCTATCTAACTCTTTGAGCTCATTAATAGTATCGTAAATATATTCAATGGTTCTGTCAAATTCCTTTTGAGAGTCCGGTAAGGTTTTACCGATTTCCCACATAATAAAATTGACCACCTCTTCTCGTTTTTTTTCCATGAGTTCGGCAAATTTTTGAACACATTTAATACGATCTTCGACTTTCATAGTTGGCCATTTTCCTCTTCCGTTATCAAATGCCTGTTCAGCTGAAATTAAAGCCTTTATCGCATCATCTTCATGCATCACCGGAATAGTACCTAGTAATGTTGGCGCTAAATTCCCTTCCGGATTAGGCGTATATATAGGCGAAAAAACCTCGGAAATTTCTCCTTTCCACTGCTTGATTTCACCGTTCAACAAATAGGTGCTATATTCTTTTGGTCTCTTAAAATCGTATTCACTAGGAACAGTTTTGTTCTTAAAAATTGACGTAACTGACATATTTTTTTTATTTATTTTGGATTACAAAAGTACATTTTACTAGAAATAATGGGGAATAGTTTGTGATTATTCACACTTTTACACATTTTAGAATAAAATTAAACAACTAAATAAGAAATTGAAAAAGCTGTGGATTTTCGTTCAAATATTCGCCCATAAAACCCAGCTCTTTCATTCTTTTAACCAGTGGTGCAAAATCATCTTTACTCTTTAATTCAATTCCAACCACAGCAGCACTGCGATCACGGTTATTTTTCTTGGTGTATTCAAAAAAAGTAATATTATCATTTTTTCCTAAAACATCCACCACAAATTCTTTTAAAGCTCCTGCGCGTTGCGGAAAAGGAACTATAAAATAATGCTTTAAGCCCTCAAAAAGCAATGCTCTTTCTTTAATCTCCTCCATTCGGGTAATATCGTTGTTTCCTCCACTAACAATACAAACCACATTTTTGCCGACGATTTTCTCTTTATAATAATCTAAAGCTGCAATTGAAAGCGCTCCAGCAGGCTCAACCACAATCGCCTTCTCATTATATAGTTGCAACAAAGTAGAGCATATTTTCCCTTCAGGAACGGTAATAACATCATCAATATATTTCTTGCAAATCTCAAAGGTGAGATCACCCATTCTTTTTACAGCAGCACCATCAACAAATTTATCAATACTGTGAAGTTCGGTATTCTTACCATATTTTAAAGAGGTTTTTAAAGATGGAGCACCTTCCGGTTCCACACCAATTATTTTGGTATTCGGACTCAGTTCCTTAAAAACACTTAAAACTCCTGAAACTAGGCCACCTCCACCAACTGGTACAAAAATATAGTCAATCGGTTTTTTCGTTTGTTCCAGCAATTCCAAACCAACAGTTCCTTGTCCGGCAATAATTTTTTCATCATCAAACGGATGCACAAATTCATGCTTTTGGGCTTCACTATATTCATTTGCAATAGCATAACACGCATCAAAAGTATCTCCATACAATTTGACTTCAATATTTTCAGCACCAAACATCTGAACCTGTTTTATTTTTTGCATTGGTGTTGTGGTTGGCATAAAAATAATTCCGGATATACCGAGAAAATGACAAGCTTGTGCTACACCTTGAGCATGATTTCCTGCACTTGCACAAACAATAGTTTTTACATTTTTTTCTTCGACCAAAGATTTTATTTTATTAAAAGCACCACGAATTTTATACGAACGAACCCGCTGTAAATCTTCTCTTTTAAAAAACAAATTGCATTGGTAATTAATAGAATAATTAGGCATTTTAATCAATGGAGTTTGTTTCACCAATTGCTTGCTGTTTTGTTGCGCCTTTTTTATCTCTTCCAGAGGTATTTTCGGATCTTTATTTGTGCTCATATACAAAAAATAAAACCATCGATTTTCATTTAAAACCGATGGTAATGTGAAATTACAAGTAAGTTATATTGTTTTTAAAATTTAAACAATTTTAATCATTGCTGTCATCGATTCACGTAACTCCGAACCGATAATTTCTACAGGATGAAAACGAATTTCTTCATTCACGGCAATTAATGTTTGATTATCAACACCATTACCTTTTCCTTCTGCGTATTTTTTTCCAATAACATCGGTATCAATTTTCTTCATAAAATCTGTCAATAATGGTTTGCAGGCATGATCAAATAAATAGCAACCATATTCTGCAGTATCAGAAATCGTCGCATTCATTTCGTACAATTTCTTACGAGCAATTGTGTTTGCAATAAGAGGCGTTTCATGTAATGATTCATAATAAGCTGATTCTTCAATAATACCAGCTTCAGTCATGGTTTCGAAAGCCAATTCTACACCAGCTCTAACAAAAGAAATCATTAAAACACCGTTATCAAAATACTCTTGCTCACTGATTTTCTTATCAGTAATAACCGTTTTTTCAAAGGCCGTTTCTCCTGTTGCAGCTCGCCAGGTTAACAAATCGTGGTCATCATTAGCCCAATCTGCCATCATTCCGTTAGAAAATGCTCCCGAAATAATATCATCCATGTGTTTTTGAAACAACGGACGCATGATATCTTTTAGCTCTTCTGATAATTCAAAAGCTTTGATTTTTGCAGGATTAGAAAGTCTATCCATCATATTGGTAACACCACCATGTTTTAAAGCCTCGGTAATTGTTTCCCAACCATATTGAATTAATTTTGCAGCATAA
The DNA here is from genome assembly GCA_965363545.1 of uncultured Flavobacteriaceae bacterium. GTDB lineage: Bacteria > Bacteroidota > Bacteroidia > Flavobacteriales > Flavobacteriaceae > Lutimonas. Next base: position 6,645 of record CBDTUD010000016.1, on the reverse strand, counting down.
CCAGGTTCAATTCCTTTTTCAACCATTTTGTTAAAACTCAAAATAGATCCCGTTTGTAAAACACCACATAAAATAGTTTGTTCACCCATTAAATCTGATTTAACTTCGGCAACAAAAGAAGATTCTAAAACTCCAGCTTTATCACCTCCAGTGGCAACTGCATAAGCCTTAGCTTGCTCAAAACCAATTTCTTGCGGATCATTTTCAGGATGTACTGCAATTAACGTAGGTACACCAAAACCTCTTTTATATTCTTCACGAACCTCAGAACCCGGACATTTAGGTGCTACCATAATTACAGTAATGTCTTTACGGATTTGCATTCCTTCCTCTACAATATTAAAACCATGTGAATACGACAAAGTCGAACCTTTTTTCATCAATGGCATGATGGCTTTTACAACAGAAGTATGTTGCTTATCTGGTGTTAAATTACATACTAAATCAGCTGTTGGAATCAGTTCTTCATAGGATCCAACTTTAAATCCGTTCTCGCTGGCATTTTTAAACGATTGACGTTTTTCTTCGATCGCACCTTTTCTCAAGGTATAAGAAATGTCTAATCCGCTATCTCTCATGTTCAAACCTTGATTTAGACCTTGCGCTCCACATCCCACTATTACCACTTTTTTACCTTTTAAAGCACTGATTCCTTCCGCAAATTCGGAAGAATCCATAAATCTGCATTTTCCTAATTGCGCTAATTGTTCTCTTAGTGAAAGTGTGTTAAAATAATTTGCCATTCTACTGTTTTTTATTTTATATTTAATTTAATACTTTTATTAATTCTGATATTCTCATTTCCGATTTAGTAACCGAAATTCTTCCAGAACGCACAAATTGCATAATACCATAAGGTAATAATTCATTGTACAAACTATCAATTTCTTCTTTTCTACCTGATTTTTCAATCACAAAAAACTCTCGAGAAACTGTTACAATTCGGGAGTTACTATTCTTTATGATATTTTGAATCTGTCGTTCATCAAATAGCAAACTTGATTTTACTTTGAACAAAGCTGATTGCAAATAAATCGACTCGTTGTTTGTATGATAATAGGCTTTTATTACCTCAATTTGCTTTTCAATTTGACCGATTATTTTTTTGACTTGTTCCTCAGTAATTTCAACTACAATAATAAAACGAGAAACGTGTTCAATCTCTGAATTTGAAACTGTCAGACTCTCAATATTAATGTGTCTTTTTTGAAAAATAGTCGATATTCTGTTTAACAATCCTAAATTGTTTTCGGTATATATGGATATGGTATATGTTTCTTTTTCCATGTGAAAATTATTTTAATCTAATATCTGAAACCGATGAACCGGTTGGTATCATTGGAAATACATTTCCTTCTTGTTCTACTTTAACTTCTAATAAATACGACTCCTCTGAAGCTATCATTTCTGCTAAAGCAGATGCCAAGTTTTCTCTTTTAGAAACACGATTTGCTTTAATGCTATAACCTTCTGCAACTTTTACAAAATCAGGGTTTATCATAACTGTAGAAGCATATCTTCTATCAAAAAACAACTCTTGCCATTGACGAACCATTCCCAAAAATTCATTGTTTAAAACTAAAATTTTAACTGCTGCTTTTGTTTGTAAAATAGTACCCAATTCTTGGATATTCATTTGAAAACTTCCGTCACCAATTATAGCTACAACTTCCCTTTTCGGATCACCCATTTTCGCACCGATAGCGGCTGGCAACGCAAATCCCATCGTGCCTAATCCACCAGAGGTAATTTTACTTTTCGATTGGTTAAATTTAGCATATCGGCATGCAATCATTTGGTGTTGCCCAACGTCAGACACTATTACAGCATCTCCCTTAGTAATCATATTCAATTCATTTAGAACTTCACTCATGGTAAGTCCATCACCTTTTGGATGAAATTGATGTTGAATGACTTCGTCAAATTCAATTTTATACAAATCTTTAAATTCTTGATGCCAAGACTCGTGTTTGTTTTTGTTTATAAGCGGAATTATTTTCTTAAGGGATTCTTTTACATTTCCTAATACAGCAATATCCGTTTTTACATTTTTATCAATTTCTGCCGGATCAATTTCAAAATGGATGATTTTTGCTTGTTTTGCATAGGAATTTAAATCTCCGGTAACACGATCATCAAAACGCATTCCAATCGCGATCAAAACATCACACGAATTAGTCAAAACATTTGGTGCATAATTACCGTGCATTCCCAACATACCAACATGCAATGGGTGATCGGTTTCTAAAGCCGACAAACCTAATAAGGTTGATGCCGAAGGAATTCCAGCCTTTTCGATAAAATCTTTAAATTCTTGCTCTGCTTTTCCTAATATAATTCCTTGTCCCCAAATCACAAAAGGTTTTTTTGCTGCATTGATTAATGCAGCTGCTTCTTGTAATTTAGTAGAATCAATTTTCGGTATCGGATTATAACTTCTTATATGTTCACATTTTTTATAGGTAAAATCCACTTTACCAAATTGTGCATCTTTTGTGATGTCAATCAAAACTGGGCCCGGTCGACCAGATTTTGCGATATAAAAAGCCTTTGCCAGAACTTCAGGAATCTCAGAAGCTTTGGTTATTTGGTAATTCCATTTTGTCACTGCGGTGGATATACTTACAATATCTGTTTCTTGAAAAGCATCACTACCCAATAAATGCGAAGATACCTGCCCTGTAATACAAACAACTGGCGTAGAATCTATTTGTGCATCGGCAATTCCGGTGATTAAATTAGTAGCTCCCGGTCCTGATGTTGCAATTGCGACACCAACCTTACCTGTTACACGTGCAAAACCTTGAGCAGCATGAATAGCCCCTTGTTCGTGGCGAGTTAAGACATGATGCAATTGATCTTGATATTTATAAAACTCATCATAAACAGGCATAATTGCCCCTCCGGGATAACCGTAAATTAAATCTACCCCTTCTGCCAACAAGCACTTCACTACTGCTTCGGCACCCGAAATTTTAATCTTTTTTTCTTGATCCACCTGATGATCAGGTTTTGTTGTTACTTCCATAGAATACTGGTTTTACAATTGTTTTTTTTAAAATTTATCTGTTACGCATCCTTCAGAAGCTGAAGAAACCATTTTAGCATATTTGTATAAAATTCCTTTTTTATGTTTTAATTCTGGTTGTTTCCATTGTGATTTTCTTTTTGAGATTTCGGTATCTGTCAAAGCAACATTAATGGTATTATTAGAGGCGTCAATAGTAATAATATCACCATTTTCTAACAAGCCAATTAAGCCTCCTGTTTGTGCTTCCGGCGTTATATGACCAACAACAAACCCGTGTGTTCCACCAGAAAATCTACCATCGGTAATCAAGGCAACCGATTTACCTAATCCTGCTCCCATAATCATGGAAGTAGGTTTTAACATTTCCGGCATTCCCGGACCACCTTTCGGACCCACATATCGAATAACGACTACATCACCTCTTTCTACTTCACCTTTTCCGATACCCGTATTTGCTGCTTGCTCACCATCATAAACAACTGCTTTTCCTTTAAAAAGCAATCCTTCATTACCACTAATTTTCGCAACCGAACCTTCTGAAGCAAGATTGCCATACATTATTTGCAAATTACCCGAAGATTTTAAAGCTTTTTCGGTGGTATGAATTACTTTTTGATCCTCTTCAAAAGAAAGTGCTTTTACATCAGCTAAATTCTCTGCTAAAGTTTTCCCGGTAACGGTCATACAATCTCCATGCAGAAAACCTTTTTCTAACAAATACTTCATGACAGCTGGAGTTCCACCTACACCATGAACGTCTTCCATTAAATAGTTTCCTGATGGTTTTAAATCCGCTATAAGCGGAGTTCTATCGCTAACTCTTTGAAAATCTGCTAAAGTAAATTCAATATCTGCAGCGTGCGCAATAGCTAAAAAGTGCAGTACTGCATTGGTAGAACCTCCTAAAGCATTTACAATCGCTATGGCGTTTTCTAACGATTTTTTGGTAACAATATCTAGAGGTTTTAAGTCTAATTCTAATAAATTTTTAATCGCTAAAGCGGTTCTTTCGCTCTCTGATAATTTATTCGGATTTTCGGCTGGAATCGATGAGTTATAAGGTAATGACATTCCCATAGCTTCAATAGCAGAAGCCATTGTATTCGCGGTATACATACCACCGCAAGCTCCGGCGCCTGGAATAGCACTTTTAATAATTTCGCGATATTCGACATCATCAATTTCACCTGCAACTTTTTGTCCTAAAGCTTCAAAAGCGGAAACGATATTTAATTTTTTTCCTTTATAATTTCCTGATGCGATTGTTCCACCATACAACATAATTGCAGGTCGATTTAACCGTAGCATTGCCATGATAGCACCTGGCATATTTTTATCACAACCAACCACAGAAACCAAAGCATCATAACTTTGCGCGTTCATTACCACCTCTATCGAATCGGCAATAATATCTCTCGAAGGCAATGAATAATTCATTCCGGAAGTTCCCATGGAAATTCCATCACTTACTCCAATTGTATTAAAAACTAAACCTACCTGCCCTTTTTTAATGACTTCTTCCTTTAATTGATACGCTAACTTATTGAGGTGCATGTTACACGGATTCCCGTCATAACCCGTACTTGCAATACCCACTTGGGCTTTGGTCATATCCTCATCGGTTAATCCAACCGCGTACAACATGGCTTGCGCCGCAGGCTGTGTTTCATCTTGTGTTAATCTTTTACTGTATTTATTCAAATTTTTCATTAAAAAATGGGGTAATAAAAGTGTTTATTTTTTTTTAAAGGTTCAAATTTAAAATAGCTTGACCTCTATTGTTTTCTTTTCTTAATTTTTTTACAATATTCAATTATTCTAAATAATAGATAACAACTTATTAAACAGTGTTTTACAATTGTTTATTTACAAAGTTTAAGCAAAAAAAAATCTTCGACAAAGGAAGATTTTTTTAAGGATATAAGCACAATTCTTTATTATTTTTTTAAAGATAAAATATCATCATTAAAACTATTCTACCAGAACTATTGAAAGATTACTATTCAATTTATGGTCTAAAACGCAATCCTAAATTGGTTATTTATACTTAGAAAGTGCTTTTCTTTTAATGATAGTTTCTACCGGAACTTTTTCAATATTACTTTCTAACCAAGAAATGATATCCAGATACATGAATGATCTTTTTTCATACGGATGATTTTCAAATTGTTTAAGCTCAGAGTGCAAGCTAATAAAAGCATTTTTTAAATCATGCGGATATATATTGCTCAAATTTTTCAAGAAAGAAATCATTTTTTTCTGTACACTATGCAACTCGTTCATCTTGATTAAAAACTTATACGTAGATTTTATCAAAGTCTCTAAATTTTGATCTAGACCTGCCTCATAATGCGCAACCAAATTTAAAATTCTTGAAAAGCACAATAAATCTTCGCGCATTTTAAGTTCCTTGTTGTCTATAATCTTGGTTAGATAAAAAATACAGTCTTCGTAACGTGCTGCACCAAAATACATACTGGCAATTTTATAGTAAAAAACCATGATATGATGCTCGTCAATTTTATGACTATGCAATTCAATTTGCTCTAAAACTTCCGGCACAAAATCCATCCCTTTGGTAAAATTACCTTCTAAAAAATACAAATTGAATTTATTCGAATACAAGTACAAAAATGCCAACGATTGGGTATTTTCATTCAATAAAAAATTATTTTGATCAATTTCTGTTTCTAAAAACGATAATGTTTTTTTGAACTTGGTCAGATGTTGAATTAAAAATAGCGACTCTAATAAATAATTTATTCCTTTTAAGAAAAACACCGGATTATTCTTTTTCATTAAAGGATTATCATGAAATAAATCGACCCATTTTTGCGAGTATTTATAACAGGAAACAAAATCTTGTATGATAAAACTATACCACAAATAGGCCTTATACAAGAATAATTTTTCCTTTACTCCTAATTTTTTATAGTCATATTTCGGAATGTTTTTTTCAAAATAGTGCTTAACATTTTCAAAATCTTCATCCGTTCTAACGTAACCATTCTTTAGTAATAAACTATACAATTGCAGCGACAAATTAGACAGTTTACTCATAATCAAACTTCTTCGACTAAGGTCTTCAGACTGTGCTATTAAATCATCTGCCCGATTACTTAAACTCCTTGTAATATACTGGGATTCAATTATTTTCTCTAATTCAACAATCTCATATGCCAAATTATTTTCTTCATTTAAAAGGGCAATGGCCTTAACTTTATCAAGCACCTTTAAACTTTGTTTATGCAAACCTTTGTTATATAAAATAGTTGCAAAATCAATTTGTTCACGAATTTGTGCTTTGGTATTTTGATGCAGAGGATTTAGTCGTAAACTAACTAATATTTGCTTGTATAAATGAGCCTTTGAATTTGATATTTGTTCCTTTTTAATATTGGTCTTTTGCAGAATTACCTTTTCATCTAAATCATCCATTTTATCTAATAAAGTAAATAGTGACATAAAATTTTTCTCTGAATTACCTCCTAATCTTCCGGCATACAATTTAAATTGTCTTTTTTCTGATTTAGTAAGTGATTTGACTAATAAAAAAAGAGCATCATTTTTTTCCATAGACATCGTAATAAAACGCTTATAACTATCTGTTAATG
>CBDTUD010000015.1:0-52935 GCA_965363545.1 uncultured Flavobacteriaceae bacterium | reverse complement strand
ATGAAAAAAATATGACAACAACCACTATTATTATAGGAATTATTGCGCTCGCTATAGGATTTATAATTGCTAAATTTTTGGAAAAAAGCAGAGCATCTTCGACCATAAAAAATGTTAAAAAACAGGCTGCAACTATTTTAAAAGAAGCAAACATTGATGCGGAAGCAATAAAAAAAGATAAAATTTTACAAGCCAAAGAAAAGTTTATTGAATTAAAATCAGAACACGAAAAGGTTATTTTAGGCCGAGATAAAAAAATTAATGAATCCGAGAAAAGAATTCGTGAGAAAGAATCTCGTCTTTCTGCAGAACTAGATAAAAACAAAAAGCTAAATACAACTTTAGAAGATAAAGAAAAGGACTACGAATACCGGTTAGATTATCTTGAAAAGAAAAAAAGTGAAGTAGATAAATTGCATAAAAATCAAGTGATGCAATTGGAAACTATTTCGGGTTATTCTGCAAGTGATGCCAAAAAAGAATTGGTAGAGACCTTGAAAGAAGAAGCGAAATCTGATGCGATGAGCTTTATTCAAAATACTTTAGAAGAAGCAAAATTAACAGCACAACAAGATGCTAAAAAAATTATTTTAAATACGATTCAGCGTATTGGTGTTGAGCAAACAATTGATAATTGTGTTTCTGTTTTCAATTTAGAAAATGATGATGTTAAGGGAAGAATTATTGGTAGAGAAGGTAGAAATATTCGTGCTATTGAAGCTACAACAGGAGTTGAAATTATTGTAGATGATACACCAGAAGCAATTATTTTATCTTGTTTTGATCCGGTACGTCGAGAAATTGCAAGACTCTCTTTACATAAATTAGTAACCGATGGAAGAATCCACCCGGCGAGAATTGAAGAAGTTGTAGCGAAAACCACCAAAGAAATTAATCAGGAAATTATAGAAGTAGGAAAAAGAACCGTTATTGAATTGGGTATTCACGGATTACATCCTGAATTAATCAAAACAGTTGGTAGAATGAAATATCGTTCGTCTTACGGCCAGAATTTATTACAACATTCACGTGAAGTCGCCAACTTATGTTCTATTATGGCAGTTGAATTAGGATTGAATCCTAAAATTGCAAAAAGAGCAGGATTGTTGCATGATATTGGTAAAGTGCCAGATACAGATACGGAACTTCCTCATGCAATTCTAGGTATGCAATGGGCTGAAAAATACAATGAGAAACCAGATGTAGTAAACGCCATCGGTGCTCACCATGATGAGATTGAAATGAAATCATTATATGCACCAATTATTCAGGTTTGCGATGCTATTTCCGGCGCAAGACCTGGAGCCAGAAGACAAGTTGTCGATTCATATATTCAACGATTGAAGGAGTTAGAAGATGTAGCGTTTGGATTTACAGGTGTCCAAAAAGCGTATGCTATTCAAGCAGGAAGAGAACTTCGTGTAATTGTTGAAAGTGAAAAAGTAGATGATACCAAGGCTGCTGAATTATCTTTTAATATTATGCAAAAAATTCAAAATGACATGACGTATCCGGGTCAAGTAAAAGTTACGGTAATACGAGAAACACGTGTTGTAAATATTGCCAAATAAAAAATAGTAAAAAACGAATTATAGAAGAAAGCATGAATTAAATTTCATGCTTTTTTTCGTTTATTCTTGCATCAATTCTAAAAAACGTAGATAAATATCCGAACCATCATAAAGAGAAGATTTATTAATATGCTCATTTTTATTGTGAATACTTTCTACTTCCTCACGTGTTAAATAAACAGGAATACTTGCATAACCAGGTACACCTTTGGCTCGAAAAGCGCCCAAGTCATTAACATTTGGCAACATGATTGGTAAAACAGTGGCGGTTATATATTTTTCTTTAATCGCTTTTTTATAATTTTCGTAAAAAACAGTTTTAGTACTTGAGGGGTTTGTTCTTGGCATATTCTCCCTTACCGTGATTATAATTGAATCATTATCCAATCTTTTTTTGATCATTTTCAAAAACTCTTTTTCATCTGTTGAAGGAAGTAAACGGCAATCTAAATAAGCACCAATTTTAGAAGGTACTTTATTATATGTCGGACTATCATTATAAATATTCGTTAAGGTTATGGTATTGGTGAAAATCGAAAATAATTCAGGTTGTTTTCTTAATTGTGGTACTAATAATGGTTTAAAAAACTTTGGATTTTTTAAAATAAATTTTTCCAAACCCTTTTTGTGGTTTGCTAAATCTTTTAATATACTCGTATTTAAATCATTAAAAACCACTTTGTTTTTTTTGTGTACCAATCTATCCAAGGCTTTGACCATATCTTTATTGGCATAAGAAAGTGGTGTAATCGAGCCATGACCGCTAGTTTGAATATCTAATTCTAGTCGCAACCAAAAAGCACGCTTATGCGCAACAGAAACCCCAAAAATAGGATGTTTAAATTCCCCTTCTAAAAGGCTGGTTAATTCTGAAGGACCTTCGCCAATAACAACTGCAGGGTTTAGCACATCAAAATAATTATCAATTACATGGGCAATTCCTCCATCACATTGGGATTCTTCGCAAGAAACTGCTAAAAAGGTAACATTATACTTACTATCAAATTTGGAAGAACCCTTGTGTTTTAAAATACTAAAAAGCTGCATTACTGCAGCTCCTTTATTATCAATTGCTCCTCGACCATAAATTTCACCATCAATGACTTTACCAGTATTTGCAATAGAAATAGAATCTTTATTTGCAGGAACACAATCGATATGATTTAAAAAAATGATATTAGGTTTTTTTGAATTTAACGGAAAAATGGAAGCAGCAAAATTATAATTACCATCTTCTGTGCCAAAATCGGATATTTCTAGACCGTTTTCTTTGCAAACACCTTTAATAAAATCACCGGCGTTTTTCTCATTTCCGCTTTCAGAGGGAATCAGAATATATTTTTGTAATAAGTTTTCTAAACTTGCTTTTTTATTGTTTATATCAATATAATCCACTCTATCATATTGGGAATAACTTGCCGTAAAGCATAAAAATAGAAAATAAAAAATTCTCTTCATAAAGTCTTATTATCAGTTCGCTAACTTATAAAATTAATAAAATAATATCAAACCATTATACATAATTTGTTTTTATTTAACAAGGTATTTATGGTAATAATAAGTATTTTTACCCAAAATAACATCATGGAAATCAGTACTATTATAAGTATTTTTTTAGGAATTTCACTTGCAGCTTCGGTTGGATTTCGAATTTTCGTTCCGTTTTTTGTGCTAAGTTTGGCGTCTCATTTTCAAATAGTGCCATTAAACGAAAACTGGGAATGGGTCGGAAGTAATGCAGCAATGATCACTTTGGGGATTGCAACAATTTTCGAAATTGCCGCCTATTTAATTCCTTGGGTTGATCATGTTTTAGACACTATAGCGATTCCTCTCGCTGCTATTGCAGGTACGGCAATCATGCTTTCAACAGTGGCAAATTTCGATCCGTTCTTTACATGGGTTTTGGCGATAATTGCCGGAGGTGGAACTGCAACCGCCATTAAAAGTTCAACGACAACAACACGTTTGGCATCTACAACGGCAACTGCCGGATTTGCAAATCCGATTGTATCAGCCGTAGAGTCGGGTACTTCTATTTTTTTATCTGTCTTTGCTATATTTTTACCCATAGTTGCTATTTTGTTGGTTTTAATAATTTTTTGGTTTGTTTTTAAACTATTTAAAAAAGTTATTCCCAAGAGAAAAGTCAAAAATCAACTTTAAATTAGTAGAATTGGATGCATTTTTTCGATATTTGCAGTCTTAAAATTAGTATGTCATTTTCTTCGTTTTCAAGGATAGATTACACGGAAAATTAAATCGAAAAGAAAGCATGAAGCCAAGTATTCCAAAAGGAACCAGAGATTTTTCTCCTGTTGAAGTTGCCCGCAGAAATTATATTTTCACTACCATAAAAGAAATTTTTGAAGTTTATGGTTTTCAACCTATTGAAACTCCTTCTTTTGAAAACTCTTCAACCCTAATGGGTAAATATGGCGAAGAAGGAGATCGTTTGATTTTTAAAATATTGAATTCCGGTGATTTTTTATCTAAAGCTGACGAAAAGCTTTTAAAAGAGAAGAACTCCCTAAAAATTACGAATCAAATTTCAGAAAAGGCCCTTCGTTATGATTTGACAGTTCCTTTTGCCAGATATGTGGTGCAACACCAAAACGAAATTGAATTTCCATTCAAACGCTATCAAATGCAACCGGTTTGGCGTGCCGATCGTCCGCAAAAAGGAAGGTTCAGAGAGTTTTATCAATGTGATGCTGATGTTGTTGGTAGTGCTAGTTTATGGCAAGAAGTGGAATTTGTGCAATTATATGATGCCGTTTTTACCAAATTAGGCTTAACAGAAACCGTTATTAAATTGAATAATCGAAAAATATTATCTGGTATTGCAGAAGTTATTGGCGCTCAAGATAAATTGATTGCTTTTACCGTTGCTTTAGATAAACTAGATAAAATTGGAGAAGATGGCGTAAAAAAGGAGATGCTTGCCAATGGAATTTCTAACGAAGCAATTGAAAAAGTACAGCCTTTATTTGACTTTAATGGGTCAAATAGTCAAAAATTAGCGCAATTAGTAGTTTTATTGGAAAACTCCGAAGAAGGAAAAAAAGGAGTAGAGGAGTTACAATTCATAATAGAAAATATAGATAAACTAGGATTGCATTCTGCTGTTTTAGAGATAGATGTTACATTAGCAAGAGGTTTAAATTACTATACCGGAGCAATATTTGAAGTGCAAACTAAAAAAGTTGCTATGGGTTCGATTGGTGGTGGAGGCCGGTATGATGATTTAACAGGAATATTCGGATTAAAAAATATGAGTGGAATTGGCATCTCCTTTGGTTTAGATCGCATCTATTTAGTTTTAGAAGAATTAGATTTATTTCAAGAGGCTGAACTACCAAAACCTCGGGTTATGTTTTTAAATTTCGGAGAAAAGGAAGCTTTATACAGTATGAAAGCGATTCTTTTTTTACGTGCTAAAGGGATAAAATGTGAATTATATCCGGATGCTGCAAAACTGAAGAAACAAATGAATTATGCAAATAAGAGAGATATTCCTTACGTTGTAATAGTGGGAGAACAAGAGGTTGCAAATCAGAATTTCACGCTTAAAACGATGGCTTCAGGTGAGCAAGGCAGCTGTAATTTAGAAGAATTAATCTATCTTATTAGCTAATAAATATATAAAACTATTGTATTTTTGTAGATTAAAATTGGAAGATTATGTTTGATGGAAAAAACGTTAAAATCAACGAAATGATTGAAGAAATAGGAGATAATCACGTCTCTACCTCAGCCCAAACCCCTATAAGAAAAGATGCTTTCGATGTATCGGATGCAGAAAAAATAAAATCCATTCAAAATGACGTTGCTCATATTTTGCATACTCTTGGCATGGATCTTAATGATGACAGTTTAAAAGGAACTCCTTTAAGAGTTGCAAAAATGTTTGTAAAAGAAATCTTTGGAGGGTTAAACCCAAATTCGAGACCAAAATTATCCACTTTTGATAATAGTTACAAATATGGTGAAATGCTTGTTGAGAAAAACATAACAGTTTATTCTACTTGTGAACACCACTTATTACCGATTGTTGGAAAAGCTCATGTTGCGTACATTTCAAACGGAAAAGTAATCGGTTTGTCAAAAATGAATCGAATTGTAGAACATTTTGCTAAAAGACCGCAGGTTCAAGAGCGTTTGAATATGCAAATAGTACAGGCCCTTCAAGAAGCGTTAGGTACAGATGATGTTGCCTGTATTATTGATGCGAAACATTTATGTGTTAATTCTAGAGGTATTGAAGATATTACCAGCAGCACGGTAACATCTGAATTTGGCGGAAAATTCAAAGAAAAAGCAGTTCGTAGAGAATTGTTAGATTATATCAAACTCGACACAAAATATCAATAGCAATTTCTCGAGTAATTGACTTGTATCTTATCTAAGTTATTGTTACAATTTCTCTAAAAAGCGCATTGTATCAATTCCATCTGCATAATCCCAAAGCTGTGGTTTTTGAGTTTCTCCGAAAGAAACGCTATTTTCTATTGCTTTTCCTACAATGCATTGGATAAATTCTTTGTCCGCTTTTAACTTTTGATCTAACGATTCCAAATCATCATAATACTCATAAAATAAAGTGGCAATTGGCGATGCATAGCTTGCATCTTCTTTTAGCATAAGAAATCCATTTTCTAAAATTTTAAACAAACTCATTAAATAAACAGCTTTATTATAATCGTAGTTGTTTTCGTATTTTTTATAGTTTATCACTTGGCTATAGGTTAAAATAGCCTTAAAAAGCGGATCAAAATTATATCCTTTCGGGACAAATAGTTTAGAAACACTTCGACATCCCAAACCAAAATATCTAAAAATATCCTCTCCGAGAAGGAATAAATCTTCCGGATTTTCATTTCCCGTTAAAATTGCAGCAGAATTTCTATTCTGGCGAATTATATGTGGATGTTTTCCAAAATAATAATCAAAATAGCGTGCTGTATTATTACTCCCGGTCGCAATAACCGCATCGAAATTTTTCAATTTTTCTTCCGTAAATGTTATTTTCCCTTCAATTTCCGGCGCTACTTTTTCTAAATATTTTGCAATGAAAGGTAAAAAATGACGATCATTTGAAGATTGCTTCACAATCACATTATGACCAGAAACCAAAACCGATAAAAAATCATGAAAGCCAACCAAAGGGATATTTCCTGCCATAATTATCGCAACATTCTTAGGTTTTATATTACTTAAATTATAAGATGAAACCCATGTATTTAAATTGCTTTCAGTTAATAAATTAGACCAGCTTTGAAATGCATGTAAAACATTCTCTTTTGTGAACCAACCATTATACTCAACTGCTCGATTTATTTGCATAGAAAAAGCATCAAAAAATAATTCGTTGTAAAGTATATTATCATTTTTCACAATTCCATCAGGCCTAAACTGACCTAAAAATTCACCTAATTTCGCGATTGCTTGTATTCTTTTTTCCATGGTCATCCTTCGGAAATTTTAAATTTGAAAGTTTATATTTGCGCTTACAAATTTAACTAAAAAAAATCATGGCAATAATAATAACTGACGAATGTATTAATTGTGGAGCTTGTGAACCAGAATGCCCGAATACGGCAATATATGAAGCTTCAGAAGACTGGAAATATTCTGATGGAACCACTTTAAAAGGAGATCTTACATTACCAAATGGAAATAAAGTCAATGCAGATGAAGATCAAGAACCCATAAGTGATGAAGTCTATTTTATCATACCTGATAAATGTACGGAATGCAAAGGTTTTCATGATGAACCACAATGTGCCGCTGTTTGTCCGGTTGACTGTTGCGTTCCTGATGATGAACATATTGAATCAGAAGAAAATTTACTCGCCAAGCAACTTTTTTTACATAAGGAGTAAGTGTAAAAAGAGTTAAGTTTATTCTTATCCTGTTCACTTGACTAAAAAGTAATAATTATTACCCTAGGCTTTTATTTTATTGCAAAATGATTTAAATCATAAATAAACCAAATCATTTCTACTAATTTTAAGGTAAATTCTAATAATATGTCAAAAATAGTAGTTCTTGGAGCAGGAATTTCAGGTCATGTTGCGGCAACTCATTTACGCCGCAAACTTAGTAAAGAACATGAAATTGTGGTAGTTTCTCCTAATAGCAATTACCAATGGATTCCTTCTAATATTTGGGTTGGTATTGGTAGAATGAAACCAGAGAGTATTTTGTTTCCATTAGCACCTTTATACAAAAAAAAGAAAATTGACTATAAGCAGGCAAAAGCCATAAGTTTTCATCCGGAAGGAGATGCTACAATTAAGGAACCTTTTGTTTTGGTAGATTATGTTGCTGGAGACAAAAAGGGTACACATGAAAAAGTTACTTATGACTATTTAATCAATGCGACCGGTCCGAAATTAAATTTTGAAGCTACACAAGGTTTATTGCCAGGTACTAATAAAGCATATTCCGTTTGTACATACACCCACGCAACAGAGGCTTGGCATGCTCTTGATGCTTTAATTCAGCAAATGAAAAACGGCAAAGAAGTAAAAATCTTAATTGGTACAGGACATGCAAATTCTACTTGTCAGGGTGCTGCTTTTGAATATATTTTGAATGTGGAGCAAGAGTTACGACGCCATAAAGTTAGGGATAAGGCTAAAATAACTTGGATTGCCAATGAGTTCAAATTGGGTGATTTTGGTATGGATGGTATGTTGTTAACTTACGGCAGCAATATCATGAAATCAAGTGAATTGGTAGAAATGATATTCGAAGATCGAGGCATAGAATGGATAATCGGTGCAGGTGTAAATAAAATTGAGGATGGTATTGCACATTACGAAACTTTAGAAGGAGAGTATGCGAAAGAAACCTATGATTTTGCCATGTTAATTCCTGCTTTTTCAGGACACGGATTTAAAGCTTATGATAAGCAAGACAAAGATATTACCGAAAAATTATTTAAAGGTTTTATGATTGTAGACGCCGATTATACACCTAAACCTTATGAAGAATGGTCAGTTCAGGATTGGCCGGAAACATATCAAAATCCGAGTTACCCGAATATTTTTGCACCTGGTATCGCTTTTGCACCACCACATCCAATTTCAAAACCGAGAAAGAGTAAAAATGGGACATCGATTTCACCATCGCCTCCAAGAACCGGTATGCCTTCAGGTATTACCGCAAAAATTGTAGCTGATAATATTATTGAAACAATCAAGAACGGTGGTAAAATGGACTTTCATCATAAAGGTTCTTTAGGCAATATGGGAGCTGCTTGTATTGCTTCGGCAGGCTTCGGTTTGATGCAGGGAAGTGGTATTAGTATAACCACTTTTCCTATTGTACCGAATTATAAAAAATATCCTGACACACAAGGAAGACAATTAGGAAAAACCTTTGGAGAAATTGGCTTGGCAGGGCATTGGTTAAAATTAACGTTGCATTATGCCTTTTTGTATAAAGCAAAAATGAAACCTTTTTGGTGGCTGATTCCTGAATAAAAAAGAAAAATTATGACAAAAAGAATATCCAATTACCAACGATTTAAAATGATGAATCCGGTGATTCAATTTTTTAAATATATTTACCTAAGCATCAAAGTTTTAGTTATAGTTGCCGGCGGGCATGGCGGAACACGTTTAGAAAAAAAATAAGAAATTAGTAACTTATTTAGCGATGAATTTCTAATTTTTTTGAACAATATTCTTGTTCACGAAAATTTAGAAACCACGTACAAACATTATAATAATATATGGGTTTGACGTTGATGACAATTGATCTAAAATATCTTTTTTAATCTCAACTTCTTGTTTTATTACTATTGTGGTTGTTAGATTATCGATTCAAAATTAGAAAACCAATAATACCTGCAATAAAAATTAAACCATAACCAAAGATTACATTTTTTTTCAAATCTTTACTGCCCTCCCATAAGGCAATTCCTATTTTTACCACAGTATTAGATAAGGTTGCTAATAAAATGGCGTTTTGTGCAGTAAGTAATTCTATTGATGTGCCACCAAGTTTAGATACGGAAATTGCAATGGCATCAATATCTGTTAAGGCACTGATAGCACTAGAAATATAGATTCCTGCACTTCCATACTTACTGCTTGCATAGCTAACTAAAAGTAAAATTCCACTGTAAAGAAATCCAAAAAAAACAGCATCTTTTATACTCAGAGGATTTCCCAATTTTATTTTTTCTTTAAACGATTTATTTGTTTGTTGTTTTTTAAAAAAGATAAAAGTTACCGTCACTGCAGTAAAAAAAACAAGAAATAAGGGGAGTAGTAAATTAGAAAGCATCGATTTATTGAAAATATAGACTAATACTACCACTCGAATTACCATGACTGTTGCAGCTGAAAAAATAGCTAAAGCATAACTATCAGAATAAGATGGATTTTCTTTACTTTTTTTTGAAAAGGTCCATGTCACAATTGTACTAGAAACCAAACCACCAAATATTCCAGTGAGAATAATTCCCTTTTTGCTGCCTAAATATTTTGATAAGATATAGCCTAAAAATTGAATTCCCGATACGAGAACAATGATCCAACCAATTTCTCTTGGATTTAGTACTTGAAAATATCCGAAAATTTCATTTGGCAAAAAGGGTAGAATTAATAAAGCAATTACAACATACCGAACAAAGGCATAAATTTCTTCTTGTGTTATTTGACCAACAATAAATTGAAATTTTCCTTTTAAAGATAGCAATACTACAATAACCACGGTAAGAGCCAAACTAATTTCAATATTGCCTAATAGTATAAGGCCTCCCAAAAGGTAAGTGAAAATAGTTGTGAATTCTGAGGTACTTCCGATATCACCTTTATTTGCAGAAACCCAATAAAAAATGGCAACTAAAAGAACAACACTTAACAGACCAAAAATAAAAAACCAAGGATGGATTATAAAATTCAGCAAAGCACAAGTAAATCCCAATAAAGCAACAACTGAAAGTGTTCGGAGTCCGGCAAAAATTTCTTTATTATTCGCAGTGGCAAATTCTCTTTCTAGGCCGATTACCAATCCAATACCCACAGTAATTAACATTCGAATTAAAAAATCGGATTGACTTAATAAAAAACTTTCAGTTTGTATGACAAAAATATCATTCATGATAATCTGTAATTATTTGGAGCTAAACAATAGTATTTACCTATCGATTTACTTCTTTTTTTTTAATATTGCTTTTATTGTAAAGAATGTAAATGAAAGTATCACGCCTAAAAAGGCAAGTGATGAGTCTTTTTGCGCATCCCAAACATCGCCTTGAGTACCTAAATAGGAAATGCCTTGCTCCACAAAAAATATGTCGGCAACAAGCCATTCTATTATTTCATATAAGGCACTAAAAGAAAAAACGAGTAGAATAGGTAAATAGTAGGTGAGTTTTTCTGTGTATTTTAACCATTTGCCAAAAAATTCCCGTAAGGGATAATACAATAAAAAACCAAAACTAAAATGAACGATTCTATCATATTGATTTCGAGAAGAATGAAATATATCTTTCAGCCAAAAACCTAATGGATTTTCAGCATAGGTATATTTAGAACCGTAAACGTGCAGACATAAAAATAAGAAGATTAAAAAATAACTCTGGTAACTAAATTGAAAATGTCTATAAGAAATAAATAAAAAAAGCAGTGCACAAATCGTAAATATATTTTCAATAAGCCAATTTGCCCTGTCTGTAGTACCTAACAACGTGTTAAGCCACACGGTGGCAAACAAAAAAACGAGCCAAATCAACCTATTTTGAACGAAGAGTATTACACTGCTTTTGGTCATCATGGTTATAATAATGCAAATATAGAAAGATATATATATAGAATCATTGATGAAGATCAGGATAAAATAATGACCTTAATCAGGATTTATTACAATTATTTTTCTTTGCAATATTATAGGGAAAGATAATTCTTGAGAAAAGTTAATTGCAGGAAGTTTACAAATAGAATAATTGTAATTATTGGATAATTAGCTTTAAACAAGCTCTTGAATTATGATATGGGGCTTTCCACATACCAACCTTGTATTCGTTGCCATAGGGTTTCCCTGTTTTGTCAACACGCCAAAACCATTCACCGTTTTCCGTATCCAAAATTTTGGCTTGAATAAACGTCCATGTTTTCCAAGACAATTCGAGATACTTTTTGTTTTTGGTAATTTGATAGGCATAATCCAGACCAATAAGGGTTTCTGCTTGGGGCCACCAATGTTTGTCAGAATCTAAAACACCCGTTTTTGTATCTAATTCATTGAAAACACCACCATCGGTATCTATACCTTCTTTAATAAAGGTCTCAACAATTTGGATGGCTGTTTTTTCTGTTTCCACGATTAATTTATCGTTTTTTAAAACTTTTGCTGCATCCATTAATAACCAAGCTGTTTCGACGTCATGTCCATAAGAAATCGTTGTATCTTTTGCATTCCATTTTTCATCGAAGAATAAATGCAAATGATTATCTTCTTTTAAAAATTTGCTTAAGAAAAGTTCTATCAGTTCGGTTAGATTATTTTTTAAATCTTCGTTTTCAAACACTTTCAATAAATTCGTGTATGCCTCTAAAATATGCAGATGAGTATTCATCGTTTTAGCTACATTGATTTCTTTAACACTTAAACGCAAGTCGGCAATAGTTGACCAATCTTGTTTAAAAGCTTCTGTATAACCGTTATTTAATGGGTCTTTTGCGTGTTTTTCGATTAAAATATAAATTTCAATTGCCCATTGCAATGCTCTTTCGTCTTTTGAATATGCATAATATTCTGACAAAGCATAAATCGTAAATGCCTGTGCATAAATTTGTTTTCTGGTGTTTATCGGATTTCCTTTTGCATCCAGCTCCCAATAAACACCACCGTTTTTTTTATCTTTAAAATTAGCTCGAAGATATTGATAGGAGCGGAGGCACATTTCTTTATAATTATCGGTAAGATAATGATTCGATGCCGCAGAAAATGCCCATAATATTCTTGAATTCAATATAATTCCTTTCGGAGCATCAGGTACTAAATTGTTATAATGATCGCGCTCACCCACAAAACCACCATAAATCTCATCAATCGTATTGGTACTCCAATAATTGAGAATATTTTCCAATTCTTTTGATAATGTTTCTGATAGTGCTTTTCGAATTTGAAGCATAACTACAAGGCTTTGTTTCTTTCAATCATTTCTATAATGGTATTGACAGAACCAGCTGAAGTAAAGGTGTCTTTCGGACTATTTATAACATAATCAAGTAACTGGTCAACACTAGAAACTGCCACATGCATGCGAGTATCAGAAGAAGCGTAATAAATGAATACTTTTCCGTCATCATTTTTTATCCAACCGTTGGTAAACAAAACATTAGAAACATCTCCAAGAGTTTCTTTGTAATTGGGTGCCATAAAATAACCAGCAGGTTGATGAATAACTTTTGTCAAATCGTTTAGATCGGTTAAGAACATATATAAGGTATAACGCATCCCGGCTGCTGTATTTCGCACTCCATGAGCTAAATGCAACCAACCTTTTTCTGTTTTTATTGGTGCAGGTCCTTGTCCGTTTTTCAACTCATAAATCGTGTGATACACTTTATTATTGATGATGGTTTCTTCTTTTACAACAGGATTTTCCATGTTATCTACATATCCAAAGCCAATACCACCACCTCCGCCAATATCTATAAATCCATCTTGAGGACGCGTATATAACGCATATTTTTCATTAACAAACTCGGGATGTAATACGACATTTCGTTGTTGTCCGGTATTGGAAACTAAATCCGGTAAACGTTCCCAGATAAGTAAATCTTTAGTACGCACAATTCCTGCATTTGCAATAGCAGAACTCGTATCCGATTCGGGAGCTTTTGGGTCTTTTCTTTCTGTACAAAAAATACCATAAATCCACCCATCTTCGTGCTCTGTAAGGCGCATATCATAGACATTAGTATCGGGGTTATCTTTAATTTGTGGAATAACAATAGGTTTTTCCCAAAACTTAAAGCCATCGATACCTGTTTTACTTTCTGCTAAAGCAAAAAATGATTTTCTATCATTGCCTTCAACGCGAACCGCCAACACATACTTGTTTTTCCATTTGATAGCGCCCGCATTGAAAGTAGCATTTATTCCGATTCTTTCCATTCCGAACGGATTAGTTTTCGGGTTCAAATCATAGCGCCAAAATATCGGAGTATGTTCTGCGGTTAATACCGGATGTTTATAGCGCGTATAAATACCGTTGGAATAGGACAAAGGCTTATTTTTTTTACCAATTAATTTGGCCTGTCTTTTCTTAGCCTTTTCAATATTTTTTGATTTCATGGCACTCATATTAATCTAATTTTTCATTTAAGGTATTCCACCAGTATTTTTTCAACAAGAACAAACTAACAGCCAATATTGCTAGAGAAATATAAATAGGGGTAGTTTGTCGGAAAACAATATACATAGGTAAAATTACCAGAACTGTTTGTGCAACGATACCTATTGTAACATTAAACATATCTCTTTTGAAATCGGTATTTTTTTTGAAATTTTCGTTTTCTGCAGCTAGTTTATCGTGAATTGGTTTCCAGAAACCCCAAGGACGTACATTTTTATAAAAATCTTTAAGAACGGCTTCATCCGTTGGAGGAGCAGAATAGGTACCAACAAAACTTCCGATAAGGGAAAATAATAATATTACTGGGAATAGGTATAAGGATAATACATCTGGAAATAATTCAGGTACAATTCCTGCAGAAACTAAACCGGCAACCATGCCCCAAAAGAATCCTTCTCCGTTAAATCTCCACCAATGCCATTTTAAAATATTGGCACCAACATAACTACCATAAAGAACAGAAACAATCCATTGCAGCACAGAATTCACATCTTTGGCGAATAAACCAAGCACAATACTTACGATAACTACAACAATACCAGTAAGATAATTCATGTTCTTAACTTGATTTTGACTAGCATTTGGGTTTTTATATTTTAAATAAATATCGTTTACCAAATAGGCTTGAGCAGCATTTAAAGTTCCAGCGAAGGTTGACATAAACGCAGCAATTAGTCCGGCAAGAAGCAAGCCTAAAAGCCCAACTGGTACAAATTCTTTTATGGCAGTTGGTAAAATTAATTCAAAATCAATTTCTCCTGCGGTATTTAATAAATTCAATTTTTCATAGTAAATTAATGCTAAAGCGGCGAAACCGGCAATCATTAAATAACGAATTGGCATTAAAACTACCGATACAAAACCACTCATTTTTGATGCTTCTTCAGCTGATTTTGTTGACAAGATTTTTTGCATGTCGTATGTTGGTGCAGGACCAGCAACACTCACTAATACCCCTTTAAAAACCATCATCATAAAGAAAATACTAAAAAGACCGAAACCATCTTCTCTAATTTTTTGGTTTACTTCAGGTATTATTGTTGCCCAATCCATATCTAGTTTCCAGCCAAAAAACGGACTCGTCCATCCATTAGGTACATTTAAAGTGTTTTCTCCAACCGCTTGAAATCCCAAATAACCAATAACCAAAGCGGCGACGGTCATGATGGCGAATTGCACTACATCTGCCCAAACGATACCTGACATACCACCTAATAAAGAATAAAACACGGCAAAACAGGTGAAAATAACACCATAAAAATGAGGCACATATTCAGGCGTAACATTAAATGGCACGTAATTACTTACCACTTCCCAAGGGATAAATATTTCAATAAATTTTCCTAAACCAATAAAACCATACGCCAAATAGCCCAAACACATGATTAATGCGAATACGACCACTACAATGTGAGAGAGTTTTGCTCCTTGCGCAAAACCGAATCGAGTACCAATCCATTCAGCACCTGTTGTTGCATTCGAACGCCGTAACCATTTAGATAAGTAAACCATCAAAAATATTTGGTTAAACACTGGCCAAAGCCAAGGAATCCAAGCACTTTTTATTCCATAAACAAACATTAAAGCGACTAACCAGATCGTACCCGAAATATCGAACATTCCAGATGCGTTAGAAAGTCCGAGCATATACCAAGGTATAGATTTTCCGCCCATTAAGTAGTCGTCTTTACTTCTTTGTGCTTTTTTTCGAACGACTAATCCAATTACAATAATAGTAATCAGATAAATTAAAATGATGACAATATCAACAGTGTGCAGTAATTTCATAGGTTTGGTTAGTTAAGTTAATTTTTTTTGCAATTATTTCTATGGAACTATTTCAAAATTGAAAATAACATTGAAATAAATTCTAAATATGCTTTTCATTTTTAGAATAAATCGTAATTTTAAACACCTAAATTTTAAGAATTGCTATTTTTTTACTGCTCAAAAAATA
Organism: uncultured Flavobacteriaceae bacterium; assembly: GCA_965363545.1. GTDB lineage: Bacteria > Bacteroidota > Bacteroidia > Flavobacteriales > Flavobacteriaceae > Lutimonas. The sequence continues at coordinate 37,022 of CBDTUD010000015.1, read as the reverse complement.
GATTTCTTAAAAGTAAGTATACGTCCATTATTTTTATGGTATTATTTTATCAAAAAGCACAACAATTAAAACATAATTAAAACGAAAAAATAATAACAATAAATTCGTTAGATTATTTATTATCAACTATATAATTCATTTTATGAGAACTTTAAGCTTACTTTTTTTCGTTTTTATTATACATACTTCTATGGCGCAAAATAACACAATTGGGATATTTTCTTCACAGAGTGATATCGGAAACCCTAAAATTAAAGGCTCGTCAAACTATGATACAACCGATCAAACATACGCTATAAAAGGAGCAGGTTATAATATTTGGTTTGAAAAGGATGAATTTCAATATGCGTATTCTAAAATTGATGGTGATTTTATAATAACTGCGAATTTTGAATTTATTGGTAAAGGAAAAGATCCGCATCGAAAAATGGGTTGGATGGTACGTGAATCTTTAGAAAATAATACTGCATTTGTTGCTGGAACTGTGCATGGCGACGGACTTACCTCTTTGCAAAATCGGAAAATTAAAGGGCTAAGTATGCAAGAAGAAGATGAAATTAAGGCAGTGAAAAAAAACTATGAAATCTTGCAATTGGAAAGAGCTGGTAAAAAAATCATCATGCGAGCAGCAAAATTCGGTGAACCTTTTGAAATTATCGGTAGCCAAGAAGTAGAGAACCTTTCGGGAGAAGTATTTATTGGATTATTTGTTTGTTCTCACGATGAAAATGTTTTAGAAGAAGCCAAAGTTTGGAATGTAAGAATTGATAGACCCGTGGCGGACACTTATAATCCCAATAAAGAAGGTTGGTTAGGCTGCCGTTTGGAAACTATGGATGTGTTCGACGGAAAGAGAAATGTTATTTTAACAGAGCCTTCTCGATTTGAAGCTCCTAATTGGATGCCAGACGGTAAAAACCTGTTAATCAATAAAGAAGGATTGCTATATAAAATCCCAGTTGAGGGAGGAGAGCTCAATAAAGTTAATACTGGTTTTGCTGATAATTTGAATAATGATCACGGTATTTCCTTTGACGGAAAATTGTTGGCAATAAGCCATCACAATAAGGAAGCCAATGGAGGATCCGCAGTTTATGTATTGCCTATTGAAGGTGGAACCCCAAAATTAATTACCAAAGAAACACCTTCGTATTGGCATGGTTGGGCACCAAATAATACAGAGCTTGTATATGTGGCGATGCGAGAAGGAAAAAACGGGTATAATATTTATAAAAAATCTATTAATGGAGGCGAAGAAATAGATTTAACCTCTGTTGAAAAAGGGGTACACGTTGATGGTTGTGAATATTCCCCAGATGGAAAATATATTTATTATAATGGTAGTCAATCAGGGACTATGCAAATTTGGCGCATGAAGCCTGACGGAACTGAAAAAGAACAAATTACCTTTGACACCTATAATGACTGGTTTCCGCATATTTCACCTGATGGAAAATGGATTGCTATTATTTCTTTTCCGGCAACAATTCCGGTAAACGATCACCCTTCTTATAAACGCGTTTTACTGCGCTTGTTGCCAATTAATGGAGGTGAACCGAAAGTAATTGCTTATTTGTATGGCGGACAAGGAACAATCAATGTACCGTCTTGGTCGCCAGATAGTAAAAGAATTGCTTTTGTGAGTAATTTTTAAAAAAAATCCGGTTATCGTTTATTTTCGTGCATAAAAAAAGGCTTTTTAACTAACATAAAAAGCCTTTTTAAAACTAACGTACAACACTAACTACTTTCAACTTAGTTTATTGCTACTTCACTAATCGATAATTTGAGGGAATTTTATAGTTCTGTGGCAATTATTACTTTCAAAATTAAATACCAAGTTTAAAACCATAAATTTAGATTTATCTCATCGAAAAAGTGCGAATTTTAAACTTGAATTCTGCATGAATAACAATGTAATTTTCCAACATCAACAATGTAATTTTCCATACTTAAATGCTTTATTTTCCTTTTGATTTTCAAGAAATTAATTTAAAAAAAATACAATATTTAACTAGTATTTTGAGTTTATATTTAAGGACAAAATAATTTTTAAAGTTTATTTTTTTAGGATGCACTAATTAAAAAAATCAGCTATGATTGAACAATATATTATTACCCCAAAAATGGTTCGTCAATTTTTAAAAAAAGTTAAGGAGCAAATAATTATAAGCAATGAATTAGGCAAAGATCATTTGGATGAAAATAACACCTTTGAACCAAAGTTATAATCCATTTTAATTCAACGCATGAAGAATAGTAATTACTATTTGAATTTGCTTTCGCGGAAGATGGTAAGGTATTGCTAACGCTGTAATTATACAAACTTCAGTATTTTTATAGCATTTAGAATATATTTTTAAACGGACACAAATTTTAATCCGATAATGGAAAGAATAAGTGTTGCTATAAAAAACAATCGCCAAAAATCGGCAGGTTCATTAAAAACAAAAATTCCGACTAAAACAGTTCCCACAGCACCAATTCCCGTCCAAACAGCGTAAGCTGTTCCAATAGGTAAATTTTCTGTCACTTTTACCAATAAATACATACTAATTGCCAAGCAGCATAAAAATCCGACATACCATAAAGTAGCTGTTGTACCTGTAGTTTCTTTTGCCTTACCTAAACAAGTTGCAAATGCTACTTCAAAAAGTCCTGCAATTATCAATAAAATCCAATTCATATGCTGTTCATTTATTAAATCTATTTGCAAAATTAACTGAAACCAATTACATTTTGACGCTAATTTGCTTGAATTTATATATAAAACAGGATCGATTTAAAATAACTAATATTTAAGTCTTTTTTGAAATTATTGGAAATACCATTTCTATGGGAATTGCAATTTACAATGGAAATTATTCTGCAGCGACTACAACAATTTTTTTACCATTTGGACTAACAACGAGGCGAGTGATCTTTTTTAAAGGTATTTCGCTTTCTATTGTTATTGGTTGCCATTCTTTGCTTTTTTCAGGAAAAAAGTAGTAAATTTTGCTATCTTTTCCCATAAAAATGGCACCATCTAAAGTCCATGTAAAATCTTCAGAACCTTCTAAAGCGTCAGCAAGAAAATTTAGTTCACTTGTGACAGGATTTATAGTGTAAATTTCAGGAACTTCATGACTTTTACTAATAAAACTGATGAGTTCGGTGCCGTAAGATACCGAAGCGGGTACCTTGTTTATTGACCGACCAATATAGGATTGAATGGGATATTTTATTTTAAACTTGAAATTCGAAACTTGCAGAGTCTCAATATCTCCTAAAACAAACGAAACAAGACTATTTTTATTTATCCATGAGTAATAACCAACTTTGACATTAGGTTCTAAGGCTATAGGAGTTTTATTTTTAAAAGAATATTTGAACAATTCTTGACTGCCGTCCTTGCCAAATCGCACGCAAGTAAAGAATTTCTTTTTTCCTGGATAGGGCGTAGGTGAAAATTCGCTTACTTCTTTTGTGTCGGTGATCCACGTTCTAAAATTATCTTCTATATTATATTGTGCAATATCAGCTTGATCATTTCGAAAGGAACTAAATAAGATCAACATACCATCTTCCCGAAAACTAGGTTGATTATCATAGCCTTCGTTTTTAGAAATGTTTATGGGATTTTTTATGGTATATGAACTTTCCGTTTTGATCAAGTCAAACAGATAAATCTCGGTTGCTTCTTGAGAATACATAAAGGTTCCAAAAAGAAGCATTAAAATCGAGGGGAAATTTTTTAAATGCATCAGATAAGTTTTTCTATGATAAAGATAGTAAAAGTTAGTATAAAAAAAGTTAGTATCCATTTTATTAAATCATAAAACTACTTCTCAATTCCTTTTCCAGTTGCCGCCCAATAGATACCACCATATAAATGATCTAAAAACCATTGGTTCTTAAAAACCAAAGGAATATGACCGAGTGCTGTATAAAAGGAGCGCCCGCCATCATAATTATGGTACCAAGAAATAGGATGAAAATCACCCATTCCTACACCAGTTCGATCTACTTTAATGCCGTTCGCATTTATATCGCGGTCTTTCCAAGTAACCTTGGCGTCAAATGAATTTTCATCTACAGTTATTAAATAGTTTAAATCCCCAACCTTTTCTTCACCGAATTCATACCATTCATCGGTCCATAATAAGGTATTTGGAAAATGTTCTAAACCCGGAAAATTATGATTTATAATTTTCAATTTTGCAGTCTGTTGAGCTGGATGAATATGAAACATTCTCCCAACCAATTTGGTATACCAATCCCATTCATATTCCGTATCTGACGCAGCATGAATACCAACAAAACCTTTACCCGATTGAATAAATTTCTCAAAAGCTTTTTGTTCATTATTATCCAAAATATCCATGGTAGTGCTTAAAAAAACAACCAAATCATATTTTTTTAGTGAAGCCTCCGTCATTTTTGTCCCATCTTGATGGCGCTGCAATTCAAAATTATGACGTTCGGCTAATTCTTTCATCGCTGTAATTCCATCAAGTATTGATTCGTGATGCCAGCCTCCCGTTTTAGTGACCAAAAGGACTTTAAATTGGGATTGTGCTAGAATTGTTGAAGAAAAAAATAGAGAAATACAAAAAACACAAACTATTCTAATTAGGTTACTTTTCATCATTGTTGCTGTTGGATTTGAGGTTATGACTTAATTTCAGAAGCAAATAAAGAAAAATTTAATGAAATTTTTATAATTATTCACAGGTATCAACTTTTTTTTTATAAAATTCACTTCTCAATTTCTTTAGAAGTTGCTCTCTAACAAATAATTGCATAAAAATATTTTGAATTTAATTTTTTCTCAAAAAAAAACCTTACTTTATCCACCTTATAAACCTCAAAAACTTAAACTTTATGAAAAAATTATTTCTACCCTTATTGGCTTTTCTATTTTTAGTTTCGTGTGAAACAGACCCAATTGACGAAGCGGTTTCTCCTGATCAATCTGTAATTGTGAATAAGAATTCTTCAAAAGTCAATTCTTATATGATTATTACAAATTCTGAAACTTTATCAAGTGAATTAGAAAAATCTATTGGTAAAAAGGGAAAAATTACTAGTACCATTGCTGAAATTGGAATCGTAGTGGTTGAATCTAACGATCCAAATTTTGAAAACAACGTTTTAAAAATTAATGGTGTAAAGTCCGTGGTGCCTGATTTAATTGTTAATTGGTTAGAACCAATGCAAGTTAAGCCATTGACAAATCCCCCAAGTATTGGTGATAATGAATATTTTTTTCCTCTACAATGGGGAATGGATGATATTGATGCCCCTGAAGCATGGAATGCAGGCTTTACTGGAGAAGGTGTTAGAATTGCTATTTTAGATAGTGGTATTGATAGAGACCATCCCGATTTAAGTCCAAATTTAAATACAGACTTATCCATTTCATTCGTACCTGGAGAAGATTATTGGACTGCTCAAGGTGGATCTTACTTTAATCATGGTTCACATGTTTCTGGAATAGCTGCTGGAGCAGATAGTAATTATGGAATAATTGGAGTTGCTCCATATGCAGAAATTATGACTGTAAAAGTGTTATCAGAAATTACAGGTTCTGGTGCTTTTAGTTGGATAAATGCAGGTATTGTTTATGCAGCAAATAAAGGTGCAGATGTTATTAATATGAGTTTGGGAGCAGTTTTGGATAAAAATGGAAAGTTTTATGACGAAGAAGGTAACTTTGTTGAAAAAATACCTGCAAAATATATTCAAGAGATAATACACGCACAACAGAGAGCAATAGACTATGCCTTTAAAAAAGGGGTAACCATAGTAGTTGCTGCAGGTAATGATTATATGAACGCTGATGGAAATGGGTCTACTATCGTTTTGCCAGCTGATTTGAATAATGTTATCACAGTTTCTGCAACCGGACCTCAAGACACATCGGCTTCTTATTCTAATATTGGAAGATCGTTGATTGATATTGCTGGACCTGGAGGAGACTATGTTTATTCATATTCTGCAGGAGATATGATTCTAAGCGCTGGTGCCGGATCATCATTTTATTGGGGACAGGGAACTAGTATGGCATCACCACATGTTGCAGGTGTTGCAGCATTAATCATTGGGAAGAATGGAGGAGAGATGGATCCTCATGAAGTAGCAAAACAACTAACCAAATCTGCGGATAAAGTTGATACGAATGGTAAAAGTTTATATTTCGGTAAAGGTCGTGTAAATGCCTTTAGAGCAGTAACAGAGTAACCTAAGATTTATCATTAACAAAAAAATCCCGCAAATTGCGGGATTTTTTAATACTCACTGTTTCGTCAGACATTAAAAACAATACTTGTTTTCTGCAATTACCTTGGCAGCAATAGTTTTACGTAATTCAATAGCATTTGGGTTATTCGTGTATTTTGTAAAACGTTTTAATCCCATGAGCATCATGCGTTGTTCATCCGCTTTTGCGAAATAAACAATAGCTTCTTTACCATGCATAGTAACTTTATTTACGGCATGATGTAAATTTAATTTTGCCATTGCTATTTGCGCTTCCGCTTCTTTTTCAGAAGTTCTCAACACGATTTTCTCTGCTTTTAAAATAGCACTTTCCGCCATATATATTTCGATCATCACTTCGGCTGCAGCTAATATTAATTGTTGATGTTCCTCCAATTCCATTCCGTAAGTCTCTACAGCTTTACCAGAAATCATTAAAAAGACCTTTTTCAACTTAGCAATCATTTCTTTTTCTTCGGAAAAAAGTTCGGAATAGTCGGGGGTATCAAAAGATGGAATTGCCATCAAGCTTTTACCAACTTCCATCGCCGGAGTTATTAAATCAATTTCACCTTTGAATGCTTTTTTCAATAACATTCCTACGGTTAGTAATCGGTTTATTTCATTTGTTCCTTCGTAAATTCGTGTAATTCGAGCATCTCTCCAGGCAGACTCCATAGGTGTGTCTTTGGAGAATCCCATACCACCAAAAATTTGAATTCCTTCATCCGTTACAAACTGTGAAGTTTCAGAGCCATACACCTTTAAAATAGCTGCTTCAATGGCATATTCGCTAAAAGCTTCTAATTCAGCATTTTCTTCTGTACTTCCTTTTGCTACCAAAGCTTCTACATAATTCTGAACGTCTTTGGCACATCTGTAACTACCTGCATCGGTAACAAAAGCTCTAGTGCTTGTATCTGCTATTTTAGCTTGAATTGCACCAAATTGAGCAATCGGGGTTTTAAATTGAATTCTTTCATTGGCATATTTTACAGATTCTGTAATTACTCTTCGACTTGCATCCAAACAAGCTGCTGCCAATTTTATACGACCAACATTTAAAGAGTTCAAGGCTATTTTAAAACCTTTTCCTCTTTCCGATAACATATTCTCCACCGGAATTTTGGTGTCGCTAAAAAATACTTGACGCGTAGAGGAGGAAGTAATACCTAATTTATGTTCTTCCTCTCCAAGAGTAACTCCGTTTGGGTTATTTTTATCAAATTCCATGATAAACCCTGTAATATTTTTATCATTTTCAATTCTAGCAAAAACTATGAAAATCTCAGCGAATCCTGCATTTGATATCCACATTTTTTGACCGTTAATCAAATAATGTTTTTTGTCCGCACTTAAAGTTGCTGTTGTTTTACCCGAATTTGCATCACTACCTGCACCCGGTTCTGTCAAACAATAGGCGCCAAATTTTTGTCCGGATGTTAATATTGGTAAATATTTTTCTTTTTGTGCTTCTGTTCCGTATAAGAAAATAGGCATAGTTCCAATTCCGGTATGCGCTCCATAAGCCGTTCCTAATGAGCCAGTTGCCGAAGAAATATAATCGGTAACGAGCATGGTAGAAACAAATCCCATACCGATACCACCAAATTTTTCAGGAATAGAGACACCTAAAAATCCCATTTCACCTGCTTTACGCATAATTTCTTCGGTAAAGGCATAGTCCTTTTGTTCAAATCGTTCTCTATTTGGCCATACTTCACGTTCGATAAATTCGATTACTGCTTCTTTCATCATTCTTTGCTCCTCAGTAAATTCCTCGGTGCTAAAAATGTCGTCGTGCCGTACTTCTTTTATTAAAAATTCGCCTCCTTTTATTGTTTTCATGGTTGTCTTGAGTTTTGTTATGTTTTTTTATTTTTTGCTATTGCAGAAATAATTTTATACTATTAAATTTTTATTGACTGCTAACTACGTATCTACTATTCTTAGAACAAGAGCCTTTTTTATTTTAAAAATTCGTAAACCCCGGCTGCTCCTTGTCCGGTTCCTACACACATGGTTACAACACCATATTTGTTTTTTCTACGTCGCATTTCATTAAATAACTGTACCGATAGTTTGGCGCCTGTGCAACCTAAAGGATGACCTAAAGAAATTGCACCACCATTCACATTTACAATATCTTGATTGATATCCAGTTCTCGTAAAACGGCGAGTGATTGAGAAGCAAAAGCCTCATTCAATTCAAAAAGTTCAATATCACTTTGTTTCAGTCCAGCCCGTTTAATAGCTTTCGGTATTGCTTTTACCGGTCCGATACCCATTATTCTAGGTTCAACACCAACAGCAGCATAAGAAACGAGTCTTGCAATAGGTTCTAGATTCAGTTCTTTTACCATTTCTTCACTCATTACTAAAACAAAAGCGGCACCGTCACTCATTTGAGACGAGTTTCCTGCAGTTACACTACCACCGGCAGCGAAAACAGGACGTAATTTTGCTAACGCTTCTTGAGAAGTTCCTCTTCGCGGACCTTCATCCGTGTCAACGGTATAATTTTTAGTTTTCTTTTTACCCGTTTCGTCCAAGAAAATTTGCTCTACAGTTATTGGAACAATATCATCTTTAAATGTTTTATTATCAATCGCTTTTAAGGATTTCATATGCGAATTGTAAGAGAATTCGTCTTGCGCTTCCCTAGTTACCTTATATTGATTCGCAACGGCTTCGGCTGTTAAGCCCATACCCCAATAATAATCTTCATGCCCTGCTTTTGCCATTTCATAATTTGGAACCGGACGATAACCTCCCATAGGTATATAACTCATGCTTTCAACGCCACCGGCAATGATGCAATCTGCCATTCCAGCTTGAATTTTAGCAGTTGCAATGCTAATGGTTTCCAAACCGGAGGCACAATATCTGTTGACGGTAACACCTGCAACATCATCAATTTTTAATCCCATTAATGAAATTAATCGACCTACGTTCAAACCTTGTTCCGCTTCTGGCATGGCGTTACCGACAATCACATCATCAATTCTTTTTTTGTCAAGTTGCGGTACTGCCTTTAATAAATGTTCAATCGTTTCGGCGGCAAGCTCATCAGGTCTTTTAAATCTAAAAACCCCTTTTGGTGCCTTGCCAACTGCTGTTCTAAATCCTTGTATTATATATGCTGTTTTCATTTTTTTATATTTAAGTTACTGGTATAGTATTGTTGATTCAACTAAAATTTGAACTAGCAACATTAATTCCTCAAAGGTTTCCCAGTTTTTAAGGTATGTTCAATTCTTTCTAAAGTCTTTCTTTCGGTAAGTAGTGAAAGAATTGCTTCTCGCTCCAGTTCGAGTAAATATTCTTCAGAAACCATTGTTGGTTCTGATAAATTTCCACCAGCCATTACATAACCTAATTTATTGGCTATTTTCTTATCGTGTTCTGATGCAAATCTTCCTTTTTGAAGACTATCAGTTCCTACCATAAACATGCCTAAAGCTTGTTGACCTAAAACTCTTACTTTTTGAGGCGTAGGTTGTGTATAACCATCTTCCAACATTTCTATAGCATATCTTTTTGCTGTCGCAATTTGTCTGTCGGCATTCACAACCACCAAATCTTTTCCTTTTTGAAAAAATCCGTAATCAAAAGCTTCGTATGCCGAAGTGGCAACTTTAGCCATTGCTATATTTATAAAGGCATCTCGCAATCGATTCAATTGAACGTCATCTTTTACCCATAGATCAGAAACTCTTTTTGTCATTTCTTTGGTACCGGCTCCGGCAGGAATTATTCCTACGCCAAATTCTACCAAGCCAATGTATGTTTCTGCGGCAGCAACAACTTTATCTGCATGCATACTCATTTCACAAGCACCACCAAAGGTCATTCCTCTTGGCGTTATTAAAGTTGGCACGGAAGAGTAACGTAAACGCATTACCGTATCTTGAAACATTTTTGTCGCCATTGCCAATTCATCATATTCCTGTTCAACAGCTAACATAAATGCCATTGCCAGATTTGCACCAACCGAAAAATTTGCAGCTTGGTTACCAATAATAACAGCTTCATATTCTTGCTCTGCCAAATCAATTCCTTTGTTGATTGCAGCTAAAACGCCACCACCAACAGTATTCATTTTAGACTGAAATTCAACGTTTAACACGCCGTCACCTAAATGTTGAATTGAAGCTTCTGCATTTGACCAAATTGTTTTTGCTTCTCGAATATTATCCAAAATTATAAAAGCATCCTGACCAGGAATTTTCACATACGATTTAGAAGGGATATCATAAAAATAAGTAGCTCCATCCTTAACCGAATAGAAAGATTTTTTACCACTTGCTACCATATCCAAAACCCATTTATTTGGAGTATGTCCTTCTGCTTTCATCATTTCGATTCCTGCTTCAACACCTACAGCATCCCAAATTTGAAAAGGACCATGTTCCCAACCGAAACCGGCTTTCATGGCATCGTCAATTTTATATAATTCATCCGAAATCTCTGGAATCCTGTTTTGAACATAAGCAAACATGGCAGAAAAAGTCTTGCGATAGAAATCGCCAGCTTTATCTTTTCCTTTTACCAAAACTTTAAATCGGTCGATAACCTTATCAATGGATTTGGTTAAACCTAAAGTTGCAAAGTTTACTTTTCCGCTAGAGCGGTATTCAAAAGTGTTTAAATCGAGTCCTAAAATTTCACTTTTCCCTTTTTCATCGGTAGCTTTTTTGTAAAAACCTTGTTTTGTCTTACTACCCAACCATTTATTATCCATCATTTTTTGGATAAAATCAGGCAATTTAAAAAGTTTGTGTGCTTCATCATTCGGACAATTATCAAACAATCCTTTCGCCACATGCACCAAAGTATCCAATCCAACAACATCAACTGTTCTAAAGGTGGCTGATTTTGGTCTGCCAATTACCGGACCTGTTAATTTATCTACTTCTTCAACAGTCAAGCCCATTTCTTTAACAATATGAAATAAGCTCATGATGCCGAAAATACCGATTCGGTTACCTATAAATGCTGGAGTATCTTTGGCAAGAACTGAAGTTTTACCTAAAAATTTCTCACCATACATCATTAAGAAATCAGTAACTTCTTGATCACAATTCGGACCAGGAACAACCTCAAATAATTTTAAATATCGCGGAGGATTGAAAAAATGTGTTACCGCAAAATGTTTTTGAAAATCTTCACTTCGACCTTCATTCATAAAATGAATAGGTATCCCTGAAGTGTTTGAGGTTATTAGCGTACCTTTTGTACGATGTTTTTCAATATTTTCAAAAACTTGTTTTTTAATGTCTAATCTTTCAATCACGACTTCCATCACCCAATCTACGTCTTTGATAAGATGTAAATCATCTTCTATATTTCCTGTAGAAATTCTCGATGCAAATTTTTGGTCGTAAATAGGGGATGGGCTCGATTTCAAAGAGGCCATCAAACTATCATTTACCATTCTATTTCTAACAACTTTATCTTTTAAGGTGAGTCCTTTAGCTTCTTCTTGCTTGGTCAATTCTCTCGGAACGATATCTAACAATAAAACTTCTACACCTATATTGGCAAAGTGACATGCAATACCTGAGCCCATAATTCCAGAACCAATTACTGCTACTTTTTTAATATGTCTTTTTTTCATAAATAGTTTGTTTGATTTTTATTTGGAAAATCAAATAGCTTTGAAAATAGCTTTTTGATTAATTAGTTTATTGATAACTTCGGTAACTTCAAAAAAATGATTCATTTTTTCTTCAGAAATATGCTCTTTCACGATTTGATTAAATTTATACACTGATTTTTTTGAAAGTTCTCTTTTTTCTTTCCCTAAATCGGTTAATTTAATAATAACACTTCTACCATCTTCAGGATTTTTTTCTCTGCAAATCAACCCTTTGTCTTCCATACTTTTCAAAATACGTGACAAACTAGTTGCTTCCATTCCCATGGAAGGGCCTAAAGCGGTTGATGGAATTCCTTTTTCATAATCAATGTTAAGCAATGCCATAGCAATTGCCATAGTACTATCATGCTTTACAGCTTGCTCATTATATGTTTTTGCTACTGCCTGCCAGGTGGCGCGTAACACATGATCAATGCTTTTATTTTTTTCCATTTCTCAAATATATAAAATTTTACTATGCATGCATAATAAAATTAAGAATAAATTATAAATTGAAGATAGATATTTGTATTTTTAAACAAAATCTACCAAAACCTAAATTAGTAATAGTATGATAGTACGTGAACTTATTGGGAAAATTACGTTACAAGAAGACGTTAATCCTATAGATACCAACAAAATAGCCAATACCTTTGTGATTCATATTCCGGATCCTTTGGCGGCGTATTACAACAGTTTTTCTGAAAATCATGCACCGAATTCTATTGTTTTTGTGACTAAGAATCCGGCTTCTTTTGAGAAAATTTTAAGAGCAACTAAAAATATCAATAAAAAATATCAGTGGCAATTAGAAGGGGCAAAGTGCGAGGTCAAAATTGGTACAAGAAAGCATAGTGGCATTCGTGTAAAAGGAATTCCGAACCATCATGATATTGAAAAAGTTCAATTGGCTTATCGCGATGAAGGTTTTGAATTTGCCAAAAGCGAACGTATTAGTGAAAAAACGGACGCTATCGTTCGTGTCAACCGATTTTTTGATTTGATAAAGGTTGAGGAAGACATATATCAATCGCAACAAAATAAAGATTTGTATTATATCACCATTCCTAAAAACGTAACTTGGGAGGTTTTTAGAGAAATGACCTATGCTATAAAAAACAATGTTTCGGTTACTAATTACGATATTGTTAAAGGTATATTTTATGAAAATGAGGGCATTACAGATATGCTTCGTTTAATTAAAACTAATATAACCTTGGATATGGTGAAAGAGATTCAGAAAAAATATTTAGAAAAACTAGCATAATTCTTTTTTCAAAGTCAATTATCTTTTCATTTTACTATATTTGGTCTCTAAAATTTATCTATGGAAAACATTTTAGTGGCTGAAAATATTGTGAAGAATTATGGAGATTTTCGAGCTCTGAACAACATTTCAATAAGCGTACCTAAAGAAAGTATATTCGGGCTACTTGGACCGAACGGAGCAGGAAAAACAACATTCATTCGAATTATAAACCAAATAACCATGCCTGATGAAGGCATGGTTTATTTCGACGGTAAAAAACTACAACCGGATGATGTACATTATATTGGCTATTTACCCGAAGAGCGAGGCTTGTACAAAAGAATGAAAGTAGGTGAGCAGGCTTTATACTTAGCCCAACTAAAAGGACTCTCAAAAAGTGATGCTAAAAAAAGACTGAATTATTGGTTTGATAAATTCGAAATTGGTGAATGGTGGAATAAAAAAGTAGAAGAGCTTTCTAAAGGAATGGCACAAAAAGTGCAATTTATCATTACTGTTTTACATCAGCCAAAATTGCTCATTTTTGATGAACCCTTTAGCGGATTTGATCCCATAAATGCCAATTTAATCAAAGATGAAATTTTAAATCTGAAAAAAGAGGGGTCTTCCATCATTTTTTCAACCCATCGTATGGAATCTGTCGAAGAGCTTTGTGAACATATCGCTTTGATTCATAAATCCGAAAAGGTTCTCGATGGAAAATTAGTGGAAATAAAGAAACAGTTTAAAACCAATTCTTATGAAGTTGGTCTACAAGTCGATCACAAAGATTTGTTGATAAGCGATTTAAATGAAAAATTTGAAATAGCACCGGCAACCTTTAAATCGCTGGAAGACGATTTGAAATTGAAAATCAAGCTACAGCCAAACCAAACTTCTACTGATTTAATTCGCTATTTAAACAGCAAAGCGATCATAAACCATTATGTAGAAGTCGTACCAACAGCCAGTGATATTTTTATTCAAGCCGTGCATCAAAATTCATAATCTTTCTTCCTATCAATTGATATTTATAAAATGAAAAAATTAAAACTCATCATAAAAAGAGAATTTGTAGCAAAAGTTCGAAATAAAACCTTCATCATCATGACTTTTTTAAGTCCGTTATTGATGGTTGGTATGATTGCTTTGGTTGCTCTTTTAACCAAGAGCAGTTTAGAAAAGAAATCTACCGTAGCTTTTGTCAATGATTCTAAGATTATTACAAATGAAGATTTAACCGATTCTAATACCATTCATTTTGAAGATCTCTCTGAAATCGGTTTAGAAAAAGCAAAAATAATCGTGAGTGAATCTGGGCATGAAGGCTTGTTGTATATACCAAATAAAGATAGCATAAATGCAATTGCCAAAAGCGTACAATTTTTCTCTTCAGAATCTCCAAGTATGGTAACAATCTCTGAATTAGAGTCGTTATTAGAGAAAAAATTACAACGTGAAAAAATGCTTTCCCTTAATATTGATCTACAAAAACTAGAAGAGTCAAAAGTGAATGTTAATATTAGTATGGCGAATTTTAGTGGACAAAAATCATCAAAAATGATTAACGGAATCAAAATTGCCATGGGAATGGGAGCAGGTTACTTAATCATGATGTTTATTATTGTTTATGGCGCCATGGTCATGCGAAGTGTGATCGAAGAAAAAACAAGTAGAATCATTGAAGTAATTATTTCATCAGTAAAACCATTTCAACTGATGCTTGGTAAAATTATTGGTACCGCCTCTGCCGGCCTGCTTCAATTTTTAATTTGGGGTGTTTTATTGCTGGTAATATTATTTGTTAGCTCTATTTTTTTTGGTGTTGATATGGCCACTGGGTCGATGGGAGCAGGACAAATTAATGCAGAGCAAATGCAGGCTTTGGGTCAAAATGATACACAATTTATACTAACTGAAATATTAAACTTGCCATTGGTAAGCATGTTTATATTGTTTATTTTTTACTTCTTATGCGGGTATTTGCTATATAGTTCTATTTATGCAGCTATTGGCGCAGCCGTTGATAATGAAACCGATACGCAACAATTCATGTTTCCGGTAATCATGCCTTTAATGATTGGGGTATATGTTGGATTTGCTACTGTAATTAACGATCCGCATGGCATGGTGGCGACTATATTTTCCATGATTCCATTTACATCGCCAATTGTGATGCTAATGCGAATTCCTTTTGGAGTGCCTTGGTGGCAAATAGCAATTTCACTTACCTTATTAATTCTTACCTTTTTAGGAGTTGTTTGGGTTGCAGCAAAAGTGTACCGTGTTGGAATTTTAATGTATGGAAAAAAAGTAAGCTATAAAGAGCTTTATAAATGGTTGAAATATTAAGGAAAGCTTTCCGGTTAAACCGATAAAATAAATTAAAATGTCGAAAATATTAATTATTGAAGATGAGTCATCTATTCGAAGAGTTTTGACAAAAATAATTCAAGAAGAAAACAAAAATTATCAAATCGAAGAGGCAGAAGATGGACTTATAGGTTTAGATATGATTGAAAAAACCGATTATGATTTGGTTTTATGCGATATAAAAATGCCGAAAATGGATGGGGTAGAAGTGTTAGAACGAACCCAGAAATTTAATCCTGAGATTCCGTTTATTATGATTTCTGGTCATGGTGATTTGGAAACAGCGGTACAAACCATGCGTTTGGGTGCATTCGATTATATTTCAAAACCACCAGATTTGAACCGTTTATTGAATGCCGTTCGCAATGCTTTGGATAAAAAACAATTGGTCGTTGAAAATAAGCGTCTGAAAAACAAAGTGGACAAGAACTATGAAATGATCGGTGAAAGTGAGTCAATTTTCAACATAAAAAATATTATCGATAAAGTTGCAGCTACCGATGCTAGAGTTTTAATTACCGGAGCAAATGGAACGGGTAAAGAATTGGTTGCCCACTGGATTCATGAAAAAAGCAGCCGATCTACAAAACCAATGATTGAGGTGAATTGCGCTGCAATTCCATCAGAACTTATTGAAAGTGAGCTATTTGGTCATGTAAAAGGGTCGTTTACCGGAGCTAATAAAGATCGTGCCGGAAAATTTGAGGCCGCCACTAGTGGCACTATATTTTTAGATGAAGTAGGTGATATGAGTTTATCCGCTCAAGCGAAAGTTTTGCGAGCTTTACAAGAAAATAAAATTAGCAGAGTAGGTAGTGATCGGGATATAAAAATTGATGTGCGGGTAATAGCCGCAACCAATAAAGACTTAAAAAATGAAATTGCCAACGGTAGATTTAGAGAAGATTTATACCATCGCTTGGCTGTAATTTTAATTCCGGTTCCATCCTTAAATGAAAGAAAAGAAGATATTCCATTGCTCATCCAATATTTTGCAGAAAAGATTTCGAAAGAGCATGGAAGTCCGTTGAAAAAATTTAGCTCTGGCGCTATTGCCTTATTGCAAGAATATGATTGGACAGGTAATATCCGTGAGCTGCGCAATGTAGTAGAGCGTTTAATTATTTTAGGAAATACCGAAATAAGTAAAGAAGATGTAAAACTTTTTGCCAGTAAATAGGGGAGTACAGAAATAAAAAATTTGAAACCATGAAATTAAATTCCTACCAAGTAAACGAGAAAATTGAACTGAAAGAGGTAAGTACTTTTGAAGTAATTGATGACGCAAAAGACAAGCTAAAAAAAGTTCGTAAAAAATTAGCTAAAATTCAAGACACGATGTACGCCCACGGAAAATATAGCGTCTTGATTTGTTTGCAGGGTATGGATACTTCTGGTAAGGATAGCTTAATTCGGGAAGTATTTAAAAGTTTTAATACCAGAGGGATTTCAGTGCATAGTTTTAAAAATCCATCTGATAGAGAGCTAAAACATGATTATTTGTGGAGGCATTATATTGCACTTCCGGAAAGAGGTAAATTTGGTGTTTTCAATCGTACCCATTATGAAAATGTTTTGGTAACACGAGTACATCCTAGTTATATTTTAGGTGAAAATATTCCTTCTATTACAGATGTTTCCCAGGTTGATGATGCTTTTTTTCATAGACGAATGGAGCATATCATTAATTTTGAGCAGCACATTGCCGAAAACGGTATCATTATTTTAAAGTTCTTTTTGAATCTTTCTAAAGAAGAGCAAAAAAATCGCTTATTACGACGTATTGATTTAGAGGAAAAGAATTGGAAATTTTCTGGTGGTGATTTAAAAGAGCGCAAGTTATGGGATAAATATATGGCTTGTTATGAAGATTTATTAAATCGTACTTCTACTGAAAAAGCTCCTTGGTTTGTTATTCCTGCTGATGATAAAAACACCGCACGTTTACTCGTTGCGCAAACGATACTTGAGACACTAAAGAAATATACCGATATAGATGAGCCGGAATTGGATGAAGAAACTAAGGCAAATCTTG
The DNA here is from genome assembly GCA_965363545.1 of uncultured Flavobacteriaceae bacterium. Classification (GTDB taxonomy): domain Bacteria; phylum Bacteroidota; class Bacteroidia; order Flavobacteriales; family Flavobacteriaceae; genus Lutimonas. The sequence continues at coordinate 19,481 of CBDTUD010000015.1, read as the reverse complement.
CCGAGTTTAAAGAAATGTTGGAGAATGATTAATTATCTTCCTCCAAAAACAAATCTATTTGTCCGTCATCTTTTTTTGACCCTTTAGTATCTGTTTTTTTGGTAGGAGTTTCTTCCTCATTTTCACTAGCAATAACTTCTTCTTCCACCAAATCGACATCATTGATTTCGGGCTCTTCGTAGGTTAAGGATTCTAATAAGTTTATTTGTTTTATTTTATCTGTAGTTAATTGATTTCCAAGAGCTTTAATTCCCTTTATCGCAATAAAATCTTCAAAGTTTAATTCTATTTTTTCCAAGCTCTTTTTTGAGAATATAATTTCCGCCATAGGGCGATAATCTGTAGAGACAATTTCCAATTGAGAGTTTGGATGATCCGAAATAAAACTTTCTTCTTTATTTGGATTATCAATCATGAATCGCTTTACATAATACCGTTGTTTTTCTCCATCAAAATATACTGCAGAAATTGGCTTGTTCGGAATCCATTTTTCTAAAACAATCATATCGCTGTCGAAATGCGTGTTTAAATCTGGAATGATTGTTTTAATAATTCCCTTTTGATTCGCAATTAATAATCGGTCTTTGGATGTGAATTCACCAAGTAAATCGCCTCTATCATCTACATTCAAACGCTGTACAGTATCATCAAACCAAACTTTTCGTGGTTTTAGTGTAGAGACTCCTTTTTCCTTAAGTTCAATCTTTTTGATGGAATATTTCGTAACTATATTACCTTTACTACTTCTATTTTTTACCGCTAAATTGGCAAAATCAATATCCCATTTTAATTTTTTGATACTACCAACAGCACGTAGCAAAACAGTAATGATTTCGGCCTCACCATTCGGATTTGCTGAAAAATAGAGCACTTTTGAGTTTTTGGTTCCATTGGTTAAATCATAATCCTTATCACGAGTAATTGATGTTATCGAAAACCGTTTCATATAACTTGGTCCGCGAGCTCCATCCTGATAAATCATATTGTAAACGGTACGTTTGTCTTTCTTTTTGAAAACTGCTGCATGAAGGATATTCTTACCCACAAAAGTTTTGCTATCTACTTTGGTTACAATCATCGAACCATCTTCTTTGAATACGATAACATCATCAATATCAGCACAATCAGCTACATATTCATCCTTTTTTAAAGAAGTTCCAACGAAACCTTCCTCACGATTTACATATAATTTAGAGTTTCTCATGACCACTTTTGTGGCGATAATATCATCAAAAATTCGAATTTCTGTTTTTCTGCTTTTATCTTTTCCGTACGTATCTTTTAAGTTTTTAAAGTAGGCAATAGAAAAATCGATAATATGCTCTAAATCATATTTTACCTGTGCGATTTTATCTTCTAAACCTTCAATAAATTGTTTCGCTTTATCAATATCGAATTTCGAAATCTTTTTAATTCGAATTTCTGTCAAACGCAAAATATCATCTCGGGTAACAGCTCTTTTTAAATGCTTCGTGTGAGGTTTTAATCCCTTATCAATAGCTTCTATAACTCCTTCCCAAGTTTCTTCTTCCTCAATATCTCGGTAAATTCTATTTTCAATAAAAATCCGCTCCAACGAAGCAAAATGCCATTGTTCTTCGAGTTCATTCAACTGAATTTCTAGTTCCTTTTGCAACAAATCTACCGTATGTTGCGTAGAGTAGCGAAGCACTTCAGAAACTCCAATAAATATGGGCTTATTTTCTTTAATAATACAACAAAGGGGCGAAATAGACATCTCACAACTTGTAAATGCATAGAGGGCATCAATGGTTTTATCTGGTGAAATCCCTGGATGCAAATGCACTAAAATTTCTACATCTTTGGCCGTATTATCTTCAATTTTTTTTATTTTCAGCTTCCCTTTTTCATTCGCTTTTAGGATAGAATCAATTAAAGTAGAAGTTGTGGTACCAAAAGGTAACTCACTTACAATCAATGTACTTTTATCTAACTGCGTTATTTTGGCACGAACTCTAATTTTTCCTCCGCGTTTGCCATCTTTATAATTGGAGACATCGGCAATTCCTCCGGTTAAAAAATCAGGAAATAAAGTAAAGCTTTTACCTTTTAATACTTTTATAGAGGCATCAATAAGTTCGTTAAAGTTGTGTGGTAATATTTTTGTGGATAAACCTACGGCAATACCTTCCGCGCCTTGTGCTAATAAAAGTGGAAATTTTACAGGTAGATCAACAGGTTCTTTTCTTCTTCCGTCGTAAGAGGCTTGCCAATCGGTAGTTTTGGGATTAAAAACAACGGCTAAAGCAAATTTTGACAATCGAGCTTCAATATATCGAGAAGCGGCTGCGCGGTCACCTGTATGAATATTTCCCCAGTTTCCTTGCATGTCAATTAGTAATTCTTTTTGCCCTAATTGTACCATGGCATCGGCAATACTGGCATCACCATGTGGGTGATATTGCATGGTATGCCCCACCAAATTGGCTACTTTATTGTACCTGCCGTCATCCAAGTCTTTCATCGATTGCATGATCCGACGTTGTACCGGTTTGAAGCCATCATCGATTCCCGGTACTGCTCGTTCGAGAATTACATACGAAGCATAATCTAAAAACCAATCCTTGTACATTCCTGTAACCTTGGTAATGGTGTCTTCGCTTTGCGGATTATGTTGTTCTAATTCGTTTTCTTCCATAGGTTTGTGGCTTACGCCATTGAAATCTGAGAAATAATAGGTTTAGATTGTATCGCCTTCGATTAAATCTAGCTCAAATTTTAAATTATTGATAATGAATTTTTGCCGGTCCGGAGTGTTTTTACCCATATAAAACTCCAATAAATTATCAATCGAAATGTCTTTGTCCATCATCACCGGATCCAATCGTATCTCTTTTCCAATGAAATGGGTAAACTCATTGGGTGAAATTTCTCCCAGACCTTTAAATCGTGTTATTTCGGGTTTGCCTTTCAAAGTAGCAATAGCATCCCGTTTTTCTTGTTCGGAATAACAATAAAAAGTTTCTTTTTTATCACGTACTCTAAAAAGAGGGGTATCTAAAATATATAAATGTCCTTCTTTGATCACTTCAGGAAAAAACTGCAAGAAAAAAGTAATCAAAAGCAGGCGAATATGCATTCCATCAACATCGGCATCCGTTGCTATTACAATGTTGTTATAGCGTAAATTTTCAATGCCATCTTCAATATTCAATGCCGCTTGCAGCAAATTGAACTCTTCGTTTTCGTATACAATTTTCTTATTTAAACCATAAGAGTTCAGCGGTTTACCCTTTAGGCTAAAAACAGCTTGTGTATTTACATCTCGTGATTTAGTTATCGAACCACTCGCAGAATCTCCCTCGGTAATAAATAACGTGCTTTCTAGGCGATTGTCTTTTTTCATATCGCTTAAATGTACTCGGCAATCGCGTAATTTTTTGTTGTGCAAACTAGCAGATTTCGCTCTTTCGCGGGCAATTTTTCGAATTCCGGAAAGTTCTTTTCGCTCTTTTTCGGCTTGCATAATCTTGTTCTGAATCTTCTCAGTAACTTCTGGATGACGATGCAAGTAATTATCCAGTTTTTCTTTAATAAAATCATTGATAAATGTCCGTACGGTAGGTAAACCACCGCCCATTTCGGTTGAACCTAATTTTGTTTTGGTCTGACTTTCAAAAACAGGTTCCATTACTTTGATACTTATAGCCGAAACAATAGATTTACGGATATCCGAGGCATCGTAATTCTTACCAAAAAAATCACGAATTGTTTTTACAACAGCTTCTCGAAAAGCATTTTGATGCGTTCCACCTTGCGTAGTATGTTGTCCGTTGACAAACGAGTGAAATTCTTCGCTATATTGCGACTTGCTGTAGGTTAACGCAACTTCAATGTCTTCCGCCAATAAGTGAATTACCGGAAAAAGCATGGATTCTTTAGAAATATTCTCCTCTAAAAAATCTTTTAATCCGTTTTCAGAAAAATACTTTTGATCGTTAAAAACAATGGTTAAGCCCGTATTAAGGTACACATAGTTTTTAATCATTTTAACCACATACTCATTGCGGTACTTATAATTGGAAAAAATACTTTTATCGGGTACGAAACTTACTTTTGTTCCTTTTCTCAAACTAGAACTCTGTGGTGCCTCTTGATTGCTTAAGTTTCCTTGTTCAAATTCGGCTACAACCGTTTGATTATCACGAATAGATTGTACCTTAAAATAAGAAGATAAGGCATTTACTGCTTTGGTTCCAACACCATTCAATCCAACCGACTTTTTAAAAGCTTTTGAATCGTATTTACCACCGGTATTCATTTTAGAAACCACATCAACTACTTTACCAAGCGGAATTCCACGACCGTAATCTCGAACAGAAACTCGATCTTCCTTCACCGAAACTTCGATTGTTTTACCGGCTCCCATCACATATTCATCAATAGAATTATCTAAAACTTCTTTGATTAATATATAAATTCCATCATCTGGGGAAGAACCATCGCCGAGTTTTCCAATATACATTCCCGGACGCATTCGAATGTGTTCCTTCCAATCCAGAGAACGTATGTTGTCTTCGGTATAAGATGTTTGATTTTCCATTAAATAATTTGGATTAGCAGAGTTGCTAAAGTAATAATAACGCGTAAAATATAAAACTACAAGTCATTTTTTTATTAACAGGATATTAAAAAAGTATTTTTGGTTTAATTTGCTATTTTTACAGAACAAAACCTAGAAATGATGCTTAAAAAATATATTCCCAATTTATTTACCTTGATGAACTTATTATCAGGTACTATAGCTATTTTATTGGCGACAACAGATCGTTTGGTTGCAGCCGCTTTCTTTGTTTTTTTAGGGATATTTTTTGATTTTTTTGATGGATTTTTTGCTAGAAAATTTAATGTGCAGGGCGAATTAGGAAAACAACTGGATTCTTTAGCCGATGTTGTTACATCAGGTGTTGCCCCAGGAATAGTAATGTTTCAATTGCTTTTATTTGCATCTAAAGGCACTTATTTTATGCAGTTATCATCTGAACAGAATACGTGGCAAACGTTGAATGAAACCTATTATTATTTTTTACCATTTCTGGGATTACTTATTCCATTAGCTTCTGCTTATCGCTTAGCAAATTTTAATATCGATGAAAGGCAATCCGATTCCTTTATCGGCCTCCCGACTCCGGCTTTATCGTTATTTGTGATGTCTCTGCCATTAATCATAAGCTATTCAAACATGCCGTTTGCAGTAGAATTAATTCAGAATAAGTTTTTTTTAATAGCTGTAACCTTGATTGGATGCTATTTATTAAATGCAGAAATCCCTTTGTTTTCATTGAAATTTAAAGATTATTCTTGGGTATCCAATAAGGTGAAATACCTTTTTTTAATTGCATCCATAATTTTATTAACTTTTTTACAAACAGTAGCGATACCGCTAATCATCATAATTTATGTTTTGATTTCTATTATTGATACGGTATCTAACAAAAAAAAGGTACTCTAAATGCCACTGCGCATGCCTGCGCGCAAAATTTTCGAAGCCTTTTGGTTTTCAAAGAAGATTACTTCGCTATACTGGTGGCCTCCACAACTTGTAAACAAATTGAAGCTTGCTTAAAGTAGACATACCAATTACGTTTTCACCTTTACATGCAATACCTGTATCTCCAGCTCCTCCAATTCGCAATATAAAAAGTAATCTCTGTAATTATTTTACTACTAATTTTTTCAGATATTACCATGTAGGGATTATTTTTTTAGATGAATTTAGCTTTTTTATCCTCAAAAATTAAATTAATTAGAAATAAATAGGTCATTGCACAATTTTTTCAAGGTTTTGTTGTTATTGATTTTTGTATAATTATGATACAAATCCTCTCCCTGTTTTTATCATACAATATCATTTTAATAATAGATATACGTATAAATCATTTCAATTATGAAAACAGCGAAGCAAACCAGCTTTTTAAAACTTACCCTAATTTTATTATTTTTTTCAACCGTTTTGTCCTACGCGCAAACAACAATTCCGTTTGCAAAGCGCTATGAAACTGCCGGTATAAATGGTGATTTAACCATTATAGGAAATTCCATTTTAGGGGCAAGTGTTGACACACCTTATAACGGTACTGCTAGAAACAATGAGACCAATATGGTTTTTATTGATATTGATGGTGATGCGACTACTTTTAATTCTAGTAGTGCGAATTTCTCAACTGGTAGTTGTAACCGTGTAGTTTATGCAGGTTTATATTGGGGAGCAATGGCAGCGCCAACAACACCGGCTCCTGATCAGATAAAATTTAAAATTCCGAATGGAACCTATCAAAATCTTACTGCAGATATCAATTTAGATAAAATATATTACAAAGATGTAACCAGTATTGTAACTAGCATTAGCAATCCCTCGGGAGATTACTACGTAGCCAATGTGAGCACTGTTGAAGGTACAAACAATTCTGCAGGATGGTCACTTGTTTTAGTCTATGAAGATCCAACAGAAACTCGAAAATATATTTCCACCTTTGATGGTTTTTCAGCAGTTAGAAATAGTCCATATAATCAAGTTAATTTTGCTTATTCTGGCTTTACCACCCCTCCTTCGGGGTCGGTTGAAGGAAGAGTAGGAGTTGCTGCTTTGGAAGGAGACCTTGGCTTATTTGGAGATCAAATGTTATTTAGAGCAGACGCGAATGCTACTTTTACTGCTTTATTTGATGCTGAAAATAATGTCAATAACTTTTTTAATAGTAAAATAACCAAAGATGGTGTAGCGGTTTTAGATCGTAACTTGAATGGTACAAATACTTTGGGTTGGGATCAGAAATTATTGGATCTTACAAATTTAAATGTTGGTAACACCTTAATCGGAAATGGAGAAACTGGTGCCACTGTTAGAGTTACAAATAATGTTGGTGGCGACCATATTTATACCTTTTTAAATACTTTTGCCATTAATATTATTGAGCCCGTTTTAGAGGTACTTACCAGTGTGGAAGACACTTCTGGAAATGCAATAACCAATAGCTCACCAGTGCCACTGGGAGCAACGGTATGGTATGATATAAACTTTGAAAATGTCGGTACAGATAATGCTACAAACACCTATATTCTAAATAGTATTCCAAACAATGTTGTATTAGATGAGTCGAGTATTATTTTACCGGCTGGTGTAAGTTATACCTATAATATTGCTAGTAGAGAATTGCGATTTGATATTGATGCTTCTCTCGTTGAAAAAAGAGGCTTATCGGTTGCTCATGATATTCGTTATCAAGTTACGGCATCAGCAGATTGTTTTGATTATACCGATGCTTGTACAAATTTATTAGAAAACAGTATTTCTTCTTATTACGATGGAGAAACTTCTGGACAAAATATTGCTGGGCAACCTGGATATAACGGAGTTAATGGATGTGGTTTAGGTACAGTAGGGTCTATGGATTTATTTGTAGATACCAGCTCTTGTTCGTTTGACAGTGAGTTATTTATTTGCAATGACACCTTGACTTTTGTAGGAGATGATGGCTATGATACCTATATTTGGACAGACTCCAATGGAAACGTTATTGGTAATGCAAAAGAAGTTACCGTAAACGGAGAAGGAGTTTACACCGCTACACAACGAAGAACCGGTTGTACCGAAACCATTCGAATAGTAACTGTTTTAGGCTTGGATGTCACCGTTGATCCGGTAAATGCATTGTGTAAAGATAGTAATGGTAGTGTAAATATTACCGTAAATGAAGCTTCACCAAGCTATACGTACGAATTGTATCAAGGCAGTAGTTTATTAAGCTCTGTAGCAGATAAAACTTCGAACAAACACACTTTTAACAACTTAGACATTGGTAATTATAGTGTAAAAACTATCAAGCAAGACGGTTGTTTTCATATCGATACATTTTCTATTTCTGAACCAACATTGTTAGTAGCAAGTTCTGCTAAATTGTTCAATATCACAACCTGTAACGGAGCCGTACTTAGCGGAAAAGTCGAAGCTAACGGTGTAGGTGGAGTTCCACCATATCAATACAGTATCAATGCTGGTGCTACCTATCAAACAGAGAATACTTTTTTAGTATCACAAGAAAAAACCTATGAAATCTTAGTAAAAGATGCCAATGGGTGTGTAAAACCAACAACAGTTGCTGTTGGAATGGATAAAGAAATCATTTATGAAATTACCAAAGAAGATGTGATTTGCATGGGAGACGCTGATGGAAAAATTAGTGTGAACCTTTCAAACAATCAAGGTTATACCGTTACTTATCGTTTAAATAGCGGTACCTATCGAACCAATCCGAATTTTACCGGATTAAACCCTGGTGAATACGAAGTTTGGGTGAAAAAAGAAAATGGTTTAAATGTTTGTGAAACTAAAAACACGGTAGTTATACAACAACTAATTAGTTTACAACTTACCGCCACAACTGATTTCTCTTGTGATGGAGGTGGAAACATAATTATTGCCCAGGTAGATCCTATTTATCAAAATGATGTGACCTTTTTACTTGATGGTGCAAACGGAAATACTACTGGTATTTTTGAGAATGTACCTAAAGGTTCGCATACGGTTACCGTAAAACACAACCAATATGGCTGTAACGATACTCCGGTTGTTTTACAAATTGCCGAATATGTGCCAATAGCGTTTTATATTGAAGAATCAGGTATTAATGAATACAGCGTTATTGCAAGTGGAGGAGAGCCAGGCTACGAATATAGTTTTGATTCACCAGATGATTATAGCGATAATAATATACTTAAAATCAGAGCTACTCGAAACTATACTTTCTATGTAAGAGATGCAAGAGGTTGTGTGGAAGAACAAACCGCATTTTTAGAATTTTTAGATATTGAAATTCCAGATTTCTTCACTCCAGAAGGAGATGGCATTAACGATACTTGGTATCCGATAAACATTGAAATATACCCTAAAATTACCGTCAAGATATTCGACAGATATCAACGATTGATCGGAAGCTTTAGTGGTAATCGTTCAAGTTGGGATGGAAATTATAAAGGGAAACCTTTACCTAGCGGAGATTACTGGTACATTGTCAAACTAAATGACAGTTCGGATAGAAGAGAATTTAAAGGAAATTTCACTTTAGTTAGATAAACAGCACCATGAAGAAGTTAATTATATTCACAATTATGTTAGTGGCGACAATGAGTTATGCGCAAGAGTTTAAACTTTCGCCGTATAGCCAGTATTTAGTAGAAAATCCTTTCGTTATTTCACCGGCTTATGCAGGGGTAGACGATATTCAAAGGTTGCGTTTAAGTGGCGTTTTTCAATGGGTTGGATTAGAAGATGCGCCAAGTACACAAACCTTGTCTTACGATACCAGAGTCTGGGATCGATCGGGTATGGGTGTCGTTTTGTATAACGATAAAAACGGGAATACTTCGCAAATCGGAGCACAGTTGAGTTTTGCACATCATTTAACGATTAATGAAGAAAATAACCAATACATTTCCTTTGGTTTGTCGTATAAATTCACGCATTTTAAAATTGATGTCTCTAACTTTGAAAATTCTTATGATGATCCAAACATTGGAGCAAACATTTCTACCTCCAATTCTAATTTCGATGCGGCATTTTTATACCGTATTGAGCGTTTCTTCATCAGTTTTAATGCAGCCAATATTTTAAACAAGAATGTAAAAGCATTTGACGATTCAGAACCGAAGAAATTGCGTAATTACTATATATATACCGGTTATAATTTTGAATTAAGTGATGGGGATTATGAATTAGAGCCATCTGCCTATTTCAAATACTATATAAGTGATAAAAGATCCATTACCGATATTAATATCAAAGGTAAAAAAATTACCGATGATGGTTATTATTGGGTAGGTTTCAGCACCCGGTTTTTAAATGATCAAAGCTTCGAACCTTTGGCTATTGTACCCATGTTTGGTATAAATAAACAAAAATTTTACGCAGGATATGCATTTCAATACAATATTAATGAAGCAAATGAGTTAAATCATGGAGGGACCCATTTGTTAACTCTCGGTTATAATTTTGCTAGAAACCGAGGAGGAACTTCCAGATGGTAAATCCAAAGATATTGATGATTCAACAGGGAGAAAATTGAATACATTAAAATTAATTTGTGATGAGAAATTTAAAAATTATTTTAGTATTGCTCTTGATGCTTATTTTGACCTTTTCAACTTTCGGGTAGAAATGTGAAATTAAAGTGCAAAGATGTAGTACTCTACAACAAAAAAGATTAAACGTTATGAAAAGTTTTTATAAATGTGCCTTACTATTATTTGGTATTACATTATGTAGTATTACAGGAGCTTATGCTCAAAACAGCAATAGTGCAGAAAATGTCATACACAAAACTTCGATACAAAAAGCACCTGAAAATGTGCAAGCCGCTTTAAAAGATTACAGCGGATATAAAATATCTAAAGAGGTTACGTATGAAACCAAGAATAAAGTTACCGTTTACCGAATTAAATTGGAAAAAGGCAACTGGACAGAGTATTTGTTAATCAACGAAAAAGGAAAAATAATTGGTATAGACAGCGGAGAGAATTCCGGAAGTTAAAACGCCTAAACCAATAAAAATATTTTTAGATTTGTTTGTACGCTTTATTGTTTATTTACTTAAGTAAATGACAATAAAGCGTTTTTTTTATAAATGAAGTTTCTTTTTACGCTCTTTTAATTCGAAGCTTTCGCCTAAATACACTTTTCGAACCATTTCATCATCAGCAAGCTCTTTTGGTGTTCCTTCTTTTAAAATTCCCCCTTCAAACATCAAATAGGTTTTGTCTGTAATTGCTAGCGTTGCTTGAACATCGTGGTCTGTTATTAAAATACCAATGTTCCGATCTTTTAAATGTGCCACAATACTTTGAATGTCTTCTACAGCAATCGGGTCAACACCTGCAAAAGGTTCATCCAATAAAATAAATTTCGGATCAGAAGCCAAAGCTCTTGCTATTTCTGTTCTTCTTCTTTCACCACCCGATAGCAAATCACCACGGTTTTTTCGCACATGGTTTAGGCTAAATTCTTGAATTAAAGACTCTAATTTTTCCTTTTGATCTTTTTTTGATAAATCGGTAAATTGTAAAATAGACATGATATTATCTTCTACCGATAATTTTCGAAATACAGAAGCTTCCTGAGCCAAATAACCAATACCTTTTTGTGCTCTTTTAAACATAGAATTATCCGTAATATCTTCATCATCTAAAAAAATCTTTCCTTCATTAGGCTTTATCATTCCAACAATCATATAAAACGAAGTCGTTTTACCGGCACCGTTTGGCCCCAATAAACCAATAATTTCGCCTTGTTCTACTTGCAGTGAAATGCTTTTAACCACTTGCCGGTTGCCGTACATCTTTAAAATATTTTCTGCTCTTAAAATCATTTCTTATCCGTTTATAGGTTTATTTTTTATACACATCATTCAAGCCCATTTTTTGTAAAATTAAAGGAATTATTTTTGCTAGGCGATTTATTTTCGTTGCCTCTTTTTTTGGCTCATTCAAATAGGCAACAAATTCTCTTTTTTTTGCCTTCGAAAATGATTCAAAACAGCTTTTTAAAATTTGATCTTTATCGAATTCTTGCTCTAAAATTGAAGGTATTAGTAACTTCTCGTCCTTTTTTATAGGTTGAATACGCAATCCTTTTTTATGATTTTCAAGGGTCTCAGAAATATAAGCCAAAAGTAGTACTTCATCAATTTCGGCAACAGATTGAAATCTCATTTGCCGCATTCCTCTTGTTTTCCCTTCTTGGGCATTCAACAAAACTTTAGCTTTATCCTTTAAGAAAACACCTTGAAAAAACCAGAGTCCGGCATAACTTTTAAATGTTCCAATGCCAATACAATTTTTGTTATCGATAGTATAGGTTGGTATGCCCCATTTAATTGTTTCTTGTAAGGCTGTTTTTGCAATTATTTCGCGCAACTTTAATAACACCTCTTTATTTTTAGGGTATTTCTCGATAAATTGTTCGATAATTTTAGCATTATTTTTTTGCTGTGACACCTGCTTTTGCTTTCTCTTTTGCTTCTTCTTTTGCTTTTTTCTTTGCTTCTTTACGAACAATTATTTGGGATATTTTTATACTCGTTTCGTATAAAATAATCATTGGTATAGCAACAATTACTTGACTGATAATGTCAGGAGGAGTGATAACGGCTGCCAAAACAAGTACGAGAACCAAGGCATATTTTCGGTATGTTTTCAAGAATTCTGGAGTTACCAATCCTAACTTTGTTAAAAAGTAAATTATGATAGGCATTTCAAAAATAAACCCAGAAGAGAGACACGATGCCTTTAAAAGTCCGGTATAAGAGCTTAAATCAAAATTATTCTTTACTTCATCAGCAACTTGGTAGCTTCCTAAAAAGTTCACCGAAAGTGGTGTTATGATATAGTATCCAAATAAAATTCCAATAAAAAATAAAAAGGAAGTAATGATGATAAAACTTCGTGCGTTTTTCTTTTCATTTTCGTACAATGCCGGTTTTAAAAACTTCCATACCTCATAAATAATATACGGAAAAGCTAAAATAAATCCGAATGCCAAAGAGGTCCAGATATGTGCTGAAAACTGCCCTGCCATCGTTCTACTTTGCACAATAAAGGGAATACTGTCAATACACAAACCATCTGTACCCAAACTTTTGGAGACAGCACATAAAAAACGATAGGTAATAAAATCAGCGGATTTCGGAGCTAAAATAATTTTATTAAAAATAAAATCTTTCATGGTAAAAGCAAGCATTCCAAAAGCAAAAATTGCTACCGACGAACGTACCAACGTCCATCGCAATACCTCCAAATGGTTTAAAAATGACATTTCTTTTTGTTCTTCACTCATAATAACATGGGCTCTAAGCTATTTAAATAATTCCTTCTTTAATTAAATCATGAAAGTGAATAACGCCTAAATAGGTGTCATTTTCAGTGACTAAAATTTGAGATATGCTTTTATTTTGCATGATAGCGAGGGCTACAACCGCCATTTCATTTGCATCAATAGTTATAGGATTTTTTCCCATAATATCTTGCGCTGTTAATTTCTTTATTTCCAAATCTTTTTCTAGCATACGTCGAATATCACCATCCGTTATAATACCAACAATTTTATTTTGATTCATAACTGCTGTAGTTCCCAAACGTTTTTTAGAAATTTCAATAATCACGTCTTTTACAGGAGTAGTCAGGGTAACTTGCGGAACCTCATTTTGACCAACCAAATCACTAACGCGCAAATATAGTTTTTTTCCCAACGTACCACCCGGATGAAATTTGGCAAAATCTTTCGTTCCAAAATCTTTTTGCTCTAACAAACAAACCGCAAGTGCATCGCCAATCACTAACTGTGCTGTTGTACTACTTGTTGGGGCAAGGTTATTCGGACAAGCTTCTTTTTCGACGAAAGAGCTCAATATATAATCTGCATGATTTGCTAAATAAGAATTATTATTTCCGGTAATTGCCACGATTTTATTTCCATAATTTTTAATGTACGGAACTAAAACTTTTATTTCAGGAGTATTCCCGCTATTAGAGATACATATCACAACATCGTCTTTTTGAATATTACCCAAATCACCATGAACAGCATCTGCAGCATGCATGAATATCGCAGGTGTACCGGTTGAATTTAAAGTAGAAACTATTTTAGTGGCGATATTGGCGCTTTTACCGATGCCTGTTACAATAACTCTACCTTTAGAGGATAAAATTGTTTGCACTGCTTTTTCAAAATCAGCATTTAAAAACCCGGCCAAATTTTTAATAGCATCGGCCTCAATGAGAATTGTTTCTTTGGCAGTTGTCAATATATCCCTATAATTTTTCAAATCTTTATTTTTTTTATTAAATAATATTGTATCTTTAAATATGTAATAATTATTCGTTTACCTCTCACATTACAAATAGTAAATATCCATATAGATGTATCTTTGCAAAAATATTCAAAAAAATAGAGAAACAAGACAATGAAAGTGACAAAAATTGATCTTCAAAATAATTTAAAAAAATATTTTGGATTTAATAAATTTAAAGGTCTACAAGAATCTGCTATTGAAAGTATCATTGAAGGAAATAATACCTTCGTAGTAATGCCCACTGGAGGAGGAAAATCACTAATTTATCAGCTACCAGCTTTAATGCTTGAAGGAACAGCGATTGTTGTCTCTCCTTTAATTGCTTTAATGAAAAACCAGGTTGATGCCCTACGAGGCATTTCGACAGAATATGGGGTTGCTCATGTATTGAACTCTTCGCTCAATAAAGGGGATGTTGCTCAAGTAATGAGTGATATTGAAAATGGAATTACCAAGTTATTATATGTCGCACCTGAATCGCTTACCAAAGAAAATTATGTAGAATTCTTAAAAAATCAAAAGATCTCTTTTTTTGCTATAGATGAGGCACATTGTATTTCAGAATGGGGTCATGATTTCCGTCCGGAATACCGCAATTTAAGGAGTATTTTTACTAAAATAGGCGATCATCCAATTATTGGATTAACTGCAACGGCGACAGAAAAAGTACAAGAGGATATATTAAAAAACTTGACGATTTCTGATGCAAAAACATTTAAAGCTTCTTTTAATCGTCCCAATTTATTTTATGAAGTTCGCCCTAAAACGATCAATGTAGAAAAAGATATTATTCGATTTGTTCGTAATTATGAAGGTAAATCGGGTATTATTTATTGCTTAAGCAGAAAAAAAGTAGAAGAAATAGCGCAAATATTACAAGTAAACGGAATCAAAGCAGTGCCATATCATGCCGGATTAGATGCCAAAACAAGGGCAAGGCATCAAGATATGTTCTTGATGGAAGATATTGATGTGGTAGTGGCAACGATTGCTTTTGGTATGGGAATCGACAAACCCGATGTTCGTTTTGTGATTCATCACGATATACCGAAAAGTTTAGAGAGTTATTACCAAGAAACCGGAAGGGCAGGAAGAGACGGTGGAGAAGGTTTTTGTTTGGCGTATTATTCGTATAAAGATATTGAAAAATTAGAAAAATTCTTATCCGGCAAACCGGTGGCAGAGCAAGAAATAGGCAATGCACTTTTACAGGAAGTCGTTGGATATGCCGAAACATCGATGTCTCGACGTAAATTCTTATTGCATTATTTTGGGGAAGAATTTGATGATGTCAACGGAGATGGTGCTGATATGGATGATAATGTTCGCAACCCGAAGAAAAAAAGTGAAGCGCAAAATGAGGTAAAAATGCTTTTAGAGGTTGTTAAAAATACCAAGGAAGAGTACAAGCCAAAAGAGGTGATCAATACCTTAATTGGTAAAGAAAATGCGCAGTTAATTTCGCATAGAATCAATTTGCAAGAATTTTTTGGTATTGGAAAAAATAAAGATGCCAAATATTGGATGGCCTTGATTCGCCAAGTTTTGGTAGCCAACTTGTTGCACAAAGAAATTGAACAATATGGCGTGTTAAAACTCACCAAAGCAGGTAAAGAATTTATTAAAAAACCGTATTCTTTCATGATGACCGAAGATCATGTTTATTCGGAAGAAGAAGATGCAAACATCATTACCAATGCCAAAGCAGCTCTGGGTTCTACAGATGAGAAATTGATGGTCATGTTAAAAGATCTGCGAAGAAAGTTGGGTAAAAAATTAGGAGTTCCTCCTTTTGTTATTTTTCAAGATCCGTCTTTAGACGATATGACCTTAAAATACCCGATTACCATTCAAGAATTGGCAAATGTTCACGGTGTTGGCGATGGTAAAGCGAAGAAATATGGTAAGGAATTCGTTGCATTTATAGCCGATTATGTGGAAGAAAATGACATCATGCGTCCCGATGATTTGATTGTAAAAAGTACCGGTGTAAATTCTGGTTTAAAACTTTTTATCATTCAAAATACCGATAAAAAAATTCCGCTTCACGACATTGCAAAATCGAAAGGCTTAGAAATGGATGAATTGATCAAGTTAATTGAGCAAATTATTTATTCCGGTACAAAAATAAATATTGATTATACCATTGATGACCTGTTAGACGAGGACCAACAAGAAGAAATTCACGATTACTTTATGGAGGCCAAAACCGATAAAATTCAAGATGCCTTAGATGAATTTGATGGTGATTACGACGAGGAAGAATTACGCTTGATGCGGATTAAATTTATTAGCGACGTCGGTAATTAAAAGTGACCTTGCGACGTAAAAAAAGCGACAAAAAATCCTATAATAATAGCAATAAACTTAAAGAAATTAAATTTGTGATTTTGAGAGCTCTCAAATAAGATAGCGGTTGAAATATGCAAAAATATACCAATAATCAAGGCATTAATTTCCGTTTGATAGTTGGTAAGATATACCATTTTGTTGCTTAACAAATTACCTAAAGGACTCATCATAGCAAAAATAACCACAAACATATAAATGAGAGATTTCGGCAAATTGGATTTTTGCATAAATACAATTAGAACTACCGTAATCGGAATTTTATGAATGACAATAGCCCAAAGCAATTGGTTATTTTCTTTCAAGCCAAGCGGTATACCCTCCAAAAATGCATGCAGACTTAAACTAATAAAGAGAAGCCAAGGAATTTTTTTGGCAAAATCATGAGTATGAATATGTCCATGTTCGGCTCCTTTAGAAAAATACTCTAAAACCGTTTGCAATAAAATACCCAATAAGATGAAAACACCAATATTGTGTTGTCCACTTTCAAAAACTTCAGGTATTAAATGTAAAACAGTGATTGACAATAGGTAAGCTCCACTAAACGAAAGAAATAATTGAATTATTTTTGTATTTGGTTTAATAAAAACCACAAAAGAAAACCCAATAATAACCGATAATAGAAGGGCTATATAATTCATTGTAAAACTAAAATTAATCGTTCAGAATCGTTTTTATCGTAAGGGCTCAAATTATAATCGCCAAAAGTATGTAGCACATTTAAATTTGCCATTCTAGCTAACTTTTCCATTTTTTCTAAAGTTAAACACTGTACTTTTTCGGTATAATCATGCAATTTACCATCCGCTTCGAAAGAAATTTTTTTGATCAAGATTTCCTCTTTTATGGCACGGGTAATATGAAAAGTGAGTCCGTTTTTTTCAAAAGTTTCTTCCGCAATAAGATGTTGCTTGATCTTGTTAATATTTAAAAAATCAATAACGATTTTTCCGTTTTTTAGTAAGGCTTGTTTAAAATTTTCTAACACAGCAATATTCGTGGTATCCTCTTCGAAATACCCAAAGCTGGTAAACAAATTAAAAATAGCATGGTATTTTTTTAACAAGGGTTCTCGCATATCGTGAATTCGAAATTGCAAACTTTCATTTTCAAATTGTTTGGCAAAGTCAATACTATTTTTCGATAGGTCGGCGCCAACGACATCAAAACCTTGCGCATTTAAAAAAACGGAATGTCTTCCTTTCCCGCAAGGTAAATCTAAAATATGGTCACCATTTTGCAGTTTTAAAAAACGAATCAGGTTTTGCATAAAGAATTGCGCCTCTTCCTCATCACGATGATCGTAAAGAAGATGGTAATACTTGGTATCAAACCAATGCTCAAACCATTCTGTTTTTTTATCCATAGTCTTAAATTCAAGCAAAAATATAAAAATACCCCATAGGAAAAAGAAATACCCGATAGGAATTTCAAAGGTTACACGAATTAGTGTATTTTTGCGCTATGGAAGGAAATTTTAAAATGCTCGCCAAATGCTTATTTGGTTTTGAGCCTGTTTTAGCAAAAGAATTGCGCAATTTAGGTGCTGCAAATGTAGTGGAAGGAGTGCGTAACGTTACTTTTGAAGGGGATAAAGGTTTTATGTACAAAGCTAATATTGCCTTGCGTACCGCCATTAAAATATTAATTCCTATCACCACTTTTTCCCTTAAAAATGAAGAGGATTTATATAAGAACTTACAAAAAATCAAGTGGGAAGATTATTTTGAAGAACATACTACCTTTGCGATCAATTCGGTAATTCACTCTGAAAATTTCACAAATTCCTTATATGTGTCTTTAAAAAGTAAAGATGCCATTGCCGATTATTTTAGAGATAAGTACGGTAAGCGTCCGGATGTGGATATCAAACATCCCGATGTGCAGTTTAACGTTCATATTCAGCATGAAACCTGCAATGTGTCATTGGATAGCTCTGGCGAATCTTTACATAAAAGAGGCTATAAAACAGATACCAATATTGCACCGATTAACGAAGTTTTGGCAGCAGGTTTGGTGTTGCTTTCGGGTTATGACGGTACACAGCATTTTATCGATCCGATGTGTGGTAGTGGTACAATTTTAATTGAAGCCGCCATGATATCGCATAATATACCGGCAAATTTGAACCGCGTTGAATTTGGTTTTGAAAAATGGAACGATTTCGATGCTGAATTATTTGCGGTTATTCGGGAATCTTTACTGAAAAAAGTACGCAACTCTTCCCAAAAAATTATCGGTTATGACAAGGCGCCATCTGCGGTACGAAAAGCAGAAGATAATGTCAAAAATGCTGCATTAGAAGATTTTATTACGATTAAACAACAAGACTTCTTTACTTCTGAAAAGGAGGTTGAAGGAAAAACTATCCTACTCTTTAATCCGCCCTACGGCGAACGATTAGATATAAATGTTCCGAAATTTTATGGAGAAATAGGAGATACCCTAAAGCAATCCTATCCAGATACCAACGCCTGGTTTATTACTTCTGATTTTATAACAGGCCTAAAAAGTGTTGGCTTACGAACCTCAAGAAAAATAAAGGTTTTTAACGGTAATTTAGAATGTCGTTTGGTAAAATATGAAATGTATAAAGGGTCAAAAAAACAAAAGTCAGAAAATAAGTCGCCAGAACACGAATAGTGGTTGCCTTTTTATTTCGGTAAAAATTTAAATTTGTTTTTATCCTTTCTAAAAGCTGATTTTTAAGTAATTTATTCCAAGTTTTTTCGTTTAACGTCTTTACAAGAGGTAAACCGGATAACTGTTTTCTATGGCTATTGGTTTATAAAAGGTTTATTTTCATTTTATGTACCTCATAACTATTAACATTCTAAAGGCCTGACTTTATGGTACAAATCAAATACATCACCCCTGAAGAAACACTCGAAATTCGAAAAAAAATACTTCGAAAAAATATGGATTTGTCCTCTCAGTTTCATGGTGATATGGACAAAGATACCTTTCATCTCGGGCTCTTTGAAGACAGTAAATTGGTAAGTATTGCTAGTTTTGTAAAAACAGCTAATGCTAATTTTAAAGGAGCGCAATACCAACTTCGTGGAATGGCAACTTTAGAAGATTTTCAGGGTAACGGTCATGGAAAATCATTGGTTCTCGAAGCAGAAAAAATCTTAAAAGAAAAGCGAATTGCTATTTTATGGTGTAATGCTCGGGTTTCTGCGGCACATTTTTACTACAAACAAGGGTTCAAAAGTATCGGACAAGAATTTGATATTCCACAAATAGGTGGACATTATGTGATGT
>CBDTUD010000014.1:0-58512 GCA_965363545.1 uncultured Flavobacteriaceae bacterium | reverse complement strand
TTGAAGATATTTATACCACTTTCGTGGATAGAGTTGCGAAAGGACGAAACATGACGAACGCTGAAGTCGATAGTATTGCACAAGGTCGTGTTTGGACAGGTAAAGAAGCACTTGCGAATGGTTTGGTTGATGAACTTGGTAATTTAGAAGATGCAATTAAAGTTGCAGCAGAGCTGGCAAATATTGAAACCTATAGTATTCGTAATTATCCTGATTATAAAAAAGATTTCAAAGATATGTTTAAATCTCCGCTACAAGCGAGTAAAGAAAGCATCTTAAAAACAGAATTGGGCGAAGAGAATTATAAAATTTACCAATCGGTAAAACAATTTACCGACTTAAAAGGAATTCAAACAAGATTACCTTATCTCATTGAAATAAAATAACTACTGAATAATGCGCTTCATTTCACTACGGTATTTTGAAGCGCTTTTACCTGTAAATTCTTTGAACAACTTATTAAAATGAGAAAAGTTGTTGAAACCACATTCATAGCATATATCGGTAATACTGGTTTGATTTTCCGATAATAATTTTGTGGCATGAACAATACGGTATTCATTAACCAATTTGGTGAATGTTTTTCCGGTTG
The DNA here is from genome assembly GCA_965363545.1 of uncultured Flavobacteriaceae bacterium. Classification (GTDB taxonomy): domain Bacteria; phylum Bacteroidota; class Bacteroidia; order Flavobacteriales; family Flavobacteriaceae; genus Lutimonas. Next base: position 57,920 of record CBDTUD010000014.1, on the reverse strand, counting down.
CTTTTTTAAAGTATCTGCAAAAAGCAGGAACCGTCATACTTACCTTGTCTGAAATTTCGTCTAAACTTATTTGCCGCTGAAAATTATTGTTGATATGTTTGAAAATAATATCAATTTTGGCGCTATCTTGAGGTTCTGCCTCAAAAGCAAATCCATCAACATTTAATAAGGTATAATCCTCTGAAAGTGCAAGCTCATTTAATATTTCGAGTAATTTCATTACTCTGCTAAAACCTTCTTCATGCACAAGAGCTTCTATTTTCGGTCCAACTACTTTTTTAGTATCCGGTTTGAATAAAACTCCTTTTTTAGCTCTTTCTAATAAAGAGGTAATATTGCTCATTTCCGGAATTTTAAAAAAAGTCTCCCCAAGAAAGTCTGGTTTGAACTGCACAATAGTTTCAGCGCCAGTAGTAGTTAACCTGTCAGCAAATCCGTTATGTGGTAAATTAGCACCTAATAAAAGTAATTGACTGTTATTGAAATAGGATAAATGGTTACCGATATGTCTTTTGCCCTGACCTTTATTTACATAAACCATTTCAATTTCTGGATGAAAATGCCAGAATGCACCATGATTTTTTATTTTATCATTGTGTTGCTTCACCCGGATAGAACTTCCAAATCCAGGACTAATTTTTTCGAAAACAGGTTTTTTATTCAAAGTATACTATTTTTTCTTTTGCAAAATTACAATATATCTAGTTGCAATTATATGCGAATTTAACCCTTTTATGCTCTAAATTAACTCAGATAGCTTTTTATGGTCAATATGATGTTAATTCAGTATATAAATTAGCCAAATTTGATGTTTTTTAAACTTCGTATCTAACATATCTTTGCCTTGTCTAACAACTAAATATAGATAAGATGAAAAAAGAAATTAAAAACAGTTTATTAGCGGTAGTATTATTTTCTACTTTAATGAGTTATGCAGGTGATTTTTCAAAAACAGCAAACGATAAAAAAGAAAATATAACCAATGTATCTTTTAATAATTTAAAACAAGGATCAGTATTGATCATAAAAGATGAAAATGGTTTACTTCTTTATAAGGAGTTGATTGAGAAATCAGGAGATTATTCAAAAGGATTTGATTTAACAGCTTTACCAAACGGAAATTATTATTTCGAATTGAACAAAGACGTTGAGATTAAAATTATTCCTTTTCAAGTAAAATCAAATGTTGTTGTTTTTAGCAAAGAAAATGAGCAATTGATCATTAAACCATTTGTCGAAAAAAGTGGAAATATGGTACTTGTTTCTAAACTAGCTTTAAACGAGAAACCATTAAAAATTAAAATTTATTATCAAGATTCAAGTTTAGTATTTGAAGAAACTCTTGAAAATAAACAATTAATAAACAGAAAATACGATTTCTCCTCTTCTGAAAAAGGAGCCTATAGAATGGTTATTTTTAGTGAAGGAAGAGAATTTACCAAAGAATTTAAAATTTAATACGCATCAAGGTTAATTGATATTTGTAAGTTTCACATTAATTGGAAAGAGTGAGCCCCCCTCGGCTCACTTTTTTTTGTTTACTATTCTCAGTTTTTGTGGAAAACTTATTTTTGGCACCTCTAAATTAATCACAAATACTAAAGAGTATGTTTTACATGAGGGCTTTAGAATTTACCATTAGAAAACTATTAAGTCTTGAAAAATAGCACAGGTAACACTTATCCCATTTTAACCAAAATATGTGCTAAATTATCTTAATAAAAACATAACAATTAATTATCAGTTAAATTAGTATATAAATTGGTCAAATATGATGTTTTCTGCAAGAGTGATCTTAGGTATCTTTAACCTATCTAATAACTAAAAATTAAAAAGTCATGAAAAAAGTAATTAAAAACAGTATCGTATTTGCATTATTTTTTACGACCCTATTAAGTTTTGCAAATGATTTTGAAAAAGAAGTAAATGATGTTAAAGATAACATCACAAACTTGACAATTAACAATGTATCAGAAGGTTCCATTTTATGGATAAAAGATCATAATGGTCTATTGATTTATAAAGAGCTAATCGAAAAATCTGGCGATTATTCAAAAGGATTTGATTTAACCGCATTACCAAACGGAGATTATTCTTTTGAGCTAGAAAAAGAAGTAGCTATAAGAATTATACCTTTTGAAGTAAAATTGAGTGTTGTTGCTTTTAAAAAGGAAGAAGAAAGAACTATTATCAAACCAAATTTTGTGCAAAAAAAAGATGTTATTTTAGTTTCAAAATTGGTGATGAAAGAAAATCCGGTAGAAATAAAAATTTACTATGAGAATTCAGACTTGGTTTTAGAAGAATTCTTTACAGATCTTACTGAAATTCAAAGAAAATATGATTTCTCAACTTCTGAAAAAGGAACCTATAAAATTGTTATAAAGTCAGAAGGTAGATTGTTTTCGAAAACAATTTCAATTAAATAAAATGTTGTTGTAAGTTATTAATTATTTCCAAATTTACTTCAGAAAGAGTGAGCCCCCCTTAGCTCACTCTTTTGTATTTTATAAAACTATAGTCGTACGCATGTTTTTTATCTGCTTTAAAATCTTCTCGTTTAATTTCTTTCCAAACGGAAGTGTCAATTTTCGGAAAAAAAGCATCTGCTTCAAACGAAGCATGTACGATAGTCAAGTCTAAAACATCAGCAACTTCTAAAGCTTGTTTATAAATTTCTGCACCTCCAAGAATATACGGATTAGAATCGGGCGCTGCTTTAATCAAAGCTTCGTCTAAAGAATTTACAACAATACAACCTTCAGCCTTATAGTTAACATTGCGAGTTATAATTACAGTAGTTCGATTAGGTAAAGGTTTGCCAAGCGATTCAAAAGTTTTTCTTCCCATGATAACAAAATGACCATTAGTAACTTTTTTAAACCGCTTTAAATCGGCAGGTAAATGCCAAATTAAATCATTATTTTTTCCCAGCGCGTTGTTTTCGGCAACGGCTGCAATAATTGTAACCATACTAATTTTGTTTTATAAATGAAGTTCTTCGGTAGAACTATCGGAAGTAAAAGCACCCTGCTTTTCGAGTTTTGTCTCTAATTGCTCTAATTTTTTTTGGTGTTTTTCCATTAATTTTTCAGTTTGTAGTTTTTCCCATTCTTTACCAAAAAAAGGTTTCAAAATAAAAACGTTTGCCGTATGTACAAGCAGAAAAAATAACCAAATAAAAATGACATAGACAAACCAATCTATTTCAGTATGAAACTTAATTACCTTATTTAAAATAATCAGAAAAGTTGCTCCTATTAAGAAAAATACAAAATGAGAAAGCAAGCCTTTTTTTTGCTTAGTACGCTTTCTGGCCTTTTCGTAAATTTGGTATTGATCGTCAGTTGGTTTTGTCATAAATACGTAAATTACATGTCTTTAACCCATTCTTTGATATAGTCGGTAAAATCTTCTTTATCATTGAATTCATTATCTTTATGATTTAATAAAGAAGGTAAACCTTGTAGGTCTTCGTCATTAAAATAACCCGATTTTACCAAAAGGTCTTGTATTTTTCGCAGTAAACTCGGATCATCAATTAGCGTAATCTTTTGAATAAGATTGTATTTTTTAATTTGAAGTGCGTTCATAATTTTTTGATTTTTATAGCATTTTTTTTCGTGTAAAACTTTAAATCTTCTAAAATAGATTTTCTAAAGTTTAAACCGACACCTTTCCTTTGATATGAGGGTGCGGATTATAATGTACTAAATTAAAGTCTTTAAACGTAAAATCAAAGATATTTTTCACATTTGGATTGATTTCCATGGTTGGAAGAGTTCTTGGTTCTCTCGATAATTGTAAATCTATTTGCTCCATATGGTCATTGTAAATATGCGCATCACCAAAGGTATGTACAAAATCTCCATATTCTAATCCGGTAACTTGAGCAATCATCATGGTTAATAGGGCATAAGATGCAATATTAAAAGGTACTCCTAAAAATATATCTGCGCTCCTTTGGTATAATTGGCACGAAAGTTTTCCGTCAGCAACATAAAATTGAAAAAAAGCGTGACAAGGTGGAAGAGCAGCTTTGTTATTAGCCACATTTTCCCCAAAGGAAACATTCGTATCTGGCAATACACTTGGATTCCAGGCAGAAACTAACATTCTTCTGCTATCTGGATTATTCTTAATAGTATCGATGACTTCTTTTATTTGATCAATTCCATCGCCATTCCAATTTCTCCATTGGTATCCATAAATCGGACCCAAATCACCATTTTCATCTGCCCACGCATCCCAAATTTTTACACCATTTTCTTTTAAATAGGTAATGTTGGTCTCTCCTTTTAAAAACCAAAGCAATTCGTGAATAATCGATTTTAAATGTAATTTTTTAGTTGTTACAGCCGGAAATCCTTCGCTTAAATCAAAACGCATCTGATATCCAAAAACACTTCTTGTGCCGGTGCCTGTTCTATCTTCTTTTACAATTCCGTTATCGCGAACATGTTTTATTAAGTCTAGATATTGTTTCATGTAGTAAATTTTGCACCTTTATATGTAGGCTATGTTGTTTAAAATTCAATAAAGAAGAAATTCTTTTTCGCTTTAGCGGAATTTTTTCAGTTTTCAAATATAATTCATTCTATGTAATAATTTCAAAATCACAAAGGGGTGTTATCAACAACCTATGTGGAAAAAAGGGAAGAACATTTTCTTAATAAGGGTTGTTAGAATTTTAAAGGTTTTACGCAGTGTTTTCGCAATTTATCCAATAATCATTCCTGCAATTGTTGCCGATAGAAGTGAGGCGATAGAACCACCAATTAGTGCTTTCATACCAAATTCCGATAAGGTTTTTCGTTGACCGGGTGCTAAAGAACCAATGCCACCAATTTGAATTCCGATAGAAGCAAAATTGGCAAAACCACAAAGCATATAGGTTGCCATGATTACCGATTTATTATAAGTGAAATGGGTAATATTTGCAACATTTTTTAATTCTGCCAACTGAATATAGCCAACAAATTCACTGGCTGCTAGCTTAATACCTAATAATTGGCCCATTAACATAATATCTGGCGTTGCAACTCCAATAAGCCACATTAAGGGTGCAAATATGGTTCCTAAAATAGATTCTAAAGTAAATTTTGGATATGGTGTATTCGCTGCCATCCAATCATTTAAATTAGTTATTTCTCCAACCCAATCTAAAATACCATTGAGCATAGCAATAAGTGCAACAAAAACTAATAACATTGCAGCAACATTCGCTGCTAATTTTAAACCTTCGGTGGTACCGTTAGCAATAGCATCCAAAACATTTGAACCAATTTTATCTTGAGAAACGTTCACATCTGTATTGATAGGTTCCGTTTGTGGGTACAGCATTTTTGAAATTACAATAGCTCCTGGAGCCGCCATTACCGATGCTGCCAATAAATGTTTTGCAAACTGCAAACGAAGTTCGGGGTCGCTTCCGCCTAAAAATCCAATATATGCAGCTAAAACACCTCCGGCTACGGTTGCCATTCCACCGATCATTACGAGCAGTATTTCCGAACGATTCATACGTTCTAAATAGGCTTTAATCATTAAAGGGGCCTCTGTTTGACCCAAGAATATATTCCCGGCAACGGATAAGCTTTCAGCACCTGAAATATGCAAAAGCTTGGTGAGAACCAAAGCCATCCCCTTTACAATAATTTGAATAATTCCTAAATAAAATAATAAGGATGTTAATGCTGAAAAGAATATAATTGTTGGTAAAATTTGAAAAACAAAGATGAAACCAAAAGAATCGCCATTCATTAAATCACCGAATAAAAATTGGCTTCCTGCGGCAGTATAGTCTAAAATATTTGTAAAAATTCCACCAACAAACTCAAAAATGTGTTGAATAAAAGGAACTTTTAAAACCCCAAATCCGATTAATAATTGTGCTGTTAATCCTGCTCCGACAGTTTTCCAATTAATTTTTTTTCGATTACTACTAAAAAGAAAGGCTATTAATAAAAGCACCACCATACCGAGAACTCCGCGCCATAAAGACGTAAAAGTAAACCCTTGACTTGGTATTATTTGATTGGAAACTTCTTGAGCTTGTGCCGAGATAAAAAATAAAAATAAAATTGCGGTGAGTAATAGTTTTCTCATAAAGGAATATTATTTTTTCTCTCTTTGGGAGATTTCATCTCTTATTTTTGCTGCTAATTCGTAGTCTTCATTTGCAACTGCCTGATCTAATTGCTTGTACAATTCTTCGGTAGTTTCGTTTTTATAAGCGGATGTTTCTTCGATTACATCGGTAACTAATTCGTCAATTTTAAAATTAGATTTTGTCAATTTCGATTCATCTTTACTTTTAAGAATAATACCGGCTTTATTTAAGATGTTTTCAAAGGTAAAAATAGGTGCATTAAATCTCGTAGCTAACGCGATGGCATCCGAAGTTCGGGCATCAATAATTTCTTCAATTTTATTGTGTTCACAAATTAAACTGGAATAAAAAACCCCATCTACCAATTTATGAATAATCACTTGTTTTACGAAAATATCGAACCTTTCTGCAAATGTTTTAAATAAATCATGCGTCAATGGTCGCGGTGGCTTAATCTCTTTTTCTAAAGCGATAGCAATAGATTGTGCTTCAAATGCTCCAATAATAATTGGCAAGGTTCTTTCTCCTTCTACTTCACTTAAAACCAAGGCATAAGCACCGCTTTGGGTTTGGCTGTAAGAAATTCCTTTTATATTTAATCGAACTAAACTCACGGTATATTAAAGATAATTAATGCTATTAGTTATTTGCAAAGTTATTAAGTTATTGGGTTGATTTGCAAATGAAATTGATTTTAATTTAAAAAAAGCTGTCTAAATTTAAGGACTTTTTGTATCCAAAAATTTAGACAGCCTTTATGAGGCACAATTTAATAAAATTATGCGGTATTATTGGTTACTTTTAAATTCTTTTAATTTTGCTGTTAATTTAGGCACAACTTCGAAAGCATCGCCTACAATTCCGTAATCCGCAGCTTTGAAAAAAGGCGCTTCCGGATCTGTATTGATAACTACCTTTACTTTGCTCGAATTAACTCCTGCTAAATGTTGAATAGCTCCTGAAATACCGATGGCAATATATAAATTAGAACTTACCGGTTTTCCTGTTTGCCCTACATGTTCACTATGAGGCCTCCATCCAAGATCAGAAACGGGTTTTGAACAAGCTGTGGCAGCTCCTAACACATCGGCTAGTTCTTCTATCATTCCCCAATTTTCTGGTCCTTTTAATCCTCTTCCGCCTGAAACAACGATATCCGCATCAGCAATAGTAACTTTTCCTGTTGTTTTATCAATAGAAGTAGATGTTATTTTAAAATCGCCATCATTTAAAGTAGGCGAAAAATCTTCTTCGGTTGCTTTAACCGGATTTTCAACTAATCCGAAAGAGTTTTTTGCAAGACCAACTATTTTTTTTCCTGAAGTTATCTCCGTATTGGCAAAGCCTTTAGATGAAAATACTTTTCTTTTCACTACAAAAGGGCTTACCGAAACTGGTGCAGCAACAACATTTGAAGCATATCCAGCTTCTAAATTAACGGCTAAAATAGGAGCGAGATAAATACTATTGTTACTCGAATCTAATATGACGATATCGGCAGCAACTTTTTCGGCAGTTTGTGCTATCACATCTGCGAAAGCTTTTGCATTAAAAGTTTTTAGCTTATCGGCATTTATTTTTACAATTTTTTCGGCACCATATGTTGCAAGTTCTGAAACATTAGAGGCATTTATGGTAACTACCACCAAGTTTGTTTGTGCTTGTTCTGCTACTTTTTTTCCATAAGAAGTAACTTCAAAAGCAGTTTTTTTAAATTTTCCATCCGAATTATCGGCAAAAACTAATACAGACATATTTTTATTTTTTTATCAAAATTCTTTTTAAAATAGAATTTGAATTTGGTTTAACTAAATAACTTTTGCTTCGTTATGTAATAAATTGATTAACTCATCAACATTATCTTTATCAATCATTTTACACTCTGATTTAGAAGCCGGTTTTTCATAACTCTTTGCTGCTGTTAAGGCTTCAAAGGAAACAGGTTCTATAATTTGTAAGGGTTTTTTGCGCGCCATCATGATGCCTCGCATGTTTGGAATACGTAAATCTTTTTCTTCTACAACTCCTTTTTGCCCACCAATAATCAATGGTAAATCGGTTGCTAGAGTTTCTTTACCACCATCTATTTCGCGCATAACGGTTGCTTTATTGTCACTTACTTCAAGTCCGATACAAGCATTTACAAAATTATAATCGAGCATTGCAGCAAGCATTCCCGGAACCATTCCACCATTATAATCAATGGATTCTTTACCTGCTAAAATGAGGTCGTAGCCACCGCTTTTTGCGACTTCTGCTAATTGTTTTGCAACAAAATAACCATCCGTAGGTTCTGCATTAATGCGAATAGCATCGTCAGCACCTATTGCTAAAGCTTTACGAAGGGTTGGTTCAGTGCTCGCCTGCCCAACATTAATTACAGTAACAGTGGCACCTTGTTTTTCTTTAAACCACATAGCTCGAGTCAACACAAATTCATCATACGGGTTAATAACATATTGAACTCCGTTGGTGTCGAATTTGGTATTATTATCCGAAAAATTAATCTTTGATGTTGTGTCTGGCACGTGGCTAATACAAACTAATATCTTCATATTATATTTTCTAAAAAGTTAATCTATGTTTTGATTTTACGAATTTAGCAATTATTTTTCAATATACTATGCACGCATAGTAAAATATTAATTTTACACTGCTCAATTCCAAATTTATATACACAAAGATAAAATATTAAAACTTGTTGCTGAACTCTATTGAATTTAAAAATGTACTATTACTATTAAATATATTGAATAAAATTATTTATTTTTGCAAACCATAAAACAAACAGATGAAAGTAAAACAATTTAGAGAAGTTATCGCTGAGGCAATGAGTGAAGAAATGCGAAGAGACCCTGCGGTTTTTTTGTTAGGTGAAGAAGTTGCCGAATACAATGGTGCATATAAGGCTTCCAAAGGCATGTTAGATGAATTTGGACCGAAAAGAGTTATTGATACACCTATTTCTGAATTAGGATTTTCTGGTATCGCCATTGGTTCTGCCATGAATGGGAATAGACCCATCGTTGAATATATGACTTTTAACTTTGCATTGGTAGGAATTGATCAGATAATAAACAACGCAGCAAAAATTCGCCAAATGTCTGGTGGTCAATTTAATTGCCCGATTGTTTTTAGAGGGCCAACAGGTTCTGCGGGACAATTAGGTGCAACACATTCACAATCTTTTGAGAACTGGTTTGCAAATACCCCTGGATTGAAAGTTGTAGTTCCGTCAAACCCTTATGATGCAAAAGGATTATTAAAAGCGGCTATTCGTGATGACGATCCGGTAATTTTTATGGAATCGGAACAAATGTACAGTGATAAAGGTGAAATTCCTGATGGTGAATATATCTTACCAATTGGTGTTGCCGATATTAAGAGAGAAGGTACAGATGTTACTGTTGTTTCTTTTGGTAAAATTATAAAAGAAGCTTATAAAGCAGCTGAAATATTAGAAAAAGAAGGTATTTCTATAGAAATAATTGATTTGCGAACCGTTCGACCAATGGATCATGAAACAATTTTGAATTCGGTTAAAAAAACGAATAGATTAGTTATTTTAGAAGAAGCATGGCCATTTGCAAGTGTAGCTTCTGAGATTACCTATCAAGTACAAGAAAATGCATTTGATTATTTAGATGCACCAATTCAACGAATAACTACAGCAGATACACCTGCACCATTTTCTCCTGTTTTGTTAGAAGAGTGGTTGCCAAATGCAAATGATGTAGTGAATGCAGTTAAAAAAGTTTTATACGTAAAATAATTTTTCACAAAATATAGAGAGAAGCCATTGCAAATTGCAATGGTTTTTTGTTGCAAGAAAGCATTAATAACGCTAGAAGTTTTTGACAAATCTGAATTACTGCATTTTTATGTATCTTTGAAAACCTTATGCAATAAGAATAAATGAAGTATATTTGTTGTATCATTTAAAAATAAAATGGACGAAGATAACGCTAAAAAAAAGTATCAAGATTATAAAATTGAAGAGGGATTTATTATTTTAAAAATTCACAATAAAAATAAGTCTACACTGCAGGTTTCTAGAGAAGTTGATAAAAAATATTTGCAAATTCATTTTTGTATTCAGAATTCGGCGAAACTTATTTTTAATCAGGGTGCTTATAGTTTAGATATTCCAAATAATAAGGCTTTTTTATTGTATAATCCCCAACATGATTTGCCAATTCATTTAGAATTAGAGCCTGATTCTAAGCTCATTACTTTATTGATTTCTATTGATAAATTTCATACTTTTTTTTCTCAAGAAGCTGGTTTGATTCATTTTTTAAGCGATGAAAATAAAAATAAAAAATATTATAGCGATAAAGAATTAAGTCCGAATGAGATTGTGGTTTTAAATCAGTTATTTCATTACGGATTGCATTCCTCTTTAGAGAAATTATATACCCGAGGAAAGGTGTACGAATTAATTAGTTTATATTTTCATAGAAACGATACTGAAGGTGCTCAAAACTGTCCGTTTTTAGAAGATGAGGCAAATGTTGAAAGAATTCAAAAGGCAAAAAAAATTGTTATAGATAATATGACCGAGCCTCCAACGTTAAATGATTTAGCGAATGAGGTTAATTTACCTTTGCAACAATTAAAAGACGGATTTAAACATATTTATGGTGAAACAGTGTTTGCATTTTTGTTTAACTATAAAATGGAGTATGCGCGAAAATTACTAGCAACTAAAAAATATAATATTACGGAGATCAGTTTTGAGGTTGGATATAGTACTCCAAGTCATTTTATTGCTGCCTTTAAGAAGAAGTTTGGAGCAACCCCTAAAAAATACATGAACAGTTTGTAAAATTTGAGAAATATTCTCTCAAATTATTTAAAAATAAAAATATATTTGATACAAATATGATAAATTTGTATTGGTAAAATAAGGTTTCCTTTTAAGATAATTAGAAGGAAATTTTATTTTATTTTTTTTGACCTATGATAAAAAATATTAAATACCTATTTGTTTTTTTCTTTTTCACAGTAAGCTTATTTGCCCAAGTAAGGGTTAGTGGTATTGTTGTAGATGAGCAAGATGTTCCAATTCCATTTTCTAATGTAATTTTTCAGGGTTCTACTAAAGGAACAATTACCGATGAAGATGGTAAGTTTTATTTGCAGTCCGATGAAAATTACAATGCCTTAGAGGTTTCTTATGTTGGCTTTGAAACGAAAACTGTTCCGCTAAAGCGGAATAATTTTAATTTAAATATTGTACTTACAGAAGATGCCGATATTTTAAAAGAAGTTATTCTTTATTCTGGCAAAATAAAGAAAAAGGGGAACCCGGCTATAGCTATTTTAAGAAAAATTTGGGCCAAAAAACGTCAAAACGGTATTTTTATGTACGACCAATATGAGTATGATAAATACGAGAAAATTGAATTTGACCTAAATAATATCGACGAAAAACTTACCAATAATAAAATTTTTAAAGGGATGGAGTTTGTTTTTGACCAAGTAGATACTTCATCGGTCACCGGCAAACCTTATCTGCCCATTTTCATCAACGAATCGCTTTATGAAACTTACGGGCAAAATGTTTTTCCTAAAAAGAAGAATGAAAAACTGGTTGCAAATAAAAATTCTGGATTTTCTGATAATCAAGGTTTGATTGCTTTTGTAAAACAATTGTATGTTGATTATGATATATATGAAAATTATATAAAATTTTTCGACAAAAGTTTTGCTAGTCCACTCTCGAAATTAGGCCCTGAAATATATAATTATGTTTTAACCGATAGCAGTTTTATAGATAATAAATGGTGTTATAATATTTTATTTTATCCTAGACGATCAAATGAATTGACATTTAAAGGTGATTTTTGGGTTAATGATACCACTTTCGCTGTAAAAGAAATTCAAATGTATGCAACGAAAAGTGCGAATATCAACTGGGTAAAAGAGATTTACATAGAGCAAGATTTTAAAGTGGTAAATGACTCCATTTTTTTACTGCATCGCGATCATTTTATGTCTGATTTTTCTCTTAATAAACGAGATCAGTCCAAAGGGGTATATGGTAAAAGAACTACATTGTATGACAATCATGTTTTTAATGTAAAAAGACCTGAAGATTTTTATAAGGAAGAAATTGTTGAAAATGAAACAATTTATGCAAAACCAAATGAGTTTTGGGAAGAAAATAGGCAAGAGAAATTAAGTAAAGATGAAGTTGGTATTTATACTATGCTCGATACTTTACAAACAGTAAAGCGATTTCAAGATTTGAATGATGCCGCAACTATTATAGCAACAGGTTATTGGAGTATGACCAAGGGATTTGAATTTGGGCCAATATTTTCAACCATTGGTTTGAATGAAATTGAAGGTTTGCGATTGAATTTGGGAGGAAGAACTTATTTTTCAAATTCTGATTCTTGGCGATTGCAAGGTTTTTTAGCCTATGGATTTAAAGACAACCAATTTAAATATGGAATTGAGGGTAAATGGTTGGTTGAGAGACAAAAACGACTTATTTTATCTGCCGGAAATAGAAGAGATGTTGAGCAGCTCGGTGTAAGTTTAACTACCGATAATGAGGTTTTAGATAGAAGTTTTGCCACAACATCTTTATTTACTCGAGGTGATAATAGTAAGTTATCAAATATTAATTTGACAAACGTAAAAGCGAGTTTTGAACCCGTCAAGAATTTAGTATTTCAATTTGGATCTACCTTTAAAACGATTAAAACTGCTTCACAGGAATATTTCAATATGAATTATTACGATGAAGATGGAGCTATTCAATCGGATATCAAGCAGGTCGATTTGAGTGTTGCCTTGCAATACACTCCGAATCGAAAACCTTACGGATTTGGAGTGAATCGTGGCTTTAGCAATGAAGGCCGATATCCGACCTTATACTTTAGTTATACAAGAGGTTTGAAAAATGTATTGCAAAGTGACTTTGATTATCATAAATTACAGTTTTATTACCAACAACCCTTTCAAATGGGGATTTTTGGCAGACTTACCTCAACTTTCGAAGTTGGTAAAACTTTTAACCCTGTGCCATTGGTACTGTTAAATATTGTGCCTGGTAACCAAACTTATTTCACATCGGGTAAACTATTTGATTTGCTCGATTATTATGAGTTTGTAACCGATGAATATGCTTCTTTACATTTGGAGCACAATTTTAATGGGCGCATTTTTTCTAGAATTCCTTTTTTAAGAAAATTACAATGGCGAGAAATTGTTGGAATAAGAGGTGTTGTCGGTAATATATCGAATGAAAATATAGCCATAAATGCCTCCGAAGTAATTTACAATGCCCCAGAAAAATTATATTGGGAATACCATGTAGGAATAGGTAATATTTTCAAACTGTTACGTATTGATTTGGAATATAGAGGAAGTTATCGCGATGTGCCAAACGCAACAAAATTTGCTGTTAAAGGTGGACTAGGATTTTATTTTTAAGAATTCTATTTCGTTAAAAGTCAAAATACCAATTAAAAAGATCCGATTTCAATCCAACACTAATCCATGTTGTGTTTTTCATTGGATTACTGCTAACTGCCTGACTTGGGTCAAATGTTCTATAGGTAAACCCACCAAAAACTTGTAAATTGGTTACAGGATTCAACACATAACCTGCCTGTAAATCACCAATAAAAATGCTAGTTAAATTACCTTGAGCGACTTGATTATTATAGTTAGAAGGTCTATCATTATAAGAACGGTAAATGTCGCCGCCATAACTAAGGCTAGAGCTGTCATAATCCAATCCTTTTTCACCAATAATTAACTTGACATTTGCGAACCATCGGTTTTTTTGGTATCGAGCAATTGCAATTGCTTCCCAAAAATTACCTCCCCACAAGTGGCTAATTGGTTGGTTAAAATGACCTGAGTTCAATTCAACCACGGCATGAGAGAATGTATAAGGTCTTGTCCAGTTGAATTCGCCTTGTAGCATCAAATTATCAATTTTAAAGGCATTAAAATACTTTGCTCCAACTTGAATTGCGAATTTGTTTCCCCAATAGCCATTTCCGGCAAAGACCTCATCAACAGTCATTTCGTCTATCAAGAATTGATCATACAGGTATAAATCGTCATTAATTTTATACTTCATATTCAATCCAATTTGAACATTACCGGTTAAATCTCCACCATTAGAAAATTCAACAGCACGATAAAAAATAATCGGATTAAAAAAGGAAATATCAAATTGATTATAGGTGTTCTCATTGGTAATAACCGATTCGAAAAGCCCAATGTTAAACTTTTTAGTAACATTCCAGCTTAGGTGATGCATAGCAACAAACTTTCTCAAATTAGTATTATCATCAGAGGCTTCTTTTCTTACGTCATCCATCCACATCCAAAGATTGGTATACTTTATTTTCCAGAATTGAGTGCTTATTTTTAAAAATGGGTAAGATGTGGCAACATCCGACAAGAAAAAAGATCGGTAACCATCTCCAATAAAATTCTTGCCATTTCCAAATTGAATATTAAAAAAATCATTCGGTGTATAACTCAAATAAGCTTCGGCAACCGGATAATCAAAACCTCCTTCTTTAAAACCCTTTGCTTTACCACGTCCTGGTACAACTGCACTCGCACCAATTACGGAATAATCTCGTGTTGATCTGTTTACATAGTCTGCAAAACGACCTTGACTTTCATAAAAAGAAGTGTTAAAACTAAATTTTTTACCTAAAGAACCTTGAATTTGGACACCTCTTGTATTATTAAAAGTATAATCTACATTATCAGAATTATCTTTTCCAATTTGAAAATCAAACACCGGATTTACAGTAAACCAATAATTCTCCCCTTTAATCAGCACAAGATGTTCGTTGAAAAGCTTTCTTCCACCCCAAGAAGTCTTGTCTTTTAACAATGCCGTTCTTTGTGTTTCTAAATCCACATAAGGTTTTACTTCACTATAAATAAATGGTTTAGAAGTGCTGTGCGTATTATCCGACTTATTTAAATAGTATAAAATATTGTCATAGGATTGGTGTGAAAGCGGAATATTCAATTCACTTTGGAACTCCGGAAAAAGCGAAGTATCATCATTCTTAAAAGTAGTTTCAATTTCTTGTTGTATGTCGACTTTTTCTTCAACAATTTTATTTATGTCCTTCTGAACAACAACAGGTGTTGAAATTTGATTCGAATTTAAAGGTATAGATATTGGTATAACATAACGGGAATCAATCGCTCTGCCGTTGTAGGTTGCCGGTTCAATCGTTGGTAAATTTCTAAATAACCGTTTCGCTTCTTCTTCTAATTCAGGATAAATCGCATTTACATACAATACATCAAAATTTCCATTTTTATTTACCAGAAAAACTACTTTAATAATCCCGTTATAATTTTCATCTAAAACAGTTTGAGGCACCTGAAAATTTGCTATAACCGTTTCCTTTAATTGGGTATTAAAACAATTTTCTAAGTTTTGGATGCCTTCATTTTCACAACCAGGATAAACAGGTGGTTTCTCTATTTGTGCAGTTAGAGATAAAAATGGCAATATAAAAGCCAGAAGTAGGAGTAATTTTTTCATATAAAATATATCATTTTCCCCTTAAAGGGAAAAAAAGTTATCCATTAATAAACGCTGCAAATCTAATTTATTTTATTTACAAGGTCATTTTTTAAAGCGTATTTATCCTTACTTTCAGGGCAAACGGCAAAACCTTGCTCATCAAAGTTCAAGCGATGCCCATATTCACTAACCCAACCTATTTGCTTCGAAGGATTACCAACCACCAAAGCGAAAGGTTTTACAGATTTAGTAACTACACTGCCAGCACCAATCAAAGCATATTCGCCAATATCATTCCCGCAAATAATAGTAGCATTTGCCCCAATGCTTGCCCCTTTTTTTATAAGAGTTCGTATGTATTCATCTTTGCGAATTACTGCGCTTCGTGGATTAATAATATTCGTAAAAACCATCGACGGACCTAAAAAAACGTCATCTTCACAAATAACTCCAGTATAAATGGAAACATTATTCTGTACTTTGACATTATTGCCCAAAACAACTTGAGGGGAAACCACTACATTCTGACCGATATTGCAACCTTTTCCGATAGTACAATTAGACATAATATGACTAAAGTGCCAAATTTTTGTTCCTTCTTCAATGTTGCAATTGTCGTCAATAACGGCAGTTTCATGTGCAAAATATTTTTTTGAAATCATTTTTATGGATTTTTTAATTAATAGTTAGGCTTTTACAGGATGCCAGGTTGTTTTCACCTCTTGCGTTTTTTCAATAAAATAAGGAGATTCACTTGCATCATTATCCCAATTACTTTTCTTGTAAAAGATAGTTCGTTTTACATTTTCACTTGCCAATTCACCGATACTTTTCATTTCGTTCTCCTCTTTTCCACAATAAACAATGGTGTTTACATCTAGATGAGAGGCCATTTGATTAATGAGCTCTTTTTTGCTTCCGGTAAGTATATTTACAACACCGCCCGGAACATCGGAAGAATGCAGCACTTCCGCAAATGAAATAGCACTTAAAGGCTTACTTTCTGAAGCCAAAATAATAACGGTATTACCACCAACAATTGCTGGTGCAACCACAGAAATCAGACCTAATAAACTTTGTTCTTCTGGTGCAATAATCGAAACAACACCAACAGGCTCTAACATTGAAAAATTAAAATGTGCGCTAGAAACCGGATTTACTGCGCTAAAAATTTGTTGGTACTTATCACTCCAACCAGCATAATAAACCAATCGGTCTATAGCTGCTTCTACTTCTTTTTGTGCAGCTTTTTTTGAGACTCCTTGACTTATCAGCTCACCAATAAATTGTTCTTTTCGACCTTCTAGCATTTCTGCAATGCGATATAAAATCTGACCTTTATTTAGTGCAGATGCGTTTGCCCAACTTTCTTGTGCTTTTCTGGCTATAACAACAGCGTTTCGAAAATCTTTACGTGAAGCCATACAAACGTTGGCAAGTAAGTTTTCTTTTTTATCATAAATAGGATAATATCTACCTGATTCCGTTCTGGGAAATTTCCCACCGATATATAATTTATATGTTTTAAGTATGTCCAATCTGCTCATTTTTTTCTATTATAAATACGTACTATTTAATCGAATTTTAAGTATGATTTTAATCCGTGTAATCCACCTTCTCTACCATAACCACTTTCCTTAAATCCACCAAAAGGGGAAGTTGCGTCAAACTTATTAAAAGTGTTTGCCCAAACCACACCAGCATTTAATTTTTGGGTAACATGAAATATTTTTGCACCGTTTTGAGTCCAAACTCCTGCTGATAAACCGTAAGGCGTATTATTTGCCTTTTCAATTACTTCATCGATTGTTCGAAAGGTTTGAATGGCTAAAACCGGGCCGAATATTTCTTCTTGTACAATGCGGTGAGATTGCGATACATTTAAAAATAGAGTAGGAGCGCACCAATTTCCTTTTGCAGGAAGGTTACAATCGGATTGGTAAATTTCACCACCTTCGTTCAAGCCAATTTTAATGTAATTTTCGATGGTATCTAACTGTTTTTTAGAGTTGATAGCACCAATATCAGTATTCTTATCGAGAGGATTTCCAACAATTAAAGTCTTCATTCGTTCTTTTAGTTTTTCAATTACAGTTTCTGCAACAGATTCTTGTACAAAAAGACGAGATCCCGCACAGCAAACATGTCCTTGATTAAAAAATATAGCGTTGATGATTCCTTCAACCGCTTGATCGATAGCAGCATCAGCGAAAATAATATTGGCACCTTTTCCTCCGAGCTCCAATGATAATTTTTTCGATGTTCCGGCTATAGCTTTTTGAATGTATTTTCCCACTTTGGTAGATCCTGTAAAGGCTATTTTATCCACATCCGGATGTTTAACAAGTGCAGCCCCTGTTTCCCCAGCTCCAGTAATAATATTTACCACACCTTTTGGCAAGCCGCTTTCTTGAATTATTTCTGCCAATTTCATGGCAGTGAGAGGTGTGGTTTCGGCAGGTTTTAAAACTACGGTGTTTCCTGTTGCAAGTGCAGGAGCGATTTTCCATGCAGCCATTAATAACGGGAAATTCCAAGGAATAATTTGTGCACAAACACCTACAGGTTTTGGATTTCTATTTGGGAATGCATAGTGGAGTTTATCTGCCCATCCCGCATAATAAAAAAAGTGATTTGCCGCCAACGGAATATCAATATCTCGAGATTCTCGTATCGGTTTACCACCATCAATACTTTCAATTACAGCGAATTCTCTAGCACGTTCTTGCAGTAATCTAGCTATTCTAAAAATGTATTTTCCTCGTTCTTTTGCTGGTAAATTTGACCAGCTTTTGAATGCTTTCTTTGCAGATTTTACAGCTTTATCTACATCTTCTTCAGAAGCATTAGCTATACTTGCTATTTTTTCGTTCGTTGCCGGATTGGTTGTGTCAAAATAGTTTTCTCGAGCAGGTTTTATAAAAGCACCATCAATAAATAATTCATATTGCTTTTTTAATTGTACATGATCTGTACTTTCTGGAGCAGGATCATAAGACCAACTTGCTTCAAACTTGTTATTTTCTTTATTTTTAGCCATAATTAATCTTTTGAAAAATAATTTGGAGATTGGTACAGACCAGTTTCCGCTTTAGCGAGTTGCATTAAAATATCATTGGCGAGACTACTTGCGCCAAAACGAAAGTAATCTTTATGCATCCATTTATCACCTAAAACTTCATTGAGCATTACTAAGTATTGCAATGCAATTTTTGATGTTGAAATTCCACCTGCCGGTTTCATTCCAATCATTTTGCCGTTTTTCGTATAAAAATCTTTAATCGCATTTAGCATAACATAAGTAACCGGCAATGTTGCTGCAGGTTGAATTTTTCCTGTAGAGGTTTTTATAAAATCGGCACCCGCATACATTGCAATTTCACTTGCCTTTCGAATATTATCTAAGGTGTCTAATTCACCAGTTTCTAAAATTACCTTAAGATGCGATTTTCCGCAGGCTTCTTTAATGGCGGCAATTTCGTCAAAAACATAGTTGTAATTTCCCGATAAGAATTCGCCACGTGATAGTACCATATCAATTTCATCAGCACCTTCGTCAACTGCAAATTTTGTATCTGTTATTTTCGTAGCCAAACTTGATTGACCACTTGGAAAAGCAGTAGCAACCGAGGCAACATGAATGTCACTTCCTTGTAAAGCTTTTTTTGCCACACCAACGAATGTTGGATATACACAAATTGCGGCAACTGATGGAATATTTTGTAAAACATCATGCGGATGCATGGCTTTATAACACAACTGTTGCACTTTACCTTTAGTATCTTTTCCTTCCAACGTTGTTAGGTCAACCATGCTTAGAGCAAGTTTTAATCCTTCAATTTTCGCTGAATTTTTAATACTTCTCGAGCAAAACCTATCCACGCGCTCTTGAACGCCAACAGTATCAAAAGTTGGTAAATTATGTAGATTTGGAAACATGTATTTTTTTTAGATTATCCAAATTTACAAATTAAATTGCGATTTTAAAGAATAGGAAAGCTTGAAATAAATCTCAAAAAAAATCGCACAATTTTAAGGTGAACTAAAACTGTGCGATTGCTATTTTTTTTTGATATATTATTCTAAACGCAATACGATTGGAAGATTATATTGAATGCTTACATTCAGGTTGCGTTGCTTTGCAGGAGTCATTTTAGGAAGTTTACCAACTACATCAATAGCTTCCTTCTCTAAATGTTTAAAAGGAGATCTTGCTTTAATATTTACAATGTTTCCCTCTGTATTAATTACAAACTGGACATATACTTTTTGTTTTCCTTGAAAATTGGAATTTATATCGGGATGAAAATTTTTGGCAACGAATTTGGTTATTTTTTCGTTGAAGCAATTTTTTAGTTCTTCTTCGTTTTGACCTTTGCAACCGGGAAACCTTGGAGCTTGTTCTACCTTTATAAAAGGAATAACTTCCTCAGGTTCGTCATCGTCTTTTGGAAGATTGGCAAATAAAGAATCAATATTTACTTTGGATTGTGGTTTGGAAGTAAATATAACATCTTCAGTTGGATCGTCAGGATTGACATTTATTTCGAAATCAATCAATTTCTTTGGAATAGTCTGTTTTTTGACTTGTTCCTTAATTTTTTTCTTTTCGATTTCAAAGTCGGGAAAGGCAAATACTTCCGGCTCTAAATTAATATTTGCGCTTTGTGGAAGAATAAAAACTTCATGAGAAATTTTTACTTCAAAAACGGTATAGACAATTGCTAATGCCAATAGCAAGCCTAATTGTAAAAAAAGATTGGAGTTTGGTTGGAGTTGATTTTTAGCATTGTAATTTTTTTTCGTGTTTTTCATGAGATTAAAATTTAATGTTAAAAAATTGTTAAAATCAAAAAGCATACCAAAAAAAAATTCCAACACCTTTCAGCGTTGGAATTTTGTATTTGAATTGAATTAATTATTCTTGAACCAATAACGTAATTGGCAACGTATACGTTACACTAACAGGAATAGAACGTTGTTTTCCCGGCGTCATTGGCGGTATAAGCTCAACAACACGAATGGCTTCTTTTTCTAAACGTGCGTGTGGTCCTCTAGCTTTAATATTGGTTATTTTTCCTGTTTTGTCAATTTTAAAGATAACGTAAACTTTCTTTTTACCAGGGGCTAAACCTAACTCTTGAGAAAGTTCAGTACGATAATTTTTGCTTACCAAATTAGTAATTTGATCTTGCAAACATTTCTTTTTCTCTTCTTTTGTACCTGTACATCCAGGGTAAACAGGTGGCTCTTCGATAATAGCAAAAGGTATATCTTTTTCTATAATCTCTTCTTCAACAATTTCTTGTATCTCTTCTAATTTCATATCTACTTTAATAAATTCCGATTCATCGGTTTCGGTAGATTCTAAAACAGTTTCAATTATTTCCTTCTCGTTTGCCACAATTTCGATAACTTCTGGTGCAGGCGGTGGCGGTGGAGGAGGTTTTACTTCCATAATTCTTTCCGTAATTGGAATATTAGGGGCTTCTTCTTCTTGGATAATAACCACTGCCAAATCTTCGATGGTACGGTCAAAAGATTTCCATTCGATGCCGATATATACTACAAATAAAGAAAGTAACAATCCTAATTGAAAGAACAGTGTACTGTAAATGCTCAATCTTGCTTCTTGTGATTTCTTTACTAACATGACTAATAAGTTTAAAACTACAATAAAGTTATCAATCTATTAAATATCAAACTATGATATATATCATTTTAAAATTTCAAAAGAAGAGATAAATAGTCTCATTATTGGACATAAAAAAACCACCTTTTTGGAGGTGGTTTTCAAATTAAATTTTTATTTGTTATTCAACAACGAGCGTAATTGGTAAGGTGTATTTTACACCTACCGCTCTTCCGCGTTGTTTACCTGGAGTCATTTTCGGTAATTCTTCAACAACACGAATGGCTTCTTTTTCTAAACGAGCGTGAGGCCCTCTAGCTCTTACATCTACGATGTTACCAGTTTTATCAATTTTAAATTGAACATAAACCTTTTTTCTACCAGGAGGCAAACCTAAATCACCGGCCAAACCTGTGTTATATTTTCTACCCACGTGTTTGGTTATTTCTTCAACCATACAAGCTTTTTTTTCTGCATTAGTACCTTTACAACCTGGATAAACAGGAACTTCTTCAATAATTGCAAATGGAACATCATCGATAATTTCTTCATCTTCAACGACTTCAATAATCTCTTGTACTTCTACAACCTCAGATTCATCTGTTTCGGTTGATTCAAGAATTGTTTCTACTACTTCCGCTTCATCCTCAACGATTTCGATTTTTTCGGGCGCTGGTGGTGGTGGTGGTGGTGGTTTTACTTCTTGAATTCTTTCCACAATAGGAATTTCAATATCTTCTTCTGAGGCAGCATTAACAGATCCTAAATCTGCAATGGTACGGTCGAATGTTTTCCATTCGATACCAATATATATTACTGCTAATGCCAATGCGAGGCCAAGTAACATAAATTGTTTGTTATGATTTTCTAGATTTGCTTTTGGGTTTTTTTTGACTTCCATTTCTATAAGAATTTTAACACGTGCTAATTAATGAATAAATAATAAGAAAAACAAATATTTTTTTAAATAGCATCAAACCATTTCAATAATTTATTAAAAAAGAGGGATGCAATTAAAATACCAAGCATATTTGCTATTTCATCGTAAAAATCGGCTGTTCGATAATTGGTAATACTTCCTTGTAACACTTCAATAACTATGCCGTAAATTATTAAAGCAGCAATAAGAAATATTTTAAAATTAAATTTTTTAATTTTTTCTCTAAACGCAAAAAACCAAACGGTTGTCAAAGTAAAATAAGCGAAAGTATGTAAATATTTGTCACTTGATTTTAGTTTAAACCCAAGATCTATTTTTGGCATAACGACTAAGCTCGTAAAACCGAGAACTAGGGTTGCAATTATTGCTAATAACAGAGCATTACGCTCCAATAACTTCTTTATATTTTGCAGCATCAAGTAGGCTATCAATTTGAGAATTATCAGCTAATTTAACTTTAATTATCCAACCTTCACCATAAGGATCTTTATTTACACTTTCAGGTGCATCTTCTAAGTTTTCATTAAACTCTAAAATCTCACCACTTACAGGCATAAATAAGTCTGATACTGTTTTTACTGCTTCAACACTTCCGAAAACTTCATTTTGTTCAATGGTTTCTCCAACTGTTTCGATATCAACATAAACAATGTCGCCTAGTTCGCTTTGGGCAAAATCTGTAATTCCAATGGTTGCAATACCATTTTCAATTCTAATCCATTCGTGATCGTTGGTGTACTTTAATTCTTGAGGTATATTCATTTTAATCTTGTTTATTATTAATTACCAATAATATATCGAACACTTATACCGCCATTAATAGATAGACGAGGGTATGTTGTCGATACTGCAAATTTAGATTTATTATAATCAAAGAAAAAGGATGTTAATAAATTTTTATTTAAAGAATAATCGACTAATAATTTAAAGGAAACTAAATTTTGTCCACCCGTTATTTGATCATTGTTAAGATCATCATTCAAGCCATATGCTCTTATGGTGGTTAAATTGTCTCGAATACCTAAATCTGCTTTAATGTTTATATCTCCTTGAAAACTGGTGGTGCTTTCACCCGTTTTGAACTTCATTCTCACATTTTTAAAACGGTAACCCAAACCTAAAATAACTTCGTTGCCTGCAATTTCTGTCACCGTATTGTTATTAAAATTAAGGTTCAAGGCTTTGTCTTTATTGTAAGCAGCCCGTAATGAAAATGAATTTTTCATTTTTAGATCGACTTGCAACAAAGGTGAAAATTCTTCAATTAAATTTATACCATTAAACAGTTTTTTCGGATTATAATTATTTGCGATATCACGATTACTAAGTCCGAAAGGATCTGATTCATTATACTTTAAATTATTAGTAAAAGATAAAATAGAATAAACGGATCGATAACTGTGTTCTAAAATTACACTTCTAAAATTACTTTTTATCCACGGAATTTCATTCAAACCGAGATAGGTAATTCGCCAATTTGGAATTGGTGTATTTCGAAATGCACCTAATTGTATTGAACTTGCACTTTTGCCAGAGTATGCAGCTAAGAATGCTGGTAAAACAACATCTTGACTTGTGGAGCCAAAACCATTTAAATCTCCTCCGGTATCGCTCGCTAAACGTTGTGAAATGATTGCTCGATTATCTTTAAATTCTTGAAAAACAACATCACTATCTTTAAAAGAAGATTTCATCATAAAATACGAAATACTAAAATTACCAATAACACTTTGTGGTGTGTCACTAAAGGTATTTTCGATAACATCTAATTGTTGAGAGCTACTTTTTGTATACGTTCTGTTTCCGAAAAGTTCGATATCTAAAGTTCGGAAAGGTTTGATATCCATTGTGTAATCCAGTTTATCATAATGAGATTCACTGTAGTTTCTTGCGTAATAGTTGTCATTTTCACTTCTCGAAATTAACCAACCATTTTGTAAGGCTTTATCTAAAATGTTTGCTTGACTACCGAAAACAAAACCTAAAGTTGGTGCAAATCCTCCTGTAAAATTATCCCTGCCTAAAAAGCCTGATTGTGGAATATAACCTGGCAAGAAAGTACCGTTATTTTCGGTATAAGAAAGTCGGATATTTTTTACAGAGGTTAAAATATCAACTCCAACTCTTCCTATTTTTTGTCCGGTAGTTGTGGTTTTAGAACTGTTTTTTTTAGGATTTTCATCTGGATTATCTTTCTTTTTAACAGATTTGCTTTTTGTAAATAAGTTGTCAATTCCTGTTGTTTTGTATAATCTATCCATACTCATATCCGCCGTGAAATTATGGGTATTCGAATTCTGAATGGTATTTCCGATGGATGAAATATTCGATATAGATGGTGCCTGCCAATCGAAATCGGCAGTGTAATTATAGGTTCCAGTGATAAAACTCAATGCTCTAAATTTGTCAAACGGAATTTTATAAGTCCCATTAAAAGTTTGATGATAATGTTCTGGTCGTCCAATTGTAAAAAAGTTATCGTACAATTGAATATCATCTTCTTGGTTAAAATCATCGTACACATAATTATTCAGCGCTCGAAAGTTAAATTGAAATGATTTGGTAAGATTATACGCTAAATAATAATCCCAATCAAACATAAAATCTCTTTGTGTTAACGTTGGTAATTCCGGTAAACCGGCAACTAAAGATCGTGAAAGTTGCTGGTTATAATTTCGTATGATATTGGTATTTACTGAAAATGAAGTTGGAACCAAATTCAGATTAAAATCTTTCAAAAATTGGAAATAACTCTTATTAAACAACCCTACATTTTTTAATGGTTCAATAACGATAGGTTTAAAGCTATAATTATAGTTTGCAGAAGTTCGCAAGCGTTGGTCGATGTATTTTTGAACGTTGTAATCTCTGTGATAGGTTTCATTATAAAGGTAGGAAACAGAGAAATTTTCAATATCATAAAAATGAGGTTTTCGGTTGTTTTCCGATTTATTTTTTCGAACATTAATGATATTCAAACTTCGTCGTTTCGTGTAATCGCGAGCTAAATCACTATCTGTGTTTCCATTGTCGAAAAGTACGTCTTGAAATTGAGGGTCGAATTTTGGATCTCTAAATTCTTCGGCAATACTGAAGTTCAATGGAATGTTCATGCTCACTTTTTTGGGCAAAAGTTGTCCGATGTTAATATTCATAATGATACCATATTGTTTCATTTCATCTTGACTTCTTTCGTTCACACTTTGATCTAAAGACCCAAACCCTATCGTATGCATGCTTCCCGACAAGGAAACATCGGCAAAATCGGCAAAATTTGCATCAGCATTTACAATTGCAGCCCAACTTGCGTCATTATCAAAATCAGAAACACGGAGTTCATTATACCATACTTCAGCACTTTTGGGGTTTGAAGAGTTGTTTTTTATTCCGAGCATGATGGTTCGGATATTCGATAAATTCGGATTTCCTTTGACACGTATTCTGTATTCTGTTGGTTCTCCAATTTGCGGACTAGGATACAATTCATTTACCGGTGCGGCCTCATTAATACGATTTAATTTAAGTTGACCAAATTCTTCAATGCTGGCATTTACTTCATTGTCTTCCGGCCAAATTTCTTCTGGTAATTGAGCGCCAAAAGCAGTCATTTTTAACGGAACTTCAACCTGATAGTAATTATCATCAGTATCACTTCCTAATCGAATAACAGCCAATAAATCATCATCTTTAACTTCGAGATTACCAATAATACTTTCGGCATGTAAAAACATTTTTAAGTTTTTGAACATACGAATATCGAAGGTTGTATTTTTAAAAATTGCTCTGGTATCACCCGGTTCTAGATCGGTTAATTTTACACTTAAAGATTGTTCGTTTTGTTGTTGAATGGTCGTGCTACCTTGTAAACTTTCTCTTTTAATTCCCGGTGGCAGAACATAAGGTATAGGTTGACGATCTTCATTTTCTTGAATGTTTACCACACCAACTTCAAAGTTTTGATTTTCAGCATTAGTTAACTCTTGAGGAGGTACAATGGCATCATTTAGTGTTTTTGTATATCTTCTCCAATCTCCTCGAACCAACTCTAATTCTCCGAAACGCAAAACCACAGGTATTTTAAATTTGGTCAAAAACATTCGCATAAAACGAATTGCGGTGAAACCTGACATATCATTGATGATATTATTGGGATCTTGAGGCACGGTAATCGGAATCCTAAATTGGTACCAATTTGAAGTTTGCGATGTGCTATTTGGTAATTTTACGGTTGTAGTTCTCTTGTCAACAATATAATTTTGACCAACAATAAGATCATTTTTATTTAAAGATACTTTGTATTGGTAGTAGCTCTCCACTGCACTCATGGTTTGATCTTTGTTGATATCTTCGACATCTGGATATGAGGTGGCTGATGTTGGATAACTTTCGGTAGAATTATTAACAGTTGGTGAGTTGCCTTGAGTTAAATTAAAATCCTTGTATCTAGTTATTATTGAAGCATCTTCTGCATCTAATTGAGATCCCCTGAAAAAACGATAATTATCTGCGGAAGGATCCGGACCAAAAACAGTTCCGTATTTAGTTACTTCTGCTTCGTCAGAAATACCATCTAAACCTAAATCTTGATTTTTTCGAGCATTATCACTTTCTGAAAAAGCATATAATAAAGATTGATTTTTTGGTATAGAGGACCAAGGTGTTATCTCAACATTATCTCCGGCGATTTGATTACCATCTTCTGGTAAACCATTTTCATACATTTTACGATTATCTTGCAACACATCTTCGGAAATGCTCCCCAAATTAAAGTACAATTCACCTTGAAAATCAATATCTGTTGGAGGAATTACCGGACCTCCTTCTTCTGGTTTAATAGAATAATTTTCATATGGATCCATCAGCCAAAATTGAATATATTCAATATTTGCTTGTTGAAAATTTGTGGTGGTTAAAGCCCGGGTAATTCCACCCCATCGATCTTCCGGATTATTATATTTTTGATTTGCATCGAAACTGTCATCGTAATTATACGTTCCTCTTTCTTCCGGAAAATAAGATAAATCTAGCGTTCGAATAATATTTGATTGGGTGATATCTAAATCAATTTCAGGAAATAATTCATTATAATCAATTTGTCGAACTTCTGCTCTTGATAATTCATCACTGTCAATGTTACCGGGTTTTAAGGTAGAGCCATAAAATAACTGGTCAATATTATACCATGCCAACCTCGATCTCTTTGCTCCAATTCGCAACTCATCCGGTAAACCTGCAGCAATATTTCCATTTGTAAAATCCAGTGCTCCCGTCTGCCCTTGTGGTGTACTTGCAATGAACCATTGCTTCGGTGCATTTACATCCAAAGGAATTTGTGAGCCCTCAAAATCATCGATATAAGAAGTTGCAGCTCCGTCTAAGTCAATACCTGATGGAGTTCCTGGTAGCAAGTAGGCAACTTCCGATCGCACAGAAAGATATGACTTAGCATCTGTATCAATATTTGGCAATTTATTTACCCATTTTGTAAGTTTTGGCACTTCTGTTTTATAGGTCAAATACCCACCAAAAATGGTGTTATTTACGGGTTCAGAACCAAATTGAGCTTTTTGAGTTAAAGGTTTTTCGTTCAGATTAATTAGGTTTCCACCAACTGCCAATTTATCTGAAAAGACGTGTAAAACATCAACACCCATATAACGTCTCTGCTGTTGGTTAAAACCGATATTGTTTTCAACAGAAACTTGAATTGGAGCATTGGATGAAACTAAAGCAGGATTGATAATTTGAACATTTCCAATATTATAATCTACGACATAATCAACTCCTTCTAACAATTCGCGACCACCAGAAGTAACCACAACCGAACCTCTAGGAACGTTAAAAGCACCTAATGGAATACCACTTTTTGCTTCAGATTTGAAATAACCTTTAAATAAATATTTATCCTTTTGCTGAAAATCGTTTTCTGCTTCGGCCTGAGTTCTGTCATACAACTCGTTAAAAACGAAAATGTCGTCTTGTGGTAATAACTTATCATCTAAATCTTCACCAAAAGGTTCTACTGTAGGAAAAATAAGATAACCGTTTTGAGAATTCATAGTGATGCCTTCCACATAATCGAAAAAACCATCTCCTTCAGGGGTATAATTTTCATTTTGATCTAATCGATCTAAATTCATTAAATTTAAGATAGTACGATCATTTACTCCAGTTGTTTGTGCATTTTGTAAAATATTTACAGGTTCTCCAGTACTGTCATCTTGATATAATAACTCTAACCGAAAACCTTCTCTTTGCAATTGAAAAGCTCCGGGAATTTCGTAAACATTTTTTAGCATTAAATCCCACATAGGAATAGAGGTGTTTAAAATTTCGCTACGTAATAATTTAACAACCAAATTATCTGGTGCAACAACCCCTGAATCTGTAAATTCGCCAACTCGATAAACTTCTGTTCCGTCTGTATATTCATAAGCAACAGCAAGAACATCACTGTCCGTTAGACGTCTGTTTAAAGTAATAAACCCAAGTTGAGCATTCATTTTAAAATCAACGCCCTGCACCAATTTTACAGCATTTTCTAGTAGAGTGTAATCTCTTCCTTGTGCCATACTATAAGGAGATACAGCTTGATTAACAGTAGAGATTTTACGTATCAAACCGTTGAGCGTTAATAAATCATTTAAATTATTAGCTTCATTGGAAGGGTCTTTTGCGCCAGGAAATGGGTTCACATTTGCTGGTCCGATATTAGTAGGATTGTTCTCACCTAAATCAGCCAATGCAACAATGTTTCTTGTGCCTTCTGTTGCAGCATTTCTGTTGGTAACCCAAATTTCAACCCTTGTTAAGTTTATTGTACTATTAATTAGCGGAAAGTTAATCAGTGCATTGTTGTAATTATCCCTAAAGGAATGACCTAAGAAAAAGTGACGGTTTGTATCATAATTCGTTGCTTTGAACTCAAATTCATTTAATGTTGACGCTCCTTGAGCGGCAACTGATTTTGTTTGAGAGCGTTGTTGCGAAAAAATACCGGTTACCGTAGTTTTACCAAATTGCAATTCTGTTTTTACACCAAACAAATTTTGTGCTCCGGTAACTAAAGAATTCCTCAGCGGCATAGAAACATTACCTATTTCAATTTTTTGAATGATATCATCTTCGGTTGGGGTATACTCAATTTTTACTAAATTCTGAAAATTATAAGTCGATTGGGTGTCGAAATTTGCCGAAACTTTTAATCGGTTACCAATTCGAGCATTCAAACTGGCGCTGATTTCTTGATCAAAATCAAAAGTAGTACTTTTTCGATTTCTCTCTGAAAGTTGCGGATTCTCTACTTTTTGATAGATTAACCCCATTTTGACTAGAATAGAACCTTGCGGGTTTACTTCAATAGTGTTTCCGCCAAAAATACTTTCAAAAAAATTAGAATTTACGTAATAAGTAGGCAATAGATTTTTTCTTTCGTCATCGCTATTCTTAGTTTTTCCACCAATTGCGTTTAATTTGTTTTTTGAATACTCGAGCATATCACGTTGCAAGCGATATTCTTTGTATTCTTCAGGTGACATATAGGTTGGGTGCTCAATATAAAAATCGCCTATTTTTTGAACTAAAATATAATTGCCGGTTTTAGGGTCAAAAATAACTTCAGTCTCTGAATTATTATCTAAAAAAAGGCTTCCTTTTTGATCATTTTTAAAAGAATAGGGTAGAGGTGCTATTGTGTCATTTAACACGGAAGTATCTGATATGCTTGATGTTGTGGTGTTTTTGGGTGAAATTATTTGAGCTGAAAGTACAGTTGAACCAAAAAATAGTACAACGAATAAAAATGGGAGAATATTTTTAAACAGTTTGTATGGCACCAAATTTTACAAGCCTTTAAGAGCTTTTTTAATCAAATCTTCCAAATTAATTTCTGGAGATTCTTGTATGATAATTTGTATGATTTTTTCTACTCTTTTTCTAGCGAATCCTAAGACTTCTAAAGCTGATAACGCTTCAATTTTAATTGTATTGTTTGAAATGGTAAAATCTTCTGAAATATTATAAGTTTTTAAAATTTTATCCTTTAAATCAACGATTACACGTTGAGCAGTTTTAATGCCAATTCCTTTAACAGATTTTATTTTTTCAACATCTTCTGAGGCAATAGCCTGTTGAATTTCTTCCGAGCTCATCGAAGATAGCATGATAATCGCTGTGCTGGGTCCAACTCCGGAAACAGAAATTAATAATTTAAAGATTTCACGTTCTGTTTTTTCGGCAAAACCATACAAAATATGCGCGTCTTCACGGATAATTAAATAGGTATATAAAAGAATATTTTCGCTGTCAGGAATGCTAGAAAATGTTTGTAATGAAATTGGTAAATAATAACCTAAACCATTACATTCGACGATTGCATGGGTTGTGTGTTTTTCAATAAGTTTTCCTTTTACGTGTGTAATCATAAGGTTTTATAAGATAAGATTGTTAAATATACTGCAATTATCCTTTGTATTTTTCTCTTTCTTGTGCATCAACTACTGCAATGCAGACCATATTAACAATTTCATCTACACTTGCACCTAATTGTAATAGGTGAACCGGCTTATTCAAACCCATTATTATAGGGCCGATAGAGTCGGCACTATGAAGTTCTTTTAATAATTTGTAGCTAATATTTGCCGATTCTAAATTTGGGTAAATTAGTGCATTTACTTTTTTACCTTCTAATTTGCTAAAAGGGAATTTTTCGGTTCTCATTTTTGTATTTAAAGCGAAATCAGCTTGAAATTCACCATCAACAATAATGTCAGGAAAATATTTATGCAAATAAGCAACTGCTTCTTGAACTTTAGCGGAGGTAACTGATTTGGTCGATCCAAAATTTGAAAATGAAACCATAGCAATTGTTGGCTCTAAACCAAATAATTTCATCGTGGTGTGTGTCATTCTCGTGATTTCAGCTAATTCTTTTGCAGACGGATTGATATTCATTGCTGTATCAGATAAAAACAAATGACCTCTATCACCAACCATGAGGTTTGTTGCTGCAACTCTTCGAATTCCTTTAATTTTACCGATCAATTCTATCATTGGCTTTGCAACTGTTGGGTAACTTCTTGTATAACCTGTGACTAAAGCATCCGCTTCACCTTGAAGCACCATCATAGCTGCAAAATAATTTCGCTCACGCATCCATTTTTGTGCTTCTAGAAAGGTTAAACCCTTGCGTTGTTTTTGTTTCCAATGAATTTCGGCATAACGATTTCTACGTTTTTCTTCTGCTCTTGATTTTGGGTCAATGATTTCAATGCCTTCGGTATCAAATTGAATTTCTTTCATCAATCGGGTAATCGCAATTTTATCGCCTAATAAGATAGGAATCGCAATACCTTCATCATGAGATATTTGAGCGGCTTTTAAAACATTTAATTGATCTGCCTCAGCAAAGACAACTTTTCTAGGATCGGATTTTGCTCGGATGGTAATTGCTCGCATCAATTTATTGCTGTGACCTAAACGCTCAATTAGTTCTTCTTTATATTTATTCCAATTTAGGATTGGTTTTCTTGCGACGCCTGATTCCATTGCAGCTTTTGCAACAGCTGGTGGAATTTCAGAAATAAGTCTTGCATCAAATGGTTTCGGAATGATGTATTCACGACCGAATTTGATACTTTTTTTATTGTAGGTAATATTTACCTGTTCCGGAACATTTTCCTTGGTTAAATTTGCCAAGGCATGAACCGCAGCCATCTTCATTTCTTCATTAATTTTTGTAGCCCGAACGTCTAAAGCTCCTCTAAAAATAAAAGGAAACCCCAATACGTTATTTACTTGATTCGGATTGTCAGAACGGCCAGTTGCCATAATAATATCCTTTCTGGTGTTCATGGCCAATTTATATTCAATTTCAGGATCTGGGTTTGCCAAAGCAAAAACTATTGGGTCTTTTGCCATGGTCAAAAGCATTTTAGGAGTTACCACGTTTCCTTTAGAAAGTCCGATAAAAACATCAGAATTTACCATTGCTTCATCGAGAGTTTGCATATCTCTTCCTGTTGCGAATTCTTTTTTTTCTTTACTAAGATCTTTTCTATCTTTTCGAATTACTCCCTTGCTGTCGCACATCACAATATTTTCTAATTTCACTCCTAACTTGAGGTATAATTTGGTACATGAAATTGCGGCGGCTCCTGCTCCGTTAATTACTACTTGAACTTTTGCAACATCTTTTTTAGCAATTTCCAGGGCATTTTTTAACGCTGCTGCTGAAATAATTGCTGTTCCATGTTGATCATCGTGCATTACCGGAATATCTAGTTCTTCTTTTAATCGTCGTTCAATTTCAAAAGCTTCCGGAGCTTTTATATCTTCAAGATTGATGCCTCCAAAAGTTGGGGAAATTGCTTTAACGGTTTCTACAAACTTATCAATATCCGTTGTATCAACTTCAATATCAAAAACGTCAATATCAGCAAATATTTTAAAAAGGAGTCCTTTTCCTTCCATCACAGGTTTAGAAGCTAATGGTCCGATATCTCCTAATCCTAAAACAGCTGTTCCATTAGAAATAACCGCTACCAAATTACTTTTTGCGGTATAGCGATACACATCTTCAGGGTTTTTAGCTATTTCCAAACATGGTTCAGCAACTCCCGGAGAATAGGCTAAAGATAAATCGCGTTGTGAACTGTGTTTTTTTGTTGGATGTATTTCAATTTTCCCTGGAAAAGGAAACTCATGATAGTCAAGAGCATCACTTTTTTTTATTTTTGAACTCATATATGTCAATTTTGAAAAGTAGTAACTGTCAAAGGTACTTTTTTTTCAAAATTTTTCGCTTAAAATCGTGTAAAATTATTCCTTCTTCACAAAATCAATATTTCGTTTTAAACCTTTAAATTTTGTTCGCTTGACAGCAGATTTTTTGAATATTTTTTTAAAAACATCTTCCGTCATTTCTTCCCAATCACTCTTATTCATTTCAAGCAAGTCTGGGTGAGGTTCGAAATTAGACTCGATATGTGATTGAGAAAATCTATTCCACGGACAAACATTTTGGCAAATGTCGCAGCCAAAAATCCAGTCATCAAATTTGCCTTGCATCGAATTTGGAAGTTCATTTTTTAATTCTATAGTGAAATAAGATATACATTTACTTCCGTCGATTGTATTATTGGGCAAAATTGCCTGTGTCGGACAAGCATCAACGCATTTGGTGCAACTTCCACAATGGTCTGTTTTGAATTCTTGATCGTAGGCTAGTTCCACATCCAGAATTAATTCTGCTAAAAAATAAAAGGAACCTTTTTGTTTTGTTATCAGTAAAGAATGCTTACCAATCCACCCCAAACCACTTTTTTTTGCCCAGGCTCTTTCTAAAACCGGAGCGGAATCAACAAAAGCTCTGCCATCAACTTCGCCTATTTCTTTTTGAATGAAGTTTAATAACTCATACAATTTGGCTTTAATAATTTGATGGTAATCATGTCCGAAAGCATATTTAGAAATTTTATAACTTGGCTCTAAAAGCTCTCTGGTAGTGTAATAATTGTATTGCAAACTAATTACTGATTTTGCGCCAGGCACTAATTTTCGTGGATCTAAACGCTTGTCAAAATGATTCTCCATATACTGCATCTCTCCGTGGAAACCGTGCAACAACCATTGCTCCAATTTTGGAGCTTCTTCTTCTAGAAAATCCGCTTTAGCAATACCACAATTGGTAAAACCTAGCCTTATAGCTTCATTTTTAATTGCTAAAGTATTTTTAAGTAAGGAATTCAAATAGCTTAGTATTTGTTTAGTAAATCTTGTACTTCGTAACCGTAATGTGTTGATTCTAAAATTTCTGCTTCAAGTTAAAACTTAAACAATTCCCTGTTTTGGTTTTTTTGTCTAAAATAATTCACCTTGATTTCTTCCTTTAATTCTACCAAGATGTTTGTATGCCTTTTCGGTAACTTCTCTTCCGCGAGGAGTACGCATTAAAAATCCTTCTTGAATTAAAAATGGCTCATAAACTTCTTCAATAGTTTCTGTGTTTTCACTTACTGCTGTTGCCAGAGTACTTATACCAACAGGTCCTCCTTTAAATTTATCGATAATGGTGAGTAAAATTTTATTATCCATTTCATCTAAGCCGCAAGTGTCTACATGTAAAGCGTTTAAAGCATATTTTGCTATTTTAATTTCAATGTCTCCTGTACCTTTTATTTGTGCGAAATCACGAACTCTGCGAAGTAATGCATTTGCAATACGAGGTGTTCCGCGGCTTCGACCAGCTATTTCAATGGCAGCTTCCATGGTGTTTTTTACGTTCAATATTTTTGAACTTCTTTGAATTATTTGGGTAAGTAATTCGGTATTGTAATATTGAAGTCGACTACTTATTCCGAAACGTGCACGCATCGGAGCAGTTAATAATCCGGAGCGAGTAGTGGCACCAATTAAGGTAAAAGGTTCTAAATTTATTTGAACGGTTCTCGCGTTTGGTCCGGATTCGATCATGATATCGATTTTATAATCTTCCATCGCAGAATACAAATACTCTTCAATTACCGGACTTAATCGATGGATTTCATCAATGAATAAAACATCTCGATTGCCTAAATTCGTCAATAAACCAGCTAAATCCCCAGGTTTATCTAATACAGGTCCAGAAGTTACCTTAATGTTAGTATTTAATTCGTTAGCCAGAATATGCGCCAAAGTTGTTTTTCCTAAACCCGGAGGGCCATGAAAGAGAGTATGATCCAAGGCTTCACCTCTTAAATTAGCAGCTTCAACAAAGATTTTTAAATTTTCAAGCACTTGATCTTGACCAGAAAAATCATCAAAAGATAAAGGGCGTAGTTTTTTTTCTACATCAAAATCTTCATTATTAAAATTATCATTTGTTGCGTCTAAATTTTCGTTCATATATATAAAGGTATAGGAAAATACTATTTGGTCGTAATTACAAGGTGCTTATTTTTCTATTTCAATATCCGCCGCTACAATGGTAGAGCCAGGAAAGTCTTTTTTAATATCTACTACTGCACGGTCAGCCTCTAATCGGGTTTTAAAATTACCAGCTTGTACTTTCCAGTTCGGAGAGCTAAAAGAGATTTTTGTTGGAATTTGCGGAAAATCCAATTGGAATTCTTCTTTTAATTCATAAGCTCCTTTTTCTGAACCATAGAACAATTGAATTTTATAGCCTTTAAAGGTCTTTAAATTTTTGTTGTACTCTTTCTTTTTAGCAACCACTTGATCAATTTTTGAAGAGGTTTCTATATGAACAGTTCCTTTAGTTTGTTGTGCATAGTTGTGAATGCTAAAAAACAAACTGAAAATCAGGGTAATTAAAATTGATTTTTTCATTGGAAATAGGTTGTTTTTGAATTTTTACAAATCTAAAACAATGTTTTTAAGTTTAGTGTAAAATTCGTTATTTAGAATTATTATAAATTACGAAGAACCTTTAGTTTAATCTTTGACGAAATTATTTTAAATGTATTTTTGCAAACATCTTGAATTAGAATTGCTCATTGAACAAAAATTATTATTTTTGTTAAAATTTACTTAAAAAAATACCAAGGAGAATTTCTTAAGATTCAATAAAACAAATATAACAAAACACAAATGAACATTGTGACACGACACATTCCATTTAGAAGATTATTATCAAGTCTTATTTTACTTTTAGTTTTTTCTTTAAACTTGACGGCTCAAGAGGGAGATCCTGAGAACGGTAAAAAATTATTTAATACTAATTGTGCCGCTTGTCACAAATTAGATAAAAAATTAATTGGGCCTGCATTGCAAGGTGTTAGCGAAAGAAGAAGTAGTGAATGGCTGCACGCATGGATAAAAGATAATAATGCCTTGAGAGCTAGTGGCGATCAAGATGCCATTGATATTTTTAAGGAATTTAATGGTATGCCAATGACGGCTTATCCACAACTTTCAGATCAAGATATTAATGATATTATTGCTTTTACCGATAACAAGCCAACTGCTGCTGCAACTGCTGTAGTTGCTGTTCAAGAAGTGGACCCTAAAGTGGCTATTGGAAAAAAAATATTCCAAACCAATTGTGCTGCCTGTCATAAATTGGACAAAAAATTAATTGGTCCGGCTTTAGGTAATATTGCAGATAAAAGAAGTAAAGAATGGTTAATTGCATGGATTAAAGATAATAATGCTTTAAGAGCAAGTGGTGACCAAGACGCGATTGATATATTTAAAGAGTATAATGGAATGCCGATGACAGCTTTTCCTAATCTTACCGATGAAGATATTGAAGCTATCATTGCATATACAACAGCTGGTGATGTTCAACAAGTTGCTGCTGTTACTTCTGAAACCGATAATTTAGCAAAACCAAAAAGCTCTAGTGCTTGGATGTCTTATGTGGTTATGTTCGTATTATTGCTTCTTGTGATTTGGATTTTCATCAGCAAGAAAAATGTTTTCTTAAAAGTCGCGGCTACTATTTTCTTATTGTTAGTTGTTGCTTACGCTCTTTATGATTATATGATGGGTATTGGTATTGATCAAGACTATCAGCCAATTCAACCAATTGCATTTTCGCATAAAATTCATGCTGGTGATAATAAGGTAGATTGTGAATATTGTCACTCTGCTGCAAAAAATAGCAAAACATCGGGTATTCCATCTGTAAATGTTTGTATGAATTGTCATAAAAGCATCTCTGAATATAAAGGTCCGGTTACTTCAGAAAGAGATAAACCTTTTTATGATGCTGAAATTCAAAAGATTTATGATGCTATTGGGTGGGATAAAGAGAAGTTAGTTTACATTGAGAATTTTGAACAAAAACCTATAAAATGGGTTAAAGTACATAATCTTCCTGATTTTGTTTATTACAATCATGCGCAACACGTTACCGTAGCTGGTCAAAAATGTCAAAAATGTCATGGACCAGTAGAAACTATGGAAGAATTATATCAATTCTCTCCATTGACAATGCGATGGTGTTTGGACTGTCATAAAGAAACTAACGTTGATTTAAAAGGTAATGATTATTACGCTAAAATTCATGAAGAACTTGCGAAGAAAGCTGGCATAGAGCAGGTTACAATTGCTGATTTGGGCGGAAAAGAATGTGGTAAATGTCATTACTAAGATAAAGATCAGAATTCTTGTAATTACAGGAATATTTAATAGAAAGAATTAAAAAGAAAGTTTAGAAACATTTTTTTCTATCCTATAAAAAATACGAAAAACAACAAAATAAATATGGCATCAAACAAGAAATACTGGAAAAGTGTTGATGAACTAAACGAAAATAGTTCAATTGTTGAAAAGCTAAAACAAACTGAATTTGTTGAAGATATTCCAACAGATAAGTTTTTAGGTGATAAAGAAACATTAGAGTCAAGTGAAACTACACGAAGAGACTTTTTGAAATATGTTGGCTTTACCACTGCAGTTGCTTCTTTGGCGGCTTGTGAAGGTCCGGTAAAAAATGCAATTCCTTATGTAGTGAAACCTAACGAAACTACACCTGGTTTGTCTGATTACTATGCGACAACAATGGCTGATGGTTATGATTTTGCTAATGTTTTGGTAAAAGTTCGTGAAGGTCGTCCGATTAAAATAGAACCAAATAAAGAAGCTTTAAACGGAGCAACAAATGCAAGAGTTCAAGCGTCTGTTTTAACCTTATACGATAATAATCGCTTTAAAGGACCACAAGTAAAAGGAGAGGCTACAGATTATAAAACTTTAGATACTGAAGTATTAGCCAAGCTTAATGAATTAAAAGCAAACGGAGAAAAAATAGTTTTTTTAACAGGTACTTGTGCAAGTCCATCAACCAGTAGTTTGGTAACTAAATTTTCCGAGCAATTTGGTAATGTAGAGCATGTTGTTTACGATGCGGTTTCTGAGAGTGCTGCCTTGAATGCATTTGAAAAAATGTATGGGTCAAGAGCTTTACCAGATTATGATTTCAGTAAAGCGGAGGTGATTATTTCTGTTGGAGCTGATTTTCTTGGAGATTGGCAAGGTGGAAATTTCGCTGGGGGATATGCCAAAGGAAGAGTTCCTAAAAATGGAAAAATGTCACGTCATATTCAATTTGAATCAAACATGACTTTAACAGGAGGTAATGCAGATAAGCGTATTATTGTAAAGCCTTCAGAACAAGCACTTACCTTAATTAAATTGTATCAAGCAATTGTTTTAGGAATTTCTACAAGAGAAGCTACACCATTAAATGATGCAGTTCAAAACGCTGCTTCTCAAATTAAAAGTGCCGGTAAAAATGCTGTTGTGGTTACCGGAATTCAAGATGAAAACGCACAATTATTGGCTCTGGCAATTAACAATGCTATCCAAAGTAGTGTAATTGATGTTGTTGCAACTAAAAATGTTCGTCATGGCGACGATGCTAAGGTTGCTCAATTTATAAAAGAATTAAAAGCAGGAAGTATTGGTGCGGTAATTACGCACAATACAAATCCGTCTTATACCTTGCCTAATGCGGTAGAGTTTACCGAGGCTTTGAAAAAAGCAAAATTATCGGTAGCTTTTTCTACGGCACCAAATGAAACTACCAATGCCTCGCAATATGTTATTGCAACACCTCACTATTTAGAATCTTGGGGAGATGTAATGATTAAAAAAGGACACTATAGTTTAATGCAACCAACTATTAGTAAATTGTTCGATACAAGACAATTTCAAGAAACGTTGCTAAAATGGACAGGTGGTGAACAAGCATACTATGACTACCTAAAAGATATGTGGACAGGTTCACTTCTTGGAGGAAAATCTTGGAATACAACATTACACGATGGTACTTTTACCATGGCTCAAAGCGAGGAGGAAATTGTTGTAAATGAAATTGATTTAAACGCGGTAGGTTCTGCTTTAGGACAAATTAAAGGAACCGATTTAGAGTTGTTAACTTATACCAAAGTAGGTTTAGGTGACGGACAACAAGCAAACAATCCTTGGTTGCAAGAATTGCCAGATCCAATTACAAGAACTTCTTGGGATAATTACTTATTAATTTCTCGTATCGATGCCGAAAAATTCGGATTGAAAAACTTTACTGTTGATAACGGTGCTTTGAATGGTGATATGGTTAATGTTACTGTTGAAGGTGTTACTTTAAATAATGTTCCTGTTTATATTCAACCGGGTCAAGCTCCTGGTTCTGTTGCTATTGCTTTAGGCTATGGAAGAATGGAAGGAATTCAAGAAGAATTATTAGTTGGTATAAATGCTTATCCACTTGTAAGTGCAAATTCTTATTTTCAAAATGTTACAATAGAGAAAGTTGCTGGCGAACATAAATTTGCTTGTGTGCAGTTGCAACATACCATAATGGGTAGAGAAGGGGAGATTACTAAAGAAACTACTTTAGCAAATTTCATTTCAAAACCAAAAGAAGATTGGAATCAAGCTCCTGTATTTTCATTAGATCATCAAGAAGTTACCCAAGAAAAAGTAGATTTATGGGAAAAATTTGATGATTCTTTAGGTACTAAATTTAATTTATCGATTGACTTAACAACATGTACAGGTTGTGCTGCATGTGTCGTTGCTTGTCATGCCGAGAATAATGTACCAGTAGTTGGTAAACATGAAATTAGAGTAAGTAGAGATATGCACTGGTTGCGTATCGATAGATATTACTCTTCAGATATGACTGTTGAAAAAGGAAAAGAAGAAGGTATTTTCGGTACTGGTGATTTCTTTGAATCACAAACCCATCCTTCTGATAATCCTGAAGTTTCTTTTCAGCCGGTAATGTGTCAACATTGTAACCACGCACCATGTGAAACCGTTTGTCCGGTAGCGGCAACATCTCATGGTCGTCAAGGTCAAAATCAAATGGCATATAACCGTTGTATTGGTACTCGTTATTGTGCAAATAACTGCCCATATAGAGTACGTCGTTTCAATTGGTTCAAATATGCCAACAATGACGATTTCAATTATAACATGAACAATGATTTAGGTAAAATGGTTCTTAATCCAGATGTTACTGTAAGATCTCGTGGGGTAATGGAGAAATGTTCTATGTGTATCCAAATGACACAAGCAACTATTTTGAAAGCGAAAAAAGAAGGAAGACCTGTTGCTGACGGAGAGTTTTCTACAGCATGTGTGAATGCTTGTCCGAGTGGTTCAATGGTATTTGGTGATATTAACGATACAACTAGTAAAGTTACCGAAATGTCAAAAGATGACAGAAGCTTTAAATTGTTAGATTTTGTGGGTACAAAACCAAATGTTTTCTATCAATTAAAAGTAAAAAATACAAACGAAAGCTAAGAGGCATTAACTGTCTTTTAAAAAAATAGAATAAATAAAATTAATATTAAAATTTACTATGTCTCATTACGAAGCGTCTATTAGAGAACCATTAATTTTAGGAGATAAAAGTTATCACGATATTTCAAATGATATCGCTGCACCTATTGAAGGTAAAGCTAACAAATGGTGGTGGGGAGTTTTTATTTTAGCCTTAATTGCCTTTTTGTGGGGTGTAGGAGCTATTATTTATACGATCGGAACCGGAATTGGTGTTTGGGGTTTAAATAATAAAATTAACTGGGCTTGGGATATTACCAACTTCGTTTGGTGGGTAGGTATCGGTCACGCCGGAACACTTATTTCTGCAGTATTATTATTATTTCGTCAAAAATGGAGAATGGGTATTAACCGTTCTGCAGAAGCAATGACAATTTTTGCTGTTGTTCAAGCAGGTTTATTTCCAATTATACATATGGGACGTGTTTGGAATGCACCATGGGTATTGCCAATTCCAAATCAATTTGGTTCGTTATGGACAAACTTTAACTCACCATTATTATGGGATGTATTTGCGATTTCAACGTATTTATCGGTTTCCTTAGTATTTTGGTATACTGGTTTATTGCCTGATTTTGCAATGATTAGAGATAGAGCGACGAAGCCATTCCAAAAGAAAATTTATAGTTTATTGAGTTTTGGGTGGACAGGTAGAGCAAAAGATTGGCAACGTTTTGAGGAAGTTTCTTTGGTATTGGCAGGTTTGGCAACTCCGTTAGTACTTTCTGTACATACGATCGTATCCTTTGACTTTGCTACTTCTGTAATTCCGGGATGGCATAGTACGGTTTATCCTCCTTACTTTGTTGCAGGAGCGGTATTTTCAGGATTTGCAATGGTTCAAACTTTGTTAATTATCATGCGTAAAGTTTCAAATTTAGAAGGGTATATTACTCGTGGCCATATTGAAAATATGAATAAGGTTATTTTGGTAACCGGAGGTATTGTAATGGTGGCATATATGTCCGAATTTTTTGTAGGATGGTATTCTGGGAGTTCTTATGAAGATTTTACGTACTTATCTGTTGGTGCCGCAACAGGTCCATATTGGTGGGCATTTTGGGCGCTGATTTTCTGTAATGGTGTTTTTCCACAATTATTGTGGTTTAAAAAATTACGAACAAATTTTACAGTTTCTTTCATAATGTCAATCATTATCAATATTGGTATGTGGTTTGAACGTTTTGATATTATCGTAATTAACTTGAGTAGAGGTCATTTGCCTTCAACATGGACACAGTTTTCACCAACCTTTGTTGATATAGGTATTTTTGTGGGTACCATTGGGTTTTTCTTTGTATTATTTTTATTATATGCAAGAACATTCCCGGTAGTAGCGCAAGCAGAAGTGAAATCAATTTTGAAATCATCAGGGGATAGTTTCAAAAGAGCAAGAGATAGTAAATAAGAATTA
The DNA here is from genome assembly GCA_965363545.1 of uncultured Flavobacteriaceae bacterium. Taxonomy (GTDB): domain Bacteria; phylum Bacteroidota; class Bacteroidia; order Flavobacteriales; family Flavobacteriaceae; genus Lutimonas. The sequence goes on along the minus strand of CBDTUD010000014.1, from coordinate 15,993 downwards.
TACAATTTTTTAAATTGATAAAATAAAATGAGCAATAAAATAATTCAAGCAATGTATGATGACGACGATGTTCTTTTAAGCGCCGTTAAAAAAACACGCGAAGCAAATCATCATATTGAAGAAGTATTTACCCCTTTTCCTGTACACGGTTTAGATAAAGCTATGGGATTAAAAGGAACTCGTATCGCAATAACATCATTTATGTATGGTTTAACTGGTTTAGCTTTTTCCGTTTGGATGATGAACTATATGATGATTGAAGATTGGCCTCAAAACATTGGTGGTAAACCAAGTTTTAGCTATGCTGAAAATATGCCAGCTTTTGTGCCAATCATGTTTGAATTAACTGTCTTTTTTGCAGCACATTTAATGGTATTAACTTTTTATATGCGAAGTAAATTAGGCCCGTTTAGAAAAGCAGAAAATCCTGATCCAAGAACAACAGATGATAAATTTGTAATGGAAGTTGAAGCACATGGTGACGAAAAAGAACTATCTGATTTCTTTACAAAAACTGGTGCAATTGAAATAAAATTTGTTGAAAAGCATTAATATGCCTAAAGAAATAAATAAAATAGAAATGAAAAATATTTTACATATCGCTTACATCGGATTAATTTTAATATTCTTAGTTTCCTGTAGTGACAGTAAACCTACTAGTCGTAAAATTCAGTACATGTCTGATACCGATATGTATGTTCCGGTGTCTTATGAAACCTATACCTCGAATCCTGTTTTTAAAAATGGATTGACTTCTCAGGCTCCAGTGGCAGGAACAATTGCCAGAGGTAATACGGTTTATGAATATCCTAATAATGAAGAAGGATATCAAATGGCTAAAGATTCTTTACACGCTCCAATTGCAAATGACGAAAAGAATTTAGAAAAAGGGAAAAAATTATATACTATTTACTGTTCAGTTTGTCATGGTGATGCAGGTGATGGTCAGGGAGTTTTAGTTAAAAATGAAAAGTTTTTAGGAGTTCCTAATTATAAAGATAGAGAATTAACAGAAGGAAGTATGTACCATGTAATTATGTATGGTAGAAATATGATGGGATCTCACGCTTCTCAATTGAACGAAAAAGAGCGTTGGCAAGTTGTACTTTATGCCAAAAGTTTGAGAGAAGATTTATTAAAGTAAGAAGTTAAAATTTAAGTATAAAATAAATACACAATATAAAATGTATACATTTTCTGGTAAATTAAAAACGTTTTCAATTGCATTAATGATTCTTGGTGCTTTGGGTATGGGCTATGGGTTTTTATCTACACCTACTAGTAAAGAAGAGGTCAAAGAAATTTTAGCACATCAAGATGCTGCTCATGGAGATGCGCATGCAACACCGGAAGCTCATGATGCCGGACACGGCGAGGAAGCACATAGTGCCGCTGAAGAAGATAGTCATTTAGAACATGTTTGGCACCAAATGCAAAACCGACCTTGGGCTGCATTTTTTATCGCTGCATTTTTCTTTTTGATGGTTTCGGTTTGTGTATTAGTATTTTATGCAATTCAATGGGCGGCGCAAGCAGGATGGTCAATCGTTTTATTTCGTGTGATGGAAGGGATTACGGCATTTATCTTGCCGGGTTCAATTTTACTTTTTATATTTTTAGTGGCATCTGCAATGCACGGCAATCATATCTACGCTTGGATGGCAGAAGGAACTTTTGATCCAGAAAGTGTTCATTATGATGCTATTATTGATGGTAAAAAATGGTGGTTAAATACGCCAGGATGGTTAATTAGAAGTTTCATTTATTTAGCAGTCTATAACGTTTTTCGTTTTTTCTTGCGTAGAAACTCTTTAGCTCTTGATAATGCGGTTGATATAACTATTTATAAGAAAAATTTTAATTTATCTGTAGCTTTCATTGTAATTTTCGGAATCTTTGAATTATTCATGTCTTTCGACTGGTTAATGACATTAGATCCGCATTGGTACAGTCAATTATATTCTTTCTATGTGTTTGCAAGTATGTTTGTTTCTGCAATTACAGTTATTGCGATGATTACAATCTATTTAAGACATAAAGGCTTCTTACCATTTGTAAATGATAGTCATATTCATGATTTGGCAAAATATATGTTCGGATTTAGTATTTTCTGGACTTACTTTTTCTTTGACCAATTCATGTTGCAGTGGTACGCAAATTTACCCGAAGAAGCTGCTTATTTCTACCCAAGACTTATAGGCTCTTACCAATTGCCATTTATCGGAATGCTTATTATGAATTTTGTTTTCCCTATTTTATTATTAATGAATAGTGATTACAAACGAATTCCATGGTTTGTTGTCCTCGCTGGTATTGTTATTTTATTGGGTCATTATATTGATATTTTTCAATTAATTTCTCCAGCAACTGTGGGTGATACTTGGTTTATCGGTATACCAGAAATAGCTTCTATTGCCTTCTTTTTAGGCTTGTTTATTTTCGTTGTATTTAATGCGATATCAAAAGTTTCACTACATGCAAAAGGAAATCCCTTTATGAAAGAAAGTGAAATTTATCACTACTAAGAAAACAAAATTTAATTTTTATTGGGCTGTCATTTTTATGACAGCCTTTTTTTTGACAAAATTGATAACATATAAGAACTTTTTTTCAGTTAAAACATGACAAATATCAATATAATTAATATTTTTATTTATATTTGCCCGGATACAAAATCCTACTAATTAACTTATATTATTTTAATGAAAGCACTGTTTTACATCCTTATTTTTGTTGTAATTGCTACAGCTTTTTGGCAATTTTTTAAAATTTTAGGCTTAACGAAAAAAGATCAAGTCGCGACCGAAAAAGAAAATAACATCAACGGATGGTTGATGCTCGGATTGGGATCATTTATCTATGGATTAATGCTCTATTCTATGTTTCAAGGTAGTGTAGTTTTATTGCCAAAATTATCAGCTTCTGCAGAAGGAGAACATATTGATAGATTATTTATCATCACTATGACGCTTATTTTTGTAGTTCAATTTATCACCCAATTTTTAATTTATTTCTTTACATTTAAATATAGAGGAATTGGTGGTAGAAAAGCAAAGTTCTACGCAGATAGTCATAAATTGGAAGTATGGTGGACTGCAACTCCAACAGTAGTTTTGTCATTATTGATTATTTACGGATTATGGACTTGGAATAATGTACAAGATTTATCGACTGCTGAAAACCCATTAATCATAGAAGTTTATGCAAAACAATTTCGTTGGGAAGCAAGATATGCAGGTGATGATAAGCAACTAGGTGTTGGAAATGTAAGATATATTAAAGGGATTAACACAATGGGTGTTGATATGACCGATAAAAATTCTGCAGATGATATTCCGGCAAGTGAATTGCATTTACCAAAAGGAAGAAAGGTTATTTTTAAATTTAGATCTCAAGATGTATTACATTCTGCTTATATGCCACATTTTAGAGCACAAATAAATTGTGTTCCTGGTATGGTTACCAGTTTCGGTTTTACACCAACTGTAACAACAGAAGAAATGAGAGTCTTCGAAGATACGGCTGAAAAATTTGCTGCTATCAATGAGTTGAGAAAGGAAGAAGGCAAAGATCCGGTTGAATTTGATTACCTTTTATTGTGTAATAAAATCTGTGGTAACTCCCATTATAACATGCAAATGAAGATTATTGTCGAAGAAGAAGCCGATTTTAATAATTGGTTGAAACAACAAAAAACTTTAGCTCAAATCATTAATTAATAAAGCACTAACTTAAACTTTTTCAGTAAAAATGTCAGATCATCATCATAAAGAAACATTTCTAACCAAATATATTTTCAGCCAAGATCATAAAATGATTTCAAAACAATACCTGATCACAGGTATGTTTATGGGCGTTATTGGTGTATTTATGTCTATGTTATTTCGTTTGCAATTAGCATATCCAGATCAAAGTTTTTCCATTATCGAAGCCTTTCTGGGAAAAGGTGGAGAAGGAGGTATAATGACACCAGATATGTATTATGGTTTAGTTACTATTCACGGTACGATTATGGTGTTTTTTGTATTGACTGCCGGATTGAGCGGTACCTTTAGTAATTTATTAATTCCGTTACAAATCGGAGCACGAGATATGGCATCCGGATTTTTAAATATGATTTCGTATTGGTTGTTTTTCCTATCAAGTTTGATCATGTTTTTATCCATATTTGTGCATACCGGTATGGCGTCAGCTGGTTGGACAGTTTATCCACCATTAAGTGCCTTACCACAAGCTATGTCAGGTTCAGGATTAGGAATGACACTTTGGTTGGTTTCTATGGCTATATTCATTGCATCCTCATTATTAGGTTCGTTGAACTATATCGTTACCGTATTGAATTTGAGAACAAAAGGCATGAAAATGACTCGTTTACCTCTGACAATTTGGTCGTTTTTAGTAACAGCAATTATTGGTGTAGTTTCTTTCCCTGTGTTATTGGCAGCTGCATTATTACTTATGTTTGACCGTAGTTTTGGAACTTCTTTCTATTTGTCGGATATTTTTATTCAAGGAGAAGTTTTACATTACAAAGGAGGGTCACCAATTTTATTTGAGCATTTATTCTGGTTTCTTGGTCATCCAGAAGTATATATTATTATTTTACCGGCAATGGGTATAGTATCAGAAGTTTTATCCACCAATTCCCGGAAACCTATTTTTGGTTATCGTGCGATGATTGCTTCTATTCTTGCGATTGCATTTTTATCGACGATTGTTTGGGGTCATCATATGTTCGTTACCGGAATGAATCCATTTTTAGGATCTGTATTTACATTTACAACCTTGTTAATTGCTATTCCATCTGCAGTAAAAGCATTCAATTGGATTACTACTATTTGGAAAGGAAATTTACAATTAAATCCGGCCATGTTGTTTTCTGTTGGAATGGTATCCACATTCATTACCGGTGGTTTAACCGGTTTGATTTTAGGAGATAGTGCGTTGGATATTAATGTGCATGATACCATGTTTGTTGTTGCCCACTTTCACTTGGTAATGGGTATTTCAGCTTTGTTTGGAATGTTTGCCGGAGTGTATCACTGGTTCCCTAAAATGTATGGTAGAATGATGAACAAAGATATGGGTTATCTGCATTTCTGGATTACAGCAATTTCCGCATACGGAGTATTTTTTCCGATGCATTTCTTAGGATTGGCAGGTTTACCGCGTAGATATTACAGCAATACAGCTTTTCCTATTTTTGATGATTTATTGCATATCAATAAAGTAATGACGGCATTTGCTATTATCGGGGGAGCAGCACAGTTAATTTTCTTGGCAAACTTTTTCTTCAGCATCAAAAAAGGAAAGAAAGCAGTTCAAAACCCTTGGAAATCGAATACATTAGAATGGACAACTCCTGTAGAACATATACATGGCAACTGGCCCGGGGAAATTCCAGAAGTTCATCGATGGGCATACGATTACAGTAAAGTTGACGATAACGGTGAATTATGGGGTGGAAAAGATTTTACGCCACAAATCGTGCCGATCCGAGACGGAGAAGAAGAATTTTAGAAAAATCACATATAAAACAGTTTGCCTCAATTTTTATTGGGGCATTTTTGTTTTATACCATTTCGAAATACATTATTTGTTAAAAGCTTAACAAGAGCCGTCTAATCCGAATAGGTAATTTCAATTATATTTGCAAGGCATCTATTTTTTATAATTGCCTTAAACTACCTATCTGAAATGCTTAAAAAAATTGCTAAAATTTCCTTGATTATTATAGTATTGGGTATTATCGGATTTGTGTTTTTTGTTTTCACAAACAAGCCAACCTATAGTGGCTCTCTAGAATTGAAAAATTTAAATGGTGAGGTGACTGTTTATTTTGATGAGATTGGAGTTCCTCATATATATGCCGAGAATCAAAAAGACGCATATGTTGCAATGGGCTATTTGCACGCTCAAGATCGCTTATGGCAAATGGAATTAATGCGAAGAATCGCTTCCGGAAGATTATCGGAGATTTTTGGAGAAGACATGATCAAAACGGACAAGTTTTTTCGTGGTATCGGTATTGAGAAAGCGGCTCTAAAAACAATTCAAAATTTAGACACTACAGCCCAAGCTTATATATTGACCCAATCTTATTTGAATGGGATTAATCAATTTATAGAAAGTGGTACAACACCGATAGAATTTCGATTAATCGGAATAGAAAAAGAAGAATTTACCATTAAAGACGTATATAATGTGTTTGGCTATATGGCTTTTAGTTTTGCGCAGGCACATAAAACGGATCCATTTTTAAGTAGTTTAAGAGATAAATTGGGGGATGCCTATGTGCAAGAATTAGGTCTTGAAATTAGTCCGAATTCAACCGTAATTCAAAATTATAATGGTAGAATAAAATCTAATGTAGCAAGTTCAATTACAACTTCAGTACATGATGTGTTAAAAAACGTTCCCATGCCACTTTTTATTGGAAGCAATAGTTGGGTAATAGGAGCCAAGAAAACCAAAAATAAGCGAGTAATTTTCGCAAATGACCCACATATTGAATTTTCGCAGCCATCTGTTTGGTACCAATCTCATATTATAACTCCAGATTATGAAATGTACGGATTTAATCTGGCGCTAACACCTTTCCCATTATTAGGTCATAATCGAAATTACGCTTATGGTTTGACCATGTTCGAAAATGACGATGTAGATTTTTACCAAGAAAATAGCAACGATCAGTATCAAATTAGAACAGAAACAATTCAAGTAAAAAATGATTCTCCGGTTACTTTTGACATAAAAGAGGGTAAAAATGGTCCAATAATTAATGATTTTTTAGAGCAAATTGATTATGATAAACCAATTGCAATGCGTTGGATTTACACGAATTACGACAATCAATTGCTTGAATTAGGTTACGAAATTTCTCATGCTAATTCTTTAGATTCGTTTAGAAAAGGAGTGTCTAAATTACATGCTCCGGGATTAAATGTAATGTACGGTGATGCCCAAGATAATATTGCTTGGTTTGCCTCTGCCAAACTAATCACACGATTAGATGGCTTAAATTCTAAATTTATATTAGAGGAAGACGACGCCGTAAAAGAGAATTTCAAATTGCTTGATTTTGATAAAAATCCGAATGCCATTAATCCGTCATGGAATTATGTTTATTCTGCAAATAATCAACCCGAAGCTGTAGATGATATTTTATACCCGGGTTATTATTTACCAGAGGATAGGGCGAAAAGAATCGTAAATATGTTGGAGCCAAAAGATGATTTTACCAGAGAAGATGTAGAAGCCATGTTAATGGATACACAATCTTCGGTGGTTCCTGATTTGATTTGGATAATCATAAAAGAATTATCAAAAGTTAATTTATCTTCAAATGAAAAAGAAGCAGTATTAATTTTGCAAAATTGGAAAGGGGACAATTCCAAAACAGAAATTGCTCCAACTATATATAACAAATTTCTCTATTTGCTTTTAAAAAACACTTTTTCTGATGAAATGGGTGAAGAAGGGTTTCAGCAATTTTTAGAGACTCATTTGTACAAACGACAAATTTCCAAACAAATCAACACTCGAAAATCTATTTGGTGGGATGACATTTCTACAAAAAATATTAAAGAAAATCGAGATGAAATGGTTACCAAAGCCTTCCACCAAGCAATTACTGCTTTAGAAAATCAATTTGGAGACAATATTGAAAAATGGCAATGGGAAAAGGCATTGAGTGTAAATCACAAGCACGTTTTTGATAAAATTGCTTTGCTTAAGGGATTCTTTAATGTTGGGCCGTTTACTACAAATGGAGGAAATGAGGTTATCAATAATCAAATATTTTCATTAAACGAAAGCGGAATTTATGAGGTAAAAGCAGGTCCTTCGACGAGAAGAGTTATTGATTTTAGTGCTGTTGAGAATAGTGTTAGTATACTTCCGACAGGTCAGTCAGGCAATGTGTTTAGTAAACATTATAAAGATCAAGCTCAAAAATATATCCAAGGAAATTATGTAAAAATGATGCTTAAGAAAGACGAAATTGAATTATCTAAAGATAAATTGATACTTAAGCCAATTCAGAATAAATAGAGCTAAAAAAATCGTAAACATTATTCTAAAAAATAGAATTAATTTTACCTTTTCTTCTACTTTTTAGGGGATAATTTGAGCATAATCTTACTTCATAAGAAGCTGTAAAATTAAATTTTATGAAAAATTGATTATGATATTTTCTCAAAACAAAGCACTTCTCCTTTTTTCTTAAAGAAATCATAAAGTTTTTTTTATAGCCTAAAACTTGAGATTTTGTACAGAATCTAACCCTAGTTTTGATCTATAATTAAATTAATAATCTAAAAAAAATATCATGAAAAAAGTAAGTTTAGTATTAGCCGTAGTAGCCTTGAGTTTAACAAGCTCTTTTGCAATCGCACAAAATTCTGTTGAACCAACTATTGAGACAAGTCTTGTGGCCCAAGATAAAGTTGAAATACCATTAAGCGAATTGCCTGCGGCTGTTTCTGAAGCAATAAGTGCAAATTATGCAGAATATGAAGCTGTGAAAGCTTTTAAAAGTTCTTTTAATGGTAAAGAAATCTTTGAGGTAGAAATGACAAATGAAGATTCTACTATAACTATTGTTTTTGATGCTGAAGGTAATGTTGTACAAAACTAAGAAACTAATAAAGCATATTAATGCTTTAAGGTTTTTTTTAAATACTTATTTTGGGAATAGTTAGAATTACTTTCCTTTCTCCCTGAAAAACACGCTTTTTTTGAAGCGTGTTTTTTTTTGCTATTTTTTTTTGTCAATTTCGAATGACCGTTTCGGAATAAGCTTTGGACAAATAATTCTAAGGTTCATTATCATACTTTTTATTATTGCAGCTACGGTTCTTTTTATTGAAATTACCTTGTATTCTATGCGGACTTTTGTGGTTACCGAGAAAGCAACGGATTTTATTATCAATACATTTGAAGATTTTATTGGAGTCATGATAGTTTCTAAAGAAACTAGAGAAATTCAAAAAAGTATTATTCAAAATTTAGATGCAGGAGTGGCCATTTATCAAGGTTATAAAAGTGTTGGATCTAACATTCTGAAAGCAATGTCTTAATAATTCACAGCATTGCAAACCGAATCGACATTCGTAAAATGAATTGGATAATTGACAATTACTATTAGCATGCCTTTTTTGTTGAATATGATGTAAATAATATAAAGGGAGGTTTCTTGCTACACTATCTAACTCAGGATAAAAATAAAAAGTTACCAGCTACTTTAGAGCAAATGAATGAAAATATTTAAAAGATAAATTCATTCAAATAAATCAGAAGACAAATACCGGTCACCTCGATCGCAAATAATCGCCACAATAATACCAGATTCTAATTTTTCTGCAAGTTTTAAAGCCGCTGTAACCGAACCGCCACTGCTCATTCCGGCAAAAATACCAGCTTCTTTTGCTAATCGTTTTGTCATGACTCTAGCTTCATCTTCACTTACTTCAATCACTTGATCTACTTTTTTTGCATCAAATATTTTAGGCAGATATTCTTTAGGCCATTTTCGTATTCCGGGAATTTTTGAATTATCGGTAGGTTGTGCACCCACAATTTGGATATGCTTATTTTTTTCTTTTAAAAAAGTTGAAGTTCCCATAATCGTTCCGGTGGTTCCCATTGCAGAAACAAAATGGGTTACTTCCCCGTTGGTATCACGCCAAATTTCCGGTCCGGTAGTTTTATAATGTGCTTTCCAATTATCATCATTTGCAAACTGGTTTAGCATAAAAAAACCCTCTGTTTTTACTTTGTTTTCTGCATAATCTCTTGAACCTTCAATGCCGACTTCTGCAGGAGTAAGTGTAACTTTTGCACCATAGGCACGCATAGTTTGAACTCTTTCTATTGTCGAATTTTCTGGCATTACCAATTCTATATCCAAATCAAAAAGTTGGGCGATCATTGCCAAAGCAATTCCGGTATTTCCGCTTGTAGCCTCAATAAGCTTGTCTCCTTTTTTAATTTCATTTCTATCTAAAGCAGATTTAATCATGTTATAGGCTGCCCTATCTTTTACGCTACCACCTGGATTGTCACCTTCCAGTTTTAACAAAAGAGTGATGTTTTTATTGGCAATTAAATTGTCAACTTTTACCAAAGGAGTGTTTCCTATTAAATCTAAAATTGTTTTTGTTTGCATAGGTTTAAGTGTTTTGTATTCAAACATTTATTTTCGAGAAGAGATCAAACCTTTTTTTGCTAAATCCCTCGATGAGGGTCTCCTCTATTTTTTTGCCTTTAATTTAATTTGAGCATCGTGATAAGCAATTGAATTTTTTGGTATAGACTTCGTGATCCAAACATTACCGCCGATGGTGCAATTTTCGCCAATAATAGTATCCCCACCTAAAATAGTGGCATTAGCATAAATGGTCACATTGTTTTCTACAGTTGGATGCCTTTTTTGATTTTTCATTTCTTTGGTCACTTGCAATGCACCAAGAGTAACACCTTGATAGATCTTAACATTATTCTTGATGATCGTAGTCTCTCCAATGACAATTCCGGTACCGTGATCAATGAAAAAAGGTCTACCAATACTTGCTCCCGGATGAATGTCAATTCCGGTTAACCGATGTGCATATTCGCTCATTAATCTCGGTATCAAAGGCATATCTTGCTTATAAAATTCGTGACTTAATCGATAAACTGCAATCACAAAAAAGCCGGGATAGGCTAAATAAACTTCTTGAATACTTTTCGAAGCAGGGTCATTTTCAAAAATAGCAGCGGCATCTTCATTCAGTTTTTTTAAGGTTTCGGGTAAACCGGATAAAAATTCATTCCACACCTTTTCACAATCAAAATTAATGTGTTTGCAAGCGATGGAAGTAATTTCCGTAAATGATTTTGCCAAATGTTCATATTGCTCTTTTATAGAAACATTGGAGTCAAAAAGGGTATAAAATAAATCATTCGTAAAAGCTTCAACCTTAGTTTTTAAGCTAAAATCTAATTGATGATTTTTTTTATTGTTCTGAATACTTTGTATGATACTGTCTTTTGACATGGGTTTTCTTAATTGGATAAAATAAATAAATAGTGGAAGAAAAAATTAACAACAAGCATAAAAACTGCTACGATGTGAGGTTTTTGAGCTAGAATTGAGGCTTATAAAAAAAACAGTATTTTTCATGGCTAACAAATATAATTAAATCTTGTCATTCTGTCGAAAAGACAAGATTTAAATTACAGATAATTTTTCAAAAACAATAAACACTTACCATTTTTTATATACTTGCTCAAACGGAATTCTAAAACGATCACCATATACACCATCTGGAAGGCGAATACCACAAGCAATAACCATGTTTATTTCAGCACCGAAAGGTAGGTGGAGCATTTTTTTTATTCTGAGGGAATCAATTCCTTCCATCGGACAGGTATCATAACCTTGATCCGCCATGCCTAACATAAAAGTTTGTGCAGCGAGTCCGGCACTTTTATGTGCAACGATTCGCATATCGCTATTTCTTGCTTGTCGATAAATAGGTCGGAACAATCCGATAAGCCAAAAAACACTAAATTTCAAATAGCCAATAATTCCCAAGAAATCAAAATATGCTAATGGAATGATCTTTTTATAATAACTAAGAGCCATTTTTTCTTTGTTGGAATATTCTTGTTTTTTACCAAATATTTCTGTTAAATAGGAAATATGTGCTTTTTTTCTTTTCTGCCATAAATCTTTTCGCACAACTACAACAACCATTTGTTGCGCGGTTTTTGCAGCACTTTGGTCAAGACAATTTTTAGATAGTATTTCTAATTTTTCAGAAGAAATAATGTGATGAAATTCCCATAATTGCATATTGCTGCTGTTGGGAGCTAGGGTGGCATTTTCAATACATTGCTTTACAATGGAAGCTTCGATTGGTTTTGCCGAATCGTATTTGCGAACTGATCGCCGATATTGTAATAATTCATCAAAACTTTTGTGCTGTAGGATCATCGTATTTAACTAAAGTGTCCAAATTTTTTTCTCGAAAGGTTTTCTAATCTAAGAAAGGTGTTTCAAAAAAAATTTAATTGTACCTATTTTACCTTTATAAGGTGCATATTTTATAGGTAAATCGAGCCAATAATATCGCTTTGTTATTCCTTTTTTATGCGTAAAAGTATAAAAGGATTCTTTGCCGTGATAGGCTCCAATTCCACTATTTCCCACTCCGCCAAAAGGCAATCTGTGATTCGCAAAATGTACGATGGTGTCATTTAAAACACCTCCACCGAAAGAATAGTTTTGAATCATTTTTTTAGCAAAAACCTTATTTTTTGTAAAAACATAAAAGGACAGTGGTTTTTCAAAATGACTAACAATAGTATCAATTTCTTTTTCAGAATCATAGCTAATTATAGGCAATATCGGACCAAAAATTTCATCTTTCATCACAGCACTATCCAAACTCGGGTTATCAATCAAAGTAGGAGCAATAAACAAATCTTTTTCGTCTGTTTCTCCGCCTATTAAAAGAGTTTCATCTTTTAGCATATTTTTTAAACGATGAAAATTCTTATTGTTAATAATGCGCGGATAATCTTCCGAATTTTTGGGATTTTCGCCGTAGGCAATTTTCAATTCTTCTTTGAAATAAGTAATAAATTTGTTTTTTATTTTATCTTCAATCAAAATATAATCCGGTGCGATACAGGTTTGGCCACCATTCAAAAATTTGCCCCAAACTAATCGTCTTGCTGCAATTTTTAAATTAGCAGAGCTGTCAATTATGCATGGGCTTTTTCCTCCCAATTCCAAAGTAGAAGGGGTAAGGTTTTTAGCTGCTGCTTTTGCAATTATTTTACCAACAGAAACACTTCCGGTAAAGAAAATATAATCCCAACGCTGTTCTAATAACTCTTGCGCCACCTCAATATCACCTTGAATAGTGTAAACATGATTTTTATCGAAAACACTTTCGGTTATTTCAGCAACAATTTGGCTAGTATTTGGCGTAAGTTCTGAAGGTTTTAAAACAACTGTATTACCGGCAGAAATTGCTCCAATTAAAGGAGAAAATGCTAACTGAAAAGGATAGTTCCATGGTGATAAAATAAGTACAGTCCCGTAAGGTTCTTTATATATTTTACTCCACGATGGAAAATTTAAAAGTGTAGGTATAACAGTTTTTGGTTTTGCCCAAGAACGGATATTTTTTATTGCCAAATCAAGTTCAGCAAGAATAATGCTTATTTCTGTAGCATAACTTTCGAATTCAGACTTTCTAAAATCTTTGAATAAGGCATGTGAAATGTCTTTTTCTCTTTTTAGAATTTCTTTACGAAGATTATGAAGTGTATTCTTGCGAAATGCAATTTCTTTTGTGTTCTGATTTTTGAAAAATAATTTTTGATGAAGAATTATTTCAGGAATATTCATGATAAAATATCTTTGAAAATTTGTTAAAATGGAATAAAAATGGAATGTTGATGTGAATAACCAATATTTCCTATCAAAGATAATTAAAACTACTTGAAATAAATAAAGACTTTAGATTATTGTAGATTGGCCTAAATTAATGTTTTCAATGTGATATAAAACACTTTTTTTGTCAATAATATAATCCGAAATGAATTCGCCAACATCTGTTGTGCTTGCATGTTTTTTCGCATTATTTAAATCTGGAGTCATGATATTCAATTCAATAGATTTTTCAACTGCACCTCTTACTGCATCTGCTTCTTCGTGTAATTCAAAATGTTCTAAAAGCATTGCAGCAGATAAAATAGTTGCCAATGGATTGGCAATATTTCTACCTTGGTATTTATTATAAGCACCATGAATTGGCTCAAAAAGCACTGATTTTTCACCGATAGATGCTGATGCGGATAAGCCTATCGATCCGGAAACTACACTAGCTTCATCCGATAAAATATCTCCAAATAAATTTTCGGTTAAAATCACGTCAAATTTACGTGGGTTTAAAATAAGTTGCATTGCAGCATTGTCAATATATAAATAGAAAACCTCTACATCAGGGTATTCTTTTGAAATCTCATGCACTCTTTTTCGCCACAAACGAGAAGTTTCAAGTACATTGGCTTTATCGACTAAGGTTAGTTTTTTTCTGCGTGATTTAGCACTTTTAAATGCTAAATGGGCAATTCTATCTATTTCTTTAACAGAATAAAAACAGGTGTCTGTGGCAGAACTTTCATCCTTTTCTAATGTTTTTTTCCCGTAATAAATACCACTTGCCAATTCTCTAAAAATAATAAAATCAGCATTCGCTATTATTTTTTCTTTAATAGGAGATTTATGAATGAGTGGTTTGAAAGTCTTGATAGGGCGAATATTAGCAAATAGACCTAATTCTTTTCGCAATTTTAGCAAGCCTTGTTCTGGTCTTTCATCAATTTCTAAATGATCGTATTTCGGATCACCGATTGTGCCAAACAAAATGGCATCGGCATTTTTACATAATTGCAATGTTTTTTCTGGAAGTGGGTTTCCGTTTTTTTCAATGGCACTGGCACCTACCAATGCATTTGTAAAGGAGAAACTGTGTTTGTATTTTTTTGCAATAGCTTTTAAAACATTTACAGCTTGCAAAGTTACTTCTGGTCCAACACCATCTCCCGGTAAAACAGCAATATTCAATTTCATTATTTACTAATATTTATACTTCAATTTTGACAATTTCAATTTTGCTTAATTCTATAATTTCATGAATATCAGCATCTGCTACTTCTTTTTTGATATCTGCAAAATTTAAAAATACTGGATAAATTTTATCCAATTGAATTTTGGTTAACTCAAAACCCAATAGTTTTGCTCGATAAGCCAACGCTGCTCTTCCGCTTCGCGCTGTTAAAACGATAGATGATTGGTTAACACCAACATCATCCGGATTCATTATTTCATAGGTTTCTCTATTTTTTATAACACCGTCTTGATGGATGCCCGAACTATGAGCAAAAGCATTGTCTCCAATTACTGCTTTATTTGGTTGAACGACAATTCCCATATGTTGTTGCACCATCTTACTTGTGCTATATAACAACTTCGTATTGATATTTGTATCTAAATTTAAATACGGATGTTGTTTCAAAATCATAACAACTTCCTCCAATGCTGTATTACCTGCTCTTTCACCAATTCCGTTAATGGTACATTCAATTTGACGTGCTCCATTTTGAACTCCAGCTATAGAGTTTGCAGTGGCTAAACCCAAGTCGTTATGACAATGGCAAGATAATATAACATTTTCAATTCCTTTCACATTTTCTCGAAGATATTTTATCTTGGCGCCGTATTCTTCAGGCAAGCAATAACCCGTTGTGTCGGGTATATTTAATACGGTTGCACCTTCTTTAATTACGGCTTCACAAACCCGTGCTAAAAATTCATTATCAGTTCGCCCTGCATCCTCAGCGTAAAACTCAATATCTTCCACAAAAGTTTTGGCATATTTTACAGCAATTTTGGCTCTCTCTAAAATATCTTGAGGTGTTGCATTAAATTTATATTTTATATGTGATTCAGATGTCCCGATACCCGTGTGAATTCTTGGTCGTTTGGCAAATTTCAAGGCAGCGGCAGCAGCATCAATATCTTTTTTATTTGCTCTTGTGAGTCCACAAACAGTTGCATTTTTCACTAACTTTGAAATTTCAACTACCGAATTAAAATCACCAGGACTCGAAATAGGAAAACCAGCTTCGATGACATCCACGCCAAGTAAATCTAGGCGCTCGGCGATAATTAATTTTTGTTCGGTATTTAACTTACAACCAGGAACTTGCTCACCATCTCGTAAGGTGGTGTCAAATATTTGGACTCGATCTTTGCTCATTATTAAATAATTTTTATCAATTTTGAATATTCAAAAATAATTTGAATCGATTCATAATCAACGGAAGAATCGAAAAGTTTACTATATCCAAGTTATTTCGGTATGATGTAAACACAACATTAACAGATAGTTATAAGCGTTTTATTACGATGTCTATGGAAAAAAATGATGC
>CBDTUD010000013.1:0-62116 GCA_965363545.1 uncultured Flavobacteriaceae bacterium | reverse complement strand
TTCGCGATAAAAAATTAATGGATTTACCGGTTAATTTTATAGTTTATGCAAAAACAAGTCAGCTTATAAAAGACACTAGAGAAGGTATTGCAGGCATTAGAAATAGAGCAGAAAAAAATGCTGCTACTATCATAAGCTCTGTGAAAGATTTTACACCAAATAAAACGGATGTCGACTTTATGAGCTACGGCAACAATAATTCTAAAATTCTGTATTTGGTATTACTAGAAGACCTATAAATTCATGAACAACTTTACCAAACGAATTATTTTCGGTATTATCTATGTAGCTTTAATTGTTTCTGCCTCTATTATTGGTTCGTTTTTTTTCTATGCTCTTTTTTTCATTTTCATGCTTTTTAGTTTGTACGAATTTTTAAAAATGATTGAGCTTAAAAGTGTTTATCCCTATATATTAGCGGTAACATCATTTGCACTCTCCGTAATTTCAAATGATCATATTATTCCGTTAAACGATAATCTCATGCAAAGAATTAGTGTGGCAATAGTTACTTTTGTACTCTACTTTACATTTATCACCGCACTAATTTCTAGCAGAAAAATTGCAATTCAATATCTAGGTAGAATTTTATTATCTCTAGTTTATGTAATTATACCATTCTCACTGCTGATAAAATTACCTTTTCTAAATTTTGACAAGGTATTTGACAGCTCGATTATTATTGGAATTTTTGTTCTAATTTGGAGTAATGATGTTTTTGCTTTTTTAATTGGCAAAAATTTTGGAAAGCATAAACTTATTGAACGTGTTTCTCCCAATAAAACAGTTGAAGGTTTTTTAGGCGGGTTTATATTCACCTTTATAGCCGGATATTTTATTTCTAAGATTTGTTTAGGAATTTTACCGGTGCAATGGTTTGCCATTGCAATTATTGTAAGTGTTTTTGGGGTTTTAGGTGACCTTATTGAATCTATGTTTAAACGACAAGCCAATCTTAAAGACAGTAGTAATTTTATTCCCGGACACGGCGGTTTTTTAGATAGGTTGGATAGTATTATCTTTGCTACACCATTTATTTATATTTACTTATTCTTGACACTATAATGTTTCACAAAGAAGGCTATAAAATCATATTTATCACAGCATTGATCGTAGTAGTTTCCCTACTTTTAATTGATAATTTCGTACCATATTTCTGGCTACAAAAAGGATTAATGGTATTTTTTTTAGTTTTATTTATCTTGGTACTTCAATTTTTTAGAAATCCGAAACGGACTTTTATTGGTGACAATAATTGTATTATTGCTCCTGCGGATGGTAAAATTGTTGTTTTAGAAGATGTTATAGAAAATGAATATTTTAAAGATAAAAGAAAGCAAATTTCTATTTTTATGTCTCCTTTAAATGTTCACGTAACTCGTTACCCGTTAGATGGAGAAATAATGTTTAGCAAATACCATCCAGGAAAATATTTGGTAGCCTGGCACCCGAAGTCTTCCGAAGAAAATGAACGTACGACTATTGTAGTTAAAAATCCTTCCATGGGAGAAATTTTATACCGTCAAATCGCCGGAGCAGTTGCCCGTCGCATTGTGAATTATGCGAAAGTTGGAGAAAATGTGATACAAGGAACTGATGCCGGTTTTATAAAATTTGGTTCGAGAATTGATATTTTTGTACCTTTGGATTTCAAAATCGAAGTTACGCTAAACCAAATAACAAAAGGAGGCGAAACAATAATTGCTAAACCCTAATGAAAGAATTGGATCGTAAATTCAAAAAAGCATTTGAAGTTGCTTCTGCAATGACCGAAAAGTTACCTTCTGATGTGATGTTACGATTTTATGCCTACTACAAACACGCTTCAAGTAAAGATGCAGTTGTTACACCTTCTGGTGATGATAGTGTTCGAAATGCATTTAAATTGAATGCTTGGTTTCAAATTAATAATATTACCGTAGATGAAGCCAAAGAAAAATATATTGCCTTAGTCGAAGAATTTACCAAGCAAAAAATTACATAAATTTTAAAATTAAACTCATGAAAAACATTCTTTTTGTTGCTCTTGTTCTTACAATAGCATTGAATACCATTTCTTGTAAAAAAGAAAAAGATGCAACTGCTGAAAAAGCAGTTTCAACATCTACTTATATAGTGGATACTCAAAATTCAGTTATTAATTGGACAGCCTACAAAACAACTGATAAAGTTCCTGTAAAAGGCGTTTTTAACGAAGTAAAAATTACAAAAGCAAATACTGCAGAAAATCCAGTTGAAGTCTTAAAAGGACTTGAATTCGAAATTCCTATTGAAAGTATTTTTACGAAAGATACCATTAGAGATTATAAATTGAAACAATTCTTTTTTGGAACCTTGGCAAATACAAACCAAATTAAAGGTGAAATTAGTATGGAAAATGACGGAAATGGCAAGGTAAATTTAACCATGAACGGCCTCACTAAAAGTTTTCCTTACACTTACGAAGTAAAAGGTGAAACCATTGATTTGACTGCAACTATTGATTTGGATAACTGGCAGGCACAAGCTGCTATAGCCGCTTTAAATGAAGTTTGTTTAGATATGCACAAAGGAAAAGATGGAATTAGCAAAACATGGAATGACGTTGCTATAAACGTTCAAATTAAAACCGTACTTCAAAAGTAAGCATGAAAAAAGTAACTGGTATTGGTGGAATTTTTTTTAAAAGTGAAGATCCTGAAAAAATTAAAAACTGGTATCATAAAAATTTAGGTTTGGTTATTGATGCCTATGGCTCTTCTTTTGAATCTAGAAATGCCAATAATCCGGAAGAAAGGAACCATTTGCAATGGAGTCCGTTTCCAAAGAACACGAAGTATTTTGAGCCATCTGAAAAAGAATTCATGATTAATTATCGTGTAGAAAATCTCCTGGCATTAGTGGAAGAACTTAAAAAAAACAAGGTTATAATTTTAGATGAAATCGAATCTTTTGATTACGGAAAATTTATCCATATTCTAGATCCGGAAGGTAATAAAATTGAATTATGGGAACCGGTTGATCAAGTATTTACCGATTTCTTAGGCGGAAATACAACAAAATAAACCCAACTTATAGCGTAAAAAAAAAGACTTAAAATCATCCATTTTAAGTCTTTTTTTTACATTATTTTTTTATTGTAAACCCTGCAAACTCTCTTCCAACATTGCTATTTTTGAAATAGCATCTGCTTCTTTTTTCCTTTCGTTTACCAAAACTTGTTCCGGTGCATTGTTTACAAAACGCTCATTGCTTAGCTTTTTTTGAACTGAAATTAAAAATCCTTTTGTATAATTTAATTCTTCTGTCAGTTTTTTCAATTCTTCTTCAACATCAATGCTCTCTGAAAACGGAATAAAATATTCATTAGATTTCACTCTAAAAGCCAAAGCATTATCCACTTTATTTTCCACTTTTGAGATTTTAGAGATATTGCAAAGTTTCTTTATAACCTCTTCAAAATCAGGATTAAATTGTTCCTTTTCAACAATAATTAATTCTAACTTTTCATTGAACGAAATATTTTTTTCTTTACGGATATTTCGAACCGCAGAAATAACTTCTTGAACAGTTTCCAGCTCTGTTAAAATTTGTTCATCAAACTCGCCTTGCTTTGGATAGGCCGAAATAAGCAACGCTTGTTCCGGAGTTCTTTCGTCAAAATGTTGCCAAATTTCCTCTGTCAAAAACGGCATAAAAGGATGTAATAATTTGACATTATTCTCGAAAAAAGCAATGGTAGCCTCCATCGTTTTTGTATCAATCGGCTGTTGAAAATCTGGTTTTACCATCTCTAAAAACCAAGAAGAAAAATCTTCCCAAACCAATTTATAAATCGCAGTCAAAGCATCGGATAAACGATATTGCTCAAATTGATCTTCAACAAATTGAAGTGTTTTGTTAAATTTAGACTGATACCAAGCAATTGCTATTTTTGAAGCGACAGGCTGCTCCACAGTTTCACTTACCTCCCAGCCTTTTACCAAACGAAAACCATTCCAAATTTTATTAGCAAAATTACGACCCTGCAACATTAAGCTCTCATCAAACAACAAATCATTTCCGGCAGCCGAGCTCATTAAAATCCCGGCACGAACACCATCGGCACCGTATTCTTTCATCAAATCAATCGGATCAGGAGAATTACCTAAAGATTTAGACATTTTTCTACGTTGTTTATCTCGAACAATTCCGGTTAAATATACTGTATTAAAAGGTTTTCTACCATCAAACTTATAACCTGCAATAATCATTCGTGCCACCCAGAAAAATAAAATATCAGGAGCCGTAACTAAATCGTTAGTCGGGTAATAATACTTATAATCAGTATTTTCAGGATTGTTAATACCGTCGAAAACACTCATTGGCCATAACCAAGAGGAAAACCAAGTATCTAAAGCATCTTCGTCTTGTTTTAAATCTTCCAATTGTAGATTTGCATTCTTTGTTTTTCCTTGTGCTAATACTAAAGCTGCTTCTTTGGTTTCGGCTACCACAAAATCTTCCGTTCCGTCTCCATAATAAAATGCAGGTATTTGATGACCCCACAATAACTGACGAGAAATATTCCAATCACGAATATTTTCCATCCAATGACGATAGGTGTTTTCAAATTTATTCGGAACCAACTGCACTTCTTTTGTTTCTAAAACAGCTTTAATAGCCGGCTTTACCAGTTCTTCCATTTTCAAGAACCATTGCTCCGAAATTTTTGGCTCAATAACTGCTTTTGTTCTCTCTGATGTACCAACTTTATGGGTATAGTCTTCTGTTTTTACTAGAAAACCTTTTTCAGTTAATTCATGTACAATTTCCTTTCTAACCTTAAATCGATCTTTTCCTTGATAATGTAATCCGTAGGAATTCAAAGTGGCATCATCATTAAAAATATCAATAACTTCTAATTGATGCTTTTCTCCGATAATTTTATCATTTGGATCGTGTGCTGGAGTTATTTTTAAACTTCCGGTACCAAATTCCATGTCAACATATTCGTCTTCTATAATTGGAATTACACGGTTCACTAAAGGAACAATAGCTTTCTTCCCTTTCAAGTGTTTAAAACGATCATCTAACGGATTTACACAAATAGCAGTATCACCTAAAATAGTTTCCGGACGTGTAGTTGCAATTTGAACGGACTGATCGGTTCCTTCTATATGATAATTGATATAATATAATTTCCCTTGTTTCTCAACAAAAATAACCTCTTCATCGCTCAAGGTAGTTTTCGCCTCAGGATCCCAATTTACCATGCGATACCCCTTGTAAATCAATCCTTCATTATACAAATCAACAAATACTTTATTTACGGCAAGATTTAAATCTTCATCCATTGTAAATTTAGTACGTTCCCAATCGCACGAAGCACCTAATTTTTTTAGTTGTTCTAAAATTAAACCTCCGTGTTTGTGTGTCCAATCCCATGTATGGCTTAAAAACTCTTCTCGAGTAAGATCAGATTTTTTAATACCTTCCTCTTTCAATTTAGCCACAACTTTGGCTTCTGTAGCAATCGATGCATGATCGGTTCCCGGCACCCAACACACATTATAACCCTGCATTCTTTTACGTCGAATCAGCACATCTTGAATGGTATTATTCAACATGTGACCCATGTGTAAAACTCCGGTTACGTTGGGAGGCGGAATTACAATAGTATACGGTTCTCTATCATCTGGAGTGGAATGAAAATAATTATTTTTCATCCAATAGTCATACCATTTGTCTTCTACCTCTTGTGCATTGTATTTTGCAGGGATGCTCATATGTTAAATTTTTGTAAAATAGTTAGCAAAATTACAATTTTAAGCAATAAATTCGATTGAATTTAGTTACTATTTTATCTAAAAACCTTAATTTTACAGACAAATTTAACATCATGAAAAAAATACTTTTTATTTTATTTATTGGTTTAGTATCCATAAATGCAAAAGCACAAGATATTAATCCGGATTCGATTGTTCCCATTTTTAACTTTGAAGAGGAAGTTATCGACTATGGCGATATAGCACAAAATTCTGATGGAGAGCGATCTTTCGTATTTGAAAATGTTGGAAAATCACCACTTATCATTACACAAGTAAAAGGAAGTTGTGGTTGTACAGTGCCTACAAAACCGGAAGAACCAATTATGCCAGGTAAAACAGGTGTAATAAAAGTAAAATATGCAACCAATAGAGTTGGTGCTTTTTCTAAAACAATAACAATTACCTCAAATGCATCAGAACCAACCAAGGTTCTTAGAGTAAAAGGAAGAGTTTTAGAAGCAACATCTGAAGATCTTACTAAAAAGAAAAGTTTAGTTTCTGAAACTAATTAAAATTAAAAAAAGCCCTTTTAAAGGGCTTTTTTTTATAACATATTTTTAAGTTCAAACTCGTATTTGAGTTCCACTCCATTTCTTTCGATCAGTAATTTTATTTTTTTATTTTCATTACCAGAAAGCATATGAATAATTTCATCTAGTTCTTTTTCATATGCAGGTCGTCCATTTACTTCGAGTAAAATATCACCAACTAACAATCCTGAAAACAAAGCAGGAGAACCTTTTCTAATGTGTGAAATTTCATATTTCGGACGATAAGCAACATTATACACATACATAACTTCTGTTAATAATGATTTTTTATTAGAATCTAGTTCGTAATCTTGAAATCTACTTTTCTTTTCTTGAACTAACATTTCTCCGTTATAAATCAATTCGATACCACTTTTATTATACAAAAAAGGAGCTTTAAAATTGGAACCATTCTTTTTCAACGTAAGTTTCTTGCTCGGGTAATCAAATATCACATGAAAACGTTTTAAAATTTCGGCTCCAACAGTTCCGTTTCGATTAACGTCGTCGTGCACTGTAATTATCGAAGTGGAATCTGGATAAGAAACTGAAGCATTTTTAAAGACAAAATCTCCTATTTTTAGTTTATTGATAACACTTCGTTTACCATAAATATCTCCACTAAGGCCTTTTCCTAAATAATCGTCAAAATACCTATCAGAAACCAACAACTTTGGATGTGTATTTTTAAACAGCCAAAGAGCATCACCTCCACCAGAATCTATCAAGAGCTTTACATCAATCAAATCACCCAAATGATTTTCTACCGATGCATTTAATAAAGGCTTTTTATTGAGAAACTCCAAAGGCAAGGTTAGACAATTTTTACATCTTTTATATACGTATGTATCCGGATTATAAAATGTTATCTTTTTGGAGGAATAATTTATTCGGACAACAAAATCTTTAAATAAATCGCCACCAATAATGCCATTGACATCAATTCCCATTTTTGCAGAAAGGTCAAAAAGATTATCTGTAATCATATAAATCATATGATTCACACTAATAGCATCTTTTATACGAACTAAATTTCCCCGTGATTTTAAGGCTTGAATAGCATCTCCTTCTCCGAGTCCGCGCATTTGAATTTGCTCAACATTGTTCAGTCTTACCGAGTCTGAAATTTTTAAATTAAACAAAATTGTTTTTTCTATTCCGGTATCCAACAAAAAGGAAAGTTTTTTCCCGTTTACCTCAACAGGAATTACCATTAAATTATTGATTAATTTAAAAGGCACAGTGACACTTTTTTTATTTTGATGTAATGTAAAGGTCTCTTGAGCCGCGGTAAATGCAGTGAAGAAAAAAATAAAGCCTAAAATAAGAAACTTTTTTGCTAACATCTTACATAGAATGTAATTTGAAGTTACTACAAAAAAACTTCAAATCATTATTTTTTAAGAAAACTTTAGCTTTTTTCCTCTGTTTTTAACGAACTAACAGGCTAATAATCAAGTTATAAATTATTTCTCTTTTTCAGAATGAAGAATACTATTAATTCTCTGAAGTGCAAATGGAATAATTTCTTTTACAATGGTAAAGGTTACAAAATATTTTCGAGTACGTTTGTTTGCCATCAATATGGTGCTTAATAAACTACCTATCGGACCATTTATTATTCCATTCAAGTTAAACGGAGAAAAAGAATCTACTACGTTATTATTCATAGATCTTCCTTGCAACAAAGAAGATCCAATTTTAAACAATGATGTATCTTTAAATTCTAATTCTTGAAAGTAAATTTCGTCTTTCAAGGCAAGTTTTTTCCTTTGTAATTCCTCAAAACTCGTGATAGTTTGCAAATCGCTTTTCATATAAACTAGTTAATATTCATCATCCTTTTTCAATTC
This sequence comes from uncultured Flavobacteriaceae bacterium, assembly GCA_965363545.1. Classification (GTDB taxonomy): domain Bacteria; phylum Bacteroidota; class Bacteroidia; order Flavobacteriales; family Flavobacteriaceae; genus Lutimonas. Next base: position 53,944 of record CBDTUD010000013.1, on the reverse strand, counting down.
TCTATCCGCTTCTAGAGCTGATTGTACAATTTCATCTTTTACTATTCTGGAAATAGCTTCTTTACTAAATACCAAATAAATAATAAAAATTAAAGTATATATACCTCCAACAATGGCAAATCCTAAGGCATCATTATCTAATAATTGAGCAAGCCAAAAGCCTAAAGAAACACTAAACATAAGCAAGATAAACATAGCCATTACTAAAATTAAAAAAGAACTAACTAATCTGGCAGCAACATTCGCCACAACACTAATTAGTTCTAATTTTAGCAATTGAACTCTGTTTTCAATATAACTTTTTAACAAGTCAATCATAATAATACTTTAGTGTAACCAATTAAACATTCTTAGTTTCAATATCTTTGGCTTGTTTTTTAAGGTCTTTAATTTTATTTTCAAGCTCATTTTCCAAGTCTTTTACTTTATTGGTGATGTTGGTATATTTTTCTTTAACATCTCCTTTAACATTTTCGAATTTATCTTTAAATTCTTTCATAGAATCTTTTTCCAAATCACTTATCTTTTTAGCAAGATCTTTGAATTTATCATCTAAATCTTCTTTAAAATCTTTGGCTGCTCTTTTAATTTTTTTTCTTGACTCTTTGCCAGAAGCAGGAGCTACAAGCAATCCGGTTACCGCACCAGCTGCTGCACCAATTATTAAACCTGCTAGAAATTTTGAACTACTTGACATGATATATAATTTTTAGATTAAACATAAAGATACAAAATTTCAAGGAAAAAAGCTAGTTTTAAACTTTAATTGTAAATTATATTTCGCAATTTTGTAATACAATTCAATACTTAAAAATTATGCCAAAAATATCAAGAAAAGGCGCTTCTATGCCTGAATCTCCTATACGAAAATTAGTTCCTTATGCAGAAAGTGCAAAAAAAAGAGGTATCGGGGTATATCACTTAAATATTGGTCAACCTGATATTAAAACGCCTCAAGTTGCTCTTGACGCTGTAAAGAACAATACGATCGAAGTGTTAGAATATGCACGAAGCGAAGGCTCAGAAACCTACCGAACCAAATTGGCAGCTTACTATAAAAAAAATGATATTGAAATCACCGCAAATGATATCATTGTAACCACTGGAGGTTCTGAAGCATTATTGTTTACTTTAGGAAGTATTACTGATTTTGGGGATGAAATTATTATCCCAGAGCCTTTTTATGCAAATTATAACGGATTCTCAACCGCAAACGGTATTAAAGTTGTTCCAATAATTTCTTCTATTGACAATGATTTCGCATTGCCAAAGATCGAGGAGTTTGAAAAATTAATCACCCCAAAAACAAAAGCAATCTTAATCTGCAATCCGGGTAATCCCACAGGATATTTATATTCTAAAGAAGAAATTCAAAAATTAAAAGATTTAGTCTTAAAACACGATATTTTCTTAATTGCTGACGAAGTTTATCGCGAATTTGTTTACGATGGCATCACACATCATTCTATTATGAGTGAAAAAGGTATCGATCAAAATGCTATTATGATTGATTCCGTTTCCAAACGCTACAGCATGTGTGGTGCTAGAATTGGTTGTGTTGTATCAAGAAACAAAGAAGTTATTAAAACTATCTTAAAATTTGCACAAGCTCGTTTGAGTTCGCCTACCTATGCTTTATTGGCTAGCGAGGCTGCCTTAGAAACTCCTGATAGTTATTTCAAAATTGTTAATAAAGAATACGTCGAAAGACGGAATACGTTAATGCACGAATTGCGAAAAATTAAAAATGTGAAAGTTTCGAAACCAAAAGGAGCTTTTTATTGCATCGCTGAGTTGCCTGTAAAAGATGCCGATGTTTTTGCACAATGGATGCTTGAAAGTTTTAGTGATAAAAATGAAACCGTTATGGTTGCTCCGGCAAGTGGTTTTTATTCTACACCCGGTTCTGGTAAAAATCAAATTCGAATTGCTTATGTGCTCAAAAAAGAAGATCTTATTCGCTCGGTAGAATTATTAAAACTAGCTTTGGAAAAATACAATAATTGAATCTTCAAAAAAACATATCTCTTAAACCGTATAATACTTTTGGCATTGACACTCTTGCCAAAAGTTTTATAGAGGTTACTTCGTTACCGGAATTATTAGAAGTCATTGAACATGATAAAAACCTCTTGATTTTGGGTGGCGGTAGCAATATTTTACTTACAAAACCAGTTTCAAAAACTGTCGTTCATCTTAATTTAAAAGGAATTGAATTTGACAACGATGTCTCGGATGAAAATTTGGTTCTAGTCAAAGCACAAGCCGGCGAAAATTGGCATGAATTTGTACTTTGGTGCATCGCCCATGATTATGGCGGACTAGAAAACCTTTCCTTAATTCCAGGAAATGTAGGTACAAGTCCGATGCAAAATATCGGAGCGTATGGCACCGAAATCAAAGATACCTTTCAAAGTTTGGAAGCTCTGGAAATAGCAACCGGAAAAATCAAAATTTTTGACAACCAAGCATGTAATTTTGGGTATCGAGAATCTGTTTTTAAAAACATCTATAAAGAGAAATATATTATTCTCAATGTCACATTTAAGCTTTCAAAAAATTCACATCAATTAAATACTTCTTATGGCGCGATTCAAGAAGAACTCGCAAAGAATAACATTATAGAACCAGGCATAAAAGATGTTTCTAATGCCGTGATAGCCATCCGCGAAAGCAAATTACCCGATCCGAAAGAAATTGGTAATAGCGGTAGTTTTTTTAAGAACCCGATAATTTCTAAAAAAGCATTTCTTCTGTTACAACAAAAATACCCCAACATACCACATTATATAGTTTCCGAAGATTCTATAAAAGTTCCTGCAGGTTGGTTGGTTGAACAATGCGGATTTAAAGGTAAGCGATTTGGCGATGCCGGAGTGCATAAAAATCAAGCATTAGTTTTAGTAAATTATGATAAGGCTACCGGAGAAGAAATTTACCAATTAGCGCAAAATATTTTGCAATCGGTTTACGAAAAGTTTCAAATACAGCTTGAAATTGAGGTCAATATTATTTGATTCATAAATTATCATACTTCATAATAAAAAATTCTTTGAATTAAGAACTAACATTTGTCATAAAATGATTGTTATATTTTCATAACTTTATACAAATAATTAAAAAAATAAAGCCTTATGAAAGTATATGACGAAAAACATATAAAAAATATTGCTTTAGTGGGTGCGCATAATAGTGGCAAAACTACTCTAGCAGAAACCATGCTTTTTGAAGCCGGATTAGTCAATCGCAGAGGAACTGTTGAAGATAAAAACACTGTTGCCGATTACCACCAAGTAGAACAAGAAAAAGAAACTTCTATTTTTGCAACACCTCTGCATACCGAATGGAGAAATTATAAAATCAACATAATTGATACTCCGGGTTTAGATGATTTCATTGGTGAAATCGCATCAACCATGCGAGTAGCAGACTCTTTAGTTACTGTAATTAATGCACAACAAGGTGTAGAAGTTGGTACAGAAATTATTTGGGAATATATCAACCGATTTAGCCGACCTACCCTATTTGTAATCAATCAAATCGATCATCCACAAGCAAATTTTGACAAAAGCTTTCAAAGTATTGTCGATCTAGTAGGAAATAATGCCATAAAAATTCAATATCCAATTCGTGTTGGCGGCGCACAATGCATTATTGATGTGCTCAAAATGAAAATGTACAAATTCGGTCCCGACGGCGGTAAACCGGAAAAACTACCTATACCAAAAGACCAAAAAGAAATTGCAGATGAACTGCACAATGAATTGGTAGAAAAAGCTGCTGAAAATGATGAAGCATTAATGGAATTATTCTTTGATAAAGGCACTTTAAATGAAGATGAAATGCGTCTTGGCATTCAAAAAGGAATGCTTAATCACGAATTATTTCCCGTTTTTTGTGTTTCTGCATTAAAAGATATGGGCAGCGGAAGATTGATGGGCTTTATTGACAATGTTGCTCCGGCAGCAGCCGATTTAAAACCAGAACAAAGCGTTGAAGGAAATGATGTTATTTGCAAATCTTCAGAACCAACTTCGCTATTCATTTTCAAAACATTTCACGAACCAAATGTGGGTCAGATTACTTTTTTCAAAGTCAAATCAGGAGAAGTAAAACAAAATGATAAATTGGTAAATTCCCGTAACGGAGAAACAGAGAATTTAAACCAACTTTTTATCATGGATGGTAAAAAAAGAGAGCCGGTTGAAAAATTAACTGCCGGAGATATTGGTGCAACTTTAAAATTAAAATATACCGAAACAAACGACACTTTACATCCGGATGGTAAAAAAATAACGATAAAACCTATTATTTTTCCAGAACCAAGAATCCGTAAAGCGGTAAATGCAGTAAATAAAAAAGATGAAGAAAAATTAAACGAAACACTTAAAAGGTTTCACAGTCAAGATCCAACAACCATAATTGCCTATTCGCAAGAATTAAAACAACAAATTCTTTCCTGTCAAGGTGAACTACATTTAGCAACTATCGACTGGATTTTGAAAAATCAATACGGACTCGAGGCTACTTTTGAACAACCAAGAATTGCCTATCGAGAAACCATTCAACGTGCCGCATCGACAAGTTACAAGCATAAAAAACAATCAGGTGGCGCAGGTCAGTTTGGTGAAGTTCATTTAAAAATTGAACCTTGGTATGAAGGCATTGCTGAACCGGATGGTTTTAACATTCGAGGTAAAGAAGAAGTTGATTTAAAATGGGGTGGTAAATTGATTTTTTATAACTGTATTACCGGTGGAGTAATCGATACCAGATATTTACCTGCCGTTATGAAAGGTATTTTAGAAGTGATGGAAGAAGGACCGTTAACCGGATCATATGCTCGAGATATTCGTGTGATGGTATACGACGGAAAAATGCACTCTGTAGATTCAAATGATATCTCTTTTAAAATTGCAGGAGCACACGCTTTTAAAGCTGCCTTTTTAGCCGCAAAACCAAAGTTAATGGAGCCTATTCACGATTTAACCGTGAAAGTTCCGGAAGACTTATTAGGTAACGTAATGACCGATTTACAAACCCGTCGGGCAATAATAATGGGAATGGATAGCGATGGTAAACATCAGATCATCAAAGCGAAAGTTCCTCTAGCAGAAATGTATAAATACTCTACAAGTTTACGCTCACAAACACAAGGTCGAGCAACATTCAAAATTAAATTCTCTAGTTTTGAACAGGTTCCTCAAAATATTCAGGATGAACTCGTGAAGGAATCTTAACTTAGATTGCATTTCAGCGAAAAAACCTATCAAAAGAAAACAATTTTGGTAGGTTTTTTTAGTAAGTTTACTTTTCATAAAATTTTAAACACATGAAAATTTTCCGTTCAGAAAGCTTTGTTGATTACAGCACATACACCTTTAACTATGCTATTTATTGCATCAAGGAAAAGCAAGAAGAAATTCCGGAAATTTATGAAAAAGGCTTTCTTCCCTACTCCAATGATACCGAATTACAACAGGAAACCTATTATTTAGCAAGAAGTCTACGAGTTGAATTAGTCAACTTCAGCGACTCTTCTGAAAATCGCAGAGTACTTAAAAAAATTGCCGATCAAAAACCTGATTTTAAAGTTATTCCGGTAGCTGATTTTGATTTGAACAGCCAAAAATTTCAAGATTTTTGTTTCCATTTTGCTGCGCAACGTTTTAGCGAACCTTTAAGCAAAGAGCGATTACAGTACATTTTAAAAAACAAGAGCGTTACTCATGTTTTTGAATTTTCGATAAAGCAAAAAACTGTTGGTTACGTCATAACCATTATCGAAAACGGAACCTTACATTATTGGTTTGCTTTTTTCGAACTTGATTTTCAAGAATATTCTTTAGGCAAATGGATGATGTTTACCGTTATTAATTGGGCAAAAGAAAACGATTTAAACCATGTTTATTTAGGCACTTGCTATGGCGAAAAATCGTTGTATAAAGTGCGTGATTTTAAAGGACTCACTTTTTACGATGGTAACCAATGGAATAGTGATATGAAACTTTTAAAGGTGAAATGTAAAACGGATAAAGAATTTACCAAAGATTATTTTAAGCAAGACACCGATTTCTTTTTAGAGAATTTTCCAAAATAAATACGTCGTGACAAAAAATAGAATACTTGTTTGGCTCTTTGTACTTCCATTACTTATATCCTGTAATACACCAAAACAAAATCCCGAAGAGGAAAAAAAAGCACAGGAAAAAGAAGGTGTCATCGATAAGACTTCTTTAGAATACAGTTCTAATGATTTGATCATTATCAAAATATCGGAGCATGTATACCAGCATATTTCTTATTTAGAGACCCAAAGTTTTGGTAGAGTTGGTTGTAACGGAATGCTGGTGGTAAACAATCAAGAAGTCGTGATTTTTGATACACCAACCAACAACGAAAACTCACAAGAATTAATCGACTTTTTAACAAAAAATAAGCTCACCATCAAAGCTATTGTTGCAACCCATTTTCATTCCGATTGCTTGGGCGGTTTAGAGGTATTTCATGCGGCAAATATCTCTTCCTATGCACTCAATCAAACGATAGCGTTAGCTAAAAGTAATAAATCTGCCATACCTCAAAACGGTTTTGACACCGAAATAGAACTTTCCGTTGGAAACAAAAAAGTATATGCCGCTTATTATGGTGAAGGACATACGGTTGATAATAGTATCGGTTATTATCCGGAAGAACATGTATTGTTTGGTGGATGTCTCGTAAAAGCGATGGGAGCCGGAAAAGGTAATTTAAAAGATGCCAATACTAACGATTGGTCAAAAACGATGCAAAAAGTCAAAGCAGCCTATCCTGAAAACATTCTAGTAATTCCGGGTCATGGCAAAGCTGGCGGGACGGAATTATTAGATTTTACCATACAATTATTTGAATGAGGGTTTTATAAATATTGTAATTTTTGCGCTGATATGCCTTAACTAAAGTCCAAATTTATTAATTTAGTAGGTCTATAACAAGTTCTAGCCAATTCGAATAAAATCCTTCTAAATAAATAATAACACGATGAAATACAGAAAAATCATTCTTATAACCTCCATTTTAGCTTTATTTTTAACCAATAACCATATCAACGGTCAAAGTAAGAGTAAAGAAGAGTTAGGAAATTCATTAGTAAATAGTATTTTAAGTAAAAATATTGATAGTTTTAAAGCTTTATTATTGCCACAGAAAGTAGTTTTGAAATTAAATAAAAATAATGCTCTAGAAAATATCGATAAAGAAAAGCGAGATTCATTAATGATGAAATCGGAATCTATTTACAATAAAATATATCTCCCTCAATACGAAAATAACTTTTGGGAAATTGTAAATATGAATGAAACCAATAAAATAGATTGGAGCAATTTAAAATTTGTGGTTTTGTATAAATATGCATCAAAAGAACCCGAATACGATCCCTTTTTGATTCATGCAAGATTGATCAACTCAGATTATAATCACTTTTATTTCAGCGCCGTGAGATATAAAGGAGAGTGGTTTTTGGAAGACAAAATGGAAATCACAAAGGATGAAAAATATGCTCCCAAATGATTGAAAAAACTTATTTAGCACTAACTCTTATTTTTTTTATTCTTGCTTTTGCAATTAGAAATATTAGAACATATTTAGCAACAAAGCAATCGATTAGAGGGAAATCTGTTAAATTGACCATGTCTATTGTAATTTCGACGCTTATTTATGTATTAATCCTGTTAAGACTTTTTATACTTGAGCCTAAATGGATTCTCGAAATTGATTTATCAACATATTCGCAACTAAGAATAATTGGATTAATTTTTATTTCAGTCGGATTTATTTTAGGAATTCTGGCTTTGATTGCAATGAAAAATTCTTGGAGAGTTGGAATTAAATATGACCAAAAAACAGATTTAGTCTCAAATGGAATTTATGGAATTAGTCGTAACCCATATTTTCTATCCTATAACATTCTGATTTTTGGTTACATTCTGATTTTCACTTCACTAATCTTAATAATTTTATACATAATACTTGTCGTAATTTTTCATAAAATGATTTTAGAGGAGGAAAAATATTTACAAAATATTCATAATACAGAATACCTAGATTATAAAAGAAAAGTAAATAGATATTTGACAATTAAGTAAAAAAACTTGATAACACTACAAACCGTATATAATTCATTCATAGATTTCACAAGCAAATCAATTATTTAATTGAGCCGTTTTTCAATTATTCTAAATATGTGCTTTTATCCCTTTACTACATCCGAAAAATTGCTTAATTTAGTATGCATATAGCGAGTCTACAACTAATAACGGTGTAATTCATTATTAGATTTGCGCAAAAACTTTGCTCACCTGATTAACACTTTATTGGCACAAATAAGTCTATACCACAACGAATCATATTCAAAAAACGTTGATGGTTAGGTTAACTTCGCATATATGAAACATACTTGAAACAATTTTTAAACCACAAAACATGAACAATCCAAAAAAAGGAAAATGCCCTGTAATGCATGGAGCAAACACGGAAACGCAAAACAATGTCATGGATTGGTGGCCAAAGGCCTTGAATTTAGATATCTTACATCAACATGATACCAAAACCAATCCACTGGGTAAGGAATTTAACTATTCAGTTGAGTTCAAGAAATTAGATCTCAACGCACTGAAAAATGACTTAAAATCAATGATGATAGATAGTCAGGATTGGTGGCCCGCAGATTGGGGTCATTATGGAGGCCTAATGATTCGAATGGCATGGCATTCGGCTGGAACATATAGAATTGCTGATGGACGGGGTGGAAGTAATACTGGAAATCAACGATTTGCTCCACTCAACAGTTGGCCAGACAATGTTAATCTAGATAAAGCGCGAAGATTATTATGGCCAATTAAGAAAAAATATGGTAATAAAATTTCCTGGGCGGATTTAATCATCCTTGCAGGTAATATGGCTTACGAATCGATGGGATTAAAAACTTTTGGATTTGCAGGTGGCCGCGAAGATATTTGGCATCCCGAAAAGGATGTTTATTGGGGATCTGAGAAAGAATGGTTGGCAGAAACTCATAATAGGTACGATAATGATACAAACAGAGAATCTCTTGAAAACCCATTAGCTGCTGTTCAAATGGGTTTAATTTATGTAAATCCTGAAGGTGTTGACGGTAAACCGGACCCTTTGCGAACTGCTCAAGATGTACGTATGACCTTTAAACGTATGGCTATGAATGACGAAGAAACAGTAGCACTTACAGCTGGTGGTCATACCGTAGGTAAATGTCATGGTAATGGTGATGCTTCTATTTTAGGCGAAAAACCAGAAGCAGCCGAAATATTCGAGCAAGGTCTTGGGTGGGCAAATCCAAAAGGAAAAGGGAACGCGGAAGATACGGTTAGCAGTGGATTAGAAGGTGCATGGACGACACACCCTACCAAATGGGATAATGGATATTTTCATTTATTATTCAATTATGATTGGGAGCTAAAGAAAAGTCCGGCAGGAGCCTGGCAATGGGAGCCTATCAATATCAAAGAACACGACATGCCAATGGATGCTCATATTGCCAATAAACGCAATAATCCCATCATGACAGATGCGGACATGGCCATGATAAAAGACCCTGCCTACCGAAAAATTTCAGACCGTTTTTACAAAGACCCTGAGTATTTTTCAGAAGTTTTTGCAAGAGCTTGGTTTAAATTAACACATCGTGATTTGGGACCCAAAACCCGATATCTTGGTGCAGATGTACCTAAAGAAAATTTGATATGGCAAGACCCAGTTCCTGCTGTTGATTACACATTGAGTGATGCTGAAGTTGATGAACTAAAAAATAAATTGATGAATTGCGGTCTCACAAGAACCGAATTGATCAATAGTGCATGGGACAGTGCCAGAACTTTTCGAGGCTCTGACTTTAGAGGTGGAGCTAATGGCGCTCGAATTAGGTTGGCTCCTCAAAAAAACTGGGTAGGTAACGAACCAGATCGTTTACAAAAAGTACTTACCAAATTATCAGAGATTCAGGCTTCCTTATCGAAAAAAGTTAGTATTGCTGACCTGATCGTTTTGGGTGGAAGTGCTTCTGTTGAGAAGGCAGCTCATGAGGCAGGTGTTAAAATCAAAGTTCCTTTTTTCTCAGGTCGTGGAGATGCGACTAATGAAATGACCGATGCTGAATCGTTTGCTGAATTAGAACCAATTCATGATGGATACAGAAACTGGTCGAAAAAAGATTATGTCGTTAACCCTGAAGAACTTTTACTCGACAGAACACAACTAATGGGATTAACAGCACCGGAGATGACAGTTCTAGTTGGAGGTATGAGAGTTTTAGGGACTAATTATGGAGGAACAAAACACGGTGTTTTAACAGACAGAGAAGGAGTTCTGAGCAATGACTTTTTTGTTAACCTAACAAACATGAATTACAAATGGAAACCTGTTAGTGATAATTTATATCATATCGTTGACCGCAAAACGGGTGAAACCAAATGGACAGCAACAAGAGTTGATTTGGTGTTCGGTTCAAACTCAGTGCTTCGGTCATATGCAGAAGTTTATGCGCAAGATGACAACAAAGAAAAGCTTGTCAAAGATTTCGTAAAAGCTTGGGTAAAAGTTATGAACGCAGATCTTTTTAACATAAAAAATTAAATACCTCAGCTATCATCCTTATATAAGCGGTCGTTTTAATACTGCTTATACAAGGATGATTTTTTTATGACTAAACTACTAAAACGTGATAAAATTCTTTAGTCGAATTAGAACAAAATTTACTATTTTAGTATTAACCAAAGTTCACTGCTAATTTGTTACTTTGCATTTTTTGCAGAAAATTCTCGCACACAAAACTAAAACTATTCTTAAACCAACGTGTTACCCACAAAAAAACAAAATAAAAATGATTATAGACGTTCATACCCATATTAATAATTACCACGAAGACAGAGTTGTTTCACTAGAAAACTGTCTTAATGATCTTACAGATAATATGTTAGCTAATAAAGTAGATTATTCATTAGTACTATCGTCTTACAAGGTTAATGAACATCGCCCAAGTACAAGACAAGTGGTAGAGGCTATTAAAGGACGGAAAAATTTAGGAGTAGTTTCAGGTATAAGTTATCTACATTACGATCATAGAGATGTACGAGAAATTAGTGAATATCTAGAAAATGGTTTTATCAAAGGTTTAAAATTTTATCCTGGTTACGAACCATTTTACCCAAATGATATCAGACTAAAACTCATGTACGAAATGGCTATAGAATATGATGTTCCAGTAATGTTTCATTCCGGAGACACCTATGCTCCTACGGGAAAAGTTAAATATTCACACCCATTACATATCGATGATTTAGCAGTTGACTACCCAGATTTAAAAATAGTAATATGTCATGTAGGTAACCCATGGATTAAGGATTGTATGGAAGTAGTGTATAAGAATAAAAACGTGTATGCAGATATTTCAGGATTAGTTCTTGGTAATTTTTCAGATAAGTTTGAACGCTATATGAAAAAAGAAATTGAAGAAATGATTACCTATGCAGGCGATCCAAATTATTTATTATACGGTACTGATTGGCCAATATCTAATATGGAATCCTATTTAAAATTTATGAATCAATTAGAATTAGCGGACGAAAAAAAAGAATTAATCCTTTGGAAAAACGCTGCTAAACTTTTCAATATTGACGTCGAAAAACTTTAATTTAATATTTTACAATTTATTTAAACTCCATAATGAATCTCAAAAAAAGAGAGAAAATATAATTAAACCGCGTATAACAATAAGTTTTCCATTTTGAATCAATAGTAGTTTGGTATCCTATTGAGGTCATCTTATCTTCTTTTGGCAAAGAAATAAAGTCAAAAAATAATAACAACTTGCATAGTTCATGAAGCTGAATTTCTATGGAAATTCAACGCTTATTCACTACCTTTGAGTTAAGACGGAAAGAACCCTATGGATTTTTTACGCAACAAAGCTCTTTACGAACTTGTCATGTACAAGTTCGAACATGATAACCTTAGGAAGAAAAATAAGCTCATAGTAAATTTTGACCTATTAGAACAAAATGGAAAAAAAGATTTTGAATAAGAAAACTTTTGGGACATTTTCAGGTGTATTTACGCCAACTACCCTAACCATCCTTGGAGTAATTATGTATATCCGTCAACCTTGGGTTGTTGGTAATGCAGGAGTTATAGGAGCTTTGGCTATTATTTTACTAGCTGTTTCCATCACTTTCGCTACGGCACTTAGTTTATCTTCTATTACAACAAATGTAAGAATTGGTAGCGGTGGTGCTTTTAGTTTGATTTCACAATCTCTTGGTTTAGAAATTGGAGGAGCAATTGGGATTCCTTTTTACTTTGCTCAATCTATTGCCGTAGCCATGTATATTTTCGGTTTTCGTGAAGGGATTCAGATACTTACGCCTAATTTTAATCCGTTTATTCTTGATATTGGTATTTTTGCCATCGTAATGATTATTGCTTTTATTAGTACCAGTTTTGCTTTTAAAATTCAGTATGTCATTCTTGGAGTTATCGTTTTATCCTTAGTCTCCATTTACGGTTCCTTATTTGTAAATGATCTTAACTATAATTTTGAATGGTTCGGTAAATACCCTGGCTCCGTAGAAAACAACTTTAACGGGTCTTCTTTTTGGATTGTTTTCGCCGTATTTTTTCCCGCTGTAACTGGCGTTATGGCAGGTGCTAATATGTCGGGAGATCTTACTAATCCTCGAAAGAGTATTCCATTTGGAACAATTTCATCTGTAATTATTACCACAATAATATATTTAAGTTTAATTTTTGTTGCTGCTGTAATTGCAACACCTGAAGAGTTAGCAAAAAATTATAATGTATTTATCGATAAATCCTTATTTAAACCTATCGTTCTGGCGGGGTTATTGGGTGCAACGTTATCATCGGCCCTTGGTTCATTTGTTGGTGCTCCTAGAATATTATTAGCGTTAGGTGAAAAAAATATTTTGCCGAAGAGTCCACTTTTGTCTAAGCTTTCAAAAAGAGGGGAGCCAGTAAATGCCATGTTAATTACGGCATTAATTGTTTTAATTGGTATTTCATTCCGCAATTTAAATACCATCGCACCAATACTTACCATGTTTTTTATGATTACTTATGCTATGGTAAATATTGTTGCCTTGGTAGAACAAACATTAGGTTTGCCTAGTTATAGACCAACGCTAAAAATTCCAACTATTGTACCTGCAATTGGTGCTTTGGGTTCTATTTCTATCATGTTTGTAATCAATGTATTGGTCGCTTTATTCTCCTTAGTATTCATATTACTTTTTTATCTGTATTTGGTAAAAATGAATATTAAATCTGCTGCCGGTGACTCAAGAAGTGGTTTATTTACAGCCTTAGCGGAATGGGCAACAAAAAAGACAAATAACCTTAGACAAGAAAAAGAAGTTAGGTCATGGCGTCCAAATTTACTAATGCCGGTAATCATGCCCAAAGAACTTCGAAGCTCTTTTAAACTTATTCATTCTATTATTTTCCCAAAAGGTTCCATTAAAATATTGGCATTACGCAATGAGAATATTCATGAACAGAAAAATTTTGAAAGCTTTCTTAAAAATTCAATAAAAAAATTTAAAGAAAGTGATTTATCAGTTTCATACACCGTGATTGATAATACGGATTTCAATACTACAATGAATGTCAGTATGCAATCGTTAAATGCTGCATTTTTTAAGCCCAATATAATATTTGCAAGTATTGATTCGGAAACTACTAATTTATCTTATTATGATAAGCTTTCTTTGGATGCAAAGAAGAATAACTTTGGGTTGATTATTTACATTCCATTTTCTTCTACAGGTTTGGCAATTGAAAAAAATATTAATTTGTGGATGACAGATATTCCTGTTGATTGGAAAGAGACTTTTAATATCATGAATAACGATTTATCAACTCTGGTTTCTTTGTTAATATGTAAAAATTGGAAAGGAATTATTGATGTTCATATTCTGAATAATAATCCGAATTTGAAATTTTCGGAACTTGATCTTGAAGATTTGCATACCATGATTCGACTTCCTAATAAGTCAACTATGACCTTAAAGCAAGGTGCTTTAATAGACAACGTCATTATGGAAAAAAATACGGATATTAATATTTTAAATATAGAACCAGGAATGACCGTTGAAGATATGGTAGAAATTGTAACGCAATCACGGGTATCGGCCATTTTCTGTGCCGATTCTGAATTTGAAAATGTTTTGGTATAGAAAAGCATAAATAATGTTTAAATTACCATGTCATTATTGATTTTAACAACAAAGCAATTTAACACAACGATTCATACATTAACAATAGTAAAAATATGAAATCTCATAAAAAAGATTTTTTTAAGGAAAAGGCTCAAGAATACGATAAAGAATCTTCTCGAACACAAAACGTTGATCATATTGCACAAGCAATTTTGAAGGAAGTTTCCTTTTCCAAAGAAATGCATATTATGGACTTCGGTTCTGGTACAGGATTATTGTTATCAAACATTGCTCCTCATGTGGGAGAAATCACTGCAGTCGATATTTCTTCATCTATGAATGAAGTTTTGAGATCAAAAATGAACACCATAAACTGCAAACTTGAAATAGCGGAAATCGATTTAACGAAAGAAACTTTAGACAAAAAATTTGATGCTATAATTTCGTCAATGGCAGTTCACCACATTGAAAATATTGCAAATCTTTTCAAAATATTTTATGCATTACTCCATGAAAACGGAACTATTGCAATAGCTGATCTTGACAAAGAAGATGGTTCTTTTCATACAACAAACACAGGAGTATTTCATCATGGATTTGATAGAGAAGAATTCGTGACTATTGCCAAAAGCGTTGGTTTTAAAGACGTAAAAACTCAAAATGCAAGCATTGTAGAAAAACCAACCGGTAACTATTCTGTATTTTTATTGACCGGTAAAAAATAACAAATACGATCTATGAAACTACAAGACAATCATATTACTTATGTTGAATTCAAAGCCAAAGACCTTGAAAAAATAAAGGAATTTTATTCGCAAGCTTTTGGATGGAAATTTAACGACTATGGACCGACCTATACAGCTTTTTCAGAAAGCGGACTTGCCGGAGGATTTGAAATATCGGATGACAAAATAGTAAACGGTGCCTTACTTGTTTTATACTATAAAGATCTTGAAAAAATAAAGCGAAAAATCATCAAATCAAAAGGTATTATTTCAAAAAGTATATTTTCTTTTCCTGGTGGTCGTAGATTTCATTTTATAGATCCTGCCGGAAATGAACTTTCCGTTTGGTCGGATAATTAAGTACATGATTGGTTTAATTTATTTAAAATCAAATGCCATATTTTCGAATCTATCGCATACTTTTAACAAAAAACTTAACCATTTTTAAGATACATTTGTAGTGTAAAATATATAACTTTGCATTTTTAATTAAAGCATATTTAACATGAAACTTTTACTACTATCTATAGGATTATTAGCTTTAGCATTTGCCGGAATTGCCATTAAAATTTTAACGAAAAAAAATGGTGAATTTGATGGAACTTGTGCAGGAAGCAACGTAAAAATGAAAGAAAAAGGTATTGTTTGTGGTTGTGGAAACGAAGATGGTTGCAAAACAAATTTAGATAATTTAGATGCTGATTTGGTAACCGAAAAAGTATCTTAATACAAAATGTATGTTTTTATAACATTTTGTGCCATCACCTTAATCCAATTTCTATTTTATATATTTTTTTATTTGAAATTTTCAAGTAAAAGTTCTATTACAGAAAATAGAAACTCTTTACCTATTTCTGTTATTATCTGTGCAAAAAATGAAGCAAAAAATTTAGAAGAGAACCTTCCATTCATTGCCAAGCAGAATTTCCCAAATTTTGAAATTGTATTGGTAGATGATTTTTCTACAGATAATTCTTTAGAAGTCATGCAACAATTTCAGCAAAATTTTTCTTCGAAGAATTGTTCTATCGTAATAACTTCCCCAAATAAAAATATCCAAAAAGGAAAAAAAAATGCTTTAACTACCGGAATTAAAAAAGCAAATTACGAGTACCTATTACTTACCGATGCCGACTGTAAACCTAATTCTGAATTTTGGATTTCGAGCCTATCAGAAAATTTTTCCGCTGAAAAAGCAATAATCTTAGGCTATGGCGCTTATCAAAGAATAGAAAATTCCTTTTTAAATAAAATCATCCGTTTTGAAACTTTGCTAACAGCATTGCAATATTTTTCTTATGCCAACATTGGCAAAGCATATATGGGGGTTGGTAGAAATATCGCCTATAAAAAAGAAGAGTTTGTAAAAATAAATGGTTTTGAAAAACATGAAAATATTCTTTCAGGAGATGATGATTTGTTTATAAATCAAATTGCAACCAAAACAAACGTAGCAACATGCCTTTCATCAAAAAGTTTTACCATATCGAAATCTGAAACCGTTTTCAAAACTTGGATAAAACAAAAAAGGCGACATATTACAACAGCAAATCATTATAAGCCTAGTCATCAAATTTCGCTAGGGCTCTTTTATTTTTCTCAAATTACTTTTTGGATTTTAGCTTGTACATTACTCATTTTATCTATTTATCCGGTTTTCACAATATTTTTAATTGTTTTACGCTTTATTCTGTGGTATGCCACTATCACAAAATCTGCAAATCAATTGCAAGAAAAAGATTTAATCAGATACGCTCCATTGTATGAATTTTCTATTATATTTATACAACTTTACCTTTTCATCCGAAATTTAATTTCAGCACCTAAAAATTGGTAACCGCAATATGAATGACACAACCGACATTTTAACGTGGATTCAACAAGCCAAAAAAGGTAATCAAAAAGCTTTCAATTTTTTATTAAACACCTTTTGGCGCGAAGTCTATTATTATCAGTTAAACAAATGTAGAGATGAAGATGAAGCCGAAGATATTACCATTAAAACCTTCGCTCGAGCATTCGATAAAATAGATTCATTTGATGAAGACTATACCTTCAAAACCTGGTTATTTACGATTTCGAATAATATTTTTATTGATCATTTACGCAAAAAAAAGACGGAAACTATTTCTATCAATAAAAACGTTCATGAAATTCATAAAATTGCCGATGAAGAACCTTCTCCCGCTGATATTCTCATACAAGAGCAAAATTTAGCACAACTAAAAGCATATATAAGATTGCTAAAACCCCATTACCAAGAAGTAATCAACCTCCGCTATTTTCAAGAATTAAGTTATAAAGAAATTGCCATTGAATTGAAAGAGCCTTTAAACAACATTAAAGTTAAACTACTGAGAGCTAAAAAGTTATTAGCAGAAATTATCATCAATAAATAATTATATTTGTCCGCTCTATTTATTGGCGCTTATCTATGAAGATTCCTAGTTTCCAAATTTTTAAAACCTTAGGTCCAGGATTATTGTTTGCCGGTGCTGCAATTGGTGTTTCGCATTTAGTGCAATCCACCAGAGCTGGAGCTGATTTTGGTTTCGGATTAATTTGGGCGCTTTTAATCGTAAACTTATTCAAATATCCGTTTTTTCAATACGGACCAAGATACGCGACTGCTACCGGAGAAAGCTTGATTGATGGTTATTATAGATTAGGGAAAGGTGTTTTAATCGTATATTTTATACTCACTTTTCTAACCATGTTCACCATACAAGCAGCTGTTACTGTAGTCACTGCAGGTTTGGCATCTAATCTCTTTGGCATTTCTGCAAGCGTAACTACTTGGAGTATTATTATTACAATAAGCAGCTTTATCTTATTAATTCTTGGCAAATATAAGGTATTGGATAATTTAATGAAAATTATCATCATAACCCTATCGATTAGCTCCGTTATTGCTGTAGGAGTTGCTTTTTATAAGTCGAATGTAACTTATGATTTCACACAAATTATTCCGAAAGGAAGTCTGGAAATTGGGTTTTTAATTGCCTTTTTAGGATGGATGCCCGCTCCCCTAGATGTTTCCACCTGGCAATCTCTATGGACACTCGAAAAAAGAAAAGATAAAACCCAACAATTCGACACGAAACAAGCCCTATTCGATTTTAATGTTGGTTATGTGGTCACCATATTTCTAGGGCTCTGTTTTATGGCTTTGGGCACGTTGGTTCTCTTTCATTCAGACGAAGAAATTGGTAACGGTGCGGTTCAATTTGCAAAGCAATTAATACATTTATATACGGTTAATTTGGGTACTGGTGCTTCAATTTTTATTGCAATTGCCGCTTTTACTACCATGTTCAGCACAACCTTAACAACTTTAGACGCTTCGCCAAGAGCAATGGCAAAAAGTTCGGAAATTCTATTTCAAAAGAAATCTGATAAATTTTACTTCATTTGGATTTTACTTTTAGCCGTTGGCACAATTATTATTCTTTCTTATTTCACAAATAGCATGATTAGTTTGATAAAAATAGCCACAATTTTATCCTTTTTAACCGCACCATTTTATGCAATCGCGAACTTTGTTTTAATCTCCGGAAAGCACACACCAAAAGAATTTCACCCTTCTTTGCCTCTAAAAATTTTAAGCTATTGCGGAATTTTATTTTTATTTGGATTTAGCATTTGGTATTTAGCCAATATTTAACTAATTTAATTGCGTTGTTTTGACAGTTTAAAAAGAGAATTTGAGGTTTAACATAGAATTAAAATTTAAATAAGTCTATTTTCTGATTTCTTTGTAAATTTGCATTCTAAAATTGAAACCGATTATGTCAGATTCTTCTGTTATTTTACCACCACCAAAAAAGCCGGAATGGCTTCGTGTAAAACTTCCTGTAGGGAAAAAATACACCGAGTTAAGAGGCTTGGTTGATAAGTATAAATTGAATACCATTTGTGCGAGTGGAAGTTGTCCGAATATGGGCGAATGTTGGGGTGAAGGAACCGCGACTTTTATGATTTTAGGAAATATATGTACCCGTTCTTGCGGATTTTGTGGTGTAAAAACAGGTAAGCCTGAAGATGTAGAATGGGATGAACCTGAAAAGGTAGCACGGTCAATTTTCTTAATGAAAATTAAACATGCAGTAATTACTTCTGTTGACCGAGATGACTTAAAAGATGGTGGTTCAATAATTTGGGCAGAAACGGTGCAAGCAATTCGTCGGGCAAACCCAAACACAACCTTAGAAACTTTAATTCCGGATTTTAGAGGAATTACAAAAAATATTGACAGACTGGTAGAAGTTGCCCCTGAAATTATTTCACATAATTTGGAGACTGTGAGAAGATTGACTAGAGAAGTTAGAATTCAGGCACAATACGATCGAAGTTTGGAAGTTTTAAAATATATCAAAGAAAGCGGACAAAGAAGAACGAAATCAGGTATAATGCTCGGATTAGGAGAAAAAGAAGATGAGGTGATTGAAACTTTACAAGATTTGAAAAATGCAAAAGTAGATGTAGTTACCTTAGGTCAATATCTACAACCAAGTAAAAAGCATTTACCAGTAAAAGAGTTTATCACACCGCAACAATTTGAAAAATATAAAATTATAGGATTAGAATTAGGTTTTAAATATGTCGAGAGTGGCGCTTTGGTAAGATCATCTTACAGAGCTCATAAGCATTTGGAATAATAAATGTGATAATAACTTAACATACTTTTAACAACGAAAATATTATTTTGGCACAAAAATTGAAAACAAAGTAATGAAGCAAGATTCCCCACTAATTTTGTTTTATTATGATTAATTTTGAGTTAGTAAGTTAAGGCACCTCCATTACTGGAGGTGCTTTTTTTTGATCATTATTTATAATTTATGATAAAATCAGCCATTAACTTGCTTATATTTTTTTCAGATGCTAAAGCTGCTTTTTGCACTGCTTCATGAGATACTTCCTCTACTTGGCCTTCTATACCTAAATCAGTAATTACAGAGAGACCAAAAACTTGCATTCCCATATGTTTGGCAACTATAACTTCTGGCACAGTACTCATGCCTACCGCATCTCCTCCCATTAATTTTACCATTTTATATTCGGCGGGTGTTTCAAATGTTGGTCCTTGCAGCGCTAAATAAACACCTTTTTGAACTTTAATGTTGTTTTGTTTAGCAATATCCTCCATAAAAGCAATCATTTTCAAACTATATGGCTCGTGCATATCAACAAATCGGGGACCAAAACGTTCTTCATTTTTACCGCGAAGTGGGTGTTTTGGCATCATATTGACATGATCGGTAATCAACATAATATCTCCTACTTTAAAATCAGGGTTTACACCACCAGATGCATTTGAAACAATTAAGTTTTCTATTCCTAAGAATTTCATAACTCGAATAGGAAAAGTAACTTGATCCATTTCCCAGCCCTCATAAAAATGAAATCTTCCTTGCATCGCAAGAATGGTTTTTCCACCAAGAGTGCCATAAATTAAGGTTCCTGAATGCCCTTTTACTGTAGATACAGGAAAATTAGGAATTTCTTGATAGTATAGCTTTTTCTCAATATTTATAATATTTACCAAACCACCTAAACCGGTTCCTAAAACAATTCCAAAATCTGGTTTAGAAATTCCTTTATCTTGTAAAAACTTAACTGTTTCTTGTATTTTGTCGTACATAGTTTAAAATTATTTTATCAAAATCTTCACCGTTCTCAATGAATTTCGTTCTAATTGGCAAATAATAAATAGAATCATTATTTTCTGAAAAAGTGCGAACATAATCTTTTTCTGTTGTTAGGATTATTTTTTTATCTCCTTCCAAAGCATTAAATTCACTTTTTATTTTTTCTTTATCCGAATTGGTAAAAAAGTGATGATCGGCAAATTTCAAATGTTTAAAATCACATTTTTTACTTTCCAAAAAATCAACCAATGGCCTGCAATTTGCAATACCGGTTACCAATAAGATTTTATAGTCTTTCAAATCGTTTACTGCAATCTTTCCTATATTACCAATGACATTTTCGTCATAAGAAATAGTGCTAAAAAAGACAGTTTGATACAATTCAGGTTCTAATTTTTTTGCAATTTCAAACTGTTCCTGTTCGCTTAAATATTCCGGACATTTAGTCACTACAATAATTTTTGCTCGTTTTGCTCCTTCTTTCTTTTCTCTCAAATTGCCAGTTGGCAACATAATATCATCTACATATAAATTCTTATAAGAAGTCAATAAAATAGTAAAACCGGGATCTACTTTTAAGTGTTGAAATGCATCATCCAACAAGACAACATCGGGAGGTGAGCTTAGGCTTTGTAACTCTTTTAAGGCACTAACTCTATCCGCTTCTACGGCAACAATTATAGAGTTAAATTTTTTATAAAACTGCAAAGGTTCATCGCCAATATGTTCAGCCGTAGAAGTTTCATCAGCAACTTGAAACCCCTTCGATTTTCTTTTATAACCTCGGCTCAAAACGGCTATTTTATAACTGTCTTTTAAAAGTCGGATTAAATATTCTATTTGTGGAGATTTACCCGTACCGCCAACATTTAAGTTACCCACGACAATAGTTGGGAAATCAAAAGTGGTGGATTTCAATATATTTCTTTCGTAAGCCTTATTACGAATTCCAACAATTTCTCCATAAAGAACAGAGAAAGGATATAATATTTTACGGAGTTTATTCACACTAACGAAGTTACAAAAAATTGAAAGATAATCTCCTTTTATACGCTTTTGCCAAGTTATTAATCAGATAATTTAATTCATGTTTAGTTTTGATTAATAACCAACGTGATCAACAATTTCTAAACCGTAACCAACCATCCCTACTCTTCTAGTCAAATGATTTCCGTTAGAGATTAACCGTATTTTATTAATTTTGAGATCGTGTAGTATTTGCGCACCAATACCAAAATCTTTTTCGTCCATTTTAGTTGTCAAGACGCCTGCATTTTGATCGTCTTGATGTTTTTTCAGATGTGCTAAACGGTGTATCAAATCGTATGATTGGTGTTCTTGATTGATAAAAACAATGGCTCCTTTACCTTCATTATTAATTAAATCGAACATCTTGCTTAACTTATCATCTGGGTTGTTTGTAAGCGTTCCTAAAATATCATTGTTCACCAATGTCGAATTTACTCTTACTAAAACTTCTTCTCCAATTTTCCAGTTCCCTTTGGTTAAGGCCAAATGAACTTGGCCCGATGTAGTTTGTTTATATGCGCGCAAACAGAACTTGCCAAAACGGGTATTTATGGTAAAATCTTCAATTTTATCGATTAAGGAATCATGACTCATACGAAACGCCACTAAATCTTCGATAGAAATGATTTTTAAATCAAATTTTTGGGCAACATGCATTAATTCCGGTAAACGTGCCATCGTACCATCTTCATTCAAAATTTCAACTAACAAACCGGCAGGTTTTAAACCTGCTAAACGAGCAATATCAATGGCGGCTTCCGTATGCCCAGTTCTTCGTAAAACCCCTCCTTCTTTAGCGCGAAGTGGGAAAATATGGCCAGGTCGACCTAAATCTTGCGGTTTTGTTTCCATTAAAGTCAGAGCTTTCACTGTTTTTGCCCTGTCATGTGCTGAAATACCGGTTGTACAACCGTTTCCTATTAAATCAATGGAAACGGTAAACTGCGTGTGATGCAATACCGTATTTTTACCAACCATTAAATTCAAATCTAATTCATCACAACGCTTTTCGGTTAATGGGGAGCAAATTAAACCTCGACCATGTGTTGCCATAAAATTGATCATTTCAGGCGTTACCATTTCGGCAGCAGCGATAAAATCACCCTCATTTTCTCTATCTTCATCATCTACTACAATAATCAGTTTTCCATTGCGAATATCTTCAATTGCTTCTTCAATAGTATTTAGTTTAATCGTAATATTATCTTTGGTTTCCATTAGTTTATGCTTGTTTTTTCTCTAATTTAAAGACTTTATTAATAAAATTTGTAATGGGTCTTAAAAATGCATCAATATCAAATAATCCTTTATCGTTTCGCGCTCGAATCATTAGTAAAATGCCAAAAGGTAACAGAACAATAGTTGCAAGCCAGCCACCCATAAATGGAGAAATTGTATTTGATTCTGCCATATTCTTTCCGAAAATAGAAATGAAAAAATAAATTACAAAAATTACGATTGCCATAATCATAGGTAATCCAAACCCTCCTTTTCGAATAATAGATCCCAACGGGGTACCTATAAAAAACAATACCAAACAGGCCAAGGAAAAGGCTATCCGTTTATGGTATTCGGTATCATATCCATTGATTAGCTTTTGCTTATCCTGTAAAGTTGCCTGAAAACTTCGGATATTATCTAAATTTGTTTCCACCAAATTATAGGCATTATCGGCAACTAACCTTTTGCTATTATCTTCAAAATTTTCTAAAATATCGGGATTTAAATTTGAATTTGGAATAGAATCTTGAACTAACCTATTTGCTTTGTTAATTCTATATATTCTTGTTGCTCTGTTTTTTACATAATCAAAATACGGGGCTTCTAAGGAGTCAACATAAAAATTCAACTGTTTCAGGCTTAACATTTCTTTTCCGGTTTTATATTTCAAATCATCCGGATCGAAATTACCAATGGTGGAAACGTCAATATTTACTTTGTATTCATCAAAATGAGCTTTAGAAGCGGGAACTTTTTTTCGTTCTTTGGAGCTTCTTCTTCCGTTAGACACCATATCCTCATGATAAAAGCCATCTTCTAGCTTCAGCGTTAAATACCGGCTTCCTTCTTTTGAAATAATCTCTCCTTTTTTAGCCGTTATGACCTTGTTATTAAGATTATTAGATTCTATTTGATAAATCAAGACATCCTTTAGCAAACTATCATCTTTGCCATATTTTTCTTTGAATTTAATACTGTAACCTGGAATTTCGGTATTGAACGTGCCGGCAACTAGAGCTAACCCAGGCTCTTTCATTTTCATATTATAAATTAGATTTTTTGATTTTAACGACGCATAGGGGAATACATAATTCAAAAACAAAAAATTTAAAACACTCATGACAACCATTAAAATAACCAAAGGGCTGATGAACCGTTGTAAGGAAATTCCGGCTGATTTTACGGCAGCAAATTCATAATTCTCGGCTAAGTTTCCTAAGGCCATTATGGAAGAAAGCAATATCGCAATAGGTAGTGCTGTTGGCACCATCATCAATGCGATATATCCTAAAAATTTTACAATAACTAAAAGGCTAATCCCTTTTCCGGCAATTTTATCAAACTGAAGCCATAAAGCTTGCATGATAAGCACGAAAAGTATGATGAAAAATGTCGCCAAAAAAGGAGCAAGAAAACTCTTAAGTATATATTTATTTAAGATTTTCATCTAATTGCTATTTTGAATAAATAGGGTCAAATACTATTCGTTAATAATATAACCTAAATCTTCATATTTTTTTAAATCAAATGAAAATAAGTTATTTTTTAGATTTTGATTTGTTTTCAAATTTTTAACTTTCAAAACAGTTTCTGTACCATTTTCACCTATTTGCTTAATGGTATCGATATTTTTTGTTTTGGTATCAATACCCACCAATACAGAAGAAATCTCTGAATTTGAATCAATAGGAGTTAATTTTACAAACTGAATATCTTTTCCTCCTACTTTTTTTGAATCACCCATTCCAAAAGTATAACCCGTTTTGTAAAAAGAATAAAATTTTGCAGGTGTTATCGTATTTTGATTGTCCGTATCAGCAACAGAGATATTTACTTCTTCATTTTCAGGAATGATTGTATACGTTTTTTTTCCGTCAAAAATCTGGGTAGAACCAAAAAAATGCACCAAGTATTTATCTCCTTGCAAGGTTGCATCACCTTTCGTGTCTTGAGTTACATTCTCTGCTTTGTTTTCTAATCTATAATCAAATTCAACATATACATTTTGATATGTGTTCATTTGATCAGAAACCTCATCTAATAATTTTTTAGCGGAATCCCCATTTTGAGAAGTAGCTAATAAGGTAACTCCAAACGCTAATACTAAGGTTATATATTTTTTCATCTTTTGTTTTTATATTTTTTCGTTATCTAATAATTGTTGCAAAGATAGCACATCGGTAACTAAAACCTGTCTTGCCTTACTTCCTTCAAAAGGACCCACAATATTTGCGGCTTCCAACTGGTCGATAATTCGACCTGCTCGGTTATACCCTAATTTTAATTTTCGCTGTAATAATGAGGCTGAACCTTGTTGTGAAGCTACTATTAAATGTGCGGCTTCTTCAAACAATTTATCTCTATCAGCGATATCTATATCAACACTTATGCCACTTTCTTCCCCTACATATTCTGGTAATAAATAGGCATTAGCATAGGCTCTTTGCGAGCCAATATACTCCGTTAATTTATCAATTTCAGGTGTATCTACAAAAGCACATTGTAATCTTGTCAGGTCATTTCCTGTTGAAATTAACATATCACCTTTTCCTATCAATTGATCTGCTCCTTGTGAATCTAAAATCGTACGGGAGTCAATTTTTGATGTTACTCGAAATGCTACACGAGCCGGGAAATTCGCCTTTATAATACCCGTAATTACGTTAACCGAAGGTCTTTGTGTTGCAACGATTAAATGAATACCGATGGCACGAGCCAATTGTGCCAAACGAGCAATAGGTGTTTCAATCTCTTTACCAGCCGTCATGATTAAGTCTGCAAATTCATCGATAACCAAAACAATGTACGGCAAATATCTATGTCCGTTTTCCGGATTTAATTTTCTTGCTTTAAACTTGACATTGTACTCTTTAATATTCCTAACAAAAGCAGCTTTTAATAAATCGTAGCGATTATCCATTTCAATACACAGTGAATTCAGTGTGTAAATTACTCTTGTGGTATCAGTAATAATTGCTTCCTCAGTATCTGGCAATTTCGCCAAATAATGTCTTTCAATTTTATTAAATAAGGTAAGCTCCACCTTTTTAGGATCTACCAAAACAAATTTTACTTCAGCAGGATGTTTCTTATATAATAACGACGCCAAAACAGCATTTAATCCAACTGATTTTCCTTGACCTGTTGCTCCTGCCATCAACAAATGCGGCATTTTTGCCAAATCGACTACAAAGGTCTCATTAGAAATTGTTTTTCCTAATGCGATTGGCAATTCCATTTCAGAGCTTTGAAATTTTTGGGATGATAGAACCGATTTCATCGAAACAATCGAAGGATTTTTATTTGGCACTTCAATACCAATCGTTCCTTTACCGGGAATCGGTGCTATTATACGAATACCAAGTGCAGATAAAGAAAGTGCAATATCATCTTCTAAATTTTTAATTTTAGAAATACGAACTCCGGCATTTGGTACAATTTCGTAAAGCGTAACTGTTGGACCAATTGTGGCTTTTATACTGGCGATTCCTATCTTATAATTATTGAGCGTTTCAACAATATTATTTTTATTGTTTTCAAGTTCTTCTTTATTTATGGTAATGTTCTCATTTTTATAGTCTTGCAGTAAATTTAAGGTCGGAAATTTATAGTTACTTAACTCCAATTTCGGATCAAATTCACCAAAATCTTTCACTAGTTTATCCGATAAATTTTCTTCTTCCGACTCTTCCTCAATCGGATTTTCAACTTCAATTTCCAAGCTATCTGCAACCTCCGTTTTTTGATTAGAAACAGGTTGTGTTTTTGATGTAATTGTAGAAATAATGTTCTCTTTTACATCTTCATCTTTGAAATCAACACTTAATTTCAATTCGGGATTTTCTTTCTTTTTTGGAACTTTCTTTACAATAAAATCTTCTTCTACAAAATCATTTTCATTGTCGGTATGATCGTCAAGCGGAAGAATTTTTTCTTTTATTTTTGCTTTCGGAATTGCATTTTTAATTTTTTCTGGTGTCATCTTAAATTTCCAAACCAAATACAACAACATGCTAAAAAAAAGCAGCATGAAAACACCGATTTTACCAATGTATATCTGAAGAAATTCATTCCACTCTAAGCCAACTTTTCCGGCAAATAAAGAGTTTTTCAAATCAATATATCCAAACAGTAAGGTTGTCCATATCATGAATAAAATTCCGGTAAACCACCACTTTCGCAATTGCCGTATCGGAATATTTAAAACGGCATATAAACCCGTAAAGAAAAGCAAGACAGGAAAGATAAAAGTTGCAATTCCGAACCCATCGTAAATGAGAAAATCACTTAGACTTGCTCCTAATTTTCCTAAAACATTTTTGGTTTCTAATGATTTATCGGCAAATTGCTGTAATTGACTTTGATCTTCTTTCCAATGCATAAAAAAAGAATAGAAAGAGATCAACAAAAAAAGTGCAGAAGTAAATATAAAAATACCAAAAACCAAATGCGTTTGCTTGCTTTTAAAAAAAGCCGTTACTGCATTATTTTTTAAGGTTGGTCCTCTTTTTTTAGAGGCCGTTTTATTACTTTTCGCCATAAGCCACAAAAATACATAAATATTTTATGTTTTGAATGTAAAGATTTCGGAATAAAAAAGGAATACGAAATAGGTGCAAAAATCACCTATTTGAGTAAATTAATGATATAATTCAACTAAAAATTTATGAATTTTGGCAAATAAATAATCATTCCGATTATAATAGCCACAAATGCAGCAAAAGTCGCCGCTCCGGCAGAAATGTCTTTTATAAAACCAATCTTTTTATGGTAATCAGGGTGCACAAAATCACTTAATTTTTCAATTCCGGTATTTAAAGATTCGGCCACTAAGACCATGCCTACCGCCAAACATTGAAACATCCACTCGTGTGCAGATATTTGCATGATAAAACCCAGAATAGAGACCAGTATACCAATAGAAAACTGTACCATTATCGAGTGCTCGGTTGTCAATAACAACCAAGCACCTCGTAATGCAAATCTTAAGCTTCTTATTCTTCCACGAAAAAAACTATCGTTAGGATTTTTCATGCTTATTTTATGGCAGCAATGGCAGCGTCATAATTTGGCTCATCTACAATTTCAGGAACCTGCTCGGTATAAACTACTTCGCCCTCTTCATTAATAACAACGATAGCACGAGAATGCAATCCTTTCATCGGTCCTGTTTTAATAGTAACACCGTATTTTTTACCAAAATCACCTTTTACGAAATCAGATAAAGTTTCTACATTTTTAATACCTTCCGCACCACAAAAACGAGCCTGAGCGAATGGTAAATCTTTAGAAATAAACAATACTTTTGTGTTTTCAAAAGCAGTTGCTCTTTTATTGAATTCTCTCACAGATTGTGCACAAACACCTGTATCAATACTTGGCGTAATGTTTAAAATAAGTTTGAAACCTTTATAATCTTTTAATTTACCAATAGAAAGATCACTTTTTACCAATTTAAATTTTGGTGCTTTTTTACCAACTTTAGGTAATTTACCTACCGTTTTTATTGCATTTCCTTTTAATGTTATTTTTGCCATGATACTATAAATTATTTTATATTAATATTTCAAAGTTACACAAATAAAAAAACTCTCCATTGTACAACGGAGAGTTTTTTACCTTACTAAATTGTTTTTTTATTGATCTATTGAACCCAAGACTCTTTTCATAAAACTATTCAAAGCTTCTTTTTTGGGTGTGCCTTTTTTTATTTCGGCATTGACTTCAATAGCACCATACATATTTGAAATTAATTCTCCAATAACATCTAATTCTTCATCTTTTAAAGAAGAAACTTCTGTTAAATCTTCTAAAACTTCAATTGCTTCAACTAAATAATCTTCATCATTATTTTCGATAAAGGTGGTTAAATGTTTTATTACAGGTAATTTCATAATTCTTATTCTAATAATTATACAATTTCGTCAACGAGTTCTTTTAAAACTTCGAATTTATTCGTTTGAACTTGGTTCACTTTACTACCACTTGCGAAAGAAGCAAAAGTTGGTAGATTATCTACATTTGCCAATTTTCTTGATTCCGGAAATTTCTCGGCATCAACCAAAATAAAAGGAATATCTTCATTTTCTGAAGCCAATTTTTTAAACTTTGGTTTCATAATTCTACAGTTTCCACACCAGGTTGCCATATATTGCACCATTACTTTAGGGTTATTTGCAATAATTTCTGATAAATTATCTTGCTCTAATTCTGTTAACATAATAAATGTATTTATTAATTATTAAGATTTTTTGAAATTAGTGAGAACTCAAATAAGAAGCCACTCCGTCTCTTGTAGCCGACATCGCATCTTTACCTTCTTCCCAGTTTGCAGGACAAACTTCCCCTTTTTCTTGTACATGTGTGTAAGCATCGATCAAACGCAAATATTCGTTTACGTTTCTACCTAAAGGCATATCGTTTACACTTTCGTGGAAAATTTTTCCGTCTTCATCAACTAAATAAGTTGCACGATAAGTCACATAAGATCCTTCAATAACAACGCTACCACTTTCTTCGTCATAAGTTTCAGAAACAACATCTAAAATTCCTAATTGAGAAGATAAATTTCTATTTGTATCGGCCAATAATGGGAAAGTTACACCTTCAATACCACCATTATCTTTAGAAGTATTCAACCAAGCAAAATGAACTTCTGCTGTATCAACAGATGCTCCAATTACTATAGTATTTCTTTTTTCAAATTCTTTTAAGGTATCTTGAAAAGCACGTATTTCTGTTGGACAAACGAAGGTAAAATCTTTAGGATACCAAAAAAGTAATACTTTCTTTTTGTTATTTACTGCCTCTTCTAAAACATTTACTTTAAATGTTTCGCCCATGTCATTCATTGCGTCAACATTTAAATCTGGGAATTTTTTTCCTACTAAAGCCATTTTCTTTAATTTTATGAATTAATATTATTATTTTCTGTGCTGTAAAAGTAATTCTAGTCAACCTATTTTTTTACTAAAATTGATTTCAAAATTTTATATTAAAATAGATTTTCTCTATGGTAATTTTAAATCACCCAAGAATTTACCTATAATTGCGATTATGATGTGCTAAAAAATTTGATTGATCATTTTTTCGGCAATCCAACCGCATTAAAAAGCTGATTTACATGATATTAAAAATTATTTAAGCACAGCACTAATTTAAGAAATTGTGTACGAAACGAGCCCAAATTATGCGCTTTTTTTCTAAAGTTTAAACATAAAAAAAGAGGCTCAAAAGCCTCTTTTTTATCGTAAATTATATGTTATAAATGAATCACTTCATCGTAAGCAGCCGCTACAGCTTCCATTACAGCCTCACTCATGGTAGGATGCGGATGAATTGCTTTTAAAACTTCATGACCTGTGGTTTCTAATTTTCTACCTAAAACTGCCTCAGCAATCATATCGGTAACGCCGGCGCCAATCATATGACAACCTAACCATTCGCCATATTTGGCATCAAAGATTACTTTTACAAATCCTTCAGGAGTTCCTGCTGCAGTTGCTTTTCCGGAAGCAGAGAAAGGAAATTTACCAACTTTTATATCGAATCCTTTTTCTTTTGCTTGTTTTTCGGTCAACCCAACACTTGCAATTTCAGGGCTTGCATAAGTACAACCCGGAACATTACCATAATCAACTGGCTCAGGGTTTAATCCTGCAATTTTCTCAACACATGTAATTCCTTCCGCGGAAGCAACGTGTGCCAAAGCCGGACCAGGAACTACATCGCCAATCGCGTAATAACCGGGTAAATTGGTTTGGTAAAAATCATTCACCAAAATTTTATCTTTATCGGTAACAATACCAACATCTTCTAAACCTATATTTTCTAGATTAGATTTAATTCCAACCGCTGATAAAATGATATCTGCCTCTAAAACTTGTTCTCCTTTTTTCGTAGATACAGTTGCTTTCACTCCTTTTCCGCTTATGTCAACTTTGGTAACACTTGATTCAGTCATTACCTTAATACCCGATTTTTTTAGAGACCGCTCAAATTGTTTCGAGATTTCTTCGTCTTCTAAAGGAACAATATTTGGTAAAAATTCAACTATAGTTACCTCTGTTCCCATCGAGTTATAAAAATAAGCAAACTCAACACCTATCGCTCCAGACCCAACAATGATCATTGTTTTTGGCTGTTTTGGCAAGGTCATTGCTTGACGATAGCCTATTACTTTTTCACCGTCAATTGGTAAAAATGGTAATTCTCTTGAACGAGCTCCCGTTGCAATAATAATATGATCTGCGCTTAGTTCCGTCACTTTTTTATCTTCACCGGTAACTTCTACTTTTTTACCCGATTTAATTTTACCGAAGCCATTAATAACTTCAATTTTATTTTTTTTCATCAAGAATTGCACACCTTTGCTCATTCCATCTGCTACATTACGACTTCTTTTAACAACTGCAGAAAAATCTTTATCAATCTCTTTCGCCTTTAAACCGTAACTATCAACATGTTTTAAGTATTCAAATACTTGCGCACTTTTTAGCAATGCTTTTGTAGGAATACATCCCCAATTCAAGCAAATTCCACCTAATTTTTCTTTTTCAACAATGGCAACTTTGAATCCTAATTGAGAAGCTCTAATAGCTGTTACATATCCTCCAGGACCACTACCAATAATTATAATGTCGTATTTCATTTTACTGTTTTTTTATTCTTACTAATTTCAAATCCGTGAAAATCGAATTTTAATGAGTTTGCAAATTTAATCAAATTTTATTGCTTTTACAGGACTAATTTTACTAACAATTACAGATGGAATGATGAGCATGAGTAAACATAAAACCAAAGTACCAATATTAATAAGTAAAATATGCGTAAAATTCAGATAAACAGGTGCTTGATTTACATAATAAGTCTCAGGATCTAAAGTAATAACACCAAAATATTTTTGAATAAGCAACAACCCAATTCCGATTAAATTTCCCCAAAAGAGTCCAACACCAATCAAATAAGCCGCATTGTATAAAAATATTTTTCGAATGCTCCAATTGTTATTTCCTAGAGCTTTTAAAATACCTATCATTTGCGTTCTTTCTAAAATTAACACTAACAAAGCAGTAATCATATTTATACCTGCAATGATAATCATGATACCAATTATCACTGCAATATTGGTATCAAAAAGGCGTAACCATTCAAAAATTGCCGGAAATTTTTCTTCGGTTGTATGGGCATTCAACATTGGATCAATTGCTCCATAAATTTGAAATCCGGTTTCTTTTAAATCGTCAAAATCATGAATAAAAATTTCAAAACCTCCTACTTGATCCTCTTCCCATTTATTAATTTTTTGAATATGCTGGATATCACCAATAAGATAGGTTTCATCAAACTCTTCGAATCCTGAATTATAAATTCCGCAAACGGTAAATTTTCTAGAATTCGGTATTTTATTCGGATCGTCTTTTACAAAAAACATATGAAATGCGTCGCCAACTTTTAAATGAAGACGATTTGCAGTTTTTTGAGAAATTAAAACATCATTAGAAATTTTATCTAAAAAAACAGGAATTTTGCCGGCAACCAAATATTCTTTAAAAAATTCCCAGTTATAATCTTTGTCTACTCCTTTTAATATGATGCCTTCAAATTCATTTGGTGTTCTAATAATTCCAGCTTTTGTGGCATAAACCTGTACTTTTTTAATATTTGGAATATCAGGAAAAACTGGGTAGAAATTCTGATTCGTTGAAATGGGTGCTACCGTAACTTTTGAATTGTTCGCATCGAAATTACTTATTTGAATATCACCGTTAAAACCTGAAATTTTTTCTTTTATTTTCTTTTGCAATCCAACTCCGGTAGCAACCGAAAATAACATCACTACAACTCCAATAGCAATCGCTAAAATCGATATTTTTATTATAGGCGATGAAACACTACTTTTGTGTTCTTTAGAATCAATAATTCGTTTCGCTATAAATAATTCGTAATTCAAATTCGTGTGAAAATGTTAAGAGCCAAAAATACATATTTCTTTTTAGTATCGAAGTTTATCGTTTTTATTTTTGTTTTAAACTTTCTTCCTGCTCATTCACAAAGCAGTTCTAAAAATCAAATCATTACCGGTGCGAATCAAACGGAAAAATATCTTCCTTTATTAAAAGGTCGAAATATTGCTGTAGTTGCTAATCAAACCAGTGTTATTTTTAAAAATAAAGGTTCAGAACAGGCGCATTTGGTAGATTCTCTTTTAGCGCTTCGTATAAAAATTAAAAAGGTTTTCGCACCCGAACACGGTTTTAGAGGAGACGCAGATGCAGGTGAACATGTTACCAATGTAAAAGATGCAAAAACCGGACTCCCTTTAATTTCCCTTTTCGGGAAAAACAGAAAGCCGCAAAAAGAATTCTTAAAAGGAATCGATGTTGTTGTATTTGACATTCAAGATGTTGGCGTTCGTTTTTACACTTATATTTCAACAATGACTTATGTTATGGAGGCTTGTGCAGAAAATTTGATTCCTGTAATTATATTAGATCGACCAAATCCGAACGGTCATTATATTGACGGACCAACATTAGAAACAGAACATACCTCTTTTGTTGGAATGCACCCAATTCCGTTGGTTTATGGCATGACAATTGGCGAATATGCACAAATGGTAAACGGCGAAAAATGGTTGCAAAATGGAGTTCAATGCGACTTGACTGTTATTACTCTAAAAAATTACGATCATCAAAAAGAGTATCATTTGCCAGTGCGACCTTCACCAAATTTACCGAATGACATTTCTATAAATTTATACCCAAGTTTGGGATTTTTTGAAGGAACAGTAATCAACGCCGGACGAGGAACTGAATTTCAATTTCAGCGTTATGGTGCACCATTTTTTCCAAAAACGGATTTTAACTATACTCCTGAACCCAATTTTGGCTCGAAAACTCCAAAATTCAATGGTGAACTTTGTTATGGTGTAGATTTAAGTAAAACTAAAAAATTGAATAAAGTAGATATTCAATGGGTTGTAGATGCTTATCAAAAAACACCAAAGGACACTGATTTCTTTCTTAAAGGATTTACCATTCATGCCGGAACCAAAAAACTACAAGAACAAATCGAATCAGGAATGAAAGCTGAAGAAATTCATGCTTCTTGGCAAGAAGACATCAAAAAGTTTCAAGAAATTCGTAAAAAATATTTACTCTATGAGTAATATTTTGAAGAGTTAATCTACTCGATATGGTTTTAACTCCTCAAAGAAAATATCATCATTTGGCACGTCAAATTCCATTCCGATAACTTTACGGTTGTTATCGGTGGTAAATTTTACCGTTCCGAAATCAAACCATGCATGTTTTTTATCCCATTTAATTTCATACGTATCGTAATGCCAATGCGATAATGTTGCAGATAAGAAAGAAGAGTGTTCGAATTCCATTCGCAATTGATTATTAGTATTGGTAATTTTTATCGTTCCGTAAATATCCGATTTATAGGTTCCAGCTATTTCGCTCGCACTAACGGATGATTTTGTGTTTAGCACTCGATGTTCTTTTATAGTGGAAACTCGTGTATCGTCTTTTTTTCCTTTATTGGTTTGCTCTAGCATTTCAGCCGACCAATCTTTAGAATTGCCTTCTAAAAATAAGTCAAGAGCATAATAAGTAGCTGCCATTATCGGACTTTTCATTCCATTCGTTAAAACTACAACACCCAAATTTTCATCGGGAATCAAAGTAACAGCCGTAATCATTCCGTCATAACCACCAGTATGACCTGCTCGTAACTTACCGTGATAATCACTCAAACCCCAACCCAAACCATAAGCACTAAAATGCCGATCAAAATCATTCTTTTTAGTATGATCTACCGTGAAATTATTGTGTGGTGTCCAAATCATATTTTGTGATTTTTTTGTCAACAACGTGTCTTTTCCATTTATTCCTTTATTGAGATTAAAAATCATCCATTTTGAAACATCTTCTACGCTAGAAATAATGCCACCCATGGCGCCAATTTCTTCCCAACTTTCCCAAGCAATTGGGATATTTTTTTCATTCTCTCTTGCGTGCGGAGTAGCAAAATTACCTTTCGATTGTAATAGACTTGGCGTTGTAATTGTGCGGTTCATACCTAACGGACTTAAAATGCGTTCTTGCACATTTTGATTCCATGTTTTACCTGTAACTTTTTTAATTAATTCACCCGCAGTGATATACATGACGTTTGAATAACCATAACCCGCTCTAAAATCATAAGCTTTCGGAATATATTTGATGCGTTTGATAATTTCTTCCGATGTTAAATCGGATTTATACCAAATTACATCTCCACTAAAAGTACCTAATCCAACACGATGACTCAATAAATCTCGAACGGTAACTTCGTTGCTCACCCAAGGATCGTATAACGCAAAATAAGGCAAATACTCTTTTACTTTATCATTCCAATCCAGTTTACCTTCTTGAACAAGCATGCCAATAATTGCAGAAGTAAAAGCTTTCGTATTAGATGCAATGGCGTATAACGAATTTTTATCAGGCTGCCCTTTTTTACCTTCCTCTAAAACACCATAATTTCCGGTAAAAACTAATTTTCCATCTTTTACAATACCGATAGATGCACTTGGTAGATCCCAATCTTGCACCATTTTTGTGTAATACGCATCAAGTTTTTCAAAATCAACTGTTACTGAATTTTGTGCTTGTACTTGAAAATTAAAGCTTAAAAGAAGTATCAAAAAAAGTTTAAACCTTTTCATAGATTGTGTTGTGTTTTTAAAAGTATTTCTTTCGTATGTAAAAATCCGTTGTCACGGGAATGACAATTTTAATGGAATCCCCGAGGTTCTACCTCGGGGATTTTTTTAAATTAAATCAAACTATTCTACCAAATCTTCTGCAGTAATCTCTTTTCTGCTGATACGTTTGATTAAATCTTTTTTATCGATATACAATTCTCTACCAATTGCTTTACCATCTCGAAAAGTTTGCGCCCTTAATGCGTAATTCCCATCAGGAAGTACAATGGCTTCCGTATATTTTTCACCGAATTTAGCCGGATACGAATTATTTATGGTATAAAAAATTTCAGTATTCGGAACATTATTTTCGAGCGTTAGAATATAATCTTCTCCTTTTTTCGACATTTTCACTATTGGATCTAACACTGCTTTTGAGATATTTTCATTAGTAGCTTCAAAACGTTCAAAATGTTGTTCGGTGCGTGTGACAAAACTGTTCCAATCTTTTTTGTCTTTAGGCGTCCAAACCGATTCCGCAATAGCGAAAACTCTTGGATACACCATATAAAAAGCAAAAGGCATGGTTACAACCATTTCGGTCCATAAATTTCCTTGTCCGCCTAAAATCAAATCGGCGTTCACATTTTCTGGCACCGGCTCAAACGAATAAGCTTTTTCTAAACTTAAGCTCGCATAAATCAAATTTTCAACACTAGGATCACCTTGCGTATAATCTAAATAAGCAAAAGTTGTTGGTGACATCACCACTTTATGTCCTTTTTTTGCGGCTTCAATCCCACCTTTCATTCCTCTCCAGCTCATCACTGCAGCGTCATCGGTTAGACCACCTTCTAAAATCTCATCCCAACCGATCATTTTTTTACCTTTCGATTTTATGATCTTATTCACTCGAGTTACAAAATAGCTCTGCAATTCATGGGTATCTTTTATTTTATTTTTCTTCATGAATTTTTGAACATCTGCACTTTCTTCCCAAAAGCCGTGGTAGCATTCGTCGCCACCCATGTGAATATATTCACTTGGAAAAAGCTGAGCCACTTCGGTAAAAACCTTATCTACAAACTCATACACCTTTTCATCAGTAGGATTTAATGTGTTTTCAATCAGCATTTTAAATTTTCCGTTACCATACCATTCTGCAAATTTAACTCCAGGGCTCACAAATTTTGGTTCTTTTTTTACAGAAAGCTCTGGATATGCTGCCAATGCTGCCATACTATGACCCGGAATATCAATTTCGGGTACAATAGTGATATTTCTATCTGCTGCATATCGAATAACATCTTTGATTTGCTCTTGGGTGTAGAAACCACCATCGGTAGCTTTTTCTCCTAGTTTTGGTGCTGCAATTTGATCGCCAAACTTACCATGTCTTGGCACACGCCATGCACCAACTTCGGTTAACTTTGGCAAGGATTTAATTTCAATTCTCCAACCTTCATCATCAGTAAGATGCCAATGAAATATATTGAGTTTATATTCTGACATTTTATCTAAAAAAGTTTTTACCTCATCTACCGTAAAAAAATGACGACTTACATCGAGCATTGCACCTCTCCACCCAAAACGTGGATAATCGGTAATGGTACAACCTTGTAATTCTATCGGTTCTGAAATTTTATAATCGGCTGCTAAGGTTTCTGCAGGAAATAATTGTTTTAGTGTTTGTAAACCGTTAAATATTCCGGCTGCTTGATTTGCTGATAATTGAACTCCATTTTCGTTTACATTTAACGTGTAACCTTCTTCCCCTAATTCTGCAACAGCTTTTTTATGGAGAGAAATTTTAATCGAATTTTCGCCTTTTTTTGCTTGCAATGCAACACCTTTACTACTTAAAAAATCACCAAATGCTTTGGCAAACAATTGAACTTTTTGGTCTTTAGACTCTACGTCAAAATTAACTTCAGAATTCAATAAAAAATTTGTTGAACTGTTCTGATAATCTACAGGTGCTGGAATAATAGCGTTTTGTGCAAAACTTTGTTGCACTAATGCAAAAAGCAAAAGGGTAAAAAATGTATTTTTCATGGTTTGTAATTTTTGACTTTTGAACACGAACTTTATCGTGCAATTTTTGAGTCAACTAAAATAGGCAAACCATCAGATATTTGAAAATTTTGTCTCTATTATTTATATGTTTTGATGTTATACGTTTCCGCGCAATAAAAACAACCTTAAATAAAAAAGAAGTTGTAACAAATTATTGCCCTACAATGGTTCTAAAGGTAAGATTAACTCTTGGTGTGAATACTTTTTTAGTTTTAGGCAATCGATGCAACCAGTTGGTTTGCGTTTCTCCTTTCATAACTAATAAGCTGCCTCTTTCAAGAAAAACGGAAACGGTTTGCTTTGTGGTTTTATGTTTGAACAAAAAGTTTCTTTCAGCACCGAAACTTAAAGATGCAATTGTATTATTTTTTCCAAGCATCTTTTCATTATCGCTGTGATACGCCATGCCTTCCTGTCCACTATGGTACAAATTAAGTAAGCAGGAATTGAATTTTACGCCAGTAATTTCTTCTGCAATCTTTTTTAATTCGGTGAGTTCGTTTGTCCAGGTTAAAGCTTGCTTATTTATTTTCGAATAAGAATAATTGTATTGTTTATCACCATATAAGGCAACTTTTCTATCGGTTATGATGTGCTTTCCTAAGACTATCGCTTCATCATTTTTCCAAGCGATAGTGTTTATCAGTTTTTCGCAATAATGTTGCGCTTTTTCGGTGCTAATAACTTTTCCGTAATAACGAACTTCGCCGTCATAAGGTAATAAATTGGGCGCTATTTCGGTTGAAAATAAATCCATTTTACTGTTGCAATAATTCAGGTATACTATTACAAATTCTTTCTTTGACTATGTCTAGGATGCGTTTATTAGCTTCTGATTCCAGTTTATTATAGATTTCAAATTCTTCCAATGTAAAATGACCAATTACCATTCCTCTTAATTGATTTTTATAGGGGATGTTTTTTTGAAAAATTGTTTGAATATATACTAAACGTTTCTCTTCCGATACATCGAAAAAAACTTTCATTTTATATTGTAAATAATTTTTAAAAGATAAAATCAAGATCGGATGTAGCATCTTAACTATCGGACGAAGAGTTGCGTTTTGAAATTTCTCTATTTCGCTCATATTCTCTCTTACTTCCGCTGATAAAATAACTGGTCTTTGCTTGATTTTAGTATCAGAATCGTGTATTATCATAACCTAATGTTTAACTTCAAAATTACGAAATATTCATGTCAACGGGCGAAATTTGAAAACTTCTGTTAAAATATTCTACATTTACTGCCTAAATGTCATGCGGATTTTTTGGCGTGATATTAGACAATTCAATGACATGAGCAAAACAAAAGTATCTTACCGTTGGGCATTTAAAGAATTTATTTGGCCTCGAAAAAAAATCATATCAATAGGTTTAATTTTAATTATTGCGAAAAGTTTATCGAGCTTGGTTTTACCTTATGCGAGTAAAAATTTGATCGATGATGTTATTCCGTCAAAAGACATGCATGCCTTAACAGTTTTGTTGGCAATGGTTTGTGGCGCCATATTAATTCAAGCGGTAACTTCCTTTTTGCTTACGCGATTATTAAGTGTTGAAGCACAACATTTAATTTCAGTATTACGAGCAAAAGTGCAAAGAAAATTACTCACGCTACCAATTAGTTTTTTCGACAATAATAAATCTGGGGCGCTAGTTTCTCGTGTAATGACCGATGTAGAAGGTGTACGAAATTTGGTTGGCACCGGGTTGGTTCAATTAATAGGAGGTTCTATAACTTCGATAATATCGATGGTGATTTTAATCAAAATTAATGCGACCATGACCTTTTTTGTATTGGTTCCTGTATTGATATTTGCTCTAATCGCCTTAAAAGCATTTGGTTATATTCGTCCGATTTTTAGAGATCGCGGAAAAATAAACGCAGAAGTAACCGGTAGATTAACAGAAACCTTAAACGGCGTTCGTGTAATTAAGGGTTTTAATGCTGAAGAACAAGAAAACAAAACTTTTGAAGATGGTGTTGAGCGTTTGTTTTTAAATGTCAAAAAAAGTTTGACTGCCACAGCATTAATTACCAGTTCATCAACTTTCTTGTTAGGAATAGCATCTGCAGGTATTATGGGAATTGGAGGATATTTTATCATGGATAACAGCATGACTTATGGTGAATTTGTATCGTTCACGTTGTTTTTAGGGTTTATGATTGCACCGATTATTCAAATGAGTAATATTGGCAGCCAGTTAACAGAAGCTATGGCCGGATTAGACAGAACTCAAGATTTAATGAACATGACCGAAGAAGATAATCCGGAAGTTCGAACCATTTTATTAGAAAAAATTAAGGGAGATATAGCCTTTGATAACGTTTCCTTTAGTTATGAAACCAGTAAAGAAGTATTGCATAATATTTCTTTTCTTGCTCCCGCCGGAAGTGTAACCGCTTTAGTAGGATCTTCAGGTTCAGGTAAGTCAACCATTGCCGGATTAGCCGCTACTTTTTTAAATCCAAGTTCCGGTAAGGTCACATTGGATGGAACCGATTTATCCAAAGTAAATCTAAATAGTTATCGAACACATTTAGGTGTTGTATTGCAAGATGACTTTTTATATGAGGGCACTATTCGTGAAAATATTTTATTTCCGAGACCAAATGCTACCGAACAAGAACTTTTAGAAGCTGTAAAAGGTGCTTATGTAAACGAATTTACCGATAGATTTCCTGAAGGCTTAAATACAGTGATCGGTGAAAGAGGTGTGAAATTATCAGGCGGACAAAAACAAAGAATATCCATTGCAAGAGCCTTATTAGCTGATCCGAAAGTTATTATTTTAGATGAAGCTACTTCGAATTTAGACACAGAAAGCGAATCTTTTATTCAAAAAAGTTTACAAGTTTTAATGCAAGATAGAACAACTTTTGTAATCGCTCACCGATTGAGTACCATTCAAAAAGCAGATCAGATTTTGGTTATTGAAGATGGAAATATCGTTGAACGTGGTAAACATACTGACTTAATCGAGAAAAAAGGCCGTTACTATCAATTATACACTTTTCAAAGCAGAATATAAGTATTTAGGTTTTTACCTATTGAGCAAATTTATTTTTTAGTGCAAATAATAATTCCTGTTGACCAGTTCATTTTAGTAAGATTTAGGTCATCCCTTTGTTCTAAATGAGCAATTAAATTCTTTGCATTTACATCATGCCCTTCTGGCCAATTTGGCTGTGGTAACATATCGTCGATAACATACAAACCCCCAACTTTTAAAATTTTTAAAACCTCATCCAATTCACTGTATTTACCAGGCCATGCATCGGCAAAAATTAAATCAAATTTTGCTCCTTTATAATTTTGAATCCATCGCGTTCCATCTTGACAAACTAACTCTACCCGATGATCCAAACCGAAAAATTCTTTTGCGATAGTAATTAATTTCGGATCATTATCGACAGAAATAAGTTTTGAATGTGAATCCATTCCATCAATCATCCACGAAAGTGACAATCCGATTCCTGTACCCAATTCTAAAAACTTACCGTTTGGTTTTGAAGACATTAAGGTTTTTAAAAGTGTTCCCACAAAAAGATCGGATGGCATGGTAAAAGCGATTTCTTTTGATTTGGTAAGAATTCTTTCGTGCACCTTTGGAATATCTAAAATATTGGAATCGTTCATTAATTAGGTTTTATTGGAATTAATTTTTCATTTCTAACAAATATAACAGTTTTCAGGCAAATAAAATTTAGTGACAAACGTTAAGGAATGCACTTAATTTACTTATTTTTGCCATTATAATTACGGTAATTCATCCGATTGAATTCTATCAGAATTATGAACAGCTTGCACTAATTTTCGAACCGACAAATGCCTTTATTAGATTATAGTTTTCTTAGCAAAATACTTCCAAAATCAACGTCAGAAAAGAATTTCGGAAAATTAAAAAAATCTTATTTGAAAAGAATTCGATTGGGAATTTCATTGTTTTATTTTACCATGGGGTTGAGTTTTGCATCTTGGGCAAGTCGAATTCCAGATATTAAAACAGCGCTAGACCTTAGTGAAGGTGGGCTCGGTACAATTTTATTAGCCTTACCGCTCGGACAACTTACTGCCATGCCTTTTTCGGGAAGAATAGTGACAAAATACGGGAGTAAAATAGTACTTCTTATTGCTATTTTATGCTATATTTTTAATCTTACCAATCTTGGTTTGGCAACACAACCCTGGCATTTGGCAATAGGTTTATATCTATTTGGTGTTGCAGGTAATTTTTGTAATATATCTTTAAATACACAAGGTGTTTACGCCGAAAAAATGCATAAAAAAACGATCATGAGTTCTTTTCATGGTGTTTGGAGTTTGGCAGGATTTACGGGAGCTTTGGTAGGTTTCGTCATGATGGCATTTCATTTATCACCGCATACTCATTTTATACTAGTTGCCATTTTTGGATTGCTTTTAATTATTTTCAACAACAAATATTTAATCAAGGCAAGCGGAAAAGTTCAATTACAGAAGAAAAGCTTTTTTTCCAAACCTGAAAAAAGCCTTGTTTGGTTAGGTGTTATTGGCTTTTGCTGTATGGCGAGCGAAGGAATTATGTTTGATTGGAGTGGGGTTTATTTCAAAGAAATTGTGAAAGCACCGGGCGCTTTGGTCATTTTAGGCTATACCTCATTTATGATTATGATGGCTATGGGTAGATTTTTTGGCGATAAATTCATACGAAAACATGGTGCAAAAAAAATCTTACAACTTGCAGGTATTTTAATTTCTACCGGTTTACTAACTGCAGTGTTCTTTCCATATTTAATTCCTTCAACTTTAGGATTCATGCTCGTTGGTATTGGTGTTTCTACCGTTATTCCAACTCTCTATAGCATTGCCGGGAAAAACCCTAAAGTTGCACCGGGAATCGCATTGACAACCGTTGCCAGTGTAAGTTTTCTTGGGTTTTTGATGGGACCTCCACTAATTGGTTATATAGCGGAGCTTTCGAGTTTGCAATATTCTTTTGCCCTTATCGGGATATTTGGTTTTGTTATCACAATTTTAGTAAGCAAGCTAAAAGTTTTTGAATTGGATTAAAATTTGTTTCAACCAATTTCTCTACATTGGTAATTTCTTTTTTAAAGCTTCTATTATATTAAAAACAGCCGGGCAAACCTCTGTATTTTTTAAAGTAAGATGCGTTAATTGAATAAACTTTTTACGGTTAGTATGTGGATATTCACTGCATGCTTTCGGACGAACATCATAAACCATACAGGTATTATCATCTTCATTTAAAAAAGTACACGGAGCTGTTTTCAAAACCATAAAATCATCTTCATCACGTTGCAAATACTGCTCTGTAAACTGCAATTCTTTCATACGGAGAAATTTCGCAATCCGGCTTATATCTTTCGGTGTAAAAATCGGGCTTGTAGTTTTACAGCAATTCGCACAAGTAAGGCAATCCGTTCTTTCAAACTCGTCATCATGTAAATCTTGCATCACCACATCCAATTGCTTTGGAGTTTTTTTTCGAAGTTTTGCAAAATATTTTTTGGTATCCGCTTGATTCTCCTTTGCTAATTTTGGTAAATTCTCTAAAATTTTATTCATTATATTTTTATCTGGCATCAAAATTACTATATCTTATTCATTTTAGCGTGAAAATAGTTATTTTTGCGCCTCAAAATGAAAACCATGAATATCCAAAATACTTTAGATACTGCTGTAAAAAAAGCATTACAATCGATTTATTCTACCGAAGTTAGTTCACTTGAATTTCAAGATACTCGGAAAGATTTCGAAGGAGATATTACATTGGTCGTTTTTCCTTTGCTAAAATTCATCAAAGGAAACCCTTTTGAAATTGCAACAAAAATCGGACAATATTTACAAGAAAACACTTCAGAAGTAACACAATTCAACGTTGTTAAAGGGTTTTTAAATTTAGTTATCGCTGATGCATTTTATTTGAATTCATTTAATGAAATCCGAGAAATCGAAAATTTTGGCATTAAACAATCCGATGAAAATGAAAAGGCGATTATGGTAGAATATTCGTCGCCAAACACAAATAAACCGTTGCATTTAGGACATATTCGAAATAACTTATTAGGATATTCGGTTGCAGAAATCATTGCAGCCTCAGGTAAAAAAGTGTATAAAACACAAATTATCAATGATCGCGGTATTCATATTTGTAAAAGTATGTTGGCTTGGCAAAAATTCGGTAATGGAGAAACACCGGAAAGCACCGGATTGAAAGGCGATAAATTAGTTGGAAACTACTATGTGAAGTTTGATAAGGAATATAAAAAGGAAACTAAACAATTAATTCAAGAAGGTAAAACGGTAGAAGAAGCTAAAAAAACTGCACCAATTTTATTGGAAGCACAAGATATGCTTCTAAAATGGGAAGCCGGAGATGAAAAAACAGTTGAACTTTGGAAAAAAATGAATCAATGGGTTTATGATGGTTTTGAGAAATCATACAAAGAACTTGGAGTTAATTTTGATGTAAATTATTTTGAAAGCAATACCTATATATTAGGCAAGGAAGTTATTTTGGATGGATTGGAAAAGAACATTTTTTACAAAAAAGAAGATGGTTCAATTTGGATTGATTTAACAGAAGATGGTTTAGATGAAAAAATTGTTTTGCGTTCAGACGGTACTTCGGTTTATATGACCCAAGATATTGGTACGGCAATTCAACGAATAAAAGATTATCCAGATGTTGGAGGATTGGTTTATACCGTTGGTAATGAACAAGATTATCATTTT
This sequence comes from uncultured Flavobacteriaceae bacterium, assembly GCA_965363545.1. GTDB lineage: Bacteria > Bacteroidota > Bacteroidia > Flavobacteriales > Flavobacteriaceae > Lutimonas. The sequence continues at coordinate 9,559 of CBDTUD010000013.1, read as the reverse complement.
AAAGTATTGTTTTTAATTTTACAAAAACTAGGGTATTCATGGGCGGAAAATTTACACCATTTATCTTATGGAATGGTAGACTTACCTTCAGGAAAAATGAAATCTAGAGAAGGAACCGTAGTTGATGCAGACGATTTGATGCTTGAAATGACAAATGAAGCCAGAGAAATATCTCAAGAACTAGGTAAACTAGAGGGTTATAGCAATCAGGAAAAAGAAGAATTGTATAAAACTATTGGTTTAGGTGCTTTAAAGTATTACATATTAAAGATTGACCCAAAAAAGAGAATTTTATTCGACCCTAAAGAATCTATTGATTTTAACGGTAACACAGGGCCTTTCATTCAATATACATATGCTAGAATTCAGTCGATTTTAAGAAAAGCTGATTTTGATTTTTCAAAATCAATTTTAGATCTTTCTTTGCATCCAAAAGAAAAAGATGTAATCAAACAAATTCAAAATTTTGAATCGGTTATACCATTAGCCGCTCAGAATTTGAGTCCGGCATTAATTGCTAATTACACTTATGACTTGGTAAAAGATTATAATTCTTTTTATCAAAGCGTTCCAATTTTAGGCGCCGATGATGAAACTGAGAAAATTTTCAGAACACAACTTTCTGAAAAAGTGGGCGCTATCTTAAAATCTGCATTTGCACTTTTAGGCATTGACGTTCCTGTAAGGATGTAATTAATTTACTTTACTGATTATAGCTTTTTTTTGATTTTATGAATAATAATCGCTAACTTCGTTATTGTGAATACACCGATTAGAAGTGTATTTTTTTATTTAAAAAATTATGAAAAAAGAAAGATTATTATTAATCTTCTCCCTTATCTTATTTTTTCAAATTGCCCAGTCCCAATTGATTATGATTGATGGAGAAACTGGAGATTATAAATATGAAGACGTAGTTAATGTAGAAGGAATTTCTCAAAATCAAATTCAAACCAGAGCAAGAGAATGGATTGATAAATATTATCAAAATATTGACTCAGTTAGAATTGGTGACGCTGAAATCCAAACCTTGATATCCAAAAAAATAACATGGAAATTTATCCAAAAAACGATTCCGATTGAACTATTTATTGATTTAAATATCCAAGTAAAAGAAGGTAAATACAAATATTCTTTTTCAAATTTCAGGCAAGGAAAACTATTTTTTGGTCAATTGGATGTGATCCCATTAAAAACTTATATTGATAGATTTCCGGTTCGTTATCAAAACCTTGCAGAACAACCTATAGATGAAGAAATAACAAACGCTATTACAAGTTTAGAGTTTTACATCATTAATGGTAAAATGGAAAAAGGAAAATTAGATTGGTAATTTTTTTATAGCAAATCGACTACTCTCTCTAGAGCCATTCCTCTCGATGCTTTTATTAGAACTGTCGCCTCTTTGCAAGTAGAGTTATCAAAATTATTTTTAAAGTCCTCAAAAGAGTTAAACTTCTCGATATTAGGGTTTTTTAATTCTATTTTTGAAAAATTACTACCTATTAAATACGCTTTTTGTAGATTTAATCTTTGCACTAAATTAGCAACATTCTGATGCTCTAACAAGCTGTTCTTACCTATTTCAAACATATCGCCCAGAATAGCAATTTTTGTGTTGTCGCTTAGTTGAGAAAGATTTTCTAAGGCAACTTCCATGCTATTCGGATTTGCATTATAAGCGTCTAAAATAATTTTTGTGGAATTTTTTTGAATAATTTGTGACCTATTATTACTTGGTATATACTGTTCAATTGCCTCCTTAATTTTAGCATCAGCAACCTTGAAAAATTGTCCAAAAGTAATAGCCGCTGCCATATTTGAAAAATTATATTTACCTATTAATTTACTGTAAACAATGGTGTTTTTAAACTTCAAATTTACAAACGGGTCAGCACTTATAAAAGAAACAGGAAAATCAGCCGATTCGGTTCCAAAAGTAAACCTTTGAATACCATCTGATTTTTCTATTTGTGTTTTATCATTTGTATTTACAAAAACTGTTTTATCGTGTTGCTTTAGATATCGGTACATTTCTGTTTTCGCTTGAATAACTCCTTCTAAACTTTTAAAACCCTCTAAATGAACTTTACCAAAGTTGGTAATATATCCATAATCTGGTAAAGCTATATTGCAAAGAAATGCTATCTCTTTAGGATGATTTGCACCCATTTCAACGACTCCAATTTCGGTTTTTTGAGTCATAGAAAGCAAAGTCAACGGAACTCCAATATGATTATTCAAGTTTCCTTTGGTTGCTGTGCAATTGAATTTTTGCTTTAACACAGCACTGATCAATTCTTTAGTAGTTGTTTTGCCATTACTTCCTGTTAAAGAAATAATGGGGATATTCAATTGTTTTCGATGATATGTCGCCAAGTTTTGAAGCGTTTTTAGAACATCGTCAACCAAAATTATTTTGACATTGGTTTGGTATTCTTTTTCATCAACAACTGCAAAATTTGCACCTTTCTCTAAAGCCTTTTCTGCAAAAGAGTTTCCGTTAAAATTATCTCCTTTTAGAGCAAAAAATATTGAATTCTCCAAGTCTGCTCTAGTATCTGTCGTTACTTTGAAACTCTGTTTATAAAGGTTGTAAAGTTGTTGTATCTCCATAAAGTAAATGTAAAAAAAAACTCCAAATCAAAAAATGATTTGGAGTTTTTTTAGTATTTATTTTGAAGCTATTTACTTCATGTCTTTTCTTCTTCTTGAATTTGACATTTGACCTAATTTGTCGGTTGCACATCTAAATCCAATATAATTGGTAGCCATATATTCAGGTAGATATCTTCTTTGAGCAGGGTCTAACCAAAATGCTCTATCTTTCCAAGAACCACCTTTTATTACTCTTGTTTGATCACTAATCAACGTATTTCTTGTTTTCGTATCATACTGTTGAATAATCAAACCGCTTTCACCAATTTGTCTTGGTATTTCAGGTGAGTTGTACATTCTAGGTTTAGTTTCAAAATCATCTTCGTCTTTGAAGTAATTTTTAGTAGAAGCTAAATCACCATCTTTATCATCAATATTGTATGCTTTATCATAATTGTTACGCATAAATGCATCTCGTTTTGTAATTGGCTCGTATTTAATACTTCCTGGCAAATCTCTAGGAATAATTTTACCGTTATCTAAAGTGTCAAAAACTATATTGTTATAATCTACTACTACTACATTACCCTCTTTATCAATCATCTTTTTCTCAAAAACGTTTCCTCTAAAGTAACTAAAGTCATTCGCATCATTATCAATTATTGGTCTGTAAACATCGGCTACCCATTCGGCAACATTACCTGACATATCGTATAATCCGTAAGCATTAGGCTTGTAAGATTTAATTCTCATAGTAATATCTGCACCGTCATTACTCCATCCGGCTAAACCACTATAATCTCCTTTTCCAAGTTTAAAGTTAGCCATTTGATCACCCTGATATCTTCTAGAAGTTTCTCGAGTTGTTTCACCATTCCAAGAATATTTTTTACGACCTCTAATAGAGTTATATTCTCGATTTTCAATTAATGCTTTTGCTGCATATTCCCATTCTGCTTCTGTTGGTAATCTAAAACGTTGTGCTAGCATACCGTCAGAAATTTTTACGTGACGACCTGTAAAACTACCTTTCTCTTTTTTACCTTTTGCTTTTTTAGAATAATCTGTAATTCCTTTATAGTAGATTGAAGAGTCACCTTCAAATAATAAATTCGGGTTTGCTAAATAAGTTTCTGTATCAAAACGGTTAGCGCCTTCTACTTTTAATGAATCGTGATCGAATAAAGTATGTAAAACACCTTTGTCTATTAATATTTTTTCGTTCACCCTGTCAGTTCTCCATTTACAATATTCTGAAGCTTGTTTCCAAGAAACACCAACAACCGGATATTCTGCATAAGCCGGGTGACGCAAATAATTTTCAGTTAATAACTCGTTAAATCCTAAAGTATTTCTCCATACTAAAGTATCTGGAAGAGCTGCTTGATAAATTTTTCGATAGGTATCATCAGAAGGAGGGAAAACTTTCTCTAAATATTGTAAGTACAATAAATATTCTAAGTTAGTAACCTCTGCTTCATCCATATAAAACGAACGCACTTGTTGTTTTACAGGAGTTGTATTCCAATCGAACATAACGTCATCTTGCACACTACCCATAGTAAATGTACCACCTTCTATCAACACCATTCCCGGAGGATTGGCTTGCTGCTTATAATTGGTATTGGCTTGGAAACCTCCATATTTTGGATTGTTGTATTCCCAGCCAGTTAATGTTGATACATTTTTACTACTCTTGTTGCAACTCGCCAATGTAACAGCTGCTAAGATTAAAAGTAGTACTTTGTTATTGCTAAACTTTTTCATGATTTTTTTCTTTGTTATTTCTTAAAAAAAGACAGAATTTAATTTTATACGTCGTTTATTAGTATTTAAACTTCTATTTTTGGCTTTCAATTCATGTATAACGATTGTTTTTTTTCTTTATTATGTGTAACGTTGTAAATTATCAAAATATAACCTTAGTTTTATAGTAGAATGAGTTTTAAATGGTATATTTTTCTATTATTTCTTTTTGGCCAGACATCTGTTTTGATTTCTCAAAACAGTTCTTCTAAAGATTTCATTTTAAAATGGAACGACAACAGCCCTGTTCAAATCAGCAAAAATCAAACCATAACGCTACCTTTAGTAGAAAATAATTTTTTTGATGGTCATAATAATGCAACATATTCTACTTCTTTTAACGTAGAAAACAACCTAATAGTGCAGCAGTTTCTAATAAAAAATGTTAAAACTTCATTAATTGCTGATAATCTAACTAAAAACTTAGATAAAACTAAAATTTCAACCGAATTTAAAAGTGATTTTAAAATAAGTAAAGCACGAAACAAATCGATTGCCACACTGACAATTAGTCCGTTAATCAAAGAAAATGGCAGAATTAAGAAGGTTTTATCTTTTACTTTAGAATATCAACTGCAGCCAAAAGGTTCAAATGCGCAAAGCAAAGATATTCCTGTACCAATTTACACCAATAATTCTGCACTTTCCTCTGGCACGTGGTTTAAGTTTTCGGTGGATACCACCGGAGTTTTTAAAATCGATAGAGAATTACTGCAAAAAATTGGCATTAGCACATCAAATTTAGATCCAACTAATATTAGAATCTATGGAAATGGTGGAAATTTACTACCGCAATTAAATGGCGCTTTTAGAAATGATGACTTACAAGAAAACGCCATCTATATAAAAGGAGAAGAAGATGGTAAATTTGATACTGATGACTACCTTTTATTTTATGCTAAAGGCCCAGAATCTTGGAAAATCAATCCAACTAATTTTAGTGCTACCGAACATGTTAATAATATATATAGTAACAAGGCGTATTATTTTATTACCGTTGATAATGGTAAAGGAAAAAGAATTGCTTTAGCAGATGAGATTACAACTCCTTCAAATACAATTATCACCACTTTTCAAGATTTCGCAGTGCATGAATTGGAAAAAATAAATCTTTTTGCAAACGGACAGCAATGGATGGGGGAAGATTTTAGTTTTAATGAGCAACAATCTTTTCGTTTTAATTTTGAGAATCTCGTTGCAACGGAACCTATTTCCGTTCGAGTTCGTGGTGCGGCAATTTCATTTACCAATACACATATGGATGTTACCATAAACGGTCAAAATATAACAACTATTAATTTTCCGGCCTTATCTTCAAATTCTTTTTTTTTGGGAGTCTCAGCAGAGTCTTCAGGTACTACTTTAGCTAACCAAGATGCCTTAGTAGTTGACATCTCCTACAATAATTTCGGAAACCCATCCGCGAAAGCGTATCTAGATTATATAGAAATTCTGGGTACAAAAAATTTAAAAGCTAGTAGTTCTCAGTTTTCATTTCGAAATATTTCGGCCATTAATGCAACAAGTATTTACGAATATCAAATTGAAAACAGCACATCAATTTTTCAAGTTTGGGATGTTTCTAATTTTTTAAACCCGATACAAATTACCAATCAAGCAACGACAACTAACTATACATTTAAATCTTACGGCAATGAAAATCCGAAAGAGTTTGTAGTGCTCGTTGAAAACGATTTTCTAATTCCGGAAACGGTTGAAAATGCACAGATTAAAAATCAAAATTTGCATCAAATAAAAGATATCGATTATGTAATAATTACTCAAAATTATTTAATGAATGAGGCACAAAGATTAGCAGATTATCATCAAAATAATTCCAATTTAAATACTTTGGTAGTCGATATTAATCAAATTTATAATGAGTTTTCTTCAGGTTCACCCGATCTTACTGCTATTCGAGATTTTATTCGATTTTTATATCTCAATGCGAGTTCTGAAGCTACGCGAATAAAATATGCTTGTCTTTTTGGAGATTCTTCTTTCGACTTCAAAGATCGTATTTCAAATAACACGAATATCGTGCCCGCATTTCAATCTTTCGAAAGTTTTAATTTGGTAACATCTTATGTAACAGATGATTATTTTGGTATTTTAGATGAAAATGAAGGAGAACTACTAAGTTCTGACAAACAAGATGTTGCAACAGGCCGGTTTCCTATTTCTACGCTATCAGAAGCCAAACTTATGGTTGATAAAACCCTGAATTATTACAAAACTACCTCTTTTGGCGACTGGAGAAATACAATTACACTAGTCGCAGATGACCCAGATACGCCAAGTGAATTTGTCTTGCAAAAAACAGTTGATATCATTGCAGAAGACATCAAAACAAACAAACCCGGATTCAATTTAAAGAAAATATATGCCGATGCAAATCAACAAGTGACATCTGCCGGCGGAGAACGATATCCAACCGTTAACGAAGCAATAACAAATGCCGTTGAAACAGGCACATTAGTGGTCGATTATTTTGGTCACGGCGGAATTAACGGTTGGGCTAACGAGCGAATCTTAGAAGTGCCGCAAATTCAAAGCTGGAATAATTTCAACACTCTTCCCCTCTTTATTACGGTAACTTGTGAGTTCTCCCGTTTTGACAACCCGCTGCAACCATCTGCCGGAGAGTTTACCTTTTTAAATTCGAAAGGTGGTGCAATAAGTATGATTACAACAACACGTGAAATTTTTATTAGTACTGGACAACTTTTTAACAAAAATCTGATAAAAAAACTTTTCAGTTTTGAGAATGAAAATTACACTATTGCCGAAGCTTTAATGTACACCAAACATGATTTTAGTTCGGGACAGCGATTTTTCGTATACCAATTTGGCGATCCGGCAATGAAACTGGCCCAACCCAAACCAAATATCGTCATAACCAAAATGAACGATAAAGAAATTTCGCAAAGTTTAGATACCTTAAAAGCATTGTCCTATATTAAATTGGAAGGAAATGTTACCGATAGCGACAATAACATTTTGCAAAATTATAACGGAACTTTATCTGCAACGATCTATGACAAAGCTTTGGATAAAACCACATTGGACAATGATAATTTTGGACAAAAAATGGCTTTTACCTCTATCGAAAGTAAAATTTTTAGAGGAAGGGCTTCTGTAACTGACGGAAATTTTAGCTTTGATTTTATAGTGCCGAAAGATATTCGTATTGCTTATGGAAATTCTAAAATAAGTTTTTATTCTGATAATAATCAAGAGGACAAATCTGGTTATAATTTGGATGTTATAATAGGTGGAATTGATCCAAATGCACCAAGTGACACCGAAGGCCCGATTATTAATCTATTCATGAATGATGCCTCTTTTGTCGATGGCGGAAACACGAATGAATCTCCTGTAATTTATGCTGTTTTAGAAGATAATTCAGGCATAAACACCTCGATTACTGCCGTAGATCATGATATTATTGCCATTTTAGATGGTGATAATGCAAATCCGTTTGTGCTCAATGATTATTATGAAACAGAGCTGAATGACTATAAGAAAGGGAAAGTTAAATATCCGTTACGAAATTTAGAACCTGGTTTGCATACAATTAAATTAAAATGTTGGGACACGTACAATAATCCATCAGAATCTACGTTAACTTTTATTGTAGTTGATGATAACGACTTAATTTTAAGCAACGTATTGAATTATCCTAATCCGTTTGTAAACTATACCGAATTTTGGTTTAATCATAATAAACCAAACGAATCATTAGAGGTACAAGTACAAATTTTTACGGTATCAGGAAAACTTATTAAGACCCTTAACCAAACCGTGCAGTCAGACGGACTTTTATCAAGAGATATCTCTTGGAATGGTCTCGATGATTTTGGCAACAAAATTGGTAAGGGTGTTTACATTTACAAGCTTAAGGTCAAGTCAAATTTATCAAATGCAAAAGCAGAAAAAATAGAAAAACTAGTTATTCTGCAATAAAACAGGTTAGATTTAAACCCCAACAAATTGATTCAATTCATGAAAAAATTAAGCTTAGTTATCATTACAATTCTCTTAGGAATTTTTAATACACACGCACAAGACGAACCGAATCCAATTACAACCGCTGCTCCATTTTTATTAATTGCTCCCGATGCAAGGGCCGGTGGTTTGGCTGATATGGGGGTTGCGACATCTCCAGATGCAAATTCACAACATTATAATGCAGCAAAAAATGCTTTTGCAGAATCGCAATGGCAAATCGGATTAAATTATACACCATGGCTACGAAATTTAACCAATGACGTAAGTTTGACTAGTGCATTTGTTACCAATAGAATTGACGAAAAAAGCGCTTGGAGTGCCGGAATAACCTATTTCTCTTTAGGTTCTATAGACTTGACAAATGATGTTGGTGTAAGTTTGGGATCGGAAAATCCGAATGAATTTGCTTTTGACGGATCCTATTCTATGAAACTAAGTGAAAATTTCTCCATGGCTGTAGGTCTTCGATACATACATTCTGATTTAACCTTGAGAATAGAAGATTCAGATATTCAAACTATCAATACCTTTTCAGCAGATTTATCGGGTTACTATCAAAGTGATGAGGCAAATTATGGTAACTTTAATGGTCGATGGCGAGGTGGTTTTAACATCTCTAACATAGGGCCTACAGTTGAGTTAGTAGTTGGTGGTGATGAAAGCTTTATTCCTACCAATTTAAAATTAGGTGGAGGATTTGACTTTATTTTGGATAATGTAAACACCATAACAGCACTTGTCGAGTTCAATAAATTATTAGTTCCTACACCCCCAATAGTTGATAGTGAGACAGGAGAAATTATTGCTGGAAAAGATGACAATATAGGTTTTTTAAAAGGTATGTTTCAATCCTTTTATGACGCTCCAGGCGGTTTCAGTGAAGAATTAGAAGAAATAACTTGGTCAATAGGTGCAGAATATATGTATGATAGAACCTTTGCAGTGAGAGCAGGTTATTTTCATGAAAGTGAGTTTAAAGGTGATCGACAATTTTTTACTTTAGGTGCCGGATTTAAATTTAGAAGTTCTACCTTAGATGTTTCATACTTAATTAATGCTTCTGACGTAACAAATCCGTTAGAAAGTACTTTACGATTTTCATTATCGATTAATTTAGGCGATATTTATGAATATTTTTAAAATC
>CBDTUD010000012.1:0-64862 GCA_965363545.1 uncultured Flavobacteriaceae bacterium | reverse complement strand
ACTGTAAAAGAAACACCGTTAGAATACACCTCTAAATGGTTCTTTTTTGAATTCCAATAGGCACTTTCTCCAACCTCGTTTATTTTTGATAATTCTTCGTGTTCTTCGGGCTCAATAAAGTCTAAAAAAGATTCCATGTCGGCTTCGGCATCTACCCATTTTATTTGTGCTAGATCGGTACAAGAAATCGTAGTAATTTTCATACCTGGGGTTATGGTTTCTTTATTTCTTTCTCTTCCATTTTCCCAATTGTATCTCAAATTTTCACCGTACATGCCTTTTAATGTGTGCGTTTTTCTTGCTTTTGAGGCATCGAAACCTGTTATTTGCGATGCCATTTCCAAAGTCAATAAATCGTCATAATCGCCGCTAAACGTAACGCGGTTTTCCGATTTTGTAGCAACATCTTCTGAGCTATCATTATTTGTCAATGCATTTGTGTTTTGTCCGTTGCCTTTGCATGAAAAAAGCAATAGAACAAATACAGAGGTATACAATAATTTTTTCATGGTTTCTAGTTATATTGATCTAATTTTTTTAAATTTTCAAAGTCGATATACGACCATAAGGTATCAGCCGAGTCCGGTCCTCTTAGGGAGATTCTAAATCGATTGTTATAGATAAAAGAAATTTTATTTTGCTTAATTTTAGGCTGCAAAAAAGCAATGGTTTTATAACCATCATGTTCTGTGTACACATATTCTGTATCTACTGGACCTTTATTCTTGAACTTTAAGCTGTCAAAAAAGTTTCGAACAATAGCTATTGATCCTGATCCGTCTTGTATCCAAAAAGAATAATTACTTTGTGCAGTGCCATACATTCCTTGTGCTAACTGATTACTCGCCTGGGCGGCATGTTCACCGAATTTTTGATTACCGTTTATGTGTTCGGGTATTACAGCTAACAACTGATCTTCTGTTAAAGGAGTTTTCTTTTTTAATGCTTTATATAGTGCTTTTTGGCTTTCGCTATCCTGATATGGATTGTTCGTCGCTTTTTCTTCTGCTTTTTCAATAGCAGAAGAAATAGGGTTCTCTTTTCTGTCTGAATTTTTAGTATTCTGACATGAAATTACGAGTATGAGAAATAATAACAGATAGAAGTTTTTTTTCATGATAGGATGTTTTTTAAAAGTGTTGTTTTTATTAGAAAGGCTTGGAATAATAATCTTAGTCGCCACCAATCGCTGGATTACTCATGCTTTTATAATCCGATTTATCGATCATTTTTTGAACTTCTTCTAAACCGATACACTCCATAGTTGCATTTAACTTGCTTTTTTTCTTATCGATCATCGTTAATTCTAACATCAACGTGTTTTCTCCATCTTTAAAGTATTTTTTCATGCCTTCGGGTATTTGGGCTTTATCGCTTTTATAAATATCATTAAAACTTACCGGCGCCTCGTTGGTAAAATACATAGTCATATCATACTCGTCATTGGTTGCTCTAACCCCTTTACAGTTATACCCCATAATGGTTTTATTTGGCAAGATTTCATAAGTAAAATCTGCCGAGGTATCTTTCATTTCGTCTGTATTTAAATCAACTGGCATTCCCATTGCCATAATCGATGAATTCCCTTCTGATTTCATATATATCACCATTATATTATTTCCTGTATCCATTACCATAAATACGTCTTCCATAGTAGGGGTGTTAAAACCGAAATAAGGTTGATTGGGTTTTAAAAAATAATCCAATATCATATCTCCTTCTTTGGAGGTAATTTTTAAAGAGTATTTCCATTCGAAATCGTAAGAATTCGGAACTTCCGAAACATCGACTGGTTTCTGTCCCATTCCAGGCATATTCATATTAAGTATTTTATCCATCGAATTTGATGTCTTTTCGCCTGCTTTATCCGCAGTTTTTTGAATAATAACATTCTCTACAGTGTTTTGTACTCGATTACTTAATTTTTTAAAGAATTGTGCACTAGCAGATTGAAATACGAATAGCATGCTAATTACTATCGAAATTGTTCGAATATTTTTTTCTAAAGTTTTCATTGGATTTATGTTTTTAGGGGTTACAATTTTAATTTATAAAAGAAGCCATTGTGCATCTGCCGGAACTTCATCTATTTTTGTGATTTCTGTTTTTGATGGTGTTATTTTACCGGTTTGTGATGTAAAAGTTTCGGTAATTGCATATTTGATTATATTCCACCCTTTTTGCAGTTCAAGATCATAAACAGTTATGTCCATATAATTTTCATCGTCGTTTCCCGTGTAAGTTGGCATACTGCACGATCCTTTTGCTGAGGCATTATTTTCTGCAAAAAACCATCGCAAGTAATAACCTTTTGCTATATTTCCTTGCCCATAATTAGATAACCATGATGAAATTTCCGGATTGTTGGTGCAATAGAGATATCCATATGTTGTTGATCCGTCTTTACTAACAGCTTCCAAATCCGGAAGACCGGAAAAAATAACTGTAGGATTTTCATACACTATTTCTTCATCACTGCAACCAAAGGAGGACTCTACAGTATTGAATTTCATTTCCCAACCCTGTGGTGCTTTTTCTTTTGCTTTGATGGCGGCTTCTTTCATAGTAGATAAATAATTATCTTCAAGCGGAATTACCATTTTACCATTAGATATAATAGTACCCATCGTGATTTTTTCTTTTGACATATAATCATTAAAGATTAATGGAACTTCTTCATTAGACCAATTTGCTATTTCGCCTTGAATAGAATTTTGTGCATAAAAAGCAGAACTCACCAATAAAAATATGGTTGCCATTACAATGTTGTTTTTTAATGTTTTCATGGGTTGTTTTTTATTTGTTAATTAAATATTTTTGAACCATTATTTATATTTCTCACCCAGAATAGGTACTGGATTTTCTCTGCCGTTTATGGTATTCATTGAAAGATCTAGCGGACTTTGAAAGCACACCCAAGCATTTGAATATGGTGTTTTTCTACCTGTTTGCTATAGCATTGTTGGTAACTGTGGTTTCCGTCTTGCTTACTTTCAAGATTTACCTAACATATTTAATTTTACCCCTATTTCTTCAATTCAATTTGGGAAACAAGTTTTTAAATTGGAATTATTCCAGTTTTAAAGGTGGTCCGACTACTTGCATTTCGTTGTCTGCAAAGATCTTTTCGATTTCTTTTGGAGTGGGTTCGTGGTCTAATGCTGCCATTGTAACAAAAAAATCTTCAAGTTTTCCTGCCGGTTGCATTATGACTGTCATTCTGCCCTTTTCTGATTTTTGCGTCCAAGCGTGTGGAACTTTGCGAGGTAGAAATATGCTATCTCCAACGGACATATCATATTTTTCATCTCCTACCTGAAAATAATAAGCTCCTTCTCTGATATAGAATATTTCGTCCTGTGCATTATGAATATGTAAAGGTGTTCCTCGTCCTTGGGAAAGCGAGGTCTGCTCAAAAATCGCCAAGTCGCCATCGGTGTCTTTTCCAGATATTTTAACATCCAAAATATTGGAATTCACACCTTTTAGTTTTAGATGACCATGTAGGCGGCCTTCGCCCGCACTAATTTTAAATCCTTTGTCTTTTCTTTTTGTCATTATTTCAACTGGAGTTAATGCCCACAGCGGTATTGTTGTGAACGCAATAAGTGCTGTAATGAATCCTTTTCTTTTCATACTTTTAGTATTTAAGGTTATTCAAAAAACTTCCAAAAACTTGTTTTTTTATCTATTCGATTGCACTCAATTAATTTTTAGTATTTAAAGATTTTTAAACCATTCTTTGTATTTCTCTCCAAGAATGGGTACCGGAGTTTCTTTGCTATTAATGGCATTCATCAAACCCATTATCCACATATAGAGAAGCACGAAAACTCCAAGAATATTGATAATCCAACCAAGAATTGGTATCATACCAATCATACCTAAGGCTAAACCTGTTAATGCGAGTCCGGTAGATTGCCTAATATGGTAAGAAGCAAAGGCTTCTTTTTTGTCGTTATTCATCACATAGGCAATGATCAATCCGATAATTGTGATGTAAGCAATGATGGCCATGTTCTTGCTTTCGGTTTGTTGTACTAAAGTTTTGTCTTGATTTTCCATAAATAAAGGTTTAAAATTTGTATAGGATTTTAAAATTCGTCGGTTAAAGTGAAATTTGACACTTGATTTTAAGTAAACCTATGAGAGATTAAAAAGAAAGGATATACCATTTGTAACCAATGATAACAAATATGTAACATTGGTTGAAAAAGTGTTTATTCTAAGTATATTTCTGGTGAAACATCATCATCAAAGAGTATTGAAAATTTGCAGTTAGCCCAATTTGCTATATCGCCTTGAATAGAATTTTGTGCATAAAAAGTAGAACTCACCAAAAGAAATAAGATTGTTATTACTATGTTGTTTTTTACTATTTGCATGGGTTAATTTTTTAAAGTTCTATTTATTTATTTTTTTACGAGATCAAATCTATAACAGCTTTGGGTTGTCTTTGTAAATAACTTTATGGTTGGTATACAATAATGTATAAATGGATTCTAAAATTTTGTAAATTGAGGCATGAACTTAAATTGTTATTAGTTAACCATTGGAACAGTTTTTTTTGCTAACCATACACGAAATAATACAATTGATATAATTTAAAAATAAATACATTTACGATTCTATTATATTTACCCATTCAATTGACTCCAGATGATAAAAGCTATAATTGTTGATGACGAAATAGGTGCTATAAAAAGCTTACAATGGGAAATAGAAAGCTTTTGCCAAGGGATAGAAATATGCGATAGTTTTACCGATCCTGTAGAGGCCATTTCTGCTATAAACTATATCAAACCCGATTGTGTTTTTCTTGATATTGAAATGCCTGAAATGGATGGATTTCAATTATTACAAAACCTAAACTTTAGAGATTTTGACCTCATCATTACAACGGCTTTTGATAATTATGCCATAAAAGCCTTTAAAGAATCTGCCATAGATTATTTGTTAAAACCCATAGATACAGATGATTTATTAAAGTCGGTAGCCAAAATAAAAGAGAATAAAAACAAAAATGTATTAGGAAATGAATTGAAAAAAGTTTTAGCGAGTATCACCCATCAAGTCAATTTCAATAAAATTCAGATTCCCTTAGCAGGTAAAACCATTTTTGTAGGAATTAATGACATTATTTATTGTAAATCTGATGGTAATTATTGTGAAATTTATTTTACGGATGGGAAAAAAGAAGTGCTTTCAAAAAAGATTAAAGACGTAGAAGAACTTATTAATCACGATAATTTTTTTAGAGTACATAATTCTTATTTAGTAAATATAAACTTCATTAAAGAATTTATAAAAAGTGATGGTCAATATTTGGTTATGGCAAATGGCACCTCAATACCTATTTCTCGTTCCAAAAAAAGTGCCTTGTTAAAAGTGTTAACACCTTAGTTGTTATTTTTAAATGAACAGCGAATCAATTAAATATATATTGGAGTATCCTAACGAAAATGGTATTCTCTATTTTGTTCTGGGTATTTTATTTATGCTCTCTATTTATCATTTTTTATTATACTTTCAACATAAAGACAGATCTTATTTATATTACAGCGGTTACACCTTCTTAATTCTACTAAGCCATTTAAATGAGGCTAATGATGGATTTATTTCTGTTTTAGCCAAGCCTTTTATTAATATTTTAAATGCTTTGGATGTAAACTTTGTATGGAGTTATAATATGTTGTATTTTATTTTTGCTTTTACCTTTTTAGATTTGAAAACATTTTCCCTAAAATGGTATCGCAGAATATTCAGAGCCATTTATTTTATATTTTTTATTACTGTTCTGTTTGAAATTTTATATCGTATAACAGGCAATATCGACTTCATTACTAAAGGCAATATTTTTTTTCTGATTTACATGAATATACTTTCTGTAAGAGCGTATATTTTACTTTTTACAATGGACAATCCTTTTAGATATTACATAATGGTTGGCTCTTTGTTTTTGTTTGGTTCATCAATGGGAGCTACGTTAATTGATATGTTTGAATTAATACCGGATAGCAACGAACTGAGCTTTACTATTTTCTATTTTGGGGTTATTTTAGAAAACATTCTTTTTACATTAGGATTGGGACATAAACAAAAATTGATTTTAGAAGATAAAAATAAATCTCAGGCAACGTTGATAAAACAGCTTCAAGAAAATGAAAAACTAAAAGATACTTTGCATCAACAATTAGAAGAAAACGTAGCTTCATTAAGCCAACAGGCAAAAACCGAAAAAATTCAAAAACTAAAAGAAAAATATGATAAAGAGTTAGCCGAATTAAAAATTACTTCATTGCGAAGCCAAATGAATCCGCACTTTATTTTTAATAGTTTGAATTCTATTAAAATGTATATTATAAAAAACGAAAAGGAAAATGCAGTGTATTATCTCAATAAATTTTCTAAACTCATTAGAAAAATATTAACCTCAACACGCGAAAAAGAAATTAGTATGGCTGATGAGATTGAAACGATGGAATTGTATGTAAACATTGAAAATATTCGATTTAATAATGAAATAGATTTTTCTTTAGAAATTGAAAAAAGCCTAAATCTTGATACCATTAAAATTCCGGCGCTTATTTTACAACCTTTTATAGAAAACGCTATTTGGCACGGACTTGCATCTAAAAAAGGCCATAAAAAATTAACAATTACTATTAAAAAAGAAGGTCCTTTGCATATAAAAATTACAATTGAAGATAACGGAATAGGCAGAAAAAAATCAGCGGAATTAAAGGATAAAAAATTATATAAAAGAGATTCAATAGGTATAAAACTTACAGAAGAACGGCTCGGTAATTTCGCTAAAGAATATAAAAATGATTATTCCATAACTTTTATAGATCTAGTCGATGAAGATGATAAGCCAATTGGCACTGAGGTTGACATTAAATTACCGCTAAACTAATTGCTTTTTCATTTTAAATTTCATCAATAAAAATGAAATTTGATTTTAAACAAACCTATAGAGATTAAAAAGAAAAAATATAACTTTTGAAACCTATGACAACAAGAGGTGTAAAAGGATTGAAACAAGGCTTATTCTAAGTACTCAGAAGGTGTTTTTCCATACACTTCTCTAAAGCATTTTATAAAATAAGAAGGGCTGTTAAAACCGGAACTATAGGCCGCTTCGGAAGTATTTACATCAGGGTTTTTTAAAATTTTAACGGCTAGTTTCAATCGTTGTGATCGAATAAAAGCGGTAGTAGATAAATTGGTTAAAGCGGTAAGTTTTCGATGTAATTGCATGCGACTCATTCCAATGAGCTTGCTAAAATTATCGGCGTTGAAGCTTGGGTCAGTAAGATGTTTGGCAAGAATATCTTCAATACGTTTGAAAAATTTTTCATCGGTGTTAGTTATAGCAATATCTTTTGGAGCAAGAAATACATCTTGACGATAACGGAATCGCAGTTTTTGCCTGAGTTCAATTAATTTTTTAACTTTCACCTGCAATTTTCTTGAATTGAAAGGTTTCGTGATATAATCATCTGCTCCGGTATTTAGCCCAATTATTTCATGGTCATCACCACTTTTTGCTGTTAATAGAATGATTGGCACATGAGATGTTTTTTCATCTTCTTTTAAAGTTTTACATAATTCTATTCCGTTTTTTATGGGCATCATTAAATCGGAAACAATAAGGTCAGGTATTATTTTTAGAGCTTTTTCAATGCCTTCCAAACCATTGACGGCTTCAACAACTTTATACTCATTTTGAAGCAGTGATTTTATAAATTTTCGCATATCAAAATTATCCTCTACTAGTAAAACTATAGGAATTTTTGAAATACTCGAATTTGGATGTGTTGAAACCACTTCCTCGATTTCTCTACTAATTTTCAAATCGGGCTTACCAAATTCATGTGATGAGAAAGCTTCTTTACAGGTAGGCAAAAGGATTAAAAATTTAATTTTTTTAGTATCAATATAAGAAGCTTCTATTGTGCCATGCGATAATTGAACCAATTCTTTTACTAAAGATAATCCGATTCCAGACCCTTCGGCACTTGAATCTATTTGAAAAAAGCGATCGAATATCTTAGTTAAATCGGTTTCAATTATGGTGTCAATAGAATTTATAAAAATTAAATTTATCATTTCATTTTTATCTAGAAAGGCTTCAAATAGTATTTTTCCATTAGCCGAAGTATATTTTATAGCGTTGGAAAGTAAATTGTTTATGATTTTTTCAATCACATCACTATCAAACCAAACTTTTTTAATTGTAGGTATTTTTGAATGGAACTCCAATTTTTTCTGCTCTGCTAATAAGGCAAAAGAAGCAGATACAGATTTGAGTAACAAATCAATTCTACCTTCACGAATTTGTAATTTAATTGAGCTTGATTCTAGTTTTGACAAATCTAACAATTGGTCAAAAAGATGCAATAATTGGCTCGCGTTTCGGTCAATTAACTGTAAATCACTTCTCGTTTCTTCTGGCAAAGTTGAACTTTGCAATTGCTTTTTTAGAGGTGCCGTGAGAAGCGTTAAAGGAGTTTTGAATTCATGAGAAATATTGGTATATAATTTATTTTTATGATTATCAAGATCTTTTAGACGATCTTTTTCGCCTTTTTCTAATTTAAGTTGCAGCTGCATTTTCCAGCGCCATTTAAAATAAACATAAGTAAGATAAATTAAAGTTAGCCCTAAGTAGATGTAAGCTAATATTGCCCATGTACTAAGATACCAAGGTTTTAATATTTCAAATTCTAAGGTGCTAGGAGTATCATTCCAAACACCATCGTAATTGCTTGATTTTACTTTGAATTGGTATTTTCCGGAAGGAAGATTTGTGTACCGTACAAAATTCATATTACCTGATTTCACCCAATCTTCATCTAAATTGGTTAGTTTGAATTCGTATAGATTTTTTTTTGGCAACGAAAATTGTAAGCTTGAAAAAGTAAAGGAAATCGTATTTTGTTTTGATTTGAAAACCAATCCATCTTCTAAGGGATAAGCTTTATTAAAAACTTCAAATTTAGTGATAACCGTTTTTGGTAAAACAGTATTTTCAATAATATTATTCGGATTAAAAAAATAAAACCCTTCTAATCCGCCAAAGTATAAAACGCCGTTTTCAGTTTTAAAATAAGCTCCTGTATTGAACTCGGTTGCCAATCCATCATAATTAGCATAATTAACAATAACCGGTTTTTGATTTAGATTTTGAGCTGGAGTAAATTTTGTTATTCCTTTATTTGAACTAAGCCAAAGGTTGTTATTGTCATCTGGAATCACTGCGTAAATAACATCGTTTGCAAGACCATCTTTTGATGTATAGTTGTAAAATTTCTGATTTTTTATATCAAAAGCATTTAGACCAGCTCCATTTGTACCAATCCATAATACTTTATTTTTATCAAAATACAAGGTTTTTATATTATTAGTGGCAATTGAATTTTTATCTTTTTTATACTGATGAGTTGTGAATGTTTGGTTCTTTCGATCGAATTTCACAATTCCGGATGACTCTGTTCCTAGCCAAAAGTTTTTTTCGTCATCTTCAATGATGACTCTTATATTGTTGCTCGGCAGTGTGTTTGTTTCATCTGTTTTTGTATATCGTTTGATTTCTCCTCTGCGTTTATCAAATTGAATCAAACCATTATCACGCGTACCTAGCCATATTGTATTTTCACTATCTCTAAAAATGCACCATACAGTTTGCGCGTTTAATGGTATTTTTGAATCACCATTATAAACTGTAAAGTTGTTTTTAGCATTTAAAATGTTTAATCCGCTATCTTGTGTGCCTATCCACAGATCTTTATCGGCGTCTTGAAGTAAACTAACAACTCGATTGGAAGAAATAGAATTTTCGTTTTCACTTACCTTAAAAGTTCGCCAGTACGCATTATTTGGATCATATTTGGTCAAACCTTTACCCGAAGTACCAATCCAAGTTGTTCCGTTTTTTTCAACGCTTATTGCTCTTACCAAATCAATTGCCACACCTTCTGGAGTTTGAAAATTGGTAAAAGAATTGAATTTCTCTAAATATTCATCATAATAACTAATCCCGGCACCATCAGTTCCAAACCAAATAGTCCCAGAATAATCTTCATAAATGCTAAGAATATCGTTATAATGCAAAGATCTCAAATTGTGTTTTTCAAATTCAAAGTGTTCAATCTTATCTTTCTTGATATCCACCAAATACAAACCATTACCATAAGTTCCTATCCAAAGTCGATTTTTTTTATCGAGATGCAATGCCAAAATATTTAAATCATTTGGTAATTTATTAAAAGATATATATTCGGAAACTCGATGAAAATCTTGATTTTTTTTATCTCTAAAAAAAAGCCCGTTACCATAGGTGCCAATCCATTGACCACCGGAATTTTCCATAGCAATGGCGCTAAAATTTGTATGTATTGTTTGACCAGAACTATTTTTAGCTTGAATAATACTTGTTTTTTTTGTTTGGTTATTCAGTTCAATAATTTGGTTTTCGGCTGCAATTATTATTTCGTTTTCATTTTTTTGTGCGATTTGAAAAATGGTTCCCTTGATTTCGGTTTTTTTCAAAACATGGGTAGCTTCAAATGTTTCTGTATTTATCAGAAACAATCCATTAGAATACGTGCCAACCCATAAATTTAATTTCGAGTCTTGAAAAACGATACTGGCATCAGTAATGGTTGCAATAGGTTCAAATCTATTCTTGAAGGAATTGTATTTATGAGGGATTTTATTCATTGGAATAATCCATAAATTACCTTGCCTATCCGTATATACTTTGCCTAAATTGCTGTAATTAGGTTTTGTTACATCAATAAAAGTATATGGATAGTAAGAAAATTCTCTTCCGTCATATTTGTTCAAACCATCTTGTGTTGCAATCCATAAATAGCCTATGCTGTCTTGTGCAATAGATATAGCACTATTTTGGGATAAGCCTTCTTTTACAGAAAGTTGTCGAAACGTAATTTGCGATTGTGCGTTAGATTTTTTAGTAAAAATAAAGAAGAGAAAAACAAATGAAATAATGGTAATTAAAAAGGGGAACCTATTTTTTATCATAACTTAAACTCTAACCAATTTGTTTTGTGTAAGTTAAAAAAAAATTGATTTGTATTTACATAGGGTTGTTTTTTACTAAATTTTAATAGAAACCCAATAAAACCCTTTAAAATCAAAAAAATATGAAGTGAGATAGGTTTATTTCAAGAGCAATCTTTTAACGGCTTGTTTATTTCCTTCTGCAATTTTTAAGAAATAAATTCCTTGTGATAAACTAGATAAATTTAAAGGATAGTTAGTGGTTTCAATACCCTTTACTTGATGTACCAACTTGCCTGTGATATCATACACTGATAATTGCATACTTTCAGAATTTCTTCTTTGAATATTGAATATTGCATTAGATGGATTTGGATAAACTTTAAATTTAGTTTCCTCAAAATCTTCAACTGCTAAAAGAGCTGTTGCATCAATGGTGAAATTATCGATAGAAGCACCTTCTCCATTTTCTGCCTGATCGGTGGCGAAAACAAAACGGAAAATTATATTGGTTGCGGTTGCAAAAGAAGCTAAATTATAGCTGTATTCTTTTGCAGTAGTATCTGTACCTGTCCATTGCTTACCAACAGTTATAGGTCGTTTTGGGTCTATAAAATTACTGTTATACCAGTTTGGATCATTTGCAGTGCCTAAAATTTCCCAGGTTTTTCCATTGTTTAATGTATACTCCATATAGAGAACATCCCAATCTTTTTCAATATCAAAAACCATATCAAACTTTAAAATCGGATTTTCCATTTGGGATAAATCATAACATGGCGTAACCAAATAACTTGTGGTTTCATCGGAATAATTTCCAGAAGAATTTGTGGTATATGAATTATCGAATTTATTTAAAAATAGGGTAGAAGTCGCAATTCCTTTTTGCCATAATTCATTAGTGCTTCCAACATTTTTAACCAACCATTCATCAGGATTCGCATCGCCAAAAGTATTAATATATTGACCTTCACTTGAAATATTGGTGGTAAAACTAGCCTTTAACGTATTATTTTCCACGAAAGTGTCATTTAAAATAACAGTTTCAATTTCTAAGGTATGACTACCATAAGATATTGCGCTATTGTTGGGTAGTTCGATTTCTTTTGTTTCATCAGGATTAATAATACCATTATATGTGTATGTAAAATTTTCTAAATCAATGCTGTAATTGATTTCAATTTTATTAAAAGATTTTAATCCATTATTTTTTACCGTTATATTTGGAGTAATTCCGTTGCAATTGATCGTGTTATTACTATTGATACTTAATAAGCTAATATCGTAGTTAGCTTTAGTCACTTCTATATTTGATTGCCAAACACCTCTACCATAAGTACCTACAGTGATGGTTTTATCATTTGTATTGATTTCTATATCATTAATTGGTACGTTTGGTAAATTGCTATCGAATGTTTCCCATTCGGTTAAATTGTCATTGATATGATAAACGCCGAGACCTGTACCAATATATAAATCGTTTATTAAACTTTGGTTTTGATGTTTGATGACCAATTTAGGTTCTGATGGTAAATTTTTTGTAATGTCAACCCAATTTTCACCTCCATCTGAAGATTGATACACCCTTCCGGAAATACCGCCGATGGTGACATATATAATGTTGCTATTTTGGTTATTTACTGCTATAGAGCTAATAAAATATTTAAAATCATTCGGCATCTGAATAAAAGTTATCCCTCTATCAATACTTTTGAATAAATTTTTTGATTTGGAAACGTATATTACATTGTTATTTGAAGGTGCAATTTCTACATTATCTAAATCACCTTCAAAGAAATCTGTTGAAACTGCTTCCCACATATTATTAACTAACTTGTACAACCTCGAATAACCAGCATAAAGAACACCTTCTTTATTGGTTGTGAGCGGAGTGACCCAATTTCCACCGCTATCTTCTGATCCGTTAACTTCACTTGATGGAGCATAAGCTACTGTTACACCTTCGGTTGTCCCGCCATCAAAAGTTACATTCAAACTACTACCGAATTGCGTAAAACCGTAATTAATTTTTTCATTATTTGGGTCAATTGCACAATCCATACCATCACCACCATGATAATTGTGCCAAATATTATTGCTAAAAGCAAAACCACCATTATCTTGTAATCCTCCTACAATCCTTGATGAAGAATTTTTGGCAGTAGCAATTTTGTAATACTGGCTGATATTTAAATTTTCGGTAAGATCGTCGAATGAACTAGCGTTATTGCTTGATTCATAGATGCCTCCATCGGTTCCTGCATACAATTTATTATTAAAAAATCGTAAAAAATGAATATCGGCATGCGTATAAGCAGGGTGTGAATAGTTGTACCAATAATTTTTTTGAATGAAATTATTTCCGCCATCACCAGAACTCCAGATATCTAAGACGCCAACAAATACTAAATTGGCATTTGTTGGTGAGACAGTTAACGCCATATCGTACCAAGCCTGTTTACTACCTCCAAATATATCGTCTGATTCTAAAGTTTTTGCAAAAGTGGTTCCGCTATCTTTAGAAACATAAACACCTTGAAAAGAATCGTCAGTTTTCGCACTTAGCAGATATAAAAAATTTGGATTTGCGGGTGTAACATCAATCGCCATCCGCGAAGAAGTACCTTTTACCGGTAAATTCTCACTGCTAATAATATCAAAGGTGTCACCACCATTAACTGACTTGTAAAAAAAGCCATTACCAACGCAATAAATGGTATTGGGATTGTCTGGTTTTAATTTAAAATCAACAATATTACCAGAGAGTTTTTTACTCCAATTTACACCGGCATTGGTGCTTTTATAAAAACCTTTATTGGTAGAAACCCAAATTATATTTGAATTGGATGGATGAATATAAATTTCATTTGAAATGGAATAGGTATCCGAAAAATCGAGTCCTGTTTTTTTCCAGGTTATTCCGGCATCGGTTGATTTTAAAACACCAACGCTGTAGGTGTCAAAAGCATCATCGTCTCCTGTTGCTATATAGATGATATTTGAATTTTTTGGGTCAATTGCAATACCGGAAACTCCAATTTGTGGTAAGTAATCCGATAGTGGAGTCCAATTAATTCCAGCATCTGTTGATTTCCAAATACCTCCTGAAGGTGCTCCAACATAATATGTTGTAGGGTTATTAGGATCAATGATAAAAGTATTTATTCTTCCTTGTCCTGTTTTGGTATTTGTGGTTAGCGGTCCAACAGATATCCAGTTACTAATGCTACTTTTTTTAAACTCACCAAGTTTTTGTTTTTGCTCCCAAGCACTCCACAATACTAAAGGTGTTGCAATAGAGCCGTCTTTTTGCAGATAATTTTTCCAATGATTTTCCCAACGTTTAAATGGTTTAAACCCACTACCTTTTTTAGAATAATCTTTATTTTTCCAATAGGTATTAAAAGAAGTTGTTATCGCATCAAAATTATTGGCAGAATTTGTAGTTTTTTTCGCATTATCAGAACCCATCATCCATGGTGCATTCTCATTATACTGGGCATTGGTTTGAACTAAAACCAATAAAAAAATTACAATAATAAACTTCTTCATCAAGGAGGGAAATAAATAGCTTTTTTTTATTTTAAAAATCAAAGATATGAAAAAAAAAAGTGAATTGATTTTTAATTCATTATGGCTTTATTTAAAACTCATTCTCTATGTAAATTATTGTCTGGCAACTTTTTTAAAGTTCCTAAAGAATCTGGATTTTGCAGTATTTCCTGAATGAATTCATCTACATCGCTATTTAGGTTTTCCTGACTTACGAGATTATTTATTTTTAAATTTAAAGCGGAAAATGCATTTAAAATATTTTCATTTTCTTCTATGACTTCTTGTTTACTAATGGTCTTAATTTCAGCCATATCTGCCAATCTCAAGGTCTCATTATGCAAAACATTTAACCTTATTTTTACGGAAGGAATTTTAAATCTGTCAATACGTATAGAATCTTTTAATTGCTGTGCAAGATTTGCCAAATCTTTCGCATTAAAAAGTGCATCCCGCATGGTAATGTTTTTATACTGCGCTAAAAAATCATTTAATTTTTGGTATTCTTCCCAGTTTTCTATCTCTAATTGAGATTCATGTGTTAACGGAACAAGACTACTTTTCGGCACAATTGTATTTGTTTGAACACTGTCATTGCTGTCGTTGACAATTGGTATTTCGGTCGTTGTCGTTGTTTTTTTACAGGAAAAAAAGAGGACTACCAATAGAATAAAAAAGAGATTTTTTAAAGACATATCTGTTTTGAATCAGATGTCAAAAATAAGCATTATTTATAACACTTGAAATTGATTTTCATCATGCGAAATGCGCAATATTTAGCTATCTTTGCCCCACTAAATTAAAAGTATGAACCAAATAATTCTTGTTATTGGCGCAAGCGGTCAAATTGGAACGGAACTAACTTTGAGACTTCGTCAAATATACGGTAATGAGTGTGTTGTTGCTTCCGATATTCGAAATGGAAATTATGACGTTATGGAATCTGGTCCGTTTGAAATTTTAGATGTTACTAAAAAAGAAGATATCACCAGAGTTGTAGAGAAGTACAAGGTAAAACAGGTTTATTTGATGGCAGCAATGCTATCTGCTATTGCAGAAAAAAGACCTCAAAATGCATGGGATTTAAACATGAATTCTCTTTTGAATGTTTTGGATATTGCAAAAGATAAACAAATAGAAAAAGTTTTTTGGCCAAGTTCTATCGCAGTTTTCGGACCTTCATCTCCAAAGAAAGATGCACCTCAAAAAACTATTTTAGAGCCCTCAACGGTGTATGGAATTAGCAAGTTAGCTGGCGAAAATTGGTGCGCTTACTATCAAGTTAAGTACGGTGTAGATGTTCGGAGTATCCGTTATCCGGGAATTATTAGTTATAAAACAAACCCTGGTGGTGGCACAACCGATTATGCGGTTGAAATTTTTTATGCAGCACTAAAAAGAAAATCATATACTAGTTTTTTGAATAAGGATTCCTATTTACCAATGATGTATATGGATGATGCCATTGATGCAACAATTCAACTAATGGATCATGAAAAATTTGATAAATTCACTGCTTATAATTTGTCTGCGATTAGTTTTTCCCCTAAGGAAATAGCAAAAGCAATTCAAACATATATTCCGGAATTTACCTTAAAATATAAATTGGACAGCCGTCAGAAAATTGCGGATAGCTGGCCACAAAGTATTGACGATAGTGTTGCTAGAACTGATTGGAATTGGCAGCATAAATTTGAATTGGATGATTTGGTAAAAGCAATGTTAAAAGGCTTGCATTTTCCGATATCGTAAGTTCAAGCCTAATTTTCGTCTATTAAAAAAAATAAAATATTATGGAAAAAGTGATTCAAGAAAGTCTGAAAAAGGCATTGAGTTATAATGAGTATAAAGCTCTAATAGTAAATCTGTTAAAAGAGGGTAAATCTACAGGAATTCTTCAATCTGATGATTTATTAAATTATACTAAATTGAATGAAAAAAGAATGAAACGCTTGGATAAGCAAACTTCACTCTCTAATGACGCTGCTGAAAAAACACAAGCGATTCAAAAAGATTTTACTTGGTTGGTTTTAACCGAAAGTTGGTGTGGTGATGCCGCGCAAACACTTCCGGTAATTAATAAATTTGCCGAGATAAATTCGAAAATTGAATTGAAAGTAGTTTCCCGAGATGAAAATGAAGATTTGATGAATGCGTTTTTAACCAATGGATCAAAATCAATTCCTAAATTAATTGTAATCGAAAAAGAAACGAACAAAGTTTTGAGTTCTTGGGGGCCACGTTCAAAAGTAGCAACGAAACTAGTGAATGATTATAAAGAAAAAAATGGGGCATTAGATGCAGAGTTTAAAAAGGACCTTCAATATTGGTATAACGATGATAAAGGAAAGAGTATTGAAAATGATTTAGTTGAATTTATAAATTTAATGGTTTAAAACATGTTGGTAGAAAAAGATTCTTTACCCGATAATTCAAAAATCTACATTTTTCCTGCAAACAGAAAGCTTTATCCTCAAGAATCTCCTGTAATTCAAGAAAGAATAGGTAAGTTTTTAAAAGAAATCTCTGCAATTGATTTATACTTTGAAATGAAGTATGATCGGTTTTTAATTTTAATTGTTTCGCATGAAACTCCTTTGAACATGGAGCAAAGTGATGCTTTGGTAAATTTAATTCAAGAGCTTGAAAAAGAGTATAAAATTACCTTATTAGATAAAGTTAATGTTTGTTTCAAGCAAGGGGAATATGTGCAATTAAAAGAAATGAATGCTTTTAAGAAATTGATTAAAAGTAAAGGAGTTTCTAAAAAAACAATTGTTTTCAATAATTTGGTCACTACGAAAAGCGAATATGACTGTTGTTGGGAAACTCCGGCAGAAGAAAGCTGGATTTCACATTATTTTTGAAGTAAATCATCGACAAATTTAATTGGATCAATGGCGTTTTCTACATTGAAATCGCCACTTTTCGTTCTTCGCAAAGCGGTTAAATGTGCTCCAGAATTCAAGCTTTTACCAAAGTCATTTGCCAGGGATCGAATGTAAGTTCCTTTACTGCAAACCACTCGAAAATGAATATTTGGTAAGTCGATTTTTGTGATTTCGAATTCAAAAATGGTTGTTTTTCTACTTTTTATTTCTATAGTTTTTCCTTTTCTGGCTAATTCATATAAACGTACACCATCTTTTTTTATAGCAGAAAACATGGGCGGTGTTTGATCAATCTCGCCTAAAAATTGTTTTGTTGCCTCTAAAATTTGTTTTTCTGTAAGATGCTCTATTGAAAAAGTTGCATCGATCTCGGTTTCTAAATCGTAAGAAGGGGTTGTTGCCCCTGCACAAAATATGCCTGTATATTCTTTGAATTCAGCCTGAAGAGTGTCAATTTTTTTGGTGAATTTACCAGTGCATAAAATAAGTAACCCTGTTGCCAACGGATCCAAAGTTCCGGCATGACCGACTTTTAATTTTTTGAGTTCATATTTTTTTTTTAAAGCCCAACGTAACTTGTTTACAACTTGAAAGGAAGTCCATTTCAGAGGTTTATCCACCAAAATTATTTGTCCGTTAAGAATATCTTCTGTTGTCATTTAGTTCAAAGATGCGTAGATAATGGCGATGATCCCAATAATAAAACAGTAAATGGAAAAATAAGAAAGTTTACTCTTTTTCACCAAAGTAATCATCCAGTTACAAGCAAATAAACCGGAAATAAAAGCAGCTATAAAACCAGCTGTCATAGCACCAAAATTGGCACTTTCAAAATTTATTTCACCGCCTAACATGTCTTTGCCCACTTTTCCGAAAATCAAAGGCACCACCATTAAAAAGGAAAAACGAGCAGCTTTTGTTCGGTCAACGCCTAATAAAACCGAAGTTGAAATAGTAGCTCCTGATCTCGAAATACCTGGTAGCATCGCAATAGCTTGAGAAACACCAATGATAAGTGCATTTTTGAAAGACACTTTTTTGTCGGTATGTTTCGCTTTATCAGCTAAAAGTAATAATAGTGCGGTAATGAGCAGCATAAAGCCAACGAATAAGATTTTTCCGCCAAAAAAAGCTTCCAATTCCTTTTCAAAAAGTAATCCAATAATTACTGCGGGCATCATCGAAATAATAATTTTTACCGTAAATTGGGTTTCTTCATTCCATTTAAATTGAAATAAGCCTTTTAAGATGTCAATAATTTCTTTTCTAAAAATTACCATGGTGCTCATTGCAGTTGCAAAATGTAGCACAACGGTAAAGGTTAAGCTTTCTTGCGGAAGTGTGTCATCACCAAAAATTGCTTTTGCTAATTCTAAATGACCACTTGATGAAACTGGTAAAAATTCGGTTAAACCCTGAATAACACCAAGTATAATGGCTTCTAAATAACTCATAAAGTTTGTGAAATAAATGGAAATTATTGTGGTATTATTTGTTTTTTATCGGATTCGCCATGATGGCATAAACCTCTACTGCAAGTCCAATTAATACTAGCGTTGGAGCCAGTCGTATTCTTCTAAAATTGTATATATCGGCGTTAAAAACAGCTGGGTCATCGCTGCCACCGCCTGCCATTAAAACAAATCCAAAAAGGATAATTATAACACCAATTATCATGATAATATAATTTCTTTTTCCGAAAAGAAACTCCCCGGTTTTGTCGTTTTGTTCTTTATTTTTTTTTGCCATTGTAATGAAATTACTTTTTTTATTTCGAAATAATACTCGTTAAGCTATTGTTTTTTAATAGTATAGCTCGTCGGTTCTTAAATTTAAAAAACGTTGTGTTGCAAAAAATGTACTAAACCAGGTAATTAAAATTCCAATAAGGAAAATAGCTCCAAATAATATAGCCAATTCCAATTGATTTTCAACTAAGCCAAATTCAGGAAAATGTCGATTTAAATAAAATATTACCAATGCTAATTCAATTATAGCTAGAATTGCTCCAAAAATTCCTAATCGAATACTTCTCCAAATAAATGGTTTACGAATAAAATGTTTTGTTGCACCAACCATTTGCATAGTTTTTATGGTAAACCGTTTGGAATAAACAGATAATCGAATAGAACTATTTATCAAAACAATAACCACTAAAGTTGCTAAGCTACTAAAAATCAGGATAAAAAGACTGATTCTTTTTACGTTTTTCGTTAATAGATCAATAAGAGGCTTATCATAAGAAACATCGGCTACAAATTGATTATTTTGGTAAAGTTTCTCAATTTCTTCCATTTTTTCGGGAGTCACAAAATCTGCTTTTACATTAATATCAATTGCATTTTGTAATGGATTGTATCCTAAAAAATCCATAAAGTCTTCTCCGTTTTCTTCTTTGTAGATTTCAGCGGCTTCTTCTTTAGAGATAAATTTAGTACTTTTTGTAAATGCTTCTTTATCAATAGATTTTTGCAAATTTAAAATACCTTCTTTTTTCACATCTTGCTTTAAATAAAGCGTGATTGCTGCTTTTTCTTTAAAGTAATTGGAAACTTTATTGGTATTTAAAATCAATAAGCCTAAACAACCAAGCAAAAATAACACTAACGAAATACTAACAATAACCGAAAAATAAGAAGATTTTAATCGTCGTTTTTGGTATTTTTCAAAAGACTTACTCATGTATTTTACTAATTTATTGGGAGTTGCAAGGTAATTATTTCTGCATAAAAGGCAAACAAAAATAAATCCCAAAAATAGACAAATATTTGTTGAAATTTTGATTTTAAATTTAGCCCTAAATTGCTATATTTATTAGTATAAAAGTATCTATTTCGTATAACCAAATCTATATTTAGTATGAATTATTGATATTATTCATATTATTTCGCCTTATTTTTGCACCTATGGAGACAAACAGACAAAAAAAAATTGCAGGAGTTTTACAAAAAGACTTGGTCGATATTTTACAAAACTCAATGCGTGATAATATGAAGGGAGTGGTGATTTCGGTGACGAAAGTACAAGTTCCTACAGATTTAAGCCAGGCAAAAGTTTATTTAAGCATTTTTCCTACAAATAATCGTGACGCTATTTTAAAAGCTATTATTGCGAGTACGCCTTCCATAAAAAAGGAATTGGCACACCGAACTAAGAATCAATTACGTCGTTTACCAGAACCTTCTTTTTTTATTGATGATTCTTTAGATTATATAGAAAATATTGATGCAGCACTTCGTGGTGAAGATGAAAATCCGATAAAGAATCCTGAAATTTTAAATAAAAATAAGAAGCATTAAGTTGAATTTTCCTCTGTACATCGCAAAGCGCTATTTGTTTTCAAAAAGCAGTAATAATGCTATCAATATTATTACAACTATTGCTACTTTGGGTGTTATCGTAAGCACAATTGCCTTATTTGTTGTATTGTCTGTATTCTCAGGATTAAAAAGTTTCAGCTTAAGTTTTATTAAAACAGCCGATCCTGATTTAAAAATAACTTCAGTTCAGGGTAAATCCTTTACTTTCAATGATTCTATTCAAAAAAAGTTGGTACATGATAAAATAGCCGCTTATACCAAAGTTATTGAAGAACGCGCTTTTTTTAACTATAAAGATAAATCACATATCGCGATAATTAAAGGTGTTGACACCAATTATCTGCAGGTAAATAAAATGGATACTGCTGTTTATTTTGGCGATTGGATTAACTATAATGAAAAGCACACAACTGTTGTTGGCAGTGGAATTGCAACCATACTTTCTGTAGGCACGTATGATTTTTTAGAATCGCTTAAAATTTTCGTGCCGAAACCGGGCGAAGGGTATATTACCGATAATAGTAATGCGTTTAAACAAGTCAATGCCCAACCTATTGGGGTTTATCGATTGACGGATGATTTAGATAAAAAATATGTTTTCGCGAATTTGAGTTTGGTTCAAGAATTATTGACCTACCAACCCAATCAAATTTCGGCAATCGAAGTAAGATTATCCAATGAAAAAGATACGAAAGAAGTCCAAGAAATTTTACAAAATACTCTTGGTTCTAGGTTTAAAGTGCAAACACGGCAGCAATTAAATTCTGTTTTTTATAAAATGTTGAATACCGAAAATCTGGCTTCTTATTTAGTTTTTACTTTAATTTTAATAATCGCATTATTCAATGTTATTGGTGCAATTGTTATGATGATTATTGATAAAAAAGAAAATTTAAAAACCCTATTTCATTTGGGAACCGATATGCCGCAGATTCGAAAAATATTTGTATTACAAGGTTTTTTATTAACCATTTTTGGTTTGTTGGTTGGATTAGCAATTGCCATTCCTTTTGTTTTATTGCAGAAAAAATTCGGAATGATCATGATCACGCAATCTTTGGCGTATCCGGTAGAATTTTATATGACGAATGTTTTTGCGGTGGTTATAACCATTGTAGTTTTAGGCTTTTTAGCCGCAAAAATTGCGAGTGCACGAATTTCTAAAAAGTTGGTGGAATAGTTATTTTCCTCAAGAAAATTTCTGTAATACTTCTTCAAAAGCAGCAAAAACCTCTTCTTTAGTGTCTGAAGTAACCATTTTTAACCGGTATTCTTTAAAGTTTGGAATTCCCTTAAAATAATTGGTATAATGTCGACGAGTTTCAAAAACACCTGCATGATCTCCATTCCATGCAATTGCCATTTCTAAATGTCTTTTCGCAGTAGCAATACGTTCTTCCAAAGTAGGAGGCTCAGCATGTTCTCCGGTTTTAAAAAAGTGTTTTACGTCTTTAAAAAACCAAGGGTTTCCAATGCTAGCTCGACCAATCATTGCGCCATCTAAACCAAATTTATCTCGCATGATTACGGCTTTTTCCGCTGAATCGACGTCACCATTTCCAAAAATCGGAATGTGAATTCTGGCATTATTCTTTACTTCGGCAATGGGTGTCCAATCCGCTTCCCCTTTATACATTTGAGCTCTTGTTCTGCCGTGAATTGCTATTGCTTGTGTACCAACGTCTTGTAAGCGTTCGGCTACTTCGTGAATATAAATAGAATCATGATCCCAACCCAATCTTGTTTTTACAGTAATTGGCAAATGGGTATGTTTTACCATGGCTTCGGTAAGTTTTACCATTAATGGGATGTCTTTTAAAATACCAGCACCGGCACCTTTACTTACAACTTTTTTTACCGGACAACCAAAATTAATATCAATAAAATCCGGATTAGATTGCTCAACAATTTCTATTGTTCGAAGCATGGAATCTAAATTTGCACCAAAAATTTGAATGCCCACGGGACGCTCTTTATCGTAAATGTCTAATTTTTGTACACTTTTGGCGGCATCGCGTATCAACCCTTCCGAAGAAATAAATTCGGTGTAAACCACGTCAGCTCCCTGTTCTTTGCAAAGTGCACGAAAGGGCGGGTCGCTTACATCTTCCATTGGAGCTAGTAATAACGGAAAATCTCCTAATTCTATGTTGCCTATTTTCGCCATAATTTTTGCAAAAGTATTTAAAAGATTATTGAATTTGAGTAAATATTAGTTAAAGATTGCTTTTTCTTATCGTTATTTTTTAAATTTTCACCGACATTTACTTGTTCGTAAAAAAGTTACTTTTGTTACCGTTTTTAAAAATTATAGAATGAGAGTTAAACTTATAGTAAGTGTTTTGGTTTTGAGCTTGTTGAGCTGTAAAAATTCGAAGCATAATAGTGAAAAAAAAGATGGTTATTCGGGTGCAACTTGGGTTAGCAATGTAATTCAATATCCGCAAGAAAAGCATTTAAAAAACATTAAACAATTAACCTTCGGTGGAGATAATGCAGAAGCATACTGGAGTTTTGAAGGTAACGATATTGTATTCCAATCGAATAATAAAGCTTGGGGTTTAGAGTGTGATCAAATTTTTATGATGAGTTCGTCTAAGCCATTGAATAGTTCTGAAATACCTCAAAAAATTAGTACCGGTTTAGGCAGAACAACCTGTAGTTATTTTTTACCGGGAGATTCAACTATAGTTTATTCATCTACTCATTTGGGTGGAGATGCTTGTCCGCCAACTCCAAAAAAAGAAGATCATGGTGGTAAATATATTTGGCCAGTGTATGAAGCATTTGATATTTTCGTTGCTGATACTAAGGGGAATCAATTAAAACAATTAACCAATGAGCCGGGTTATGACGCAGAGCCAACTGTTTCTCCAAAAGGAGATAAAATTGTTTTTACATCTACTCGAACGGGAGATTTAGAATTGTTTACCATGAATATTGATGGTACTGATGTTAAGCAAGTAACCTCCGAATTGGGTTACGATGGGGGAGCATTCTTTTCACCTGACGGAACAAAATTAATTTTCCGTTCTTCTCGTCCGAAAACAGAGCAAGCTATAAAAGAGTACAAAGATTTATTAGCGCAAGGCTTGGTGATGCCAACCGATATGGAATTGTATGTGTGTAATATCGATGGGTCGGATATGAAAAAGATTACCGAATTAGGCAGTGCAAATTGGGCGCCTTTTTTCCATCCTAATGGTCAAAAAATTATTTTTTCTACCAATCACCATAAAGAGAAACATGATAGTTTTAATTTATTTATGATAAATTTAGATGGGACAGGTATAGAACAGATTACTTATGATGCCATTTTTGATGCATTTCCGATGTTTTCTCCTGATGGTACAAAATTAATTTTTGCTTCTAACAGAAATAATAACGGAACGCACGATACGAATTTGTTCGTTGCAGAATGGGTTGATTAACCTTTATAAGACACTAATTTGAAACTTTATAGTGGCAAAGTTTAACGCTTTGTCATTTGTTTTTTTCACTATCTTGCAGCACTTTTAAAATAGTAAATTTTAAGATTAAATATTTATTTAAATTATTGATATTTAATTATTTGTAAAAAATTGAAACTATTTTTTCAAAACAAGTTTTTTTTGAACTAAAAAAATTAAATTGTAGTATTACAATTTATTCGAAAGATTATACATGAAGAACATTCGGAATTTTTGCATTATTGCCCATATTGACCATGGTAAAAGTACTTTGGCTGATCGACTTTTGGAGTTTACACATACAATTACCGATCGCGAAAGAAAAGACCAATTATTGGATAGTATGGATTTGGAGCGTGAGCGTGGTATTACGATTAAAAGTCATGCCATTCAAATGGATTATGAATACAAAGGTGAAAAATATGTTCTTAATTTAATTGATACTCCTGGTCACGTTGATTTCTCCTATGAAGTTTCCCGTTCGATCGCGGCATGTGAAGGAGCTTTATTGATTGTTGATGCAGCGCAAAGCATTCAGGCACAGACTATTTCAAATTTATATTTAGCTTTAGAGAATGATTTAGAAATCATTCCTATTTTGAATAAAATCGATTTGCCAAGTGCAAATCCTGAGGAAGTTACTGATGATATTGTTGATTTATTGGGCTGTGACCCTGATGATATCCTCCACGCAAGTGGGAAAACAGGTTTAGGAATTGAAGCTATTTTAGAAGCTATTATTCATCGAGTTCCAGCGCCGAAAGGAGATGTAAACGAACCATTACAAGCCTTGATTTTTGATTCTGTTTATAATTCATACCGTGGTGTAGAAACCTATTTTAGAGTTATTAACGGCGAAATTAAAAAAGGGCAACATATTAAATTTATGGCAACCGGCAATAAATATTTTGCCGATGAAGTTGGAACCCTTAAATTGACGCAAGTAGCAAAAAGTTCGGTAAAAGCAGGGGATGTTGGCTACTTAATTACAGGAATTAAAACGGCAAGTGAAGTAAAAGTAGGTGATACTATTACCGATGCAGTCAACCCTACGCAAGTTAGAATTGATGGTTTTGAAGATGTAAAACCAATGGTTTTTGCGGGTATTTACCCCGTAGATACTGAGGATTATGAAGAACTTCGTTCAAGTATGGAAAAGTTACAATTAAATGATGCTTCTCTAGTTTTTATTCCGGAGAGTTCTGCTGCTTTGGGTTTTGGTTTCCGATGCGGTTTTTTAGGCATGTTGCACTTGGAAATTATTCAAGAACGCTTGGAGAGAGAGTTTGACATGACGGTTATTACAACCGTGCCAAACGTATCATATCACGCATTTACACATAAAAAACCTGATGATTTTATTTTAGTAAATAACCCGTCAGATTTACCAGATCCATCAACTTTAAATAGAGTAGAAGAACCTTATATCAAAGCAAGTATTATTACGAAATCAGAATTTGTTGGTCCGGTAATGAGTTTGTGTATTGAAAAAAGAGGGGAAATTACAAATCAGACATATTTGACTTCTGAAAGAGTTGAATTAAGTTTTGATATGCCATTGTCGGAGATCGTATTTGATTTTTATGATCGATTAAAAACAGTATCGAAAGGTTATGCCTCTTTTGACTATCATCCAATTGGTATGAAAGCATCTAAATTGGTAAAAGTTGATTTATTACTTAACGGCCAACCCGTAGATGCTCTTTCTGCACTTTTACACGCGGATAATGCCTACGGTATAGGTAAGAAAATATGTGAAAAATTACGACAATTAATTCCGCGTCAGCAATTTGATATTCCTATTCAAGCTGCCATTGGCGCAAAGATTATTGCAAGAGAAACTATCAAAGCTTTACGTAAAGATGTTACGGCCAAATGTTATGGGGGTGATATTTCACGAAAACGTAAATTGCTTGAAAAACAGAAAAAAGGTAAAAAACGAATGCGTCAAGTTGGAAATGTAGAAATTCCGCAAGAAGCATTTATGGCTGTTTTAAAATTGAATGATTAGTAATTTTAATTGTTAAGAAGCAGTAGTAAAATATAAAAACCACGCTAATTAGCGTGGTTTTTTTAATACATGGGTTAAAATTCAGTAACTCAAAATTTCAGGCAGGATATTTTGAGCCATTGCCTTTTTCTTTTAAATAGCAATTCACCCTACGTATTCTTATTATAATTTACATTTCTAATTCATTGCCTTCAGCATCAAAAATTACTTGGATTCTTTCATCATCGTTACTCAAGGTGATATAATACGTATCGATTCCGTCTAAAGAAGTTTTAGATGCTTTTTCTGCGGAATAATCGGCATAATTTTCGTCTAATTTTTCACTAATGGCAGCAGGTAAATCGCTCAAATCGATTTCTGTTTTATCTTGAATTACTTGTTCAACTTCTGTTGCTTGATCTTCTTTTGTTTGAGAAAAAGCGCTAGTACTTACCAAGCTAAAAACTACAAATGCAACTAAAAAACTTAATTTTTTCATGATTGTTTGTTTTACATTAAAAATAAAAATATAATTCGTTTTAGATTGTAAATGTAGCAGTCAATTCTTGAGAAATTCTTAAGTTGAAAAAAACAGTAATTAATAAGCAAGAAGTTTCTTATCTGTTAAATGGAAAGGAAAATAAATTGTAGAATTCAACGAAATTGATGAATTCTAAGGCCTTTGAAGGCAATAGAAGGTGTATATTTAATTCTGTCGAATTAAATAATAGGTTTTGGTTTTGTTGAAATTGGTTGATAAGTAACCTCCTTAAAAATACTAGGAAATAACTTTTATTTGTTTTAAAAAAGTATCTAAACTATCGGCATTATCATAGCATGATGAAACTTTTTTGACATCTTCACAATAGGTTGAATCAATTTTATGTGCTTTGCAATCGATGAAATTTAATTGTACATTTTTAAACTTTGAATCTAAAGCTTTACAGCGATCTAATAAATGTTCTAAAGTTTCGCCTTCATGCGTTTCAAAGCCTCGAAGTGTTAAAAAACCCTTTAAATTATTTTCAATCGCATATTGTGAGTTTTTACAAACCAAATAAGAAATTACATCTTCTTCTGGTTTAAATAATTCTTCGTTTGCAATTTTTAAATTTTCTTTTGCTTTTTTAAAAAGGAGATCTGCTTTTGTTTTCATAACTAGAGTTAAAAAAACCTCGCAAAACTTTTGAGGGCCTTGCGAGGTGGATATTAAAATAATTACATTTCTTTAAATAGTTCTAAACGTTCCCATTTCGTATTCACTTCTTCTTGGGCTTGCGCTAATAATGCAGCTCCAAGTTCTGCGTTGTCTTTAACAACTCTTGTGAATCTAGTTTCGGTATACATAAAATCTTTTAAAGGCGCAGCAGGTGCTTTCGAATCTAATTTGAATTTTTTCCCTTTTGGTTTAGAAGGATCAAATCTAAATAGAGGCCAGTAACCTGTTTCAACAGCTTTTTCTTGGTGTGCAGCACCATCTTTTAAGTCGTAACCGTGTTCACCACAATGTGAATAAGCAACGATTAATGAAGGTCCGTCATACTCAGCAGCTTCTTGAATTGCTTTTTGAGTTTGAACATCTTTTGCACCCATAGCTACTTGTGCAACATATACATTGCCATAAGAAACTGCTTGTAAGGCTAAACTTTTTTTACCGATTTTTTTACCGGCAATTGAGAATTTCGCACTTGCTCCCAGAGGCGTTGCTTTCGATGTTTGTCCACCAGTATTCGAATAAACCTCTGTATCTAATACCATGATATTGATATTTTCTCCAGATGCTAAAACGTGATCAACACCACCAAAACCAATGTCGTATGCCCAACCGTCACCACCTAAGATCCAAACTGCTTTTTTACGCAAGTATTGGGTTAACTGACTTAATTTTTTCGCATCATCATTGTTGTCTAAAATTGCCAAGGTTTTTTTCAGTTCATCCAAATCAGCAAATTTTTGCTCTTTTTCTTTTTCAGAAGATTCTGTATTATCTAAAATTTTGTTTACTAATTCACTACCAACAAGTAACTCTAAAGATTTTAATAAACTAACAGAAATTTCTTGTTTTTTAGTTAATGCCAATTGCATACCTAAACCAAATTCTGCGTTATCTTCAAATAAAGAGTTTGCCCAAGCTGGACCTCTACCGGCAGCATTAGTTTTATAAGGAGTGGTAGGTAAATTTCCACCATAAATGGAAGAACATCCTGTTGCATTTGCGATTAAGATGCTATCACCATACAATTGCGTTAACAATTTAATATATGGAGTTTCACCACAACCCGAACAAGCGCCTGAGAATTCAAATAATGGCTCTAAGAATTGTGCTCCTTTTACATTCGAAATACTCAATTCAGTTCTGTCATAATTTGGTAGGTCAATAAAATAGTTCCAGTTTTCGTTTTCAACAACATCTGTTTCTAATTTTTTATGCATATTAATTGCTTTAAATCCTGGAATTTCTTTGCTTTCAGCAGGACAAACAGCAACACATAAATCACAACCGGTACAATCTTCAGGAGAAACTTGAAGAACATAAGCGTCAGTTTTGGCAAACGGACGACCGATAGCAGAAACTGATTTTAAAGTTAACGGTGCATCAAAGAGTTCTTCTCTATCGACAACTTTAGCTCTAATTGCAGCGTGAGGACAAATAGCAACACACTTATTACACTGTGTACATAGATCAACATCATCCCAAATAGGAATAATATCTGCAATACCACTTTTTTCATATTGTGTTGTTCCTGTAGGGAAAGTACCATCTACTGGAAAAGCACTAACAGGTAATTCATCACCTTTACCAGCTAGTATTTTTTCTAATACATCGGTAACAAAACCTGCAGGAGCATTATGCATCGCAGAAAGTAACATTTTGTTGCTAGAAGCTTGTTTAGGATAATCTACTTTTTGCAAATTAGCTAAAGAAGTATCTACAGCATTAAAGTTCATTTTCACCACTTTTTCTCCTTTATGAGAATAAGATTTCACAATGGCATCTTTAATTTTTTGTATTGCTTCGGCTTTTGGTAAGATTCCTGAAATTGCGAAGAAACAAGTTTGTAAAACAGTATTTGTTCGTTTACCAAGATTAGCTTCATTTGCAACACTTGTTGCATCAATTACATAAAATTCAGCTTCTTTTTTAATGATTTCTTCTTGAATGGCTTTGGGTAAAATATCCCAAATTTCATCTTTAGAATATGGTGAGTTCAACAAGAAAGTACCTCCTTGTTTTAAATCTTCCACCAGATTGTATTTTTCAATAAAATTGAATTGATGACTGGCAATAAAATCTGCTTTATCAATTAAATAAGAAGAATAGATTGGATCAGGTCCGAAACGTAAATGAGAAATTGTTTGTGCACCCGCTTTTTTAGAGTCATAAACAAAGTAACCTTGAACGTAGTTATCGGTAGTTTCTCCAATAATTTTAATCGAGTTTTTGTTTGCACCAACGGTACCGTCAGATCCTAAACCATAGAACATACAGTTAATAGTGGATCGTTTAACAGTAAAGCTTTCGTCAGTAGGTAAGCTAGTATGGGTAACATCATCATTGATACCGACTGTAAAGTGATTTTTTGGTTTGTCTTTTAATAACTCATCATAAATCCCTTTAACCATTCTTGGTGTAAATTCTTTTGAAGATAATCCGTAACGTCCACCTACAACAACCGGCATTTTACCACCGTTTTCTACTAGTGCACTAATGACATCTAAATAAAGAGGTTCGCCTAGACCTCCAGGTTCTTTAGTTCGGTCTAAAACTGCAATTTTTTTAACTGTTTTTGGTAATTTATCGATAAAGTGTTTTAAAGAGAATGGTCGATAAAGTCGAACAAATAAAGCTCCAACTTTTTCGCCATTGGCAACCATTGCTTCCATAGTTTGTCTTACAGCACCTTCACCAGATCCCATAATAATACTAACTCTTTCTGCTTCTGGATGACCGATGTAATAAAATAAACTATATTTTCTTCCTGTTAAAGCATAGAAATCATCCATAACTTCTTGTACAATTTCAGGAGTATTTTCATAAAATGTATTTGCGGCTTCACGTGCTTGGAAAAATACATCCGGATTTTGAGATGTTCCTCTAATTACAGGGTTATCTGGATCTAAAGATCTGTTTTTAAACTCCATAATTTTATCTTCTGGCATCATGCTTTTGATAACATCATCAGGAATAGCATCGATTTTTGATATTTCATGGGATGTTCTAAATCCGTCAAAAATATTTAAAAACGGTACTCTTGAACGAAAAGTTGCTACTTGAGAAATTAAGGCAAAATCGTGTGCTTCTTGCACATTTCCGCCAAATAACATGGCAAATCCTGTTTGGCGAGTAGCCATTACATCGCTATGATCACCAAAAATTGATAAGGCGTGTGTTGCAATAGTTCGCGCTGCAACATGTATAACTGAAGGCAATAATTCTCCTGCAATTTTATACATATTTGGTATCATTAATAGTAAACCTTGAGAAGCTGTAAAAGTTGTGGTTAAAGCTCCTCCTTGTAGTGAACCGTGAACTGCACCTGCAGCTCCACCTTCACTTTGCATTTCGACAATTCTTGGAACATTGCCCCAAATATTCTCCTCTCCTTTTGAACTAAACACATCAACATGCTCGCCCATTGGTGATGCTGGCGTAATAGGATAGATAGCACAAACTTCATTAGTTTTATGTGCAATCCTCGCAACTGCTTCGTTGGCATCACAAATTAATTTTGTGGTTGATTTTTTCATTTTTTAAATAATATTTAAGAAGTAATTAGTGAAAACTTTTAAAACAACCTTATCAGAAATTTACAATGTAATTATAAAGTCGTTTTAAAACGAAGTAAAATTAGAGCATATGAAACTTTTAAATTATGATTTATGTCAGTTTACCTGAATGAAAATGAGGAACTAACAAAAAATTAAGAATAAATTAAATAAAGATAGGATGTAAATATGCTCTTTTTCACATATGACAAGTGCTCTCTAGAATTCTAAAAATAGGGAAGGAGTATAGCAATGGTTGCTTTAAGTAAGTGGAGTTAGAAATACTTTTTCGAGAAGTATTTTAAAATACAAAAGCATTTAAAATTAGATTTTAAATGCTTTTGTAAATTGAATTTCCGTGAAAATTTATTCACCATGTAGCCATGTTTTTTTTGCAAGCAAGGTTTCTTCTGATTCCACATGGTCTTCGTCAGGAATACAACAGTCAACCGGACAAACAGCAGCACATTGAGGTTCATCATGAAAACCTTTACACTCAGTACATTTGTCGGTAACTATAAAATAAAATTCATCAGATACTGGTTCGTTTTCTGCATCAGCATCAACGGATCTACCATCTAATGTTGTAACCTTTCCACTTAAAGCGGTTTCATCGGAATAAGACCATTCTTGATCTGGTTCATAAATTGCGTTGTTTGGACATTCTGAAATACATGCATCACAGTTTATGCATTCGTCAGTTATTTTTATTGCCATAATAAAATATTTTTTGGTTATAAATAATGAACAAAATTAAAGCTTAAATGAAAATATAGTGTGATAAAAATCATATTTTAAATATTTAATCAAACCTATATTTGGACTAATATTTAGCAATAAACTATTTAAGTATTAAATTTTGATTAATTATTGTGCCTTAAGAATTCGATACTTCTTTTAATATCAGCAAATTAGGATATATTATTTAGGTTCAATTTTGCTGTGTTTGAAATCGTAATCCAACAATAATAATTTAAAAACAAAACTTAAAAAGCTTATAAGTTTTAAATATTTTATAAATTTAAACAAAAAATATCAATTTATATGATATCAGATACAACAAAGTCTACTCCTAAAAAGGTCGAACAATTAAATGCTGTAGTGATTCGATTTGTAGGCGATTCAGGTGATGGCATGCAACTTACTGGTACACAGTTTACAGATACGTCGGCCATGTTTGGAAACGACATCGCAACTTTTCCAAACTATCCTTCAGAGATTAGAGCTCCACAAGGAAGTTTATATGGTGTTTCCGGATTTCAAGTACATATAGGTAGTGTAGAAATTAGTACACCGGGAGATGATTTGGATTTATTGGTTGCCATGAATCCGGCAGGTTTAAAAACAAACTTATCTTCTATAAAAGCAGGGCACACAATTATTGTGGATTCGAATTCTTTTAATAAGAAAAATTTACAAAAGGCCGAATATGAAAGTAACCCTTTAGAGGATGGGAGCCTGGATAATTACCGCGTAATTGAGGTCGACATGACTTCTTTAACCAAAGAAGCTATAAAAGATCTTGGTTTAGACAATAAAAGTATCACCCGTAGCAAAAATATGTTTGCTTTAGGAATGGTATATTGGATGTATGGTCGAGATATGAAACATACGTTAGATTTCTTTGAGCAAAAGTTTAAATATAAACCAGTTATTGCCGAGGCAAATGCCAAGGTTTTAAAAGCAGGTTATTATTATGCAGAAACGCTTGAGCTGATTCCGAATTCTTATACCATCGCACCATCTGTGATGGAAAAAGGAACTTACAGAATTGTTAACGGTAATACAGCAACAGCTTGGGGTTTTTTAGCTGCTGCTGAAAAATCAGGACTCGAATTATTTTTAGGATCTTATCCAATTACTCCGGCTACCGATATTTTGCACGAATTAGTAAAACACAAACATTTTG
This sequence comes from uncultured Flavobacteriaceae bacterium, assembly GCA_965363545.1. Taxonomy (GTDB): domain Bacteria; phylum Bacteroidota; class Bacteroidia; order Flavobacteriales; family Flavobacteriaceae; genus Lutimonas. Next base: position 31,956 of record CBDTUD010000012.1, on the reverse strand, counting down.
GTGTTAAAGCTTTTCAAGCAGAAGATGAAATCGCCGGTGTTACCTCAGCAATCGGTGCAGCATTCGCAGGTGATTTGGCAATTACAACAACATCTGGACCAGGATTGGCATTAAAAGGAGAAGCAATTGGATTGGCAATGATGACTGAATTGCCATTGGTGATTGTAAATGTGCAAAGAGGTGGTCCATCTACCGGTTTGCCAACCAAAACAGAACAATCTGATTTATTACAAGCCATGTATGGTAGAAATGGAGAAAGTCCGGTAATTGTAATTGCCGCAAGTACTCCGGCAAACTGTTTTGATTATGCATTTGAAGCGTCAAGATTGGCTTTAGAACACATGACGCCTGTAATTTTATTAACCGATGGATATATTGCCAATGGATCAGAACCTTGGAGAGTAAAATCAATTAATGAAATGCCAAATATTACGCCTAAAACTATTAATAAAAGTTCAGAATCTTGGAATCCATATGATCGAGATGAAGATTCTTTAGCAAGAAATTGGGCAATTCCGGGAACGGCTGGTTTTGAACATAGAATAGGTGGTTTAGAAAAAGATAGTGTTACTGGAAATGTTTCGTATGTGCCTGAAAATCATGAGTACATGACCAAAATTAGAGCTGAAAAAGTTCAAAGGGTAGAAAATTATATTCCGGATTTAAAAGCAGAGTACTGTGAAGAAGGCGATTTATTAGTCGTTGGTTGGGGCGGAACCTATGGTAGTTTACATTCTGCTGTGCAAAAGTTGCATGTGCAAGGTGTAAAAATTGGGCATGTTCATTTTAATTATATTAATCCGTTTCCAAAAAACACGTTAGAAGTATTCTCAAAATTTAAAAAAGTGGTGGTTTGCGAATTGAATAAAGGGCAGTTATCACAAGTTTTGAAAGCAAAATATACGAATCAAGAATTTTTACAATATAATAAGGTTTTAGGTTTGCCATTCTCAGTGAGCGACTTGGCAGATAAGTTTAAAAATTTATTAAAGGAAAAATAAAATGGAAGATACAGCAATAAAAAAATATACATTTAAAGATTTTGCCAGCGATCAGGAAGTAAGATGGTGTCCGGGTTGTGATGACTATGTAATTTTACGGTCGATGCAAAAAGCACTTCCAGAAATGGGTGTAAAAAAAGAAGACGTTGTTTTTATTTCAGGAATAGGATGTTCTTCTCGTTTTCCATATTATATTGATTCTTATGGAATGCATGGCATTCACGGTAGAGCAGCTGCCATTGCAAGTGGTGTTAAATTGGCAAATCCTAGTTTAAGCGTTTGGGTTATTACCGGTGATGGTGATAGTTTGGCAATTGGCGGTAATCATTTTATTCATGTGTTACGTCGGAATATAGATTTAAATATTGTTTTATTCAACAATGAAATTTATGGCTTGACCAAAGGGCAATTTTCTCCAACTTCATTAATCGGACAAAAAACAAAGTCTTCCCCTTACGGGAATACACAGCCGCCATTTCAACCAGGTGAATTAGCTATTGGCGCAAAAGCACGATTTTTTGCCAGATTGGGAGGTAACAGTCCGAAAGAAATGACACAATTGTTTATTGATGCACAAAAATTTAAAGGAACATCATTAATTGAAATATTACAAAACTGTGTTATTTTTAATGATGGATGTTTTACTCAGTATACCGATAAAGAAGTAAAAGAAGATAAGCAAATTTTCTTGGAACATGGTAAACCGATGATTTTTGGAAAAAATAGAGATAAAGGTTTGGTTCTTAGGGGTTTAAAATTAGAAGCTGTTACTATTGGAGAAAACGGCATTACCGAAGAGGATATTTATGTTCATGATGCAAAATGTGAAGATTCAACATTGCATCATATCTTGGTTAAAATGGAATATCCATTAGCAACCGGAATTATAAGAAGTTATGAAGAAGCAACTTTTGAAGAACGTGAAGATCAACTCACAAAACAAGTAAAAGCCGATTCAGGTTTTCATAAAGTAGACGATTTATTCTTCTCTGGAGAAACTTATGATGTTAATTAATTAGTAAAAAAAAGGATGATTATTATCATCCTTTTTTTTTGGAAATCATAATACATTTGACAACAAAATAAAGAATTTAAAATATGGGCTACGAAGCAATTATAGTTTTTCTACTTGCTGGTGTTATTTTGGTAGCAGGAGCAAATTTCTTATCAAATTTGATTTCTCATAAATCCGATAACCCTCAAAAGAAAGAACCTTATGAAAGCGGAATGACCACAATTGGGCCAACTTGGGTTCAGTTTAAGGTGGGCTATTATTTATTTGCAATCTTATTTTTACTTTTTGATGTAGAGGTTGCTTTTTTAATTCCGTGGGCAGTAGTTTTTAAAGATGTTGGTGCGGTTGCCTTGATCGAAATAGTGATTTTTCTTTTTATTTTAGGTTTAGGATTGGCATATGCATGGAAAAAAGGAGCATTAAAATGGGAGTAGAGAAAAAAAGTTTTTTATACGAGGTTCAAGATAGAAATTATGATGTTCCGAAAGATTTTCCAGGGCGAGTTATTCCTGCTGGAAACGGTGCGAATGTAGTCATAACTTCTTTAGATAAAGTTATCAATTGGGGAAGATCAAATTCCCTTTGGTCGCTTTACTTTGGAACAAGTTGCTGTGCGATAGAAATGATGCAAACCGGAGCAGCACGTCACGATTATTCAAGATTTGGTTTCGAGGTTGCAAGACCTTCTCCGCGACAAGCAGATTTAATCATTATTGCAGGAACCATTGTAAACAAAATGGCGCCTGTTTTACGTCGATTATACGATCAAATGGCAGAGCCTAAATACGTAATTGCTATGGGAGCTTGCGCAATTTCGGGTGGGCCGTTTTTTTACAACACCTATTCTGTTGTAAAAGGAGCTGACCATGTAATTCCGGTTGATGTATATGTGCCAGGTTGCCCTCCACGTCCGGAAGCTTTATTGCAAGGAATGTTGATGCTGCAAGATAAAATTCGAACAGAAAGCATGAAAAATAAAAAGAATCCGGTAGATGGATTTGATGAAGGAGAAAAAGAATAGAACAATTTCTTTGATTGGCAGATAACAGTTTGAATTTGCTAAAAGAAAGGAGAAAGAATAAGTATTTTCCACTGAAAATGGAATCTGCTGAAGCAACATAAAAGTTGCAAAAAGAATAACAACAACGAATAACACATAACCAATAACCCAAAATGACGAACGAAGCATTACAAACTTTTATTGGTAATTGGATACCTGAACTCGAATTTACAGAAGAAGGTTCACAGTTTTTAAATATTTTGGTAAAACCAGAACAATTACATGAATTAATGTCCAAATTAAAGAACGATAAAGAAACGAATTTCGATTATTTGTTTTGTTTATCCGGTGTTGATTGGGGAAAAGAATTGGGTGTTGTTTATCATTTAGAATCTACCACTTTACGTCATATTATCGTGGTGAAAGTACAAACAGAAGATAGAGAAAATCCAACTTTTGATACGGTCTGTGATATTTGGAAAACTGCAGAATTCCACGAATGTGAAGTTTTCGATTTTTTCGGAATTAAATTTAAGAATCACCCAAATTTAAAGCGACTTTTTTTGACAGAAGACTGGGATGGGTTTCCATTACGCAAAGATTATGTAGATGAAATTAATATGGTTATTAAGTAAATCTTATGGAGACAAAAATTGTAAATAACAGCTTTAAATCCGAAGAGTATTTTATTAATATGGGGCCGCAACACCCTGCAACCCATGGTGTTTTACGTTTGATTCTTACCATTGATGGTGAAATTATCAAGAAAGTAGAACCTGATCTAGGGTATATTCATCGTTCTATAGAAAAAATGTGTGAGCGTGATAGTTATCAGCAAATCGTTCATTTAACCGATAGAATGGATTATTTATCGTCACACATTAATAATGAAGCGGTTTGTTTGGCAGTTGAAAACGCATTACAATTAGAAATTCCAGATAGAGTAAAAGTTATTCGCACCATTCTTGACGAATTAACCAGAATAGCGTCTCATACCTTATGGTGGGGTGTTATGGGGATGGATGTTGGTGCACTAACTACTTATTTTTACGGATTTCGTGATCGCGAAATGATTAATGATATTTTTGAGGAAACATGTGGCGCTCGTTTGACCATGAATTATAATATTCCGGGGGGATTGATGTACGATATTCATCCAAATTTTGTGCAACGTGTGAAAGATTTTATAGCACATTTTAGAACGAAATTACCAGAATATGACACGCTTTTAACAGGAAATGTAATATTTCAAAAAAGAACGAAAGGCGTTGGAATTTTAAGTAAAGAAGATGCAATTTCATTCGGAGCTTCAGGTCCTGTTGGTCGAGGCTCGGGTTATTCTTGCGATGTGCGAAAACACCATCCATATAGTGCTTTTGACAAAGTAAAATTTAATGAAATTTTAAAAATAGAAGGCGATACATTCGCGCGATATCAAGTTCGAATAGAAGAAATGTGGGAGTCGATGAGTATTATTGAACAATTGATTGATAATATTCCTGAAGGCGAGTATAAAGTAGCAACCAATGCGGTAATTAAATTGCCAAAAGGAGAATTTTATCAAAAAGTAGAAACAGCTCGCGGTGAATTGGGAGTTTATATTATAAGTACAGGAACAAAAAATCCGTACCGTTTAAAATTTAGATCACCAGGATTTTCGAATTTGTCTCTGTTAAATCATATTGCTGTGGGTGGTAAAATTGCAGATTTAGTGGCGTCAATGGCGACCTTAGATTTAGTAATACCAGATATTGACCGATAATTAATTAGTATGCATATAACATTAAGTATCACAAAAAATATTCACGATTGGCTTTTTAGCATCATGCCTGAAGGAGCTGCAAGTATCGTTGAAATGGTGTTGATTGCCATCGTTTATTTGGTAATTTTCGCCGTTGCCGGATTATACCTCGTTTTATTAGAAAGAAGAGTGGCAGCTTGGTTTCAGTTGCGAATCGGCCCGAATCGCGTTGGTTTTCAGGGCTTGCTTCAAACCATGGCAGATGCCTTGAAATTAGTTTCTAAAGAACTTGTCGGAACGGATAGAGCTGATAAGTTTTTATACAATTTAGCACCGTATTTTGTTATTGTTTCCTCTTTAATGGCTTTGGCTTTATTTCCTTTTACAAAGGATTTACAGGCTTTTGATATCAATATCGGAATCTTCTTTTTAATTGCTATTTCATCGATAGGCGTGATTGGAATTTTATTAGGAGGTTGGGCAAGTAATAATAAATATGCTTTGATTGGCGCCATGCGAAGTGGTGTTCAAACCATTAGCTATGAGCTTTCTGTAGGATTATCTTTGTTGACAATGGTTTTAATCACAGGTTCATTGCAGCTTTCAGAAATTGTGGAGGTACAAAAAAATGGATGGTTGATTGTTCAAGGTCATATTCCTGCAGTCATTGCTTTTATGATTTATATGATTGCCGGAACTGCAGAAACAAATAGAGCTCCGTTTGATTTGGTTGAGGCAGAGTCAGAGTTAGGAGCAGGTTTTCATACCGAGTATTCTGGGATGAAATTTGCCTACTTTTTCTTAGCGGAATTTATCAACATGTTTATCATCGCAGCTATTGCAACAACGATATTTTTTGGGGCTTGGTTATCGCCGTTTGGAATCACAGAATCTATTCCAATTTTGGGCGTATTTTGGTTTTTAGCAAAAACTTTTGTCATCATATTTTTAATGATGTGGTTTCGTTGGACTTTTCCGCGACTGCGAATTGATCAGCTACTAACCTTGGAATGGAAATATTTATTACCAATTAATTTGGTAAATATTGTCATCATGGCAATCATTGTTTGGTTAAACTTAACAATACAATTTTAGAGATAATGAGTTATTTTTCAGACATATATAACGGAATAAAAACGCTTCTTGCAGGAATGAGCGTTACAGGAAAATATTTCCTGCATTCCCGTAAAGGTGCGATCACACAGCAATATCCCGATAATCGTGAAACATTAAAAATGTTCGATCGGTTTCGTGGTGAAGTTGTCATGCCTCATGATCAAAATAATGAACACCATTGTACAGGTTGTCAAAAATGCGAATTGGCTTGTCCGAATGGTTCCATTGAAATTATTTGGGATCGGGCAATTGACGAAGAAACTGGAAAGAAAAAGAAAAAAATCGATAAACATGTGTACCATTTAAGTATGTGTACTATGTGTGGATTGTGCATAGAGGCTTGTCCGACTGATGCTATTGTTTGGGCACAGAATTTTGAAAATTCAGTGTATGACAGATCAACATTAACCAAAGTTTTAAACCGTCCCGGCTCTTCATTAAAAGCGGGAATTGAAGATTAAACCGTATGGAAAGAATTATATTTTATCTTTTAGCAATCATTATGGTAGTTTGTGCTATCATGGCGGTTTCAAGTAGAAAAATGCTGCGTTCAGTTATTTATTTGCTTTTCGTTTTAATCGGAATTTCTGGCATTTATTTTTTAGTAGATTATACTTTTCTAGCTGCTGTTCAATTAGCGGTTTATGCTGGAGGGGTAATCGTGTTGATCATTTTTTCGGTATTATTAGTACATCATATTGAATTGCAATTAGATGTGACCTCACTCAGTAAAAGAATTGCTGCCGGAGTTGTAAGTTTTACAGGAATTGGATTGACCTTATTTGCTATTTACACCTTCTCTTTTGAACCAATTGAAAATCGAAATACGATAGAAGTAAGTCAAATAGGAACTCAATTGCTAAGTTATAATGATGGTGGATTTATTTTGCCTTTTGAGGTGATTAGTATTTTATTAGTAGCAGTAATGATTGGTGCCATTGTGATTTCCAAAGGAAAAAGACTAGAACAATAATTTGATAATATAATCTGAAAAATGATACACGGAATTAGCATTTACGAAATTTTAACCCTCACTACGATTCTGTTTTTTATAGGAGTGTATGGTTTTTTAACACGTAAAAATTTAATCACGATGTTGTTGTCTATCGAATTGATTTTAAATGCTTCGGCAGTCAATTTTGTAGTTCTAAACACCTATTTATTTCCTGAAAAATTACAAGGCGTTTTCTTTTCGATATTTATTATTGCCGTTGCAGCTGCAGAAACTGCGTTGGCGGTGGCGATCATAATAAATTTATACAAACTGGTAACTTCTGTCGAAGTAGAAGATACTGAAACTATGAAATATTAATTGGAAAAATTGAATCGGACAACGTAAAAGAAAAAATAAATTATGGACTTTACTTATACCATTTACATACCGTTAATTCCTCTGGCAGTATTTTTAGTTTTAGGAATTTTTTACGATAAGATCAAGCCACAAGTTTCGGGTTGGATTGGCTCGCTTGGTTTGTTTGCCTCTTTTTTATTGTCGTATTATACGGCATATCAGTATTATTTTAATTTTGGTAAAGTTGATGGCGTTTACCAAACTTTCATCTACAAATACAATTGGATGAACTTTACTGATACCCTACGAATTGATATGGGCGTACTTATCGATCAAATTTCGGTAATGATGTTAATAGTGGTTTCCACGATTTCCTTTATGGTGCATTTATACAGTCGTGGATATATGAAAGGTGATACAGGATATACTAAATTTTTCTCCTTTCTTTCGCTTTTTACCTTTTCAATGATGGGTCTGGTTTTGGCAACCAATTTATTTCAAATTTATATTTTTTGGGAATTAGTTGGGGTTTCTTCCTTTCTATTAATAGGATATTATTATACCAAACCTTCAGCAGTTTCTGCGGCAAAAAAGGCATTTATTGTGACTCGTTTTGCCGATTTAGGGTTTTTAATCGGAGTTTTAATTATAGGATATTATACAGGAACTTTTGATTTTATGGAATTGACAAATCCAGAAGGTAGCGCCATTACAAATTGGGCGGCAACTTCCTTTATGGGATTATCAGTTTTAACTTGGGCATTAATGTTAATATTTATGGGTGGAGCAGGTAAATCTGCCATGTTTCCATTACATATTTGGTTACCCGATGCGATGGAAGGCCCAACACCCGTTTCAGCATTAATTCATGCTGCTACAATGGTAGTTGCCGGAGTTTATTTAGTGGCAAGATTATTTCCAATGTATTTCTTTGTTGAAGACGGATACGCCTTAAATGTGGTAGCTTGGGTAGGAGCGTTTTCCTCACTTTTTGCGGCAATTATAGCGCTAACGCAAACTGATATTAAACGAGTTTTAGCATTTTCTACCATGTCTCAAATTGGTTATATGATGCTGGCATTAGGGGTTTCAAAATATGATGGCCATGATGGTTTAGGTTATATGGCTTCTATGTTTCATTTATTTACACATGCAATGTTTAAGGCCTTACTTTTCTTAGGTGCTGGTAGTGTGATTCATGCAGTTCATAGTAATTATTTAAAAGATATGGGAGGTTTACGAAAATATATGCCGCTCACACATATTACCTTTTTAATAGCTGCTTTGTCAATTGCTGGTTTCCCAGGTTTTGCAGGATTTTTTAGTAAAGACGAAATTTTAGTTGCTGCTTTTGAGCATAATAAACTGATTTATTTTATAGGAGTTTTTGTTGCAGGATTAACCGCTTTTTATATGTTTAGATTGTATTTCGGTATTTTTTGGGGCAAAGAAACAACCTATGCACATACACCACATGAATCGCCAAAATCGATGACCATTCCTATGTTGTTTTTGGCATTCATGAGTATTGCAGCAGGTTACATTCATTTTAGTGAATATGTAACTGCCGATCATCAAAGTTTTGAAGCTCATTTAAATTTACCATTGGCCGCTGTGGCAGTTGGAGTTGGGCTTCTAGGAATATTTCTAGCATTTTTGTTCTATAAAAAAGAAAGCGTTTTACCTGATAAATTTTCGCATGCTTTTGGAAATTTATACAAATGGGCATATCACAAATTTTACTTTGATGAATTATATTTATTTGTGACTAAACAAATCATTTTTAAACGTATTTCAGCGCCATTTGCGTGGTTTGATCGACATATTGTAGATGGAGCCATGAATTTGATTGGAAATTCTACCGTGGCAGCTTCAAAAAGTGTTAAAGGATTGCAATCGGGTAAAGTGCAAGATTATGCTTTTGCCTTTATTGCCGGTGTTGTGATTTTAGCAATGATTTTTATGTACAATTGGATTATTTAAAGATATGGATATACTAACATTATTTGTAGTTGTACCCGTAATCACCATTCTAGCTTTGGTGTTTACAAAAGATTTGAAACAAGCGAGATTGGTGTCGTTGATTGGTATGTTTATCCAATTCGTAATGTCTATCAATTTGGTTTTTGCTTATCTGAAAGAGAAAAAAATAAATGACGATATAATGGTTTTTACCAAAGATTTGGTTTGGTTTGAACATTTTAATATTCATTATAGTTTAGGGGTTGATGGTATTTCGGTTGCAATGATAGTTTTGTCTTCCATTGTAGTTTTAGCAGGAGTTTTTATTTCCTGGAAAACAGAAGATTTGCCGAAAGAATTCTTTATTTCTTTAATTGTTTTGGCAACAGGAGTTTTCGGATTTTTTATATCAACGGACTTATTTACCATGTTTGTTTTTTACGAAATAGCGGTAATCCCAATGTATTTATTGATTGGTATTTGGGGTTCTGGTCCGAAAGAATATTCAGCGATGAAGTTAACTCTAATGTTGATGGGTGCTTCGGCTTTATTATTGGTGGGTATTTTAGGAATTTATTTTAACTCCAATGCTGACGGTGGTGCTTTAACTTTTAACATCCTAGAAATAGCAAAAGTAAATATTCCGTTAGAGGCTCAAAACCTATTCTTTCCTATAACTTTTATTGGTTTCGCTGTTTTAGGCGCTCTATTTCCTTTTCATACTTGGTCTCCTGATGGTCATGCATCTGCTCCAACTGCGGTTTCGATGTTACACGCCGGAGTTTTAATGAAATTGGGTGGTTATGGCGTATTTCGAATAGCCATGTATTTATTGCCTTTAGGTGCTTTGACTTGGTCTAATTTCTTTATTGTATTATCCGTTATCGGAGTTTTTTATGGCGCGTTAGCGGCGGTAAAACAAACCGATTTGAAATATATAAATGCATATTCTTCGGTTTCCCATTTGGGGATGGTTTTATTCGCCTTGTTAATGCTCAATAAAACAGCGTGGACAGGTGCAATTCTGCAATCACTTTCTCATGGATTTATGACGGCACTTTTCTTTGCCTTGATAGGAATGATTTATGGAAGAACGAATACTAGAGATGTAACGAAATTAGGAGGACTGCTAAAGGTAATTCCGTTTATTTCAGTGATGTATGTCATTGCAGGTTTAGCATCACTAGGATTACCAGGTTTTAGTGGATTTATGGCAGAAATGCAAATATTTGTCGGTGCATTTCAGCATCCGGATATGTTTCATCGAGTAGCTACTATAATTACGGTTTCTGCTATTGTGGTTACGGCAGTTTATGTATTGCGTGCCGTTGGAATGATGCTTATGGGGCCAATTCAAAACGAAGAACATCTAAAATTAGAAAAGGCAACTTGGTATGAAAGAGTTGGAGTGTTGCTGTTATTAATTCCGATTACAGCAATGGGTGTTGCTCCGCTTTGGATAAGCGATTTAATCCGCGAAAGCATCCAGCCATTTATTGAAAGAATGCTTTAAAATTTTAAAAAAAAGATTTAAAAACAACAACAGAATATAAAGATAATGAGCCTAGAAAATTTTTTATTGATGCGCCAGGAGCTCGCTTTGATTGCGGTAATTTTGCTCTTGATTATTGGCGAAACATTCTCGAAGGAAAGGCATAAAAAAGGATTGGTTGGTTTTGCCATTTTTTTGTTTGCAATTCATACCATTTACGGATTTTTCCCTATTGATGAAGGATATCTTTTTGGTGGGTCTTTTAAAACTAATGTATTAATTCACTTATTTAAGAATGTTTTAAATGTTGGGGTTTTAATTATTTTATTACAGTCTGCCGATTGGATTCATGAAAAAATAGTGAGCGAAAACAAATCGACTGAGTTTTTTATATTGCTATTTTCTTCCTTGTTAGGAATGTATTATATGATTTCTGCCGGAGATTTTTTAATGTTATTTTTAGGCATAGAACTTTCTGCTTTGCCGGTTGCAGCATTAGTGGCTTTTGAAACTTCCAAAAGAAAATCTGCGGAAGCAGGAATCAAATTTATTTTGTCAGCTGCTTTAGCATCGGGTACTTCAATTTTTGGAGTTTCTTTATTATACGCTACTACCGGAACGATTTATTTTGAAGAAATGGCGAATGTCTTAAGCTACTCCAATTTGAGTTTGTTGGGCTTCGTTTTATTTTTTAGTGGTTTGGCATTTAAAATTTCATTAGTGCCATTTCATTTTTGGACTGCCGATGTGTACGAAGGAGCTCCGATTGGAATTGCCTCTTATTTATCGGTTATTTCTAAAGGTTCTGCTGTCGTAGTTTTAATGATTATTTTGTTCACGGTCATGCAAACATTTGAAGAAATCATTCAAAATCTATTATATATCGTTGCTGTAGCAACCATGTTCATGGGGAATTTATTTGCTTTAAGACAACAAAATATGAAACGATTTTTGGCATTTTCTTCTATCGCTCAAGCAGGTTTTATCCTTTTGGGTTTTATTGCAAATGATCAATTAGGTGCATCTACAGTTATTTATTTTGTAACTATTTATGTGTTTACAAACCTCGCTGCATTTGGTGTGGTACAATCGATTTCATTGCACAGCGGAAAAGAAAATAGAGACGATTATAACGGACTCTATCGCACGAATCCTAAATTGAGTTTGGTAATGTTGTTGGCATTATTTTCTTTGGCAGGAATTCCTCCCGTTGCAGGATTTTTTGGTAAGTTTTTCTTGTTTACTGCAGCGGCAAGTAAAGGGTATTATGTCTTGGTATTTATCGCAGTGGTGAACGTAACCATATCTTTATACTATTATTTATTAGTGGTTAGAGCCATGTTTTTGCGAAGAAGTGAAAATCCAATACCGTATTTTGAAAACAAAATTTACATGAAATTAGGCTTAATTTTAGCAGTAATCGGCGTTTTATCCATCGGATTGTATAGTCCGATTTATGATTATATTTTTGAAATAAGCAATCTATAAAAAGATATTTTAAGCAGTTGTTATGGCATTAGAAGGAAAACATTCATTTGGAAGTATCGGTGAAACCAGAGTAACTTTTGTAGAAAAAGGAATCGCTGAAGAAAGAAAAGATTTCCTAAAAAAACTATTAGAAGTAAATGGTTTTGAGGTTATCATCGAGGAAGATAAAATAAAAAATGAAGAGGACCCACAATTATTCACTATCGCCGTGACCGATATGGTTTTTAACCCGACTGTATATGTTTTTCAACGAAGGTTAAAAACAATCGATGGCGAGCATATTGTCAATCAAAATTACTGGAATCAGACTTCAGAAAATACCAAACCACAATATTGGAAAAATTCCAAAAATGACTTACCCACTTCCTAAACTATTGATTTTTTCGAAACAAAGATTTAATACGAAACTAATTCATTATTTCTATAAAAAACAATAATGGTTTTTTTATTATTTCAAATTATTTTTATATCTTGACTAAGAAATAATTAATAGTTAAGCTTCTGTTTCACAGGGCTTTATTTTTTTGGATATAGGTCGAAATTTTAATAGATAAAAAAAGCTTAGAAATCAAAGCTTATTTTATATAGCTAACTAATTTTGCATCTATAAAAAATAGTTAAGAATTAAAAGCAACATATTTTATGAAGGCACTTTTTTATACAAGAGAATTTCCCCCATATGTTTATGGTGGAGCAGGAGTTCATGTCGAGTATTTGGCGACAGAATTAGCAAAATTAATGGAAGTTGATGTGCGTTGTTTTGGTGATCAAAATGAAAAAACGGATAACTTAACAGTAAAAGGGTTTCCGTATGATAATCCTGTATTCGACAAGAGCGATCCAAAATTGAAAGCAGTTTTACAAACATTAAGTACTGGTATTCAAATGAATGCCGATCCGATTGATGCCGATATTGTACATTGTCACACTTGGTATGCGCAATTCGCAGGAATCGTAGCGAAATTATGCTATGGTATTCCTTTGGTGATAACAACACATTCTTTAGAGCCATTACGACCTTGGAAAAGAGAGCAATTAGGTAGAGGTTATGATGCGTCATCTTGGGTCGAAAAAACGGCGATAGAAATGGCAGATGCTATCATTGCAGTTTCCAAAGAGACGAAAGAAGACGTATTGCAATATTTTGATGTTGACCCTGAAAAGATAAAAGTAATTTATAATGGTATCAATTTGCAAGAGTATGTCGTTACGAATGAAACTTCAACTCTCGAAAGATATGGTATTGATACTGCAAAACCCTACGTGCTTTTTGTTGGAAGAATTACGCGACAAAAAGGAATTATTTATTTAGTAAATGCTATTAAATATATCGATCCGGAAACGCAAATTGTTTTATGTGCTGGGGCGCCGGATACTCCAGAGATTGCAAAAGAAATGGAAGATAGCGTGAACGAGGTGAAAAAAACCAGAAAAAATATTATTTGGATAGATGAGATGTTACCTAAAAAAGAGGTGATTCAATTGTATTCTCATGCCGATGTTTTTTGTTGTCCTTCGATTTATGAGCCTTTCGGAATTATTAATATTGAAGCGATGGCTTGCAAAACAGCGGTTGTTGCGAGTGCTGTTGGGGGCATAAAAGAAGTTGTTATTCCTGGTGAAACCGGAATTTTAGTTCCATTAGAACAACAAAAAATTGCGCCATTTGAACCTGTTAATCCTGATAAGTTTGCTAAAGATTTGGCAGATGGAATCAATACATTAATCAATGATAAGCCGTTGCGCGATAAGATGGCAGAAAATGGAAGAAAAAGAGTGGAAGAAACTTTTGATTGGATTGCTATCGCCAAACAAGTTGAAGAATTATATAAATCTTTACTTTGATAGTAAAGGTGATTTTTAGATTTTAAATTGAATTTAAAAATAAAAAAAAGTGTTTCGAAATTAAGTATTCTTCGAGGAAATTCGAGCAAGAATATTTATCTTTATACAAATCATTAAAACATTAAGATATGTTCACGAAGAAAGTGTTAGGAATTATATTAGGAGGTGGTCAAGGATCTAGACTTTATCCTCTAACAGAATCGAGATCCAAACCTGCAGTTCCCATTGCGGGAAAATATCGATTGGTTGATATTCCTATATCCAATTGTATAAATTCAGAGATCAAACGAATGTATGTTTTGACACAGTTTAATTCAGCTTCTCTAAACAAACATATAAAAAACACATACCATTTCAGCTTTTTTAGTAAAGCTTTTGTCGATGTTTTAGCGGCCGAGCAAACTCCTCATAATGAAGGTTGGTTTCAAGGTACCGCTGATGCGGTAAGACAAAGCATGCATCATTTTTTACAGCATGATTTTGACTATGCCTTAATTTTATCTGGAGATCAATTGTATCAAATGAATTATAATTTGATGGTAGAAGAACATGTTAAAAGCAAAGCTAAAATATCTATTGCTACAATTCCGGTTAACGCAAAAGACGCCACCTCTTTCGGTATTTTAAAATCGGATGATAAAAATGTAATTACTTCCTTTATAGAAAAACCAGATGCTAGTTTATTACCTGAATGGACTTCAGAAGTAAGTGATGAAATGAAAAATGAAGGGCGTAATTATCTTGCCTCTATGGGGATTTATATCTTCAACAGAGATTTACTTGTTGAATTGATGAAAAATCCGGACACGAATGATTTCGGTAAAGAAATTATCCCACAATCGATCAATGAACATAAGGTTGTAAGTTATCAATTTACAGGATATTGGACAGACATTGGTAATATTGATTCCTTTTTTGATGCGAATCTAGGTTTGACAGATAATATTCCGAAATTTGACTTATACGATACAAATCAAAGAGTATATACAAGAGCCAGAATGCTACCAACTTCAAAAATTTCGGGTACTTCTTTAGTGAAAACAATTATTGCTGAAGGTTGTATTATTCAAGCTAGTAAAATTGAAAGATCGGTTATCGGAATTCGTTCAAGAATTGGCAAAGAGTCTACTGTCATAAATACTTATATGATGGGTTGTGATTATTATGAATCATTAGAAGAAATTGAAACAAATAAGATTAGCATCATTATGGGAATAGGAGAAAGATGTTTCATCAAAAACACCATTATGGATAAAAACTGTCGTATTGGCGATGATGTTCGAATCAACGGTGGTTCTCATTTAAAAGATGTAGAAACAGATACTTATTGTGTAAGAGATGGTATAGTGGTGATAAAAAAAGGAGCGGTAATTCCTAAAGGATTCGTTATTTAAAAATTTATTTTTCTCGAAATTAATATAGTTCATGCAAAATCAAAAAAGAGTTGTAATTAATCATGTATTACCCCAAGTAAGTGGTTCTGATTTAGCGGTTAAAAGAGTTGTTAATCAAAGTGTTGCGGTAAGTGCTGATGTGCTTTGTGATGGTCATGATATCATTCAAGCATCTGTTTTATTTAAACATGAAGATGAAAAAAAATGGCAGGAAGTGAGAATGCAACCGCATTGGGAAGATCAGTGGTCAGCCAGTTTCACAGTTTTAAAACAAGGTTTTTATACCTATAAAGTTCAAGGTTGGGTAGACCATGCCTTGAATTGGCAACACGGTATTATTCGAAAAATTGAGGACAATCAGCATGTAAATTCTGAACTAACAGAAGGTGCAGGAATCCTTAAAGAAATAGAAAATAAAGTGACTCCGGCTGAAAAGATTTATCTAAAACTTTTAGAAACTCTATTTGCCGATGAAAATAAATATCACGAAGCAGTCGAGGCGGCAAGAAGCGAAAAGCTCAAGGATATTTTTATGAGATATCCGATAAAACCTTTAGCGAACACATCATCAGACCATAAGGTTTATGTGGATAGATTAAAGGCACTTTTTAGCACTTGGTATGAGTTTTTTCCACGGTCCGCATCACCTGAAAATGGAAAACACGGTACGTTTAAAGATTGTGAAAAATTATTACCTCGAGTTGCAGAAATGGGTTTTGACACTCTGTATTTCCCTCCAATTCACCCTATTGGGGAAGTAAATAGAAAAGGAAAAAATAATACAACTACAGCCTATGAAGGTGATGTTGGATCCTGTTGGGGAATCGGTTCTCGATTTGGAGGTCATAAAGATATCCATCCGGAATTAGGGACTTTAAAAGATTTTAAAGACTTAGTAAAAAAAGCAAAAAAGCTAGGTGTTGAAATTGCAATGGATTATGCTTTGCAGGCTGCACCCGATCATCCTTGGGTGAAAGAACATCCGCAATGGTTTAAGTGGCGACCTGATGGTACGGTTCAATATGCCGAAAATCCACCTAAAAAATACCAAGATATTTTACCTCTTTATTTCGAAACCGAAGATTATAAAAACCTTTGGAACGCATGTTTGGATATTTTGTGGCATTGGATCGATTGCGGAATTCGAATTTTTAGAGTCGATAATCCACATACGAAACCGTTTTATTTTTGGAACTGGATTATAAGTGAAGTAAAGAAAAAATATCCTGATGTTATCTTTTTGGCAGAGGCATTTACCAAGCCAAAAGTGATGCAGCAATTAGGTTTTGAAGGGTACACACAATCCTATACCTATTTCACGTGGCGGGAATCGAAACAGGAGCTAATCCAATACATGGATGAATTAACCAAAACCGAACAAAAAGAATATATGCGTCCGAATTTTTGGCCCAATACACCTGATATCAATCCGTTTCACTTGCAACATGCCAATGAATCTCAACATATTCAGCGCTATGTTTTGGCGGCAACCTTAAGTTCCAATACAGGTATTTATGGTCCGGTTTACGAACAAATGATTAGCGAACCAATTGTTGGAAGAGAAGAATATTTAAATTCTGAAAAATTTCAAATTGCCCATTATGATTGGACTAAAGAAAACTGGGTTACCAACATTATCGGAAAAGTTAATAAAGTACGTCAAGCACAAACAGCGCTGCAACAAACCAATAATATTAAATTTTGTCATATTGATAATGACAAATTAATTGCATTTTATAAATGGGATGAAAACAAAACCAATGAAGTGCTGATTGTTGTTAATTTAGATGCCTATAATATGCAGCAAGGGATGTTACAATTACCTTTATCAGATTTGGGTGTTTGGCACGGTCACAATGTTAAAGTAACCGATTTAATTACCGATCATACGTACGAATGGAATGAAGAATGGAATTTTGTACGATTGCATCCCGCTATGCCATTTCATATTTTTAAGATAAAAAAATAATATGTCTGAAAAAGTAGATCAAATCACCTTAACAACTCCTTATAATTTTGATGTGAATTGGGAGGATCTTCTCGAAAATGAAAAATTCGTAAAGGCCTTTCTTTCTGAGGTTTTGGTAGATTATATTTACAAGCAACGTTGGTTTGGCGGAAAAGCCAGTAAGATTAAATATATAGAACTTTCTGAATATTTCCGAATTCAACAAAAGGGCGAAGTTTATTTTGGTCTTATTTTAGAAATTGACTTTGAAGAAGCATTTTACCAACATTATTTTTTACCAATAGCTTTCGTTACGGATGAGAATTTTGCACAGCAAGATAGAATTCTTCCAATTAGTATTCAAGGACAAGAAGGTTATATCATTGATGCTATCAATTTAGAAGCATTTCGAAAGTTAGTTTTTGAAAGAATTTTACACGCTGAACCAAACGATACTACCAAAGTGCAATATCATAAAAGTGATAAGTTTGTAAATGTGGCTTATGAAACCTCTAGATTTATGGGTCTAGAACAAAGTAATACTTCGATTGTTTATAATGAAAAATATGTATTAAAATTTTTTAGAAGAATTTTTGCAGATAAGAATCCGGATTACGAAATGAGCAGATTCTTAACAGTTAAAAAGAATTTTAAAAACACACCTACCTATCAAGGTAGTATAAATATTATTGATTGCGAGAATGTCAATATTACGATCGCTTTAATGCAAGAATTGATTCCAAATCAAGGTGATGCATGGGAGTATATGTTAAAAGAATTGCATCAAGTATTTTTGAATCTTGATAGAAAACAGATCAATAGTAGTACTTTGCCAAAAGTTGAGATGTTTACTCGCTTAAAAATTAGTGATGTTCCACCAGAAATAATTGATTGGGTTGGTTTGAGTTTACTGCTAAAACTGCAAACTTTAGCAACCAGAACGGCAGAAATGCATATTGTTTTGGGATCTGAATTTGAAGACACCACATTCACTCCAACGTATTTTAATGGAGATTATGAAGTTTGGTTGAAAAATAGGTTGGTATATCAATTTCAAAATCGCTTAAATACGATTGAAAATAATTTGCACAAATTAGATGGATTGGCCTTAGAATTGGCACAAGAATTTTTAGATAAGAAAAATACTATCAGAAAACGTTTTATCAAATTTGATTGGACGAAATTAAAAGGAGAACGAATTCGTTTACATGGTGACTATCATTTGGGACAAATTTTAGTAAAAGACGATGATTTTTATATTATTGATTTTGAAGGAGAACCTGAAAGTACCATTCGTGATAGAAAAGTAAAACAGCCTCCATTAAAAGATGTTGCAGGATTATTTAGATCCTTCCATTATGCAATATATGCAACTGTTTTTAACAATAAAGAACACTATAAGCAACCGCAAGAAAAATTATTTGAGGCTGCTGAATTATTATATGGCTATCTTACCGGTGTCTTTTTAGAAACCTATACAGAAGCGATTCAAAATGCAAATTTAAATATCGGATATAACCAAGAACGCATTTTTATTTTAAAATACTGCTTATTAGAAAAGGCGGTTTATGAAATTGGTTATGAACTAAATTCTCGTCCCCAATGGGCGATAATTCCTCTAAAAGGAATTTCAAATATCATTAATCATTAAATTTATGGCACACGTAAAAATACACAGTCTGTTTTCAGACTTCGACATCAACCTTTTTAAATCGGGCAAACATTTTAGACTTTACGAAAAATTTGGGTCACATGCCATAACCTTAGATGGTGTTTCAGGGACTTATTTTTCTGTTTGGGCACCATCGGCAAAATCAGTTTCAGTAATAGGAGATTTTAATTATTGGAATGACAAGCAACACCAGTTGAATGTTCGTTGGGATGGTTCAGGTATTTGGGAAGGTTTTATTCCTGATGCACAATTGGGAATGCGTTACAAATACAAAATAAAATCTCATAATAATGTAGAGACTGAAAAGGCAGATCCATACGCTTTGGCTTGCGAAAATCCACCAAATACAGCCTCTATTATTGCAGATATCAACGGTCATAAATGGAAAGATGCAGCTTGGATGTCTTATCGAAAAGATAAAAACGGATTGGATAAACCGTATTCTGTATACGAAGTTCATTTAGGTTCTTGGATGCGAAATGAAGACGGCACCTTTTTGTCATACAATGAGTTATCAATTAAATTAGTGGCGTATTTAAAAGAGATGAATTTTACACATGTAGAGTTCATGCCGGTGATGGAATATCCATACGATCCTTCTTGGGGCTATCAATTGGTTGGATATTTTGCACCGACTTCGAGATTTGGAACGGCTGTGGAGTTTATGAATTTATTGGATAAACTGCATCAAAATGATATCGGTGTTATTTTAGATTGGGTACCTTCACATTTCCCATCTGATGATCACGGATTGGGCTTTTTTGACGGTAGTCATTTATATGAACATCCGGATCCGAAAAGAGGATATCATCCCGATTGGAAGAGCTTAATTTTTAATTATGGGCGAAATGAAGTTCGTTCATTTTTAATAAGTAATGCTTTCTTTTGGTTAGATAAATACCATGTTGACGCGTTGCGTGTTGACGCGGTTGCATCGATGTTATATTTAGATTATTCTAGAGAAGACGGTGAATGGGAGCCAAATATGTATGGTGAGCGAGAGAATTTGGAGGCAATGTCTTTTTTAAGAGAATTCAATCAAGAAGTGTATAGAAATTTTGATGGAATACAAACTATCGCAGAAGAATCTACAGCTTTTACCGGAGTAACAAAATCTGTTGAATTTGGAGGCTTAGGTTTTGGCATGAAATGGATGATGGGTTGGATGCATGATACTTTAGATTATTTTTCAAAAGATTCTATTTATAGAAAACACCATCAAAATGAAATTACTTTTAGTTTGGCCTATGCATTTACCGAAAATTTCATGCTGCCGCTTTCTCATGACGAGGTAGTTTATGGCAAACAATCTCTATTGAATAAAATGCCAGGTGATGAATGGCAAAAATTTGCAAACTTAAGATTATTGTATGGGTATATGTTTGCACATCCAGGAACAAAATTATTGTTTATGGGTGGTGAATTCGGACAATCATCTGAATGGGATTTTTCTAAAAGTTTAGATTGGCATTTGTTGCAATATGCGCCTCACAAAGGCTTGCAAGACTTCTTTAAGGATTTAAATACTTTCTATAAAAATACACCTGCTTTGTACGAAAAAGCATTTAGCGCGGAAGGTTTTGAATGGATAAATTATGGAGATCATGAAAATTCAGTTATTTCTTTTATCCGTAAAGGACACGATCAAATAAATGACCTTATTGTTGTTTGTAATTTCACTTCCGTTGTGCGAGAAGCATATAAAATTGGGTTGCCTAGAAAAGGAAGTTTAAAACAAGTTTTGAATAGTGATTCTAAAAAATATTTTGGAAGTGATATTGGTAATTCAGGTAAAATAAAAGTAGTAAAAAAAGAGCGTGACGGAAAACCTTATTCTGCGGATGTTACCCTTCCACCTCTTGGAATTGTAATGTTTCAGTACGAATAGACCTGTTTTTTGTTAAATTTTACATTTCTTGCCTGTAATTTTATTAATTAGATAAAATTACAGGCACTTTTTTTGTATTTAATTCGTTTAAAAAATTGATAATTTTAGTAGGTTTGCAGCTTGCGTAAATTTTAGAAAAAAATATGATTTTAAATACTGAATTAGAGTACAAAGGAAATTTATTTCCATCAAAAATAATCTCTTACCGAAAAGATGTTGACACGTTTTATTTTACTTCTGATAATGATGTAGTATTGCAGGTTACTGTGCAACGAGATAGTGTTTTGAGATTTCGATATACCACAAAATCTGTTTTTGAAAAGGATTTTTCATACGCCATTACAAAATATGCAAGTAGAGGTTTTAATCATTTGGAATTAACCGAAGAGGATGATTTTTATGTGATTACGACCACCAAATTGATTTGTAAAATCGCGAAAGTTGATATGCGAAAATCACTATTTGACGCAAAAGATGGAAAGTTAATCTGTGAAGATGAGCTTGGTTTTCATTGGGAAGAGAGTTATGAATTTGGTGGTGATGTGGTTAAAATGTCAAAAGTATCGCAAGATAGCGAAGCATATTATGGCTTAGGGGATAAACCTGTACATATCAATTTAAAAGGAAAACGTTTTGAAAATTGGGTGACAGATTCTTATGCGTATAAAAAAGACAGTGATCCTTTGTATAAGGCTATTCCGTTTTATATTGGTTTACATCATAAAAAAGCATACGGAATGTTTTTTGACAATACCTTTCGTTCTTTCTTTGATTTTTGTCATGAAAGAAGAAATATCACCAGTTATTGGGCGCAAGGTGGTGAGATGAATTATTATTTTATCTATGGCCCTCAAATGTCTGATGTTGTTTCAAATTACACGGATTTAACTGG
This sequence comes from uncultured Flavobacteriaceae bacterium, assembly GCA_965363545.1. GTDB lineage: Bacteria > Bacteroidota > Bacteroidia > Flavobacteriales > Flavobacteriaceae > Lutimonas. The sequence goes on along the minus strand of CBDTUD010000012.1, from coordinate 10,211 downwards.
TAAACCGCATCAATTACCGGCGTTATGGACTTTAGGATACCATCAATGTAAATGGAGTTATTATCCAGAGTCGAATGTGAAAGAAGTAACGGCAAAATTCAGAGAACTTAAAATACCTTGTGATGCCATTTATTTGGATATTGACTACATGGATGGATTTCGTTGTTTTACTTGGAATAAAGAACATTTTCCTGACCCAAAAAGAATGGTGAAAGAATTGTTAGATGATGGTTTTAAAACCATCGCCATTATTGATCCAGGAATAAAAATTGATAATGATTATGCAATTTTTAAAGAAGCTTTAGACAAAGATTATTTTTGCAAGCGTGCCGATGGTCCATATATGCGAGGAAAAGTATGGCCGGGAGAGTGTTATTTTCCTGATTTTACAAATCCAGAAGTTAGAGAATGGTGGTCTGGTTTGTTTAAAGAACTAATAGAAGATATAGGTGTAAAAGGTGTTTGGAATGATATGAATGAGCCGGCTGTTATGGATGTGCCGGGAAAAACATTTCCAAACGATGTGCGACACGATTACGACGGACATCGATGCAGTCATCGAAAAGCACATAATATTTATGGTATGCAAATGGCAAGAGCAACCTACCAAGGTTTGAAAAAGTTCTCTTACCCGAAAAGACCTTTCGTAATTACGAGAGCAGCATATTCGGGTACACAAAGATATACTTCTACTTGGACAGGTGATAATGTTGCTACCTGGGAGCATTTGAGCATCGCGAATTTGCAGGCACAACGTATGTGTATGTCAGGATTCTCTTTTGTAGGATCAGATATTGGAGGTTTTGCTGAGCAACCAAATGGTGAACTTTTTGCACGTTGGATTCAGTTAGGAATTTTCCACCCATTTTGCAGAACGCACTCTTCAGGTGATCATGGTGATCAAGAACCATGGACTTTTGGCACAAACATTACGGATATTGTTCGAAAATTTATCGAAATCCGGTACCAACTTTTACCTTATTTATATACTGCTTTTTGGAGATATGCTAATGAAGGAATTCCGATTTTAAAATCATTAGTGCTTTTCGATCAAAACGATACGCATACGCATTACAGAAATGATGAATTCGTATTTGGTGAAAAAATACTTACATGCCCAATTACTGAAGCAAATGCTAAAGGAAGACGTATGTATTTTCCTGAAGGAACATGGTATAATTTCTGGGATAATGAATTGGTTATAGGTGGGCAAGAATTATGGGTAGACGCTGATTTAGATAGTATGCCAATTTTTGTAAAATCGGGTGCTATTATCCCAAAATATCCTGTGCAACAGTATGTTGGAGAGAAAGAAATTGAAGAGTTGATGTTGGATGTTTACTATAAAGCAGGAAATGAAAAATCACAAGTTTATGAAGATGCTAATGACGGGTACGATTATATAAAGGGAAGATATAGTTTAAGAAATTTCAATTTGAATGGTAAGAAAAATGCATTGATCATTCAACAATTTAAATCTGGAAAATATATAACTCCATATGAAACTTTTAAAATAAATTTGATTGGTTTGCCATTCAAAATAGAAAGAATCGAAATCGATAATGAAATAATGAAATTCTCGGATGTAAAATTAAATGGCGATAATACTATTATTGTAACGAAAGAATTTACGGAATTACATATTATCGGAACAAAATAAAAGTATACGGAAAGCATAAAAAAAGAGGTTGCAATCAAATTGCAACCTCTTTTTTTTACTAACATCTAAAAAATCATGAATGGTTATTGCAACAATTTTAACTGTCGTTACTGGTTTTATGGCATTAAAAGCTGATGCATCAAGCGAAGAACCAGATTTTTACCATCCTTCCTTTCCGGTATAGAGAAATTATTTTCGTTCGAACTTCCAGCTATAATGACTTTCTCAATTTTTGCTTTGAGCATGGTCGCTTTAAGCGCTCTATAGGCTTTGATTATTACCATAGAAACAAAAGCTATTTACAGTAATTGTAAAGGCTTTTTGTTTGGTTTTTAAGTAGATAGAACTAGTGATTTTTTAGAATAAAAAAGAGATATAAATTTTTTACATTTTTTTTTAAAATTCGTTTGCAAGAAAAGTAAAAACGATTATATTTGCACACCGAAAACGGAAATTAAATTCCTCCTTAGCTCAGTTGGTTAGAGCATCTGACTGTTAATCAGAGGGTCCTTGGTTCGAGCCCAAGAGGAGGAGCTTAATAAATAGAAGGCTTTACAGAAATGTAAGGTCTTTTTTTATGCACTGTGTACAACATAGGTACAACATTGGATTTTCAAATTTTTCATAATATTATATCTAATTTAATCAGGATTTCTCCTTGATAGTTAATTTACTTATTTTTTAAATCTATTGAACAAGTTTAAAAATTGAGGTACAAACCCATCTAAAGTTAAACAAGTATCATCACGTAATTGTTTACGATCTTTATCCCCATTGTTTCCTGATTTACCTTTTGTTTTATCAGTATCGCGTTGCGAACCTGAACCATCTTTTAAAAGTAATCTGTCACAAGTCACTAAATTACTATCATACAAATCCAAACACGAACCATCTCGTAATTTTAATTTATCTTGATCTTTGTTTTGAGCTGTTAAACCTACTGCTGCAAAAACCGTAATAATTGTAAAAATTGCTAATTTTTTCATGATATATAAAATTTAAATTATTAATACAGATCTTCTTAATCTGCATTCAAATCTTACTACGCAGATGATGAAAATTTCTTTCACTTTATTATGATTTTTTATCGGAAACAGAAGTAATTATGGAAATAATCAACTTCGCTTAGCAATCAATTCATAGTGGTGTTTATCAATTCTATTATCTTATTTCAAGCAAAATTGCTATTTTGACTCAAAGCCTAGTGCCATTAATTCTGACTAAATTTGAATGATCAAGCCGGAAAGTTTTGTTGTATTTTTCGATTTCTATTTAACTTTCTTTGCCAGCTATTAATTAGTAAGATAATATTAAAAATTTCATTACTTTTTTATTTTTATTGTAAGTTATAGGCATTGTTAACGCCTAATAAGTTAACCATATAAATTGATGACCAAGAATACATGTTCTGTTTTGCTGAAATTTTTTTGATATATATTAAATCAAGAGATTAAACTCTATAATAATTATTGAAAGTTAATGTCGCAATGCATCTGCTGATTTATGATATATATATGAGCAGATTGAAGGTTTGAAGGAAGGGGTCAAATGCTTAGAAATTTTTAACGGAGGAAAAAAGATTTGAACAGAAGCTAATAATATCGAATAAAATTCCAATATATGAACATGGATAAACTCTTATTAAACTACTGTAAATAAACCAATATAAACTAAACTTAAAATGATCTGTTATATTAAAAATCTTCCATTTATATTCTTATTTCTACTATTAATTGGAAATAAATCTATAGGTCAAGAACAAATTAGTTCTGAAAATGTAGCATCTGAAAAATTATTAGATTCATTATGGCAAAATCCGATAAGTTTTTTTAATATAAATGACAACAACTGGAGAATGCTTTGCGAAAATTTAGGGGAGATAGATCTTAATCGTATTAATAAAATTTCACAATCTATATTCGATGGAATGGATGCCAAAATCCTAAATCAAACCGATGCTTCTGAAGGTACATTAGGAATGTTGAATAAAAAAGCTCATAAGAAAAAAACAAAAGAGTTTGGTAAAAAAATAAGAAATGGATTTAGAAATTCGGAAAAGTATCCTAACCACAAAATCGTTTTAATGGAAGGTGACTCCTGGTTTGAATATCCCGTTTTTTTAAATGATGTTACCGATAATCTGATGAAAAATGAAAGCTTGGCAATTTATAGTATGGCTTCTGCCGGCGATTGGGTTTCTAATATGGTTTCAAACCACCAATATCAAATAGAGTATTTAAAGTTAAAACCGGATGTATTTATTCTGAGTGGAGGAGGAAACGATATTTTAGGGGACTATCGCTTAGCAAGTTTTATAAATATGAATCCAATAGAAGCGTCTTCACCGTTTTTAATTGATTTTAGCGAATATGTGGTTCTTCGTAGTAATTCTAAACCAGTTTCGATGTGCAGTGCCACTTTTTGCCCTAAAGAATACCATGATTATTTGGATATTCTACCAGAATTGAAAGGAAAGGTAGATAGTTTGACTTTAAAGCAAATTGTAAATGGAAGAAGATATATTAATAAAGGATATTATCGATGGTTGGTTTCTTTAAAATTAGAGTATAAAATACTCATTGAGTCTTTAAGAAAATTGGATGAAGAACATTTTAAAGAATTAATTATTATTACCCAAGGTTATGATTATTCCATTCCAAGTTTTAAAGAAAAATTTGGTAAAAGTATGTTTACAAAAAACGGAAAATGGATAAAAGAACCTTTAATGATGAAAGGAATTTTAGACCAACAAACTCAGCAAGATATTATAATGGCTTTGATTTTTGATTTTAATGAAATGATTATTGAGCTTGGAAAAGAATTCGATAACATATATCACATCGATAGCAGAGGATTCACGAATTACCTCGAAAGGAAAGATCATAAAAAGAAAGGCCGGTATTGGTATGACGAAATTCATCCTAAATCAAAGGTGTATAAAGAGATTTCAGATGCTTATATTGCTCTTATTTTTAATGAATTTAAAAACCACCATAAAGTGGTTAACGTAATCGAATATTACGAATTAAGAGAAAATTACTAATTGTTAAAACAGCTTTCTTAATACGCACATTGAATCAATCTAGATTTTTTCTCTTTTGAAAGTATCTTTATTTGCAAAATTATGGCAAGTAAATAAAAAAAATCCATTATTTTAATTTTGGCGGTAGTTATAACAGAAACAGCGCGAGAGTTTCCTTAAATTACGGAAGGCAAAGAGGAAGTTTGGTATGCCTTGGCGGAGTTTACAGAATCGTACCTGACTCAACGTGATTTGGATTAAACTTAAGCACCACCTTTTAAAATTAAATTATCGCTTGTAAATTTAATTATAGAAATACATATCTTCAAAATCATAAAAATGCTATATTTATCATCACAACATTTAATTAATGGAAGAAACCAATGTAACTACAAAAGGTATGTTTGAAAATTGGGTTGCCCAATTTAGCGATGAACTTTTTTCTTGGGCATATCATAAAACATCTTCTAAAGAAACTGCTGAAGATTTAGTGCAAGACACTTTTGTTTCCGCCTATCATAAAATAGATTCCTTTAAGGGTAAAAGCCAACCAAAAACTTGGCTTTTTTCCATTTTAAACAATAAAATCATTGATTATTACCGAAAAAAATCAAAACAATTTGTTATTTCTGCGGATGATTATGTACAACAAATAAAAACAACGGATGGATTTTTTGATGAACATGACAAATGGAAAAAAGAAACTGATTCAGGAGAACAACATTGGTTAGACAATCCCGAGTTTAACAGTATCCTTTTGGCATGTATTAAAAATCTACCAGAAAATTGGCAGTTTATCATTCAATCTAAATACATTTTAGACAAAAAAAGTGCGGATATTTGTCAGGAACTACAAATCACAATGTCTAATTATTGGCAAATAAGCCACAGGGCTAAGCTATTGTTAAAGAAATGTATCGAACTAAAATGGTTAAGCGAATGAAAAAAATGATGAATATAATAATGCTTTCTTGTAAAAAAGCTACTGAATTAATTGAAAAAAGATTGATTACTAAGTTATCTACGATAGAAAAAATTCAATTAAAAATGCATACTGCTGTTTGTAGTCAATGTTCGGCATATGAAACCCAAAGTGAAATTATTGAAAAAAGTATCGCTGAAATTCATCAACCAACAAAAAAAACCTTGAAACTTTCTACCGAAAGAAAGGAACAAATTCTGAAGCAATTACAAAAATAGAACAATTTAAAATTGTTTTTTTTTGTTAGGGGAGCATTCAATCTTTCTAAAGCCTTTCCAATTCTTTTTTTCGCCATTCAACAACCTAATTATAATCTATGAAAAATCTATTTTCTACCATAGTTATGCTAACTATGGTATTTTTTGCAAATGCACAGCAAGCTGCAATAAAAAATGTGAATTCAACGGATTTTAAAAATTTAATCGCCAAGAAAAATGGCGTATTACTCGATGTTCGTACACTTTACGAATTTGAAAGTGGTCATTTAAAAGAAGCCGATCAATTAAATTATTATTCCTTTAGTTTTAAAGATAATTTGCTTTTGTTGCCAAAAGATAAACCAATTTATGTGTATTGCAGAACGGGCTACAGAAGCAAAAAAACTGTTGAGATATTAATTAAAAACGGCTATAAAAAGGTTTATAATTTACAATATGGCATTAAAGAATGGGAAGAAAATAATTTCCCAATAGTAAAAAGCGGTTTAAATTAATTAGAAAAAAAATCATACTTACGCCTAATAAATAAAGGATTCCATCAAAAGAAACAAAAAAATAATTATTTTTTTGTCAGGAAATAATAGTACTAAAGTCTATTCATTCAGTTAATCCAAATAAAGTAACTGAAAATGACAACAAAAAAGAAAATTTTAAAAATTGTATTCTTGCTCATGGTAGTGGGAATTGTAATTAGCGGTGGTATTGCATATTATATGTTCAACAAACCAGCAAGGGATGTACAAAATACCAAAACTGACTTTAGCTATAATGCTAGCGAAATTGTAAACGAATATTTAACCGATGCTCAAAAAGCAAATACTAAATATTTAGCTGAGAATGGTGAATCAAAAGTGCTTGAAATAACAGGTGTAGTTTCCAAAATTTCGGAAGATTTTAACAATCAAAAAGTAATCCTTTTAAAAGCTGATTCAGACAAAGCCGGTGTAAGTTGCACTTTTACACCAGAAGCGAATGCCAATACTCTAAACATTAAAATTGGAGACCAAATTACAATAAAGGGTGTCATTCGCGCAGGTGCTTCTTTTGATACAGATTTAGATATGTATGAAAACGTAATTATAGAAAAAAGTGACATAGTGTCGAATAAATAATTCCATAAATAATAAATTAAAATTTTTTAAAATGAAAAAAACAACAATCTTTTCAATACTTGCAGTAGTGGTAATTTCACTAACTTCAATAACAGCTTCGGCTCAAAAATTAGTAAGTTCAACAACACATTTTAAATTCTTTTCAACAACACCTGCAGAGGATATTGAAGCCAATAATTACAAGGCGGTAGGTACTATTGAAACAAGTACTGGAGATCTTATATTTTCTGTTCCAATGCAAAGTTTTGAATTTGAAAAATCTTTAATGCAAGAGCATTTTAACAGTAAAAAGTTTTTAGATACCAAAACAAATCCAAAAGCGAAACTAGTAGGTAAAATTACAGATCTTTCAAAAGTGGATTTTACAAAAGATGGTTCCTATCCTATTGATGTTACTGGTGATTTAACCATTAATGGCGTTACAAATGCTATAAACGAAAAAGCAACAATTAGCATAACTGACGGTAAAATAGCTTTAATTTCTAAGTTTAATTTGACTTTAAACGATTACAAAATAGCTTTTAAAAGTGGTAAACCTTCAACAAATATTGCAAAAACAGTTGAGGTAACGGTAAATGCAAATTATTAATTTCAACCACAATAAAATCGTAGGGTTAAATTAGTTTTAATTCAATAAAGTATTGAGTTTCTAGCTTCACCCTACGTCCTATTTATAAATAACTAAATAAAATACATGGCACATTTAGAATTAAAACACTCTATATCTGTATTTTAAAGCAGAAATTCGTTTAACTTTTTTGTGAAAAAAGACTCTGTTAATCAGAGGGTCCTTGGTTCGAGCCCAAGAGGGGGTGCTTAATAAATAGAAGGCTTTACAGAAATGTATGGCCTTTTTTATTATAGAAATGTGCAACTTTTGCAAAACATTTTCAATACGATTAATATAAAAGATACTTATTTCTTACACTTGTAAAGATCTCTAAATCATTTTGCCAAGTGGCTTTAATTTCTTCAAAGGTTAGTCCCTTTTCAATTTGTTCTTTTAATAATTTCTACGCACTTTTAAAATAGAAAAGTATATGAACAACTAAACGATATACAATTAAGTGAAATTACCTATGAAATATATGCATTGACTTAAGGGATATACTTTTTAAAAAACGATTTTTTCAGCTAGCAATGACGGTTATGCTAAATTAATAATAAATTTTTATTTTTTTATAACTCACAAAAGCCCTTTAATTGTATTATTTTCCCAAAGTAGTAAAAAATTCAATCTAAAATTAGTCATATAATAATTCGATCGAGAACTTTATTAAAAGTGTGTATATTTGAGAACTTATTTGGTTAATATGTTTGATGATTATTTTAAAAAATTGGAAGAGATTAGTCCACTCAGTGAAGAAACTAAGGCAATTCTCTCACAACATATTAGTGTAAAAAAAATCAAAAAGGGAGATTTTATTCTTAATTATGGAGAAGTTTGTAGGCACATTTATTTTGTAAATTCTGGATTTATACGAATATTTTATTACAAAAATGGTAAGAGTATTACCGAGTGGTTTGCTGGTGAAAAACACTTTTTTTTCTCCATAACCAGTTATTTTGATGAAACTCCAAGCAATTTAATCATAGAAGCTATTGAAGATACTGAGGTTATTTTGCTTTCAAAAAAAGGCTTGGAAAATTATCGTAATACTAATTTTGAAATTGCTAATTTGAATATTGAGTTTTTTTCTAGTTCTTTAAAACTCTCTCAAAAAAGAATGGAATCCCTTCAATTTGAAACTGCAAAACAACGTTATTTTAATTTGTTGAAAGTTCAGCCCACAATTTTAAATAAAATACCGCTTCAATATATCGCTTCTTTTTTAGGGATTACCCAAGAAACTTTAAGCAGAATTAGAGCTAGCCTATAACTTTTCTATACAAGAAATAAAACTGCGATTAAACCATTCGAAAATCTTTTAGTCAAAGATGAAGTGTAACTTTTTATAAACTTCGTTTCACTTAAAATACATTAATAATAGTAACCTTAGTTTTCTCTAAATCAATTCTTTATCCATTATGGCAAAAAAATCAAAATCAACTAGTTTTTATATGCGAATTTTTCATCGGTATTTAGGTTTCTTTCTGGCTGGAATTATGGCTGTTTATGCTTTAAGCGGAATTGTATTAATCTTTAGAGATACAGAGTTCTTGAAAAAAGAAGTACAAATTGAAAGAAAATTAAGTGCTGATTTACCATCAAATGAGCTTGGTAAAGAGTTGCGTAAAAAAGATTTTAAAGTTGCAAAAGAAGAAGGAGATATAGTCTATTTTGAAAATGGAGAGTATAATAAAGCTACCGGTATGGCTCAATATACGAGTAAAGAGCTTCCTTATGTATTAAATCAAATGACAAAATTGCATAAAGCGAGCACAAAAAACCCTCTGTTTTATTTGAATATTTTCTTTGGTGTTTCTTTACTTTTCTTCGTACTTTCCTCTTTTTGGATGTTTCTTCCTAAAACCAAAACTTTTAAAAAAGGAATTTACTACACTTTGGCCGGAATTCTTCTGACTCTTGTTTTACTTTTTGTTTAAAAAAAGGTTGATTTCAATATTTTTTTGACAATTATCAATCCGTATTATAAAATAATTTTGCAATTTTGAGAATTATTTAGATTTTATAAAATAAAATTATTTTGAAATGCCCATGTACAAATTCCAATCGAATGGAAAATGTAAATTTAGGCATTCCATCTGACCATTAAAAAACAATAAATATTAACATATGAAAACCAATTCAAAATTTCAACTATTTTTTCTTGCACTTTTTTTATTTACGACAACTACTATTTTTTCACAAGAAAAACTTGGAGGATTAGCTTTGTATACCGTTCGAAACGACATGGGTAACGATGCCAAAGCTACTCTAAAAGCTGTCGCAGATGCCGGCTATAAAAACATTGAGGCCGCAGGCTATTCCGATGGTAAATTCTATAACATGTCTCCTGCCGATTTTAAAGAATACCTAAACCAAGTTGGTCTTAATCCAGTAAGTACACATCAAGGCTCAATAACTTTTGAGAATGCTGATGCAATGATTGCTGATGTAAAAGCAGCCGGATTTGAATATTTCGTTATTCCTGTTCCGCCAATGGGTTTATTTAAAGTTGAAGACGGTGTTATGGGTATGAAGGGAGGAGCAGCAAATTTATCGGAGATAATAAACACTTTAGGAAAAAAATGTCATGATGCTGGACTTAAATTA